>NZ_CP086303.1:0-1062608 GCF_020843965.1 Burkholderia sp. B21-005 | reverse complement strand
CTCACCGTCGTTTTCGAGCAGCGCGATCAGCGTGCCTTGCGACACCGTTTCGCCAACCGCGACCTTCAGCTCCTTGATCACGCCAGCGGTGGGACTGGGCACATCCATCGTCGCCTTGTCCGACTCGAGCACGACGAGCGACTGCTCCTGTTCGACGCGTTGTCCAACTGCCACCAGAACTTCGATCACCGGGATGTTCTTGTAATCGCCGATATCCGGTACTTCTATTCGTGTCACCCGCACATTCGTCTCCAACAGCAAGCGTTTCAACAGTCGGCGCTCCTCTTCATCTGGCCGGACGCACTTGATTCGATCGGATTGCCCACGATGGACCGATGAACGCGCGCAGCCTTCGAGCAGCCGATTCGCGCGCCGCTCTCATGGCGCGCACCGGTCAACGGGTTCTAGACAAGCCAGGGTTCGATCAGCCCGCTTCCGATTCGCCCGTATCGGTCGATCGCCCGACGCACGATGTCCGGGTCCTGCTGGCCGTCGTCGACGAGTGCTTTCAGCGCGGCGATCACGATCGACGCACGGTCCACTTCGAAGAACGCCCGCAACGCCGCACGTGTATCGCTGCGCCCGAAGCCGTCGGTGCCGAGCACGACATAGCGGGACGGCACGTACGCGCGGATCAGTTCGGGCACGGCGCGCACATAGTCGGTCGCGGCGATCACCGGTCCACGCGCGGCGCCCAGGGCCGCCGTCACGTACGGCACCGGAGGCTCGCCGCGCTCCAGCAGCCGCTGCGTGCGCTCCGCGGACACGCCGTCGCGATGCAATTCGGTAAAGCTCGTCACGCTCCAGGCGGCCGCGTCGATATTCCAGTCGTCTTTCAACATCCGTGCCGCGGCCTGGACTTCGCCGAGAATCGCGCCCGAGCCCAGCAACTGCACCTGCGCGATCTCGACCTGCGCAGGCTCCAGCACGTACATCCCCTTGAGCACGCCGCGCCGGACGCGATCGACATCCGCTTCAGTCAACGGACGTTGTGCGTAGTTTTCGTTGGTGACCGTCATGTAGTAAAACACGTCGCGCTGACGCGCGATCATCTCCTGCATGCCTTCGTCGACGATCATCGCCACTTCGTACGCGAAGGCCGGATCGTATGCACGGCAGTTCGGTATCGTCGAGGCCGCAAGGTGGCTCGTGCCGTCTTGATGCTGCAGACCTTCACCACCGAGCGTCGTCTTGCCGGCCGTCGCGCCGATCAGGAAACCGCGCGCGCGCTGGTCGGCAGCCGCCCAGATCAGGTCGCCGATACGCTGGAAACCGAACATCGAGTAGTAGATATAAAACGGCAGCATCGTCAGATCGTGCACGCTGTAAGACGTCGCCGCGGCAATCCACGACGACACCGCGCCCGCCTCGGAGATGCCTTCTTCCAGAATCTGGCCGCCCGTATCCTCACGGTAATAGAGCATCGAACCCATGTCTTCCGGCTCGTACAGTTGACCGAGCGGAGAATAGATGCCGACTTGCCGGAACAGATTGGCCATGCCGAAGGTGCGCGCCTCGTCGGCGACGACGGGCACCACACGCGGCCCCAGCTCGGCGTCCTTCAACAGGTTGCCGAGCATGCGCACGAATGCCATCGTGGTGGACATTTCCTTGTCGTTGGTGTCGAGCGCGAAGCGTCCCCACGACGACATCGCGGGCACGGCCGGCGCGTGCGATGCCGCTGTGCGCCTTCGGGGAAGGTAGCCGCCCAGCGCCGCACGGCGCGCGTGCAGATACTGCATGACGGCACTGCTTTCGTCCGGTTTGTAGAACTTGAGTTGTTCGACATCGTCGTCGGAGAGTGGCAGGCGAAAGCGGTCGCGAAACGCCTTCAACTGGTCAATGTCGAGCTTTTTTTGCTGATGCGTTGTCATGCGCCCCTGGCCGATCGAGCCCATGCCGAAGCCCTTCATCGTCTTCGCGAGAATGACCGTAGGTTGCCCGCTGTGTTTCGACGCCTTTTCGTACGCAGCGTGCAATTTGCGCACATCGTGGCCGCCGCGCCGCAGGCTGTCGATATCGTCGTTGCTCAGATGCGCGGCGAGCGCGGCCAGCTCGGCGTTCTGACCGAAAAAGCGTTCGCGATTGTAGGCGCCGTCGTTGGCGGAAAAAGTCTGGAATTGGCCGTCCACGGTGTGCGCGAACGCGCGCAACAGCGCCCCCGTGCGATCACGTGCGAACAGGGCGTCCCAGTCCGAACCCCACAACACCTTGATGACGTTCCAGCCCGCCCCCGTGAACTGCGCTTCGAGTTCGTCGATGATGCGGCCATTGCTGCGCACAGGTCCGTCGAGCCGCTGCAAATTGCAGTTGATCACGAACACGAGATTGTCGAGTCCCTCGCGCGCGGCCAGCGAAAGCGCGCCGATCGCCTCGGGTTCGTCCATTTCGCCATCGCCGAAATAGCCCCACACCTTTCGGCCTTCCGTGCGTTGCAGTCCGCGGTTCTGCAGATAACGCATGAAACGCGCCTGGTAGATCGAGTTGATCGGCCCGATACCCATCGAGCCGGTCGGGAACTGCCAGAAGTCCGGCATCAGCCACGGATGCGGATAGGAACACAGGCCCGCACCGGTGATTTCCTGTCGGTAATGCTCGAGATGCGTCTCGTCGAGAAAGCCCTCGAGATAAGCCCGCGCGTAAACACCCGGCGCGGAATGAGGTTGAAAATAGACGAGATCGCCACCGTGAGCATCATTCGGCCCACGAAAGAAATGATTGAAGCCGACTTCGAACAGGTCAGCCGCCGACGCATAGCTGGCAATATGCCCGCCGAGTTCACCGTAGGCACGATTGGCCCGCACCACCATGGCCAGCGCATTCCAGCGCAGCGCGGCAGCAAGCTTTTCTTCGATATCGAAGTCGCCGGGATACGGGGGCTGCTGATCGACGGTAAGTGTATTCGCGTATGGCGTGATATTGAGGCGCGCCGTTGCGATACCGTTGGACGAAGCGTGGGCCGCGAGCCGATCGAACAGGTACTGCGCCCGTTCGGCACCTGCATGCCGGACCACGCCATCGAGCGCGTCGAGCCATTCGGCTGTTTCGAGTGGGTCGTCGTCAACTTTCGTCTGGCCCAGGGAAAGGATCGAGGGTGTCCCCGTCGATAAGTCGGTCATCTTGCTACTCCGTAAAAGCAATGCGAATTCAGTGGCGAGTGCGCAAAGATTACGGGGGATGCCGCAGAATGTGTGGTCGTATTCAGGGCCGCCGAAGCGGTGTCAGCTGCGGTCTCTTCTGCGAAATGCGTGATCTACAGCATTTCTATTTGATGCGGGCGGCCTAGCGCGCAGGACCCGGAGTCACTGGCGGGAAAATGGACGAAAGGCGCGTCGAAACGCGAAGCGCGTTCCATCACGACGGGCATCGGGAAGGAACGGGCCGCATGATTGCGGCCGCTCGCGCCACACGTTCATCGATACGCAGAGGCGCGCGACTTCACACATCGGCCACCCCATCCGCTGGGCCATCCGCTCGGTCGTCCATCTCGGTCGAAGTCGTCGACGCGAGGACCGCCCCCGACTGCGTGCGCGCCAGCGCGGCGAAGTAGCGGCCTGGCGAATGCCCGAGCGCTTTCTTGAACATGGTGATGAAGGCGGTTACCGACTCGTAGCCGAGTTCGTCCGACACGCGTTGCACGGAAGCGCCGCCGGCAAGCTCGCGCACCGCAACGAGCAGTTGCAACTGCTGCCGCCAGCGGCCAAAGGTCAGTCCCGTTTCGCTGACGACGAGTCTTGCCAGCGAACGCTCGCTCATGGCGAGACGTTTGGCCCATTGCGCGACGGTGCTGCGATCGCCGGGATTGGCGTTCAACGCGTCCGCCATCTGCCGAATTCTCGGATGATCCGTAACCGGCAGATAAAGACGCTCGACCGGCATCAACGTCAGCTCATGCAACAGCACGCGCGCAAGCCGGTCGGTATGGCCGCCCTGCTCATGGTCCGGAGGCGCGTCGGCCAGATGCAGGATCATTTCCCGCAGCATCGGCGAAATGGACAGCGTGCAGCAATCCGTCGGCAAGTCGACGATACCGGGCTCTGCGAACAGATAGCAAAGCCGGGCATTGGGCGTGGCGTGGTTGCTGTGCGGCATCTCGCCAGGAATCCAGACGCCGCATTGCGGCGGGACGATCCAGAACGCGCCCGCGACCCGACAGGTTACGGCGCCGTGCAACGCCAGCACCAGTTGCCCCTTCAGATGTTTGTGAACAGGGATTTCGGCAGCATGCTCGTCGACGTGCATGCGCATCGCTACCGCCGGCCGATCGATCGCGTCGGGATCCGCAAAATCAGGAAGACTAACGTAACGGTTCATATCCGGCATTTTAGCGACATGTTGAAATTGTAGCGAAATCGATGCGAAGCATGAGCCGGCATAGTCGCGCCATACCAAGCTGGAATGCCGCCACGACTTTCATTGCGCCAGACCTCGCCTTCCCGAACAGCTGGAATCCGGGCTCGCGGGTGAGCGTTTCGACAGTGTCGATGCCTGTGCTGTCCGGTTCGGACCCGATTGTGCTTCGTGCACAATCTGTGGCACATCACGTACGCGGCTCACAAGTCGGACGAAAGCCACGATTGCGTCGCGCGGATCGACGTGGACGGCACCGCGAAGTTCAGCGAGCCACCGACCGCGAATTGCGCTTCGATTGACGGCTCTCACCGCACAATCTGCCGAACGGAGCGCCACTGCGGCAACACAAGAATAAGAAATGCTGCCTGAACTGCGGCAATATTTCTCCGTGCAATCAAAATGACTTCACGATCCAGGCGACCCGGATTCCGTCAAGCGCAATGAAATCCGGAGCGACGAAATAATAAATCAAGCGAGACAGTTTTTTCATACTAATGCCGGACGGACGACAGCGCCGCACCACTGCGTATGGGGCTTGTCCCGTACGGCACGGTCGTCGTCCGTTGAATCCGCAGCGCCGCTCCATTCGCATAACCAACCAGCCTCGGCAATTAATCAAATATTCGTCATGTTAATCATCGATTCTTGAAACCCGTTTTACTGGAACTTAATGCTCGACCATCTGAGCCACCACCTTTAAACCAGCAAACAAAATGTAATACCCGGAGTAAACCCTTCCTTTTAACGCAAGGAGAACAATATGGAAATACGGCAAATCAACGTCTACGATGTCGTCGACAGTCGCAGAATCGGCAGGAGGCAGTATTTCATCGTCGCCTTCTGTGCGCTGCTCATGCTGTTCGATGGCTTCGACACCCAGGTCATCAGCTTCATCGTGCCCGTTCTCGCGAAAGAATGGCAACTGCCCAAGGCGGTATTCGGCGCGATTTTTTCGGCAGTTTTCTTCGGGCTACTAATCGGCAACTTCGGCATTCCGTTCGCGACCCGGCGCTTCGGCACGAAGAAGATTGCTTTCGTGGCAACCGCTGCTTTCGGCCTGTTCACCGTCCTGACCGTCTTTGCCACCAGCGTGCCGCAACTGATCGCCTTGAGGTTCCTCACAGGCATCGGACTCGGAGCGGCCACGCCTTGCGCGGTGGGCCTCGTTTCGGAATTCAGCCCGAAGAGAACCCGTGCGACTTTCGTCATTCTCGTCTACCTGGGATATGCGCTGGGGTTTATCTTCGCGGGCATCTGCAGTAGCGCCTTGATCCCGCGGTTTGGCTGGGAAGGTCCACTGTGGCTGGGCGGGCTCGCGGCACTGGGCTTGACGGTGTTGCTTATCCCGCTGCTGCCGGAATCCGTGGCCTACCTGTCGGCAAATGCGGAGCCGGCCGAATTGCTTCGTTTAACCAAGCGCCTCTTTCCCGATTTCACACTGCAATCGGGCAGCGAACTGGTCACTCACGATGAGAAGCCAGCGGACGCAAGCGTGCTCGGATTGTTCTCCGCACAATTCCGCGTGGGGACATTCCTGCTGTGGGCCGTATTCGCCATCAACCTGGCCGCTTTCTATTTTCTGCAAAGCTGGCTGCCGACCGTTCTCGCGTCCATCTCGTTCCCACCCGCGCTCGTGGTCTGGGCGACCATCACCGTGATCATCGGCGGCATCGTGGCCAGTCTGCTGATGGGACCCATCATGGATCGCACGAGCCCTTACAGAATTCTGTCCGCGGTCTACGTCGGCGGCGCCGTGTCAATGTACGCGATCTCCATGGCAATCGGCTCATCGCATCTCGCTTTACTCACGACGATCTTCTTTTGCGGCTTTTGCATCAGCGGCGGACAAACCTGCACGATCGCGTTGTGCACGCTCTTCTATAGCCCGGAATTGCGCGCCCCGGGCGTCGCATGGGCCTATGGATTCGGTCGGCTCGGCGCCGCGGGCGGCACTTACCTCGCGGGCGTCCTGTACGCGAACAACTGGGCCGTCGACGCGATGTTTCGCGTTGCAGCAGCGCCAATACTCGTTGCAGCGGCTTGCGTGGCCCTGATGGGCGCTTGCTATGGCCTGACGAAGAACGGCCTCAAGAAATCCTTCTCGGCCTGACCTGCACCACGCGCTGAATGGATGAACGTCAGGTGAACGGTTCTTTTGTATTGCCTTTGAAATGCGGAGATCTCATGAAAACGAAAAAAATCGAAATCATTGTCGGCTCGCTCATGGGACTGGCCAGTTCCGTCGCGCATAGCCAAAGCAGCGTCACGCTCTATGGCGAGATCGACAACGGTATTCATTACCAGACCAACGTAGGCGGCGGCAAAGCTGTCTACATGGACTCGCTGGACGGTATCGACGGCAGTCGCTGGGGGCTGACCGGCAAGGAAGATCTGGGAGGCGGTCTCAAGGCGATTTTTACGCTCGAGTCCGGCATCAACGTGAATAACGGACAACTTGCCCAGGGCGGCACGGCGTTTGGCCGACAAGCTTTCGTCGGACTGAGCAGCGACACTTACGGTTCTCTCACCGTCGGCCGTCAATACGACATGGTGTGGTATTTCCCCGAGTTTCTTGCCGGTGCCGCAGCGGTTGGCGACCTGGCAAGTGCGCATCCGGGAGATTTCGACAACACCAGTAACAGCGTGCGATTCAACAACTCGGTGCGCTACATGAGCCCGGACTTCCACGGCTTCTCCTTTGGCGCCGAATATAGCCTTGGTGGCGTGCCCGGCGACTTCACTTCGACGTCGGGCTATTCGCTTGGAGTCGGTTACACACACGGTCCGCTTCAGATCGGCGCGGCATTCGATTACTTCAAACACCCGACGTCGACACCAGGTAACGGATGGTTCACCAACTATGCAAGCGGCTTCAATCTGCTGGCCTCTTCCCTGAACTCGGCCTATCAGGTCGCGCAAGCCTATCAGGACGCCGTCATCGCGGCGGCCTACACGATCGGAAACGCAACGATCAGCGCGTCGTATTCGAATGTTCAATACGCCAATCTCGGTGCGTCGTTCCTGAACGGTACGGCCATCTTCAACAACTATGACATCGGTTTGAACTACCGTGTCACGCCGGCCTTTTTCGTCGGCGTCGCGTATGACTACATGAAGGCGCGGAGCGTCACGACGGCACAAGGCAATTCCGTCGGCAATCAGCACTACAATCAGGTGGCGTTCACGCTGGACTATTTGCTGTCGAAGCGTACCGACGTGTACTTCTCGGGCGGCTGGCAACGCGCTTCCGGCACATCGTCGACGGGCGCGCTAGCGGTCGCCAACATTGGCGGATCCGGAGATTCATCGAATAACCACCAGATGGTTTATCGGGTCGCTATACGACATAAATTCTGAGCCTTGCTCGCCCTGGAGTCCACATGACGATGCGGCGATATTTCAGCGCCGGCATGCAGACGCCACGGTCATTGCTCAAGGTTGCTGGTTCGACGCCTGCAAGGATGGCGTCGCCCCGGCGCCTGCATCACGGACATCCCAATTCCGGCGAGCCTGCGCCATATCGGGCGGATAGGTCCGCTGCCTGCGCGAGTGAATCGGAATCCAGCCGTCGCGTTCTGCCTGAACGAGTTCGGCCCGCACCTCAGCTCGCGTCTTTCCACTTGTGACCACTGCCGCGGCGCAGCCCGCATCGACTACACCGGCGCTTGCGGCCAACGGGAAGCACGTGACGAAGCAGAGTATCGCTGCAATTGTCGTGCGCATGAGAATCTCCTTCCTTGTAAAGCCGTGGCTCCGCGCTCAGACGAAGCCATACATGGTGAACAACATGACGTACGGGATCTCCTGTCCCGCCGAATTGCGGACCATGACGTCGGTCTTCTGAATGGCGCACGCGGACACGATTGCCTTTGCGACTTTCGAAAGGACAAGCTTCATGATGATTGACTCCTCAATCTGATGTGACCTTACGGTCGATCTCTCGGCGATCCGTCAATGGTGCTGAACCGCGCTCGACGGCTGCATCATTGGTTCGTGACGCATCGCGGCCATCTACATCGCACAACGCTTGTTCACTACCGGCTCGAAGCACGGGAATCTGGCACTCCGGTGCTTTGAAGCGTCTCCGTGAGGCGTACTTTATCCACATTCAGCCAGTCTGAATTTGTGGAAGATGACAACGCATCTGCAAAAACTGCCAGAGTTTTTCTGATGCACGGTGTCCTGTCGGCAGTCCAATCAGCGTCGTTGCGCGCCGCCGCTCATCGAGCAGAGACAGACGCGTGGCACGCCGCCATTGCGGGTTGTCCGACTGCGGAGGATACGCATGCGTGTCGAAGACCCGACGCCGAAGTCGATCGCTTCGTACGCCCGGATCCTGCGCAGCCATTGGATCGAGGTGGACAACTTCACATGCAAGCAAACCGTCGCGCATCCACCGCAAGACACCCGCGCAGCGCGCAGTTCCTGTAGGCGTTCACAATTAGCGCTAGGGCGTGTTCACACTCTATTGGCAAGTGCTCAACGCGATCCTCTACGTTGCCGAGCACGGGTGTAAATGGCGCGGCTTGCCCCCGCGTTTCGGCCGCTGGCACACGATCTACACGCGCATGAACCGTTGGTCTCGCAACGGCGTATGGACCGAGTGTTCACGGAGTTGCAGCGCGCTCAGATCATTCGCGATCGAACCCCATAGTCCATCGCACTAGCCGGTAGCGCGGAATGCCAGATGGAGCGCGCCGCGAGCCCCGGCGCTTTCGCTCAATGTGATCGGCAAGCCAAGTCCGAATTCGCCACGCCACTCGGCGAACCCTAAAAAACACTAAAAATCGCGGCGCGAACTGGCGCTCGGTAAATATCGGCGGCTCACCCGTTCGAGGGCCCTTGCCAGTTGGCGCTTCGACGGATTCCACCGCCCCCCCGCGAAACACCCCAACCATCACAAATCCTTTAACTTTCCGTGAGGACTTAGACACCGGCCGCTGCCTACTCTGTGCGCATGTTTTCAGGACCTGCTTCAAGGAGCCCGTCATGCCCACCCGCAGACATCTGCTGTTCGCCGGCGCCACCGGCCTCGCCACGCTCGCGGCGCTGTCGTCGGCTGGCCGCCGTGCGCTCGTCGGCCGCGCTTTCGCCGCGCCGCCCGCCGCCCCGTTCGAGATCACCCGCAGCGACGCCGAATGGCGCCGCCGCCTCACGCCCGCCCAATACACGGTGCTGCGCAATGCCGGCACCGAGCCGCCGTACAGCAGCCCGCTGAACGCCGAGCACCGCCACGGCACGTTCGCGTGCGCCGGCTGCGACCTCGCGCTGTTCTCGTCCGACACCAAATTCGACAGCCACACCGGTTGGCCGAGCTTCTGGAAGCCGCTCGACCACGCGGTCGCGACCGAGACGGATCCGTCGTACGGGATGGCGCGCACCGAAGTGCACTGCCGCCGCTGCGGCGGCCATCTCGGCCACGTGTTCGACGACGGCCCGCCGCCCACCGGCCTGCGCTACTGCATGAACGGGCTCGCGCTCGCCTTCCACCCGGCCGCCGCCTGACGGGCCGCCGCCTTCTGAACGACCGGAGACTGCCCCATGCTGCTCATCGTCCTTGCCTATCTCGGCGGCGTCCTCACGATCCTGAGCCCGTGCATCCTGCCCGTGCTGCCGTTCGTGTTCGCGCGCGCCGACCAGCCGTTCGTGCGTACCGGCCTGCCGTTGCTGATCGGCATGGCGCTCACGTTCGCCGTCGTCGCGACGCTCGCCGCCGTCGGCGGCGGCTGGGTCGCGCAGGCCAACCAGGCCGGCCGCTGGCTCGCCATCGTGCTGCTCGCGGTGTTCGGCCTGACGCTGCTGCTGCCGCGTTTCGCCGAACACCTGACGCGCCCGCTCGTCGCCGCCGGCAACCGGCTCACCGGCTTCGCGCAGCGCGACGGCCGCCCGGCCGGTCCCCTGTCGTCGCTGCTGCTCGGCGTCGCGACCGGCCTGCTGTGGGCGCCGTGCGCGGGCCCGATCCTCGGGCTCGTGCTGACCGGCGCCGCGCTGCGCGGGGCGAGCGTCGGCACGACGGTGCTGCTGGTCGCGTATGCGGCCGGGGCGGCGACGTCGCTCGGCGTCGCGCTCGTGATCGGCGGCAAGGTGTTCGCCGCGATGAAGCGCTCGCTCGGCACCGGCGAATGGATCCGGCGCGGGATCGGCGCTGCGCTGCTGGCCGGCGTCGCCGCGATCGCGCTCGGCCTCGATACGGGTGCGCTCGCGCAACTGTCGACGGTCACGACGGGCAGCCTCGAGACGAAGCTCGTCGACCGGCTCGGCGGGCGCTCGAATGGTGCGCCGGCCGCCATGTCCTCCACGAGCAACACCGGCAGCAGCAACAGCAGCAGCGGCACGGCGAGCGGCGCGATGATGGCCGCGGCGACCGATGGCGCACCGGCGGCCGGTAGCGCGATGATGCGCACGGCCGGCACGACGCCCGCGATGCCGGCGCCGGCCGCGCTGCCCGTCGAAGGCACGCTGCCGTCGCTCGACGGCGCCGTGCAGTGGCTGAATTCGCCGCCGCTGACCGCGGCCGGTCTGCGCGGCAAGGTCGTGCTCGTCGATTTCTGGACGTATTCGTGCATCAACTGCCTGCGCACGCTGCCGTACACGACCGCGTGGGCGCACAAGTACGCGCCGTACGGGCTCGTCGTGATCGGTGTGCACGCACCGGAATTCGCGTTCGAGCGCGACATCGGCAACGTGAAGAAGGCCGTGCATGACCTCGGCATCGACTACCCGGTCGCGATCGACAACGGCTATGCGATCTGGCGCGCGTTCGGCAACGAATACTGGCCCGCGCACTACTTCATCGACGCACAGGGGCGGATCCGCCATCACCACTTCGGCGAAGGCGAATACGCGCAGTCGGAACGCGCGATCCAGTCGCTGCTCGCCGAAGCCGGCCACCCGGAAACGCTGAACGTGCCGCTCGGGCTCACCGGCGCGCCCGCGAAAGGCGCGCTCGCGGCGGCCGACAGCGCGGACGTCCGCTCGCCCGAAACCTATGTCGGCTATGCGCGTGCGGAAGACTTCACGTCGCCGGGCGGCGTCGTGCGCGACGCGTCACACCGCTACGACGCACCCGCTCACCCCGACCTGAACGACTGGGGCCTCGCCGGCACGTGGCAGGTCGGCGCCGAGCGCGCGACGCTCGCCGCGCCGGCCGGCCGGATCGTCTACCGCTTCCATGCGCGCGACCTGCACCTCGTGCTCGGCCCGGGTGCGAACGGCAAGCCGGTGCGCTTTCGCGTGACGCTCGACGGCGCCGCGCCCGGCACGGCACACGGCGCCGACGTCGACGCGCAGGGCTACGGCACCGTCACCGGCCAACGCCTGTACCAGCTGGTCCGGCAGCCGGGCACGATCGCCGACCGCACGTTCTCGATCGAGTTTCTCGATCCGGGCGTCGATGCGTATGCGTTCACGTTTGGTTGAGCGCTGCGGCCGGACCACCTTATTTCGTCCCTCGTTTTCGAAGGAGCAATTCATGATCCCGACATCCACTCGCGATTCCGCACCGCGGCAGCGGGCGGCCATGCTGCGCCGCATCGGCGCGATCGCCCTCGCGGCCGCCGCCGTGTTCGGCTACCAGCGCGTCGTCAGTTCCGCGGAGCCGATGCGCGCGGTGCCCGCGCCGACGCTCGACGAAACCCCGGGCACAGCCCACGAGGAAACCGCCGTGATCGCCGGCGGCTGCTTCTGGGGCGTGCAGGGCGTGTTCGAGCACGTGAAGGGCGTGAAGCAGGTCACGGCCGGCTATGCCGGCGGCGCATCCGAAACCGCGCATTACGCGCTGGTCGGCAGCGGGCTGACCGGCCATGCGGAATCGGTGCGCATCGTCTTCGACCCGACGCAGGTCACGTACGGCCGGCTGCTGCAGGTGTTCTTCTCGGTCGCGCACGATCCGACCGAACTGAACCGTCAGGGCCCCGACGAAGGTTCGCAGTACCGGTCCGCGATCTTCCCGACCACCGCGCAGCAGCGGGCCGTCGCGACCGCGTACATCGCGCAGCTCGGCGCCGCGCACACGTTTCCGTCGCCCGTCGTCACGCGCGTCGAGCCGTACAAGGGCTTCTATCCGGCCGAGGCGTATCACCAAAACTACCTCGAGCTGCATCCCGACGCGCCGTACATCGCATACAACGACATGCCGAAGGTTGCCGGGCTGAAGCAGCGCTTCCCGACGCTGTATCGTCCCGACGCGGTGCTGTGGCGCGACGCCCATCTGTGACGGGTAGCCGGCGGCGCGGCGGCCGGCCCGCGCCGCCGGCCGCGTTTGAGCTGCATCAACGAAACGCATGCCGCGCCGACGGGGCAAACCCCGATCAGGTCAGCTGCACGGGCCAACTTCGCGTAGACTTCTCCAGATCAGTCCCCGCCGCATCACGCGGCGCCCGGAACTCACCAGCTTGCCAGGAGGCGTCACGCATGCGCGCAGTGCCTTTGTCTGACAGCAGCACCCTTGAAGAACCGTCCACCGGCGCAGTCGTGCGCGACCTGCGCCGCGTGCCCATTCATCCCGACCACTGGTATCCGCTCGCGTGGTCGCGCGAGCTCAAGCGCGGCAAGACGCTCGGCGTGCGCTTCGCCGGCGATCCGATCGTACTCGTGCGCACCGAATCCGGCGCCGTGTATGCACTCGAAGATCGTTGCGCGCACCGCCAGGTGCCGCTGCATGCGGGCGTCGTGTCCGGCGAAACGCTGCGCTGCTGCTACCACGGCTGGACCTACGCGTGCGACAGCGGCCGTTGCGTCGACGTGCCTTACCTCGGCCGCGACCGTTTGCCCAACGGCGTGCGCGCGTATCCGTGCCGCGAGGCGCACGGTCTGATCTTCGTGTTCCCCGGCGACGCGACGCTCGCCGACGAACGCCCGTTCCCCGCGCTCGAATCGGCGGACGACCGTGCATTCAAGACGCGCCGCTTCGGCCGCGAGGTCAAGTGCCACTACTCGTTCATGCACGAGAACCTGATGGACATGAACCATCAGTTCCTGCATCGCAAGCAGATGGGACAGATGCGCGCGCGCAGCGTCGGCCGCCGGCGCGGCGACGACTGGGTCGAGGTCGACTACACGTTCGCGCGGATGGAAGGCAAGCAGCCGGTCGGCGAGGCGCTCGTGTTCGGCGCCAGCAAGAAGCCGGCCGACCAGTCCGACAAGAGCGTGATGACGGTGCGCACCCTCTACCCGTACCAGACGCTGCAGATCCGCTCGAGCGAGGGCACGCTCGTGATGGACCTGTGGATCGTCTACGTGCCGCTCGACGCGGAGCAGCGCACCAACCGCACGTTCGGCGTGCTGTCGATCCACAAGCCGGGCATCCCGTTCGCGCTCGATCTCGCGTGGCCGCTGCTCGTCTGGTTCACCGAGCGGATCTTCCGCGAGGATCGCTGGATCGTCGAGCGCGAGCAGGAAGCGCACGACCGGCAGGGCGCCGACTGGAACCACGAGGTGTTCCCGGTCATCAACGAACTGCGCGACCTGCTGCGCCAGTGCGGCGCGCGCACCGTGATCCCGATCCGCGAAGCGAACGCGGGCGACGCGCGCTGACCGCCGTGGCGAGCGCGCCTTTCGCCCGCTTTGCCCGCTTTGCCCTCGCTCAGCCGGCGCGCTCGACCGGATGCGGCTCGCGCAGCCGGTTCGCGATGCGGGCGGCCTCGTAGTAGCCGGCGGCAGGCGGCCGCTCCAGGTAGCGGCCCGCGCCGCGCACCGCACGCAGCTCGCCGTCGGCCCATGCGAGCGCGCCGCGCGTGAGCGTGTGCGTTGCGACGCCCTGCACCGTCATCCCTTCGAACACGTTGAAGTCGACCTGCTGGTGATGGGTCTTCACCGAGATCGTCTTCGTCGCGGCCGGATCCCACACGACGAGGTCGGCATCGGCGCCGACCTGCACCGCCCCCTTGCGCGGGTACAGGTTGAAGATCTGCGCGGCGTTCGTCGACGTGATCCGTACGAACTCGTTCGGCGTGATGCGGCCGTGATTCACGCCGTGATGCCACAGCACCGACATGCGGTCCTCGACGCCGCCGCAGCCGTTCGGAATCTTCGTGAAGTCCTCGCGGCCCATCGCCTTCTGCGACGCGCAGAACACGCAGTGGTCGGTCGCCGTCGTATGCAGCTGGCCGGCCTGCAGCCCGCGCCACAGCGCCTCGCGATGCTCGGCCGAGCGGAACGGCGGGCTCATCACGTGCGCGGCCGCGCGCGTCCAGTCCGGGTCGCGATAAACGGCCTCGTCGATCACCAGGTGGCCCGGCAGCACTTCGCCGAACACGCGCAGCCCTTCGCTGCGCGCACGCGTGATCGCATCGACCGCGTCCTTCGACGACACGTGCACGATATACACGGGCACGCCGAGCACCTGCGCGATGCGGATCGCGCGGTTCGCGGCTTCGCCCTCGACCTCGGGCGGACGCGACAGCGGATGCGCCTCCGGCCCGGTCATCCCGCGCGCGAGCAGCGCCTGCTGCAGCCGGAACACGAGTTCGCCGTTCTCCGCGTGCACGGTCGGCAGCGCGCCGAGTTCGAGCGAACGCGAGAAGCTGTTCACGAGCACCTCGTCGTCGGCCATGATCGCGTTCTTGTACGCCATGAAGTGCTTGAAGCTCGACACGCCGTGCTCGCGCACGAGCGTGCCCATGTCGCGGTGCACCGATTCGTCCCACCACGTGACGGCCACGTGAAAACCGTAGTCGGCCGCCGCCTTCTCGGCCCAGCCGCGCCATTCGCGGAACGCGTCCATCAGCGGCTGCTTCGGGCTCGGGATCACGAAGTCGATGATGCTCGTCGTGCCGCCCGACAGCCCGGCGGCCGTCCCCGAATAGAAATCGTCGCTCGCCGTCGTGCCCATGAACGGCAGTTCCATGTGCGTATGCGGATCGATGCCGCCGGGCATCACGTACTGGTCGTGCGCGTCGACCACCGTCGCGCCGGCCGGCGCGTCGATGGTCTCGGCGATCTGCAGGATCGTGCCGCCGTCCTGCGGGTCGGCACACAGTACGTCCGCGCGATAGGTGCGGTCCGCATCGACCACGGTGCCGCCACGAATCAGGATTGCCATGTCGTTGCCTCCTCGTTGACTGTCGGGTGCCGCATGCCTGCGCGCATCACGCGCTCGCGATCTGCGCGCGCTGGGCGGCGCGCCACTTCATCCAGGTGCCGTACACGCCGGACGCCAGCACGAGGCCGACGAACCACGCGTACGTGTAAAGCGTGTTGAAGAAGGCCGGCACGTTCGGGAACGACGCCGGGAATGCGGTATGCAGGAAGCCGGGCAGGTTCGGCAGCACGCCAATCGCGAGCGCGGCCAGGGCGGCCGGGTTCCAGCCGCGCGCATAGCTGAAGTCGCCGCGCTCGTCGAACAGCGCGTGCGTATCGAGCCGCGTGCCGCGAATCAGGAAGTAGTCGACCATCAGGATGCCCGCGACCGGGCCGAGCAGCGCCGAATAGCCGACGAGCCAGGTGAAGATGTAGCCGTCCGTCGTCGCGAGGATCTTCCACGGCATCATCACGATCGCGATCGTCGCGGTGATCATCCCGCCGGTGCGATACGAGATCGCCTTCGGCCACAGGCTCGAGAAATCGTAAGCGGGGCCGACGAGGTTCGCCGCGAGATTGCAGCACATCGTGTCAAGCGTGAGGATCACGAGCGCGATGCCGACGCCGACGCCGGTCATCCGGCTCGTCAGGTCGATCGGATCCCAGATCGCGTTGCCGTAGATCACGACGGTCGCCGACGTCACGACGACCGACACCACTGACAGCAGCGCCATCGGCAGCGGCAGTCCGATCGACTGACCGATCATCTGGTCGCGCTGCGAATGCGCGAAGCGCGTGAAGTCGGGAATGTTCAGCGCGAGCGTCGCCCAGAAGCCGACCATCGCGGTCAGGCCCGGCCAGAACGTCGCCCAGAAGAGTCCGGCCTTCTTGCCGCCCGCGACGAACTGCGACGGCGCCGACAGCATCGAGCCGAAGCCGCCCGCCTGCGACGTCGCCCACCACACGAGCGCGACGCACATCACGACCTTGATCGGCGCGGACCAGCTCTCGAGCCAGCGGATCGAATCGGTGCCGTGCAGGATGAAGTAAAGCTGCAGCGCCCAGAACACCAGGAAGCACGCGAGCTGCCCGAACGAGATGCCGACGACCGGCAGCGCCGCGCCGTGCAGCGCGTTGCCGGTCAGGATGTTGAGCAGCGTGTAGATTGCGCTGCCGCCGAGCCAGGTCTGGATGCCGTACCAGCCGCATGCGACGATCGCGCGCAGCAGCGCCGGCAGCTTCGCGCCCTGCGTGCCGAACGACGCGCGCACGAGCACCGCGTACGGAATCCCGTGCTTCGCACCCGCATGGCCGACCAGCAGCATCGGCACGAGCACGATCAGGTTGCCGAGCAACACGGTCAGCACCGCCTGCCACGGCGACATGCCTTCCTGGATCAGCCCGGCCGCGAGCATGTACGACGCGATGTTCATCACCATCCCGACCCACAGCGCCGCGAAGTGGTACCACCGCCATGTGCGCTGCGCCGCCGTCGTCGGCGCGAGGTCGTCGTTGTACAGGCTGCCGACCGGCGCCGCGGCGCTGTCGGCATCGGCGGGAATCGCTGCTGGTTTCATCGAAAGCGCTCCACGTAAACGTCAGCGCCGGCATCGCGCGATGCCGGCGAAACAGGACACAAGCGGCGGCGCGGCCCCTACCGCGCCGCCGGCCGCCGGTCAGGCCGCCTTCGCGTGCTTCGCGGGTTCCACCGGGCCGGCACCCGCGTCGGCGCGCGCCGGATTGTTCGGATGCGTGGTCCAGTTCGCATAGTCGCCCGCGTCGACCCGCTCCATCGTGATGCATTGCTCGACCGGACACACATGCATGCAAAGATTGCACCCGACGCACTCCGCGTCCACCACTTCGAAATGCCGCACGCCGTCCTTCTCGGCGGTGATCGCCTGGTGCGACGTGTCCTCGCACGCGATATGGCACAGCCCGCACTGGATGCAGCGGTCCTGGTCGATGCGCGCCTTGATGTCGTATTTCAGGTTCAGGTATTTCCAGTCGGTGACGTTCGGCACCGCGCGGCCGCGGATGTCGTCGAGCGTTGCGTAGCCCTTCTCGTCCATCCAGTTCGACAGCCCGTCGGCGAGATCCGTCACGATCCGGAAGCCGTAGTGCATCGCGGCGGTGCACACCTGCACGCTGCCGGCGCCGAGCACCATGAACTCGGCCGCGTCGCGCCACGACGAAATCCCGCCGATGCCGGAAATCGGCAGGTTCGGCGTTTCCGGGTCGCGCGCGATCTCCGCGACCATGTTCAGCGCGATCGGCTTGACCGCAGGGCCGCAATAGCCGCCGTGCGTGCCCTTGCCGTCGACGGTCGGCATCGGCGCCATCTGGTCGAGGTCCACCGCGACGATCGAGTTGATCGTGTTGATCAGCGACACGCCGTCCGCGCCGCCCTTGTAGGCAGCGCGCGAGCCCATCCGGATGTCGCTGATGTTCGGCGTGAGCTTCACGAGGCACGGCAGCTTCGTGCCTTCCTTGACCCAGCGGGTGACCATCTCGACGTATTCCGGCACCTGCCCGACGGCCGCGCCCATCCCGCGCTCGCTCATCCCGTGCGGACAGCCGAAGTTCAGCTCGACCGCGTCGGCGCCCGTATCCTCGACGAGCGGCAGGATCCATTTCCAGTCGCGCTCGTTGCACGGCACCATCAGCGACACGATCAGCGCGCGGTCGGGCCAGTCGCGCTTCACCTGCGCGATCTCTCTCAGGTTCACGTCGAGCGGACGGTCGGTGATCAGCTCGATGTTGTTCAGCCCGGCGATCCGTTGGCCGTTCCACTGCACCGCGCCGTAGCGCGAGCTGACGTTGACGACGTGCGGATCGAGCCCGAGCGTCTTCCAGACGACGCCGCCCCAGCCCGCCTCGAACGCGCGGTTGACGTTGTACGCCTTGTCGGTCGGCGGCGCGGAGGCAAGCCAGAAGGGGTTCGGCGAAGTGATGCCTGCGATGGTGCAGCGAAGGTCGGCCATGTTCGGCTCCGTGAAAATGGGGCGTTTATCGTGATCCGCGCGGCTTGCGCGATGCCGTTGCGTAGGCCGCGCTCACGCGGCCTTGGCGTCGCGCTGCGCGAGCGCCGCGTCGATCGCGGCCGCGGCGCGCTTGCCGTCCTGCACGGCCTGCACCGTGAGGTCGATACCGCCCGTCGCCGCGCAATCGCCGCCGGCCCACACGTCGGGCAACGCGGTGCGTCCGTCCGCATCGACCGCGATGCGCGTGCCGTCCGCCGTCAGCAATGCGGCCGCGATACCGTCCGGCACCAGCGTCTGGCCAATTGCCTTCAGCACCATGTCCGCGTCGACGGTGAAGCGTTCGCCCGACGCGGCCTCGAATTCGACACCCGTCACGTGCCCGTCCGCGCCCGCGATGCGCACCGGCTTCGCGTGCGTGACGAGCGTGACGCCGCTCTTTTGCGCGAACTCGCGTTCGGCCCACGTCGCGCTCATCGCGTCCACGCCGCGCCGGTACACCATCGTCACGCGCTGCGCGCCGAGCTTGCGGCTCTGCACGGACGCGTCGATCGCCGTGTTGCCGCCGCCAATCACGACCACGCGCCGCCCGACCGGCACGTTCTCCAGCCCGTCGGCCTGTCGTACCTGCTCGATGAAGTCGACCGCGTTCATCACGCCGGTCAACTGCTCGCCGTCGATCGCGAGCGTGCGCACGCCGCCCAGCCCCATCGCGAGAAACACCGCGTCATGCTGCTCGCGCAACGCGTCGAGCGTCACGTCGCGGCCGAGCGCGACGCCCGTCTCCAGCGCGATACCGCCGACCGACAGCAGCCACTCGACTTCGCGCTGTGCAAAATCGTCGACGGTCTTGTACGCGGCGATTCCGTATTCGTTCAAGCCGCCCGCCTTCGGCCGCGCGTCGAACAGCGTGACGCGATGCCCGGCAAGCGCGAGCCGGTGCGCGCAGGCAAGCCCGGCCGGCCCCGCGCCGACCACCGCGACATGCCGCCCTGTATCGGGCGCACGCGTGAAGCGCACCGCACCGGTCGCCATCGCCCAGTCGGTCGCGTGCCGCTGCAGCGCGCCGATCGCGACCGGCTGCGCGTCCTGGTGATTGCGCACGCACGCGCCTTCGCACAGGATCTCGGTCGGACACACGCGTGCACATATCCCGCCGAGCGGATTCGCGGACAGGATGTCGGTCGCCGCGCCCTTCAGGTTGCCGTTGCCGATCTTGCGGATGAAGCTCGGGATATCGATCTGCGTCGGGCAAGCCTGCACGCACGGCGCGTCGTAGCAGTAGTGGCAGCGGCTGGCGGCGGCCGCGGCGGCAGTCGGATCGAGCAGCGGCGCGATATCGGCGAATTCGCACGAGAGTTGCGTGGACGTCAGGCGATGCGCGGCGATATCGCCGGTTGGCTTGGTGGTCATACGCGTTCCTTCGACTGAGTGGAGACAAAGCCGTCCCCGCCGGCTGCGAATGCACAGTCGGGTCGGCTATGTTTTGGAGTGCCTACGGTCAGGCGATGAGCAGCCTGCCGGCCGCGCTACATCCGATCCGTCATGAAGCCGGCTCGCACGCACGCGAGAGCATCGCGTGCAGCAGCACGTTCGCGCCTGCCTCGATCCACGCAGGCGTCGCGTCCTCGATCTCGTTGTGGCTGATGCCGTCGACGCAGGGCACGAACACCATCGACGTCGGCGCGACCTGCGCCAGATAGCACGCGTCGTGTCCCGCACCCGACACGATGTCACGATGCGAGTAGCCGAAGCGGTCGGCCGCGTCGCGCACGGCCGCCACGCAGGCCGGATCGAACGCGACGGGCTTGTAGTAGAAAATCTGCTCGAGCGCGGTCTCGAGCCCGATCTCGCCCGCGATGCGCGCGACACCGTCGCGCAGCGCGGCATCCATCTTCGCGAGCACGGCGTCGTCCGGATGACGGAAATCGACGGTGAAGAACACGCGGCCCGGAATCACGTTGCGCGAGTTCGGATGAATCTGCATCATCCCGACCGTCGCGCAACCGAACGGCGCGTGATCGAGGCCGATCCGGTTCACGAGATCGACGACGCGCGACGCGCCGAGCAGCGCGTCGCGGCGGCGCGGCATCGGCGTCGGCCCCGCATGCGCTTCCTGGCCGGTGAACGTGATCTCGTACCAGCGCTGCCCCTGCGCGTCGGTCACCACGCCGATCGTCTTGCACTCCGCTTCGAGAATCGGCCCCTGCTCGATATGCAACTCGAACGCCGCATGCAGCTTGCGGCCGCCGCACGGCACGTCGCCCGCATAGCCGATGCGCGCCAGCTCCTCGCCGATCGTCTTGCCGTCGACGTCCTTGCGCGACAGCCCGTATTCGAGCGAAAACACCCCCGCGAACACGCCCGACGCGACCATCGCCGGTGCGAAGCGCGAGCCTTCCTCGTTGGTCCAGATCACGACCTCGACCGGATGCTCGGTCTCGATGCCGTGATCGTTCAGACTGCGAATCACCTCGAGGCCGCCCAGCACGCCGTAGATGCCGTCGAAGCGGCCGCCGGTCGGCTGCGAATCCGCGTGCGAGCCGGTGACGACCGGTGCCGCGTCGGCCACGCGCCCCGCGCGACGCATGAATACGTTGCCCATCGTATCGACCGTCACCGTGCAGCCGGCCGCCTTGGCCCAACTGACGATCAGGTCGCGCCCGGCCTTGTCGAGATCGGTGAGCGCGAGGCGGCAGACGCCGCCCTTCGGCGTCGCGCCGATCTTCGCCACCTCCATCAGGCTGTCCCACAGCCGTCTGCCGTCGATCTTGATCGACGTGTCGAATGCTGCCCGCTTCACTGTTTCCGATACCGTGTCCATTCGTATCGCTCCTGTGGGGTCGGTCATGTCGTGAGCCGGTCGGTGCCGGTGCACGCATTGCTGCTGTCGGGGCAAACCCGCACCTGCGAGGTGCAGGTGCGCATCGTTCGTGCGATTCGTCCGATCGATCGGCGGGATGCTGGCACTGCGTTCCGCCGCTCGTCGAATCCTGTCCGATTGGACAGGTTTTAGACCATCAAAATGTCGAGCGCAACGTCTTTCTTGCGTGACCTGTTCGAGCGAGAAACGTGCCATCGCATCGCAGCATCGCGCACGCGCGGATACATGCGCGCACGTGCGTTCGATGCAGACCTGCGACTAGAATGAAGCCCAACGCGGCATGCCTGCCGCGCGAGGGCAATGATGAGACATGACGAAGCGGCCACCGCAGCCGGCGGCCACGACGAAACGGGCACGCCTTTGCGGCGACGCAAGGCGCACATCCGCGAGTCCAACGAAGCGCATCTGCTGGCCTGCGCGGAAGCCGTGTTCGCGGAGCGCGGGCTCGACGGCGCGAGCACCGCGATGATCGCCGAACGGGCGGGCCTGCCGAAGGCGAACCTGCATTACTACTTCCCGACGAAGCTGGCGTTGTACCGCCGTGTGCTCGACGACCTGTTCGAAGACTGGCACCGCGCGGCCGGCTCGTTCGAGGCCGGTGACGATCCGGTCGAGGCGATCGGCAGCTACGTGCGCGCGAAGATGGATCTGTCGCGACGGCGCCCGCTCGGCTCGAAGGTGTGGGCCAACGAGATCATCCACGGCGCCGAGCACATGCAGGACATCCTGTCGGAACGGGTGAAGCCGTGGTTCGACACGCGCGTGAACGTGATCGAAGGCTGGATCGCGCGCGGGCTGCTCGCACCGATCGATGCGCACGCATTGATGTACCTGATCTGGGCGACCACGCAGCACTATGCGGATTTCGATGCGCAGATCCGCGCGCTGAGCGGCAAGCGTGCGTTCACGCAGAAGGCCTTCGCCGAGAAGACCGAGCACGTCGTGCAACTCGTGATCCGCGCGTGCGGTGCGGTGTCGCCGGGCGCGAGCGCGTAGCGCGATCGCGCATTCCCGGGAAAACAAAACGGGCGACGGGCACGATGCCCGCCGCCCGCGTCGCGAGACGGCGTACGAGCCGTCCCACGCGTGAAGCGTGACCGCGTGCGCGTTACGCGACGCGCTCGATCGCGATCGCCGTCGCCTCGCCGCCGCCGATGCACAGCGATGCGATGCCGCGCTTCAGGCCATACGATTCGAGCGCGGCCAGCAGCGTCACCATCACGCGTGCACCCGATGCGCCGATCGGATGGCCGAGCGCACACGCGCCGCCGTGCACGTTGACCTTGTCGTGCGAGAGGTCGAGATCGCGCATCGCGGCCATCACGACCACCGCGAAGGCTTCGTTGATCTCGAACAGGTCGACGTCGCGCAGGTTCCAGCCGGTTTTTTCGGATAGCTTACGAATCGCGCCGATCGGTGCCGTCGCGAACAGGCCCGGCTTGTTCGCGTAGGTCGAATGCCCGACGATCACGGCCTTCGGCGTGAGGCCGAGCCGCTCCGCTTCCGAGCGACGCATCATCACGAGCGCGGCCGCGCCGTCGGAAATCGACGACGAATTGGCCGCCGTCACCGTGCCGCCTTCGCGGAACGCCGGCTTGAGCGTCGGAATCTTGTCGAGCTTCGCTTTGCCCGGTTGCTCGTCGATCGAGACCACCGCTTCGGTCTTGCCGGCCTTCACGGTCACCGGCGCGACCTCCGACGTGAAGCGCCCTTCCGCGATTGCACGTTGCGCACGCGTCAGCGACGCGATCGCGAACGCATCCTGCGCCTCACGCGTGAACTGGTAAGCCTGCGCACAATCCTCCGCGAACGTGCCCATCAGCCGGCCCTTGTCGTACGCGTCCTCGAGCCCGTCGAGGAACATATGGTCGAGCACCTGGCCGTGACCCATGCGCATCCCCGCGCGCGCCTTCGGCAGCAGATACGGCGCGTTCGTCATGCTCTCCATCCCGCCCGCGACCGCCACGTCGGCCGACCCGGCCAGCAGCAGGTCGTGCGCGAACATCGCGGCCTTCATCCCGGAGCCGCACATCTTGTTGACCGTGGTCGCGCCCGCGGCCAGCGGCAATCCGGCCTTCAGCGCGGCCTGCCGCGCCGGCGCCTGACCCTGGCCGGCCGGCAGCACGCAGCCGAACACGATTTCATCGATGCGCTCGGCCGGCACGCGCGCGCGCTCGAGCGCCGCGCGGATCGCCGCCGCGCCGAGCTCGCTCGCGCTGGCCCCGGCGAGATCGCCCTGAAAACCACCCATCGGCGTGCGTGCCGCACCGACGATTACGATCGGATCCTGTGTCGTCATGATCGAATTTCTCCAGTTCCAGTTTCAGTTTTCAGCGCGGCGCCATGCGCAACGCGCCATCGAGACGAATGACTTCGCCGTTCAGCATCGTGTTCTCGGCGATGTGGCGCACCAGCGCCGCGAATTCGTCGGGGCGGCCAAGCCGCGGCGGAAACGGCACGCTCTTGCCGAGCGCGTCCTGCACGTCCTGCGGCATGCCGGTCATCATCGGCGTCGCGAAGATGCCCGGTGCGATCGTCACCACGCGAATGCCGAACCGCGCGAGTTCGCGCGCGATCGGCAGCGTCATGCCCACCACGCCGCTCTTCGATGCCGCATACGCGGCCTGCCCGATCTGTCCGTCGAACGCCGCGACCGACGCGGTGTTGACGATCACGCCGCGCTCGCCCTGCGCGTCGGCGTCCTGCTTCGACATCACGTCGGCCGCCAGCCGGATCATGTTGAACGTGCCGACCAGGTTGATCGACACCGCGCGCGCGAAGCGCTCGAGCGAATGCGGGCCTTCGCGGCCGACGACTTTCTCGCCCGGCGCGACGCCCGCGCAGTTCACGAGCGCATCGATGCGGCCGAACGCGTCGCGCGCGGCGGCAACGGCCGCTTGCCCGTCGGCTTCGCTCGTCACGTCGGTCTTCACGAAGCATGCGGCCGCACCGAGTTCGTGCGCGAGGCTCGCACCGGCATCCTCATTGACGTCCAGCAACACTGCCTTGCCGCCTTCGGCCACCACCATGCGCGCCACCGCGGCGCCGAGGCCCGAACCGGCGCCCGTAATCAGAAAAACGCGATCCTCGATATTCATTCGCACTCCGTATTCATTCTTCAGGATTGAGCGGCCTTCTCGGCTTCCATCTTGCGCAGAACGAAACGCTGGATCTTGCCGCTCGGGGTTTTCGGCAGCGCGTCGACGAAGTCGATCGCGCGGGGATACGCGTGGGCCGACAGCCGCCGCTTCACGTGCTGGCTCAGTTCGTCGGCCAGCGCCGGCGTGCCCTCAAAACCTTTCGACAGCACGACGAACGCCTTGACGATCTCCGTGCGCTCCGGGTCCGGCACGCCGATCACCGCGGCCTCGCTGACGGCCGGGTGTTCGATCAGCGCGCTTTCTACGTCGAATGGGCCGATCCGGTAGCCGGACGACGTGATCACGTCATCCGCGCGGCCGATGAAGCTCACAGTGCCGTCCGGCTCGAGCTCGACGTTGTCGCCGGTCCGGTAGTAGCCGCCCGCGATCGCCGGCGTATCCTGCTGCCAGTAGCCGTAGAACCACAGCAGCGGCGAGCGTGCGATGTCGATCGCGAGGTTGCCGGGCTCGCCCGGGCCGAGCTCGCGACCGGCTTCGTCGAGTACCGCGACGCGATAGCCGGGCATCGCGAGACCGGCCGAACCGGTATGGACGACGTGCGTGAGCCCGTGATGGTTGTTCACGACCATCCCGAGTTCGGTCTGACCGTAGTGATCGTGGATCGGCGCGCCGAGCGCCGCGTGGAACCAGCGCACGACTTCCGGATTCAGCGGTTCGCCCGCGCTGCTGACGACCCGCAGTTGCCCTTTCAGCCGCGCCGCCACTTCGGTGCCGGCCGCCATCAGCATCCGGTACGCGGTCGGCGAACCGGCGAGGCTCGTGATGCCGAGCCGTTCGATCACGTCGCAGGTGCTGTCGACCGTGAAGCTGCCTTCGTACAGCGTCGTTGCATGGCCGAGCAGCAGCGGGCCCGTGATCGCGTAGTAGAGACCGTATGCCCAACCCGGATCGGCGATGTTCCAGAAGCGGTCGCTGGCGCGCAGGTCCACCGCGTCGCGCATGTAGGCGCCGAACGCGAGCAGTGCGCGCAGCGGCACCGGCACGCCCTTCGGCAAACCCGTCGTGCCCGACGTCGACATCATCATGAACAGGTCGGTGCCCTTGCGCGGCACCGGTTCGAACGTGCCCGACTGCGCGTCGAGCGCCGCACGGAAATCGATGTCGCGGGCCGGCAGCGTGTCGCCCGGCTCGCGCACCGTGGCGACCGGCGGGCAATCCACGATCTCGTCGAGCTTCGCGCGATTCGCGATGTTGGTGACGATCAGCCGCGCATCGCTCATGCGCAGCCGGTGTTCGATCGCCTTCGGTCCGAACGCGGTGAAAAGCGGCTGGTAGACGGCCCCCGCGCGCCACGTGCCGAGGATCGTCGCGACGAGTTCGGGCGTGCGCGGCAACAGGCCGGCCACCACGTCACCCGGCTTCACGCCCTGCTCGACCAGCAGGTTCGCGACGCGCGCCGACAGCGCCTGCATCTGCGCGAACGTGAAGCTGCGATGCCGGCCGCCGACGTCGATCCAGTCGAGTGCGATCGCGTTCGCGTCCGCCGCCGCATGCCGGTCGCAGCATTCGACGCAGGCGTTCAGGCCCTGCTCCAGGTCGCCGTGCAGATATGCGGCGGCGGTCTCGATACGGAAGCCGGCCACGGCGTCGGCGTAGGCCGGCACCTCCCGGGCAGTTGCTCCATCACGCATGCGTGTCTCCTGTTCGTTATGACCGCCGGCGAACCGAGGGTATATCGATGATGGTAGACAGCAGTCACATTGCAATCAATGACAAACAGAATCTAGAATCGTGATCGCTTTTGCCATGTCTGGAGGGCATGAAAAAATGGGGCCGCAAATGATCTCGCCCGATTTCGTCGAGGATGCGCTCGAGAGCCTGAGCCGGCAACGGATTCCGGTCGGGCCCGTGCTGCACGCGGCCGGCCTGCCGGCCGCCGTGCGCGGGCCCGTCACGCCGCAGCAGTATGGCCGGCTGTGGCTGGCGATCGCCACCGCGATCGACGACGAATTCTTCGGGCTCGCGGCCCGCCCGATGCGGCGTGGCAGCTTCATGCTGCTGTGCCATGCCGTGCTGGACGCGGGCACGCTCGAGAAGGCGCTGCGGCGTGCGCTGCAGTTCCTGCGCGTGGTGCTCGACGAGCCGCACGGCGAGCTCGTGGTCGCCGACGGGCAGGCGCAGATCGTGCTCAAACAGGCGGGCGCGCCCTATTCCGCGTTCGCTTACCGGACGTTCTGGCTGATCCTGCTCGGCGTCGCCTGCTGGCTGACCGGCCGGCGCATTCCACTGCAGCGCATCGATTTCGCGTGCCCGAGCCCCGACCACCGCAGCGATTACCACCAGTTCTTCGGGGTACCGGTCCATTTCGACCGGCCCGACAGCCGGCTCGCCTTCAACGCCGCGTATCTCGCGCTGCCGACGATCCGCTCCGCACAGGCATTGAAGACCTTCCTGCGCGGCGCGCCCGGCAACCTGCTGGTCCGCTACCGGCACGACACCGGCTGGGTGGCAAAAACGCGCGCGCACCTGAAGGCACTGCCGGCCGCCGAGTGGCCGGACTTCGACACGCTGGCCGTGCGCCTCGGCACGACGCCCGCGACGCTGCGACGACGCTTGCGCAGCGAGGGACAGAGCTTCGCGTCGATCAAGGACGAACTGCGTGGCGCACTGGCCCAGTCGCTGCTGCGCGCGCACAGGCTCAGCGTCGCGGAAATCGCGGCCGAACTCGGCTTCACCGAACCCAGCGCGTTTCATCGCGCGTTCCGGAAATGGACGGGGACGAGCCCGGGCGCGTTTCGGCGCGACGTCAATGCGGCGCAACCGGAGCATTGATGCGCGACGGGGCCGGGCACGCTGCGGGGCCCGGGCACGCTGCGGGATCAGCGCGACATGCCGTCGACGCGCGCGGCCGCCGGCTTGCTGACTTTCGTCGCGACCCTGTTTCGAGGTGAACACGGCTGGCTCCGCGTCGACTGGCTTTTCGTGTGCGCGGCGCTATCGGCGATACCGCTCTGGATGCTGACCGGCGACCCGACGATGTCGATCTGTCGGGTCACGCTGATCGAGCTTGCCGGTCTCGGTCCGACCGTACGCTGTGCGTGATCAAGTACGCGCTGAATACGTGGCATGTCGCGGTTGCGTTCTATCCGTCGGTCGACATCCTCGCGTCGATCGGTATCTGCTTGCTGATGATGGTGTGGCGTCGGGGCGCTGTCGAAAGCGGAGTAGTCTCTGTCGAGTAGCCGTGATGCCGGCATGCGAAGGCCACCGCGGCCCGCCCGGCGAGCACGCGTGGAATCCCGATCCTTCGAACTGATGCGAGGCCCGATATGGATGCAGTTCGTGCAGTCATCGAACCGTATGAAGCCGCACTTCGAGCGGCGATGCTCACCAACGACGTCGACGCACTCGACACGTTGCTGGACGACAACCTGATCTTCACCGTTCCGACCGGGCAGGTCATTGCGAAGCACGACGATCTGTCCGCGCATCGCGCGAAGCTGCTGCGCCTCGACGCACTCGATATCCAGGAGATGGGGACGAAGATGATCGGCGAGATGATTCTCACCACGACGAAGGCGATGCTTGCCGGTCGTTTCGACGGCGCCGCATTCAACGGCATGTTCGCCTATACGCGCCTGTGGCGCCGGTCGGGGAGCGACTGGCGTGTGGTTGCAGGACACGCATCGCAGATCGGTTGAGCTGCGACATGCCGGCAATCGGCGAACTGCGGGATCCAAAAGTGAGTCGATGCAGCGACTGTCACGCACCGACATTCTCGGCGCGCAGGGACCTGCGCCCGTGACGGGAAGAAGAGATGCGCCAACGACGACGGCGCCCCTCGCTGCCATCGCGCTTTTCGCCGCCCAAATGCAGAAACCCCCGCCTTGTCGGGCGGGGGTTTCTGGCTTAGGGAGCCTGACGATTACCTACTTTCACACGGGAATCCGCACTATCATCGGCGTAGAGTCGTTTCACGGTCCTGTTCGGGATGGGAAGGGGTGGGACCGACTCGCTATGGTCATCAGGCAAAGAGGGTTGTCGCGCTGCTTCGCAACGCGACCAATCCGGGAAGAAGCAGTAATTTTGAGTTGTGTGTATCACACACGAGAATCCAACCGGTCCGACGCGCTCTCTAGCGCGAAACAGACTTGTTATAGGATCAAGCCTTACGGGCAATTAGTATCAGTTAGCTGAACGCATTACTGCGCTTACACACCTGACCTATCAACGTCCTGGTCTCGAACGACCCTTCAAGGGGATCTAGTCCCCAGGGATATCTCATCTTAAGGCGAGTTTCCCGCTTAGATGCTTTCAGCGGTTATCTCTTCCGAACATAGCTACCCGGCGATGCCACTGGCGTGACAACCGGTACACCAGAGGTTCGTCCACTCCGGTCCTCTCGTACTAGGAGCAGCCCCCTTCAAATATCCAACGCCCACGGCAGATAGGGACCAAACTGTCTCACGACGTTTTAAACCCAGCTCACGTACCTCTTTAAATGGCGAACAGCCATACCCTTGGGACCGGCTACAGCCCCAGGATGAGATGAGCCGACATCGAGGTGCCAAACACCGCCGTCGATATGAACTCTTGGGCGGTATCAGCCTGTTATCCCCAGAGTACCTTTTATCCGTTGAGCGATGGCCCTTCCATACAGAACCACCGGATCACTATGACCTGCTTTCGCACCTGCTCGACTTGTCGGTCTCGCAGTTAAGCACGCTTATGCCATTGCACTATCAGCACGATTTCCGACCGTACCTAGCGTACCTTCGTACTCCTCCGTTACGCTTTGGGAGGAGACCGCCCCAGTCAAACTGCCTACCATGCACTGTCCCCGACCCGGATCACGGGCCAAGGTTAGAACCTCAAACAAACCAGGGTGGTATTTCAAGGACGGCTCCACCGAAACTAGCGTTCCGGTTTCATAGCCTCCCACCTATCCTACACAGATCGGTTCAAAGTCCAATGCAAAGCTACAGTAAAGGTTCATGGGGTCTTTCCGTCTAGCCGCGGGTAGATTGCATCATCACAAACACTTCAACTTCGCTGAGTCTCGGGAGGAGACAGTGTGGCCATCGTTACGCCATTCGTGCAGGTCGGAACTTACCCGACAAGGAATTTCGCTACCTTAGGACCGTTATAGTTACGGCCGCCGTTTACCGGGACTTCAATCAAGAGCTTGCACCCCATCATTTAATCTTCCGGCACCGGGCAGGCGTCACACCCTATACGTCCACTTTCGTGTTTGCAGAGTGCTGTGTTTTTATTAAACAGTCGCAGCCACCAGTTTATTGCAACCCCTTCACCCTCTGCGCGCAGGCGCATCAAGCTACAAGGGCGTACCTTATCCCGAAGTTACGGTACCAATTTGCCGAGTTCCTTCTCCCGAGTTCTCTCAAGCGCCTTAGAATACTCATCTCGCCCACCTGTGTCGGTTTGCGGTACGGTCATCGTTAGACTGAAGCTTAGAGGCTTTTCTTGGAACCACTTCCAATTGCTTCGCTCCCTAAGGAGCTCGCGCCACACCCTTGAATTGCGCACCCGGATTTGCCTAAGTGCCTTCTCCAATGCAGCGACCGGGACTTCCAACACCCGGACAACCTTCCGCGATCCGTCCCCCCATCGCATCTAACAATGGTGCAGGAATATTGACCTGCTTCCCATCAGCTACGCATTTCTGCCTCGCCTTAGGGGCCGACTCACCCTACGCCGATGAACGTTGCGTAGGAAACCTTGGGCTTACGGCGAGGGGGCCTTTCACCCCCTTTATCGCTACTCATGTCAGCATTCGCACTTCCGATACCTCCAGCACGCTTTTCAACGCACCTTCGCAGGCTTACGGAACGCTCTCCTACCATGCGAGCATAGCTCGCATCCGCAGCTTCGGTATATAGCTTAGCCCCGTTACATCTTCCGCGCAGGACGACTCGATCAGTGAGCTATTACGCTTTCTTTAAAGGGTGGCTGCTTCTAAGCCAACCTCCTGACTGTTTTAGCCTTCCCACTTCGTTTCCCACTTAGCTATATTTGGGGACCTTAGCTGGCGGTCTGGGTTGTTTCCCTCTTGACACCGGACGTTAGCACCCGATGTCTGTCTCCCGTGATTGCACTCTTCGGTATTCGGAGTTTGCTATGGCGGGGTAATCTGCAATAGACCCCCCAACCATGACAGTGCTCTACCCCCGAAGGTGAGACACGAGGCACTACCTAAATAGTTTTCGGAGAGAACCAGCTATTTCCAAGTTTGTTTAGCCTTTCACCCCTATCCACAGCTCATCCCCTAACTTTTCAACGTTAGTGGGTTCGGACCTCCAGTACGTGTTACCGCACCTTCATCCTGGCCATGGATAGATCACTTGGTTTCGGGTCTACGCCCAGCAACTGAACGCCCTATTCGGACTCGCTTTCGCTACGCCTGCCCTATACGGTTAAGCTTGCTACTGAACGTAAGTCGCTGACCCATTATACAAAAGGTACGCCGTCACCCCTTACGAGGCTCCGACTGTTTGTATGCATGCGGTTTCAGGATCTATTTCACTCCCCTCCCGGGGTTCTTTTCGCCTTTCCCTCACGGTACTGGTTCACTATCGGTCGATCACGAGTATTTAGCCTTGGAGGATGGTCCCCCCATCTTCAGACAGGATTTCACGTGTCCCGCCCTACTTGTCGTACACTTAGTTCTTTCATACTGTTTTCGCCTACGGGGCTATCACCCGCTATGGCCGCACTTTCCAGAGCGTTCGGCTAACAATACAAATAAAGAGTACAAGGCTCATCCCATTTCGCTCGCCACTACTTTGGGAATCTCGGTTGATTTCTTTTCCTGCGGTTACTTAGATGTTTCAGTTCACCGCGTTCGCTTCACATGGCCTATGTATTCAGCCATGGATACTCCAAAAGGAGTGGGTTTCCCCATTCGGACATCTACGGATCAAAGCTCGTTTGCCAGCTCCCCGTAGCTTTTCGCAGGCTACCGCGTCCTTCATCGCCTGTGATCGCCAAGGCATCCACCACATGCACTTGTTCGCTTGACCCTATAACGAGTCTGTCTCGTTATAGGTTGAGTTCTCGCGTTGTGCCGTATTCCAATTTAAGTCGAACATAGAGTTCGAATCATCTTGAGATACATCGATACAATCACAACCCGGATAACTTTCACGTCCATCTCATAGACGCTTCCGCTATCCAAATTACTTACTTCTTCCAGATTGTTAAAGAACGACAGCCGATATGGTGTTACTCATATCACTCTGACTGGCTCAATCGCCAATGACAAAAATTCGACTACGTCGAACGCTTGTCATTGAAGATTGGTGGAGGCAGACGGGATCGAACCGACGACCCCCTGCTTGCAAAGCAGGTGCTCTCCCAGCTGAGCTATGCCCCCATGTACAGATGACCTCAGGATGTACCTACCGCCAGACAATGGTGGGTCTGGTTGGATTCGAACCAACGACCCCCGCCTTATCAAGACGGTGCTCTAACCGACTGAGCTACAGACCCCTGAGTCTGTCTTTAATTTACAGCCGATAAGCGTGAGCGCTCAACTTTGCGAGAAGCTCTGGAAAGGAGGTGATCCAGCCGCACCTTCCGATACGGCTACCTTGTTACGACTTCACCCCAGTCATGAATCCTACCGTGGTGACCGTCCTCCTTGCGGTTAGACTAGCCACTTCTGGTAAAACCCACTCCCATGGTGTGACGGGCGGTGTGTACAAGACCCGGGAACGTATTCACCGCGGCATGCTGATCCGCGATTACTAGCGATTCCAGCTTCATGCACTCGAGTTGCAGAGTGCAATCCGGACTACGATCGGTTTTCTGGGATTAGCTCCCCCTCGCGGGTTGGCAACCCTCTGTTCCGACCATTGTATGACGTGTGAAGCCCTACCCATAAGGGCCATGAGGACTTGACGTCATCCCCACCTTCCTCCGGTTTGTCACCGGCAGTCTCCTTAGAGTGCTCTTGCGTAGCAACTAAGGACAAGGGTTGCGCTCGTTGCGGGACTTAACCCAACATCTCACGACACGAGCTGACGACAGCCATGCAGCACCTGTGCGCCGGTTCTCTTTCGAGCACTCCCACCTCTCAGCAGGATTCCGACCATGTCAAGGGTAGGTAAGGTTTTTCGCGTTGCATCGAATTAATCCACATCATCCACCGCTTGTGCGGGTCCCCGTCAATTCCTTTGAGTTTTAATCTTGCGACCGTACTCCCCAGGCGGTCAACTTCACGCGTTAGCTACGTTACTAAGGAAATGAATCCCCAACAACTAGTTGACATCGTTTAGGGCGTGGACTACCAGGGTATCTAATCCTGTTTGCTCCCCACGCTTTCGTGCATGAGCGTCAGTATTGGCCCAGGGGGCTGCCTTCGCCATCGGTATTCCTCCACATCTCTACGCATTTCACTGCTACACGTGGAATTCTACCCCCCTCTGCCATACTCTAGCTTGCCAGTCACCAATGCAGTTCCCAGGTTGAGCCCGGGGATTTCACATCGGTCTTAACAAACCGCCTGCGCACGCTTTACGCCCAGTAATTCCGATTAACGCTCGCACCCTACGTATTACCGCGGCTGCTGGCACGTAGTTAGCCGGTGCTTATTCTTCCGGTACCGTCATCCCCCGGTTATATTAGAACCAAGGATTTCTTTCCGGACAAAAGTGCTTTACAACCCGAAGGCCTTCTTCACACACGCGGCATTGCTGGATCAGGCTTTCGCCCATTGTCCAAAATTCCCCACTGCTGCCTCCCGTAGGAGTCTGGGCCGTGTCTCAGTCCCAGTGTGGCTGGTCGTCCTCTCAGACCAGCTACTGATCGTCGCCTTGGTAGGCCTTTACCCCACCAACTAGCTAATCAGCCATCGGCCAACCCTATAGCGCGAGGCCCGAAGGTCCCCCGCTTTCATCCGTAGATCGTATGCGGTATTAATCCGGCTTTCGCCGGGCTATCCCCCACTACAGGACATGTTCCGATGTATTACTCACCCGTTCGCCACTCGCCACCAGGTGCAAGCACCCGTGCTGCCGTTCGACTTGCATGTGTAAGGCATGCCGCCAGCGTTCAATCTGAGCCAGGATCAAACTCTTCAGTTTAAACCTGTTACTGTTTTCGGTTCGGTTAAGAACCGGTCGCTCACTCAAAGCTGACAGGAATATGAATTGCTTCATAAACCTGACTTACTTTAGTGTGAGACTCTTGATACTTTCGCTATCTGATCCGAGGATCAGCTCGCTTCCATCAAGCGCCCACACTTATCGGCTGTTAATTTTTAAAGAGCATTTCTGCGAGAAACCTTCTGTTTCTCAGCAGCGCTGCGTTTTCAGCAGCAGAGAAGCGAGATTATGAACCGTCTTTCTTCGCTCGTCAACAACTTTCTGAACTGCTTCGTTGCGACGGCGGAGGTTCAACTTCGTGTGCGCCGGGGCTCCTACAACCTACCCTCGACAGCACCGCTTCCCTTCCCTCCCGCGCCGCGTTTCCGTTAGCGCGAAAGAGGCGTGATTCTAAGCACCCCACCCCGTCTCCACAAGCCCCTTTGTGAAAATATTTTGAAAAAGCCCCCGTGCGCTGCCGCGCACGGGGGCTTGGTGCATGGCGCTCTAAATACAGCTTCGCCAGGCGCCCGCGAAGGATCCTGCGCGCGTCCTTCTTTCGTCCTATATATAAGAGGCCGACAGCATCCCGTATGTACCTCGTGTCAGTCACCATGCCGCGGAACAAACAAAGGGGTACGCGCCGTCGAGTATCATCCCGCGATCGAACAACGCACTCATAACGACGATGGACAGCACCACTCAATCCGGCGACGCCGATCTTCGCGACGAATATGCCGCGCTGCGCGAGCGCGCCGTCATGCTGGAAGAACAGGTCCCGCCGCTTCTGCAACGCATCTCGGATCTCCTGCCGCGTATCAGCGGCGAGTCCGAACTGGCGGACGAGCATCGCGAACGGCTCGTCGGCGCACGCAACGCCGCGATGGTCTCGATCGAAAACTATCAGCAGGCGATCCCGTTCCTGCAGACGGCCGACTCGATCATCGAGCAGCTCGACAAGACGCCCGAGCGCGACGAGGACATCGAGTGGCGCGAATCGCTGCTGCAGCGACTCGACGAACTGATCGACGTCGCGGTCGTGATGATCGACGATGCGCAAGCCTATTTCGAGCAAGCGGACGCTTGCGATCTCTCCAGCGTGCCGAAGTCCATTCTCGAAGACTGAGCATCACGGCCGGGAGGCGTACGGCGCATCGCCTGAACATGTTGCGCATGCCACCGGCTGCGCACCTGCCGACCGGCTGTCACTGCTCGACACCTTGACGTCGACAGTCCGATACGTTCCCCGCAAAAGCTCACCTTGCCGTCACGGGCTCACGGGTACCAGCCAGCCGCGGCCCGTGAGTGACTAGAGCATATCGAGCACGATCGTCTCGCGGACGATCGGCACACGGATATACCCGCCCTCCGCGTCGCCATACGCGTGCGCGTTTCCGTCGATCACGTATTGCGCGGTCAATGCGCATAGCGTGGCGTCCCGCGCGTCGACCGAGCGCAGTGTCGACACGTCGATCCCGACTTGCGCGAGCAATTGCCGGCGCTGGTTGCGTTTCTGCTTCGCCGACGCAATCGCCTTGCCGAGCATCGCGCAGGTAATCGCGTACGGATAGGTCTCGAAGCTCACGTTTCCGCCGGCATATCGTGCGTCGGTAAGCAGCGGATAGGCCTGCGCCAGCGCGCGGTACACGCGCTCGCCCATGAACATCCAGTCGAAGAAGCCCGACGCACTGGTCACGGCCTGTTCGCGCGACGGCGTCGGAAAGCACGAGATCCGCTCACGCGCGAGCGCCTGCTCGGCCGCGCGGCGCCCGCTTCCCGTCCACCACAGGCTCGGCGCATCGACGCCGACGGCCACCACGTCATGCTCGATACACAGCGAAGGCAGCGCTTCGGGCGCGATTCGCGCCTCACGGCAGACGATCGTCGAGCCGCGCAGGATCACGAGATCGCATTGCTTCTTGTCGCCGCCCACGTCGACACCCGCCACCGCAGGCGATGACCACGCGACGGATCGGGATCGGGCCGCCGGCACGGCTGCGCGTCAGTCCGCCGGCCGCGCGTCATACGCGGCATCGAAGATCCCTTCCAGGCCGGGATGCACGCCGCGCATCCGGTCGACGACCGACTTCGCCCAATCGAAGTACGCCTGCTTGCGCTCGAGCGACCAGTCCGCGGGCGGATGCCGCGCGATGTCGCGCAGGTTGCAGATCTTGTCGGCCAGCTTCACGAGCTTCGCGCGTCGGCTGATGCTCGCCGCATGCTCGACCTGAAGGCGCTTGCGCTCGTCCTTCGGCAACGACTTGTCGTCGGTGACTTCCATCACGATGTCCGCGACGTCCTTGCCGAACAGCCGCAGCAGTTCCTGCTCGGTTGTCTCCGTATCCTCGATCGTGTCGTGCAACACAGCCGCGACGATCACGCGCTCGTCCTCGATGCCGGCTTCGTTGGCCAGCACATCGGCCAGCGCGATCGGATGGTTGATGTACGGCGATGCCTCGTCGTCCTTGCGCCGCTGATTGCGATGCTTGTCCGCCGCGAATGCGATGGCAGCTACCAGCTTGTTCATATTGACCCCTCGTGTGGCCGGACTACGGCCGGCAGAACCGGTCGCGTCCGTTTCGGAACCGCACATACTACCTGTACGCGATGATCATTCCCACGTATCGGGAACATCGAGCCGCCCGACGTCATGCGCCGGCCGTCTCGCGCTGCAGCCCGACCACGTTGACCTGCGCGCCGAACACGTCCCGCACGAGCGGCAGCAGGTGATCGTGGTGCGTCAGGAACAGCACCTGGGTTCGCGTCGACAGATCGCGCAGCGCCTCGAGCCCCGCCTTCGCACGCGCATCGTCGAAGTTGATGAACAGATCGTCGGCAACGAACGGCAACGCGGTCCGGCTGGCGAGCTGCAGTTCGAGCGCCGCGATCCGCAGCGCGAGGAACAACTGATCGCGCGTCCCTTCGCTCAGGCCGGCAACCTCGACCGACGTGCCCTTCGTGCGCCGCGCGTACAGCGCGGGCGGCGTCCGTTCGGTGTCGACGGTCAGCCGTGCGAATTCGCCGAGCGTGAGCCCCGCGAAAATCTCGCCCGCCCGGCGCAGCATCGGCCCCTGCTTCTGGTCGCGATAGCGATCGGTCGCCCACTTCAGCAAACGGCTCGCGGTCGCCGCTTCCAGATACTGTTCGGCCGCATCGCCCATCGCGGCCAGCGCTTCCTGTCGCTTCGCCTCGGCCACGGCCGCGCTCGCCTGGCCGTCGATCGCGCCGAATGCCTGCTGGGCGACGACCTGTTGTTGCGCGAGCGCGTTCAGGCGCTTGCCGACGTCGCCGAGCGACTGCTTCACTGCTTCGAGATGCGCGGGCACGTCGGCGATGTCCTGTTCCGCGACCTCGGCCTCGACGGCCGCCTGGGACAACCCGTCGCCATCGCGCACCAGCGCCTCCTTCGCGGCATCGACAGCCTGCCGAAGCTGGCGCTGTCGATCCGATCGCTCGGCCAGCGGCAGCGCCGCGTCGATCGACGCGACGCCGGCCAGTTGCAGCAACGGCTGAATGCGTGCATCCGCACCCGCCACCGCAGCAGCCGCATCGGCGACCTTGCCGTCGGCCTGCCGCACCGCGTCGTCGGCACGATCGATCGCACGCGCGGTTTCCCGTGCGGCCGCCACGCGCATCGTCAACCGGCGCGCAACGTCCAGCCAGTCGCCGCTCGCCAGCCATGCGGGCTCGAGCGCTTCAGCCAGCCGACGTGCGCCGGCCTCGAGCGCGGCCAGCTCCGCACGGATCGCGGCCATCCGGTTGCGCGGCGCATCGGCGCCGGCCAATTCGGCCGTCACCGCATTCGCGAGCCCGAGCGCCCCTTCCGCTGCAGCCAGCGTCACCGCATTCGCTGACAGCTTCGCGTCGGCGAGCGCATCGCGCCATTGTGCTTGCCACGCATCGTAGGCCGCCTGGGCCTGGCCGGCGCGTGAACGGGCCGTCGCGCATCCGCGTTCGGCTTCGCGCGCGCGATCCTCCAGGCTGTCCTTCTGCGCGAGCGTCTTCTCGGCCGATTGCACGAACGTCTCGGCGATCGCGATGAGCGCCGCCAGCCCGTCGGCGTCGCTGCCGCGCGACACCAGGCGCAGCGCCGCACGCAACGCAGCTTCCGCGCCGGCCCGCGCTTCGCGGATCGTCTCGAATTCGCGGCGCTGGCGGTCAAGGTCGAGTTGCGCGGCAAACACCATGTCGCGCTTCGCGAGCCAGTCGCCCATCGCCGCCAGCGGCATGCCAGGCACGCCGGCCGTCGCCGCGAGGTCGGACCATGCGTCGCGGTGCGCGGCCAGCTCGCGCTCACGCTCGTTGACTGTCGCCTGCCGGCGCGTCAATACAGCGCGGGCGGACTCAACCTGCTGACGCAGCGATTGCAACGTCGCCGCCGCTTGCGTGGCGCCGAGCTGCGCATCGACGAGTTCGTCGGCGAGGCGAATTGCATCGTCGACGGCCGGCGCACCCGTTGCAAGATCGACCGCGCCGCTGCGGATGTCGCCCCACGCACCGTCGCGGCGTGCGCGCGCCGCCAGCACCTCGGCGGTCGTGACGACCTTGTGGGTTTCGGCGAAATGCTTCTCCTGCAATTCGAGCCGCTCGAGTTCCTCCTGCGCGCCGTCGCGCGCATCGCGTGCGGCGGCCGCCGCGCTCGCGCGCTCGCTTGCTTCGTTGAGCAGCGCGCCGAGCCGCGTCGCCGACGGCACATCGAGCACACGCAGCGCGTCGACCGGCTTGCGCCACTGGCCGAGCGCATCGAGCGCATCAGCGAGCGAGCGCTCCGCGGCGGCGATGTCGCGTTCGAGCGCCTGTTCGCGCTGGCCGCTGCTGCGAAAACCCTGCGCGTCGGCGAGCGCCGCTCGAAGCACTTCCGGCACATCGACCGTGGACAGGCGCGCCAGTTGTTCCTGCGCCTGCGCGAGTTCCTGCGTGCGCTCGTCGAGCGATTCGCGCGCGCCGGCCAGCGCCTGATGCAGCGCGCCGTGATCCCGCAACAGGTTCGCGACCGTCTTCAGCGACAGCGCGGTCGGCAGCGACGCCCGCAGCGACGCCTCGTCGGTCGGCCAGCCGAGCTGAGCCGCGGCGGAACCGGCGGCGGACAGATGCCGCTCGACGTCCGCGCCGAGCAACAGCAGATCCTGTGCGTGATTCATGCATGCGCCGCGCAACCGGTCGAGTGCTTCGATGTCGCCTTCGAGCGCCAGCGCGTCGGCATCCGGATCGATCGCATCGCGCGCCTGCCGTTTCGCGAGCAGGTCCGCACGGCGCTCCTCGAGCACCTTCTGTTCGGCCGCGAGATCGCCTTGCGCTTTCAGCAGGTCTGCGTATGCGGTCGGCGGCAACTCGACGACAGCGCCCAGTTCGGCAAGCGCCGCTTCCTTGATCGTCAATTCCTTCAGGTACGGCGCCAATCGCCGCACGCGCTCGAGCTTCGAGCGCAGCGCTTCAAGGCGGCGCTGCTCCGTGCGCGCCTGCTCGATCTCCTGCTCGACCGCATCGCGCGCTTCCTTGCGATCGACCCAGTCGCGCGTGCGCACCTGGACGGCCTTCAGTTCGCCGACCGCTTCGTTGAACAACGCCTCCGCCTGCGCGAATGCGCTGCCGCTGCGTCGCGGCGCCCACAGCTCGCCCGCCCGCACGTCGAGTTCCTCGCGCACGGGCCCGAGCGTGCCGACGCCCGCCGCCGATTCGAACAGTACCTGGCCGAGTTTGTCGGACGCGTCGAGTATGCTCCGGCCGCCGTCGACGAGCCGACCGTGGTCGAGCCCGAACATCTGCTCGAAGAATTCGCGCGTCGCGCCGTCGAGGATGGCGTTCAGATAGTCGTCCGGCAGTTTGTCGTCGTCGGGTGTGCGCAGCGGGCTGCGCCCGCGGGCACGATGAAAGGCGAGCGCGCCGGTGCCGCTCTCCAGCATGCCGCCGATCCGCAGTTCGGGCGTCGTATGCAGGAAGTCGAGCGGCGTCTGCAGCTTCATCCCGAACAGCAGTTCCGACACGGCCGTCCGGATCGTCGACTTGCCGGCCTCGTTCGGCCCCACGATCACGTGGAAATCCTGGCCGGCCGACGGAAAGCGCAGCGTCTCGTCGGTGAACTTGCCGTACTTGATCAGATCGAGTTGGCTGATGCGCATCGCTTATTCCCCCCTCGCCAGCCGCGCGAGCAACGCGGGGCCGACCTGCTCGACCAGCGCCGTGAGTTCGCCGGCGCGCGCCATCGTCAGTAGCGGCACCTCTTCCTTCACGTCGCTGCGCACCTTGCCGATGAACGGCTTCAGGTCGCGCTCGAGCAGCGCGAGGAAATCCGGATCGTGCGCGGCGTCTGCCAGGATCTGCTTGAGATCCTCCAGCGCCTCGAGTTGCTCGCTCTCGCCTTGCGGCTGCTCGGGCGCGGACGTCACGAGCCGGACCTTCTCCAGCCACAGCCGTTCGTTGCCGATGATGCCGATCTGGTTCAGCACCTCCGCGCGCAGTTGCGGCGCGCGCCCGAAAAAGAGGCCGTGCGCGGGTGTACGCCCCGTGACCGTCACGCGCACCGCGCGCGGCACGTGGCCATCGACGTTCAGCAGCGCCTCCAGCGACTGGCCGATCTTTCTCGACAGGTCGGCGACCGTCAAGCAGTCGGACGCGTCGACCGACACGGCTTCCCAGCGCAGCACGTCGAGGTACAGACGTTCGATGTGCGTGCGTCCCTGCTCGATCGTCACGAGCACTGCGCCGCGGCGGCCCGTCTCGCGAATATGGCGGCCCTGCAGGTTGCCGGGAAACACGACGGTCGACGGCCCCGACCATTGCTGGAACTCGTGCACGTGGCCGAGCGCCCAGTAGTCGTAGCCTTTCGCGTGCAGCTCCGCCAGCGTGCACGGCGCATAGTTCGCATGCGCGGCATAGCCTTCGAGCGCGGTGTGCAGCACGCCGATGTTGTAGTAACCCGGCACCGGGTCCGGATAGCCGATCGCGAGATTGTCGACGACGGCCTTGTCCTTGAAGCTCTGCCCATGCAGCGCCACGTCGAATTCCGGCAGCCGGTGGGTTTCCGGCTTGCGGTGGCCGAACACGGTGACGTTGTCGGGCAAGGTGAGCTTCTTCGTCATTTCGCTTTCGGCATCGTGATTGCCGCCGAGCACGAATGCGCGAATGCCGGCCTTGCGCAGGCGGCCCATTTGCTGGCCGAAGAAAATGCCGGTGTTGTGGTCCTTCCAGTCGCCGTCGTACAGGTCGCCGGCGATCACGAGGAACGCAACTTCCTCTTCGATCGCACGATCCACGAGTTGCCGCAGCGCCTCGCGCGACGCGTTGCGCAACTGCGCGGCCGGCGCGTCGGGATACGCGCTCAGGCCGTGCAACGGACTGTCAAGGTGAATGTCTGCCGCGTGGATGAACTTCACGAAGATTCCTCTGTTTCATGACGAAGGGGCGATGTCGACCGGCATCGTACGATATCGAACGCCGGGCACGGCCGCCCGTCGCCAGCGGGTCGGGATGGTACCTGAAAGCGGACACCGCGCAGGCGCACGGCCCGGCAACCCGACGACGGCGAGTTCGTCCCGCCGCGTCACTCGCCGCGCGGCACGGGCGGCGGTGCAAAACCGTTGTCGTTGCCCGGGAACGGATTCGCGTTGCGACGCAGCGCTTCCTCGTCGCTTTCCTTCTGCGCGAACAATGCGACGCCGATCACACCGACGTTCGCCGTCTCGCCGTACTTCGAATTCGTGATGCCTCGGCATGTTACCCGACCACGCTAGGACGCCCGGCAGCCGGGAGCCCCGCTATTTAAGCATGGCGTGCAGGCAATGGGCAGAGCGTACACGGAGCGCCTGTTTCGGTCCGCGGCGCACACTTCCGGTCACGATGCACGGCGCATCAATAAAAAAAGCCCGGCCCGCATCGAAGCGGGCCGGGCTTGCGCGGGAAGCGGGTCGCTTACAGCGCGCCGCCTTGCGCCGACGCCGAACCCTTCACGCCGACCGATGCGCCGCCCTGCACCGAGTTCGTCGCGCCCTCGAGCGCTTCGCCGGCCTTCGCCTTCGCGCCGCCGGCGACATCGCCCGCCGTCGACACCGCGCCTTGCGCATGGTTCTTCGCCGAGCTCGCGACGTGCTTCACGTGCGACTTCGTCGCGTGCGTGGCCGATACCGCCGCGTCCTTCGCCGAACCGGCGGCCGAGCCGACTGCCTGCGTCGCGCCACCGACCGTGTTGCCGGCCGCCGAGCCGACGCTACCGACCGTCTTGCCCACGCCGTTCAGCGCACCGCCGACGACGTTGCCTGCGCCCGAACCCGAGCCCGCGGCATTCGCGCCCGCGCCAGCCTGCACGCCCACGCCGCCACCGAGCAGCGGCGTCTGGACTTGCGCGCCGACGCCGGCGGAACCCTCAGCGCCCGTCTGGGCCGTTTGTGCGAAAGCCGCCGATGCGATTGCCGTCAGCGCGGCGCCAAGCAGAATCGTGCGAATCTTGTTCATGGTCATTCTCCCCAAAGACGTTGTTGCTGCGGGCCGCGTTCCGCGGCTGGTCGCATGCCTCACCGCGACGTGCGGCAGGTGGAGCTAATGTAGCGGCGCCAACGTCCAAAACCGTCGAATTGCGGGGACTGTTACTTCAGTTGCAAATGCTGACGATTGACTCACACTGTTTGACAAACATCGAAATCGGCCCGTGATTGGCGCCGTCCGATGGCATGCATCGGTGCGCCGGGCACAACGCGCGGTTAGCAGGGAAAGCGGCCATTCCTGTAGGCATCCCAAAGGATCTCGGTCGGCCAGCCGTCGGTGCGGCCCGACGAACGGCTTCGCGCGATCAGCTCGATGTCGTCGGATACGCACGCCGCGATGTCGGCATTCCCCGATGCGCGGAACGCCAGCCTGAACGCCTTTTCCCTGAGCGCGTCCACCGCCTGCTTGTCGAGCGGGGCACCCGGTTCGCCGTCGACTTCGTCGAACGCCGTCATCCAGCGCGCGTCGAACGGCTCCGCGTCGCGGCTGGCCAGCGCGCGATCGCAATCGACGTCGCCGAGGAAATCGAAAAACCCCGGGGCCGACAGGATGGCGTCCATTTCAAGCAGATGCGCGTTCGTCACGGCGGCCCCTTGCCACGATGCGTGGCCGTTCTGTTCATCGATCGTTGCCGCCATGCGCCGCTTTCACGTTCGGCATCGGCGACGCGCAGCCCCGTATCCGCCGCGACCGGCAGACGGGAGCCGCACGCCATTCTCCGCTACCGCCCGCTTACGGCCTGAACGTGTCGCCGAGCACGACGCCTTCGCGACGTGGATCGGTACCGCCCTGCAGCGCGGGCGACTGTCCGACCGTCACGCGCATCACGGTGTTGACGCCGCTCGCCTGCGCGGATGTCGATACCTTGTGCCCGAGCGCGACGAGGCCCGCGATCAGCGGATCGTTCGCGCCGTTGTTCGACGCATTGATGTTCGGATGCTCGCCGCCGATGTTCGTCGTCGGGCTGTTGCTCGCGCCGAAGTCGACGAGGCCCGCGGACTGCTGCGCATCGAGCCCCCAGTCGAGCGCGCCGACGAGCGTCTTCACCACGTATTGCGGAATCGTACCGCCGCCCGGCGAACCGGTAGCCATCACGAAATCGCCGCGCGAGCCGTCCGCGGCCGTGCCGAACACGATCGTCGGCGCCATCGAGCTGCGCGGCCGCTTGCCCGGCTGCACGCGGTTCGCCACCGGATTGCCGGCACTGTCGAGCGGGTTCGCCGAGAAATCGGTCAGCTGGTTGTTCAGCAGGAAGCCGTTGGTCATGTGGAACGAGCCCATGCTCGACTCGACGGTCGTCGTCGCGCTCAGCACGCTGCCGTCCGCGTCGACGATCGTGAACTGGTTCGTGCCGTGTTCGATCAGCGTCGTGTCGACGCCGAGCGGCACTGCGCCGAAATTGCCGGGCTGCGCGGTGCCCATGCTGTGGTTCGTGTCGATCAATGCGGCACGCGACTTCAGGTACGGCTTGTTCAGCAGCGTGTCCCACGTGCCGCCCGGCAGCGGCACGAAATCCGTATCGGCCACGTACTTGTCGCGATCGGCATACGCGAGCCGCTCGGCTTCGGTGATCAGGTGCACGCCGGCGACGGTCGGCTTGCCGCCTTCGAGATCGATCGCCGTCGGCTTCAGCGACTTCAGGTCGAAGTTCTCGAGAATGCCGAGCGCCGACGCGACCGCGATACCGCCCGACGACGGCGGCGGCATCCCGCATACCCAGTAGCTGCGATAGGTCGTGCACACGGGGTCGCGACGCTTCGCCTGGTACGCGGCCAGATCGGCGACAGTCGTCTTGCCCGGCGTGATCGTCGAGCCGTCGGCGCCCTGCGTCGTCGCGATCTTCGCGACGATGTCCTGCGCGATCTGCCCCGTGTACAGCGCAGTCGCGCCGGACTGCGCCATCAGCGTCAGCGTGTGCGCGTAAGCCGGGTTCTTCAGCACGGTGCCGAGCGTTTTCGGCGTGCCGTCCGCCTTCAGGAAATACGCGGCGGCCTCGGGATCGCGCTTCAGGTTCGCGGCGTTCAACGCGATCGCATCGGCCAGCCGGCCGCCGATCGGGAAGCCGTTGGTCGCGAGCGTGATCGCGTCGCCGAACAGCCCCTGCCACGGCAGCTTGCCGTGATCCTGCTGCAACGCCTCGATGAGCCTCGGTACGCCGATCGTGCCGATCGAACGGCCGCTTGCACGCGCGTTCGGTTGCGGCGCAGACCGGTCGTTCTGGTCGTCGACATAGCGCAGGTAGTTCTCCGTTGCCGCCGCCGGCGCCGTTTCGCGCCCGTCGTACGCCTGCAGCGTCTTGCCGCGCGCATCGTAGTAGAGCAACACGCCGCCGGAGCCGAGGCCGGTCGCCTCGGGCACCGTCAGGCCGAGCACGGCCTGCACGGCGACCGCCGCATCGGCGGCCGTGCCGCCCCGCTTCAGCACTGCGCAACCGGCCGCACTTGCATACGCGTTCGAGGTGGCCACGAGGTACTTCTTTGCATAGACGGGCTTCATGCCGGTGCGGTAGCCCGACGAGGCTTCCGGCAGCGACGGATCGCCGGGCTGGTTCGAGCCCACGACGACCGTCGAGCCGCTGCTGTCGATCGCGAGGCAGCTCGTGTCGGACACGGGCGGCGACGTGGCACCCGCGTTGTTTTCGATTTCGTCACTGCCGCACGCCGTCATCAGGACGGCGGCGACCAGTGCGGACGCGTACGGGAAAAGCGCGGTTCTGTTCATGGTCTCTCGGGATTCTCGTCGTTCGTTGCGCGTTCGTCACACTGACGGCGCCGCCCCTCGGCGGGCGGACAACGCGATCGATAGTCCCATGACCGGATTTTTTTGCGCAATAAGGAATTGATGCGATGTGACCGGCGCATCGGCGGCGCAGCAGGCACGGGCTTGCTTGACGGCGCCGGCGGTTGCGCCGCCGGTCTCCCGTGCCAATCCGCACGACACCTTTTTGACACCATCGTCCGGGGCCGGCATTCGGGCTCCAAATGCGTGGCCGTGCGTACCGATTCGGTATCGGGACTCAGACAAGGTGGGTGAAACTGGCGATGCGAGCGCCTCGATCGCCTGCGTGATAGACGACGCGCGACAGGGTGACACCGTCGGGATTCACTGTCGCGCCGACTTCGACGTACGTGCGTGAAAAGGATCTCGAGCCGCCACCCCGGATCACCCCTGCGGGCTCGACGAGGCTCGGACCCGCCAGGTCGCGGCAGTCCTGGGTGCGTTGCCGCCGCCATTCGAGGAGGCGGATGCCGTGCGCGACCGCGTGTCATCCGACGCCCGGGTCGGATTGAGCTCGCGCAGCACACTCGCACGGCCGCCGTCGTCGCTCGGCAATTCCGGCTGCCCGCGCGCAAAGGCCGGCATGGCCGTCGCCGCGAGCAGCGCGGCGACCACCATCCGGGAACGGAGCCTTGTCACGTTCCCCCGCTTCATTGCGCGCTCGCGGTCGATACGGTCGTTGCCGCGGCGGCCATCGCGGTGCGCTGTTCACCGTGCGCGATCGCGTAGAGCTCGCGGTTGCGTGCGACCGTCGCCGCGCTCGGCGGATAGTCGGAGTTCGAAGTGGGCACGATGCCGTCGCGTTCTGCCTGAACGAGATCGGAAATCACCTCGGCACGGGTCACGCCGGACGACGAAGTTTGTGCGAAGGCGGCCACCGGCGTTCCGACGACGACGGCGAGCAGTGCGGCTGCGATCAGTTTGCGATTCATGATGAAACTCCCGAGAACGGTTCAATGAAGACGCATCGTCGATGCGCCGCCGGCGTGACCGCAATCGCGATTCGCCGCCTGACACGTCCATTCTGGCGATCGACCCGTACCCCACGCTGACCGGCAGATGACAACTTTGAAATCCGTCGCCCGCGCCCGGATAACAGTTTCGTAATGTTCAGGTCAGCATCGGGTCAACGCCGCGCCAGCAGACTGCAAGCTCACCGCATCGAATGCGGCACCCATGCCCTGCTTCGAGGAACAAAATCATGTGGATCGTCCGGCTGGCGTTGCGCAGACCCTATACCTTCGTCGTACTCGCATTGCTGATCTTCATCGCGGGACCGCTCGCGATCCTGCGCATGCCGACCGACATCTTCCCGAACATCGACATTCCGGTCGTCAGCATCGTCTGGTCGTACAACGGCTTTTCCGCCGAAGACATGGCCAAGCGAATCACGTCCAACTACGAGCGCGCGCTGACGTCGGACGTCGACGACATCGAGCACATCGAATCGCAGTCGCTGAACGGGGTGTCGGTCGTGAAGATCTTCTTCCACCCCGGCGCGGACATCAATCGCGCGATCGCGGAAGCCGCGAGCAATTCCGCGTCGATCCTGCGGATCCTGCCGCCCGGCACGTTGCCGCCGAACATCATCACGTACAACGCGTCGACGGTGCCGATCCTGCAGCTCGGACTGTCGAGCAACACGCTTGCCGAACAGCAACTGTACGACCTCGGCAACAGCTTCATCCGCACGCAGCTCGCGACCGTGCAGGGCGCGGCGGTGCCGCTGCCGTTCGGCGGCAAGATTCGCCAGATCGTCGTCGACCTCGACACGCGCGCGCTGCAGGCGAAGGGGCTCGCGCCCATCGACGTGGTGAACGCGATCAACGCGCAGAACCTGATCCTGCCGGGCGGCACCGCGAAGATCGGCACGCGCGAGTACAACGTGCAGATGAACGGCAGCACCCAGACGGTCGCCGCGCTGAACAATCTGCCTGTCAAGACGATCGACGGCAATGTGGTCTATGTGCACGACGTCGCGCACGTTCGCGACGGTTACGCCCCGCAGACCAACATCGTGCGGGTCGACGGCAAGCGCGCGGCGTTGCTGACCGTCGAGAAAACCGGCAGCGCGTCGACACTGACGATCATCGACCAGGTCAAGGCGATGCTGCCGAAGATCGCCGCCGGCTTGCCGAAAGCGCTGCACATCTCCGCGCTCGGCGATCAGTCGGTGTTCGTGAAGGCGGCGGTCCAGGGCGTCGTGCGCGAAGCGCTGATCGCCGCCTGCCTGACCGCGCTGATGATCCTGTTGTTCCTCGGCAGTTGGCGCGCGACGTTGATCATCGCCGTATCGATTCCGCTTGCCGTGCTCACGTCGCTGCTCGCGCTGGGCGCGCTCGGCCAGACCATCAACATCATGACGCTCGGTGGGCTCGCGCTCGCGGTCGGGATACTCGTCGACGACGCGACCGTCGCGATCGAGAACATCACGCATCATCTCGAACGCGGCGCGCCGCTGGAAGACGCCATTCTGACCGGCTCGGGCGAAATTGCCGTGCCGACCTTCGTGTCGACGCTGTCGATCTGCATCGTGTTCGTGCCGATGTTCATGCTCACGGGCGTCGCGCGCTACCTGTTCGTGCCGTTGGCCGAAGCGGTGATCTTCGCGATGGTCGCGTCGTATTTCTTCTCGCGTACGCTGGTGCCGACGCTCGCCACGGTCCTGATGCGCGCGAAGGGGCAAGGCCGCCCGCCGCGTGGCGTGTTCGCGCGCATCGCACGATTCCAGGCCGCGTTCGAACGTCGCTTCGAGACGGTCCGGCTGCGCTATCGCGCGCTGCTGTCCGCGGCGATCTCGAATCGCCGCCGTTTCGCGGCCGCGTTTCTGCTTGCGTGCGCCGCATCGACCGGCCTGTTCGCATTCGCCGGCCAGGATTTCTTCCCGTCGGTCGACACGGGCGAGATCCGTCTGCATCTGCGCGCACCGACCGGCACGCGGATCGAGGAAACCGCACGCCTCACCGACGAAGTGGAAGCGCGCGTCCGGACCGTGATTCCGGCGAACCAACTGGCCGGCATGCTCGACAACATCGGCGTGCCGGTGAGCGGGATCAACCTCACGTACGACTCGTCCGACCCGATCGGCACCGAGGATGCGGACGTGAACATCACGCTGAAGCCGAACCACGCGCCGACGGCAGCGTATGTCGCGAAGCTGCGCAACCTGCTCGCCCAATCATTCCCGGGCGTCACGTTCGCGTTCCTGCCGGCCGACATCGTCAGCCAGATTCTCAATTTCGGACTGCCCGCGCCGGTCGACATCCAGATCGTCGGCAACAAGCTGGACCAGAACCGCGCGGTGGCGAATGCGCTGCTTGCCAAGCTGCGCGGCGTGCGCGGCCTCGTCGATACGCGCATCCAGCAGCCCGGCGACGAGCCGGCGATCAACGTCGACGTGGACCGCACGAAGGCGATTCAGGCCGGCCTCGAACAACGCGACGTCGCGCAGAACCTGCTGATCGCGTTGTCGGGCAGTTCGCAGACGACGCCGAACTTCTGGCTGGATCCGCGCAACGGCGTCAGCTACCCGTTGATCGTGCAGGCCCCGCAGTATTCCGTCGATTCGCTGCAGGCGCTGGCGAACATACCGCTGCCGACGGGCGCCGCGCGCCCGCCGCAGACGCCCGTCGGCGGTCCGGCCGCAGGCGCGCCCGCACAGAACCTGCTCGGCGCATTGGGCGCGTTCTCACGCGCGACGCAGCAGGCCGTGGTGTCGCATTACAACGTGCAGCCCGTGCTCGACATCTTCGCGTCGGTGCAGGGGCGCGATCTGGGTGGCGTCACGGCCGACGTGACGAAGCTCGTCGACGATGCGCGCGCGCAACTGCCGCCCGGTTCGTCGATCGTGCTGCGCGGCCAGGTGCAGGCGATGCACGAATCGTTTGCCGGGCTGCTCGGCGGGCTCGCGATCGCGATCGCGCTCGTCTACTTGCTGATGGTCGTCAACTTCCAGTCGTGGCTGGATCCGCTCGTGATCGTTGGCGGCCTGCCCGCATCGCTCGCCGGTATCGCGTGGATGCTGTTCGTCACGCGCACCACGCTGTCGGTGCCCGCGCTGACCGGCACGATCCTGTGCATCGGCATCGCGACCGCGAACAGCATCCTCGTCGTCAACGCGGCGCGCGAGCTGATCGCGAGCGGCACACCACCGTGGCAGGCCGCGCTCGACGCCGGATTCAGCCGCTTCCGTCCGGTCGTGATGACCGCACTCGCGATGCTGATCGGCATGTTGCCGATGGCGCTCGGCCTCGGCGACGGCGGCGAACAAAATGCCCCGCTTGGCCGTGCCGTGATCGGCGGGCTGGCGTTCGGCACGCTGTCCACACTGCTGTTCGTACCTGTGCTGTTCGGCTTCATTCACGCGTGGCTCGACCGACGCCGCGAAGCGGCCGCCGCCCGCCGCGTGCAGGACATGCCGGTGGTGCGCTGATCGCGAACGCATCCCGATTCCCTTCGACTCGCCCGACATCGAGCTCATCATGAACGACACGACCGAACCTCTCACCCCGCCGCCGGCTGCCGAACCGGAAACGATGCCGCCTGCCGCGCGCGGCGCAGCGCCGGAAACACCGCCGCCCCGGCGCGGGCGCAAGCTGGCCGTCCCGCTTGCCGCGATTGCCGTCGCCGCCGCGCTGCTCGCGATCGGCATCGTGCCGCGCATCGACGCGCGCGCCGCGCAGCGCCACCAGGTGGCTGCGCAGCAGGCGCTGCCGGTGACCGTGATCCAGCCCGGCGCCGCACCGGCCGACCAGACGCTCACGCTGCCGGGTGCCGTGACGCCGTATGCGGAAGCGTCGATCTACGCGCGCACGAGCGGCTACATCGCACACTGGAGCGCGGACATCGGCACGCATGTGAAGGCCGGGCAAACGCTCGCGCAGATCACGGCGCCCGACCTCGACGCGCAGCTGCGCCAGGCGCGCGCGGACGCGGCGACGGCGCAAGCGAACTACGACTATGCGAAATCGACCGCGCAGCGCTGGCAGGACATGCTGAAGACGCAATCGGTGTCGCAGCAGGACACCGACACGAAGGTTGCCGACATGAACGCGAAGCGCGCGATGCTCTCATCCGCGCAGGCCAATACCGCCCATCTGAACGAGCTCGTATCGTTCGAATCGGTGAGCGCGCCGTTCGACGGCGTGATTACCGCGCGCAACGTCGACGTCGGCACGCTCGTGACGGCGGGCGGCACGCCGGGCAGCCCCGGGCTGTCGGGCGAACTGTTCCATCTGGAGCAGACCGACACGCTGCGCGTGTTCGTCGACGTGCCGCAGGACAGCGCGACCGGCGTCTCCACCGGCACGGCCGTCTACCTGACCACGCAGCAGTATCCGGGGCGGCGCTTCGCCGCGCACGTCGCCCGCAGCGCGGGCGCGATCGACCCGGTCACGCGCACGCTGCGTGTCGAGATCGACGTCGACAATCGCGATGGCGCGTTGCTGCCCGGCGCGTATGCGCAGGCGCACCTGCTCGTGCCGAGCGCGGCGCCTGCGTTCGAGCTGTCGGTCAGTGCACTGCTGTACCGGTCGAACGGCGTGACGGTTGCAACGGTCGACGCGAATGGACGCACGGCGCTGAAGACCGTGCAGATCGGGCGCGATTTCGGCACGCATGTCGAGATCGTCGCGGGGATCGGCGCGACCGATCGCGTGATCGACAACCCGGGCGATTCGATCGCAAGCGGCGAAACCGTGAAGATCGTGTCGGTCGAGCACGGCGCGGTGCCAGCCGCTTCGCCGGCAGCGCAACCCGGCACGGCAAGCGGCGTGCCGTCAGCGCCACGCGCGGCGACGTCCCTGCCCGCCTCCGCGCCCGTTGCGCCTACCTCGAACGCCCGCACCTGACCCGCCATGCCTACCCGTGAGATTCCCGCCATGCGTCTTCCTCACCCGCTCCCGTTCGCCCGCCGCGTCGTCGCGCTCGGCGTTGTCACCGCGTTGGCCGCTTGCTCGACGCTGCCGCCCTATTCGCCGCCGACCGTCGCCGTGCCCACGCACTATGCGGGCGCACCGGCCGCGCAACCGGGCTGGCATGTCGCGGCGCCGGCCGATGCCGCGTCGCGCGGCGCGTGGTGGACCGTGTTCAACGACGCAGATCTGAACGCGCTCGAAGCGCGCGTCGACGTGTCGAATCAGACCGTGAAGAAAGCCGTTGCCGACCTCGAGCAAGCGCGCGCGACGGTCAACTACCAGCATGCGGGCTTTCTGCCGACAGTGACCGCGGGCGTGGCGCAAAGCCGTTCACGCATATCGCAGAACAAGCTGGGTTCGTCCCTCGCCGGCAAGACGACACCCGACCATCAGGTCGGCGTGACTGCAAGCTGGGAACCCGACGTGTTCGGCCGCGTGCGCGATGCAGTGGCAGGTGCGCAGGCGAACGCGGACGCAAGTGCGGCCGATCTGCAAGCCGTCAAACTGTCGGTCACGGCCGAACTCGCGACCGACTATTTCGCGCTGCGCTCGCTCGACACGCAAAAGCAGCTGCTCGACGACACGGTGCGCGCGTATGCGGATGCGCTGAAGCTGCTGCAACAGCAGCTCGCGGCCGGCGCGATCGATGCGTCCGCCGTCGCACAAGCCGAAACGCAACTGGAAGCGACGCGCACGCAGGACACCGACATCGACGCGTCGCGTGCGCAGCTCCAGCATGCGATCGCGACGCTCGTCGGCGAAAGCGCATCGACGTTCGCCCTGCCGCCGCGCGTTCAAGCGTTCGACGTGCCGGCCATTCCGGCTGGCGTGCCATCGCAACTGCTCGAACGACGGCCTGACATCGCGGCTGCCGAGCGTCGCGTCGCGGCCGCGAACGCGCAGATCGGCGAAGCGCACGCCGCGTTCTTCCCCGACCTCGTGCTGTCGGCGAGCGCGGGGCTCGAAAGCGGGTTCTTCATGCCGTGGCTGACCGCGCCAAGCCTGTTCTGGTCGCTCGGCCCGCAACTCGTCGGCACGCTGTTCGACGGCGGCCGGCGCAGCGCGACGTTGCGCGGCGCGCACGCGCAGTACGATGGCGAGGTCGCCGACTATCGGCAGACCGTGCTGGGCGCATTCCAGCAGGTGGAGGATCAATTGTCCGCGCTCGATGCACTCGCGTCCGAAGCCACCAGTCAGCGGCGCGCGACCGACGCCGCCGACCTGTCGCTGCGGCTGACGACGAATCGCTTCAATGCCGGCGCCGTCAGCTATCTGGACGTGGTGACCGCGCAGACGATCGCGCTGACCAATCGGCGCCAGGCCGACCAGATCGCCGCGCGCCGGATGGAAGCTTCGGTCGGATTGCTGAAGGCGCTGGGCGGCGGCTGGCACGCGGGCGCGGATATCGCCGCTTCCGCCGCCGGGTCGGGCACGGCGATCAAGACGCAAGGTTCCTGACGAAGATGAGGATGAACCGCGTGCCCGCAGCGTCGCTTTCGACCCGCGCGGTGCCGCCGTGCAGCTCCATCACCGAGCGCACGATCGCGAGCCCGAGCCCGGCCGTGCCGCCCGGCACGCCGCCGCTGCGCGCGGGGTCGCCGCGCACGAATCGGTCGAAGATGCGCGGCAGCAACGCGGGATCGATCGGCTCGCCCGGATTCTCGACGACGACGCGTACCGCGTCCGCCGTTTCGTCGACGCTCAGCGCGATGACGCCGCCTGCAGGCGTATAGCGCAGCGCATTCGCGAGCAGGTTGCCGACCGCGCGGCGAAACAGTTCGACATCGGCAGTCAGCTGGCCGTGCCCTTCGACGCGCAGCGTCGAACCCGCTTCATCGGCGAGCCCTTCGAAGTATTCGGCGATGCGCGTCAGCTCGTCATGCACGTCAAATGCGCGCTGCCGCGTCACGAAGGTCGGATGTTCGGCGCGCGCGAGAAACAGCACGTTCTCGATCATCCGCGCGAGACGGTCGTATTCCTCGAGATTCGATTCGAGCAGCGCCTGGTATTCGCCGGGCGAACGCGGCCGCGCAAGCGCCACCTCGGTCGCGCCGCGCATGTTGTTCAGCGGCGTGCGCAGGTCGTGCGCGAGATCGGCGCTGAATTGCGACAGATGTCCGAAAGCTTGCTGCAGCCGGCCGAGCATCGCGTTCTGCGCATCGACGAGCGCGCGCAGTTCGCGCGGCGCACGCGCGGTGTCGAGCCGCGCGTCGAGCTTGTCGACGGTAATCCGCCCGGTGTTCGCGACGATCTCGCGCAGCGGGGCGAGCGCCGTGCGGATCAGCCAGTAGCTGAGCAGCATCGCGCACAGCGCGCCCAGCCCGCCAGCGATCTTCAGCTTGTTGCGATAGCCGTCGAGCAGTTCGGCGCGATCGCTCATGTCGCGCGCGATCGCGATGCGGATCTGCGTACCGTCGCGCAGCATGGCGCCGGCAACGACACCGCGCACGGGCGTGCCGCCGTCGGCGCGCCATGTCGCGATCCGGTCGACCGTGATCCGGTCGGCCGCCGGCACCGGCGTCGCGTGGCGAGGAAACAGCTCGGCATCGGGCAACGCAGACGGGGCGGGCGATGCCGTGCCCGACGCAGCCGTCGGCAGATCCTCGCGCTCGTTGCGCCTGACGTTGTGCCGCGCGAGCACGTTGTCCCGATCGTCGACCACGGCCATCGAGAGTGCCGTGTTGCCGAGCACCTGGCTCGTCAGCCGGTCCGCGTGCGCGCGCACGGCGTCGAGCGAATCGAGTTCGCCCGCGAGCCGGCGCGTGTGTCGTGCGGCCAGCACGATGTCCAGATCGTCCTGCGTCCTCACTTGCCGCTCGAGGCCGGTATACACGTACGTGCCGACGAGCGCGAAGACCGCGAGCATCGTCGCACCGAACGCGAGCGCGAGCGTCGCGCCAAGCGATCGACCGAGCGTCATGCACCGTCCTTCGGTTCGAGCACGTAACCTACGCCGCGCACCGTATGGATCAGCTTGACCGGAAACGCATCGTCGATCTTCGCGCGCAGTCGTCGGATGGCGACTTCGACGACGTTGGTGTCGCTATCGAAGTTCATGTCCCAGACATACGACGCGATCTGCGTGCGGCTCAATACTTCGCCTTGCCGACGCGCGAGCAACTGCAGCAGCGAGAACTCGCGTGGCGTCAGGTCGATCCGCACCGTGCCGCGCTTCACGCGGCGGCGCACGACGTCGATTTCCAGGTCACCGACCACGATGCGCTCCGTCTCGCGTGGTGGCCCGCGGCGCGCAAGCGTGCGGATGCGAGCGAGCAGTTCGACGAATGCGAACGGCTTCACGAGGTAATCATCGGCGCCCAGTTCGAGACCGTGCACGCGGTCCTGCACATCATCGCGCGCGGTCAGGAACAGCACGGGCGTGGTATGGGTATCGCGCAGGCGCTTGAGCACGCCCCACCCGTCGAGCACGGGCAGCATCACGTCGAGCACGATCACGTCGTAGTTCTCTTCCTGCGCGAGCATCAGCCCTTCCGCGCCGTCCTTTGCGAGATCGATACTGAAGCCGGATTCCTCGAGCCCTTTCTTCAGATACGCGGCCGTCTTCGGTTCGTCTTCGACTATCAGGATGCGCATGCTCGGCTCCATCGCATTCGGTTGGAATATGCGGCGATGTTACCGGTAAACCGGCGGGCGAAAGGCTTCGCCGACCGGCGGCATGGCTCGATTACGAAAATGTAATCAGCGGGTCAGCGCGTTGACGGTCGCGGCATTGCGCACGTCGTGACGACGCGTCGGCGCTTTGCCATACCGCGGTTCGCTTCCAGCGTATTAACGGCTGCTGATCGGATGGCGGTCGATCTCGGTGGATGCACCCGCATCGGCACTGCCGTTTCGTGCACCACGCGGCGGCGGCGCAATGAACGACATGTTCCTGTTGCTTGCCGTGCGCGGTGCGCGGTGCGCCCTATTCGCTCTTGTTCGACTGCACCAGCCGCAGAATCCGGCTGTCGTACGGCGACTGCATGACTTCCGCAATGCGGATGTCGGATGCGGCCGGGTGCAGCGGGTTCAACAGGAAGTTGTGCGCGTGCGGCACGACGACGCTCGGTACGCGCAGCAGTGCGCTCGGCTGCGTGTGCAGCCACTCGGTGCCGGCGCTGCGGGTCCAGTCGACGTTCTCCCGCCAGTCGGCCGGCGCATCGCCTTCCGCGATCTCCGCAACGTCCACCGATTCAGACACCTCGACGCGCAGCAACTGGTATCCGCTCGGCAATTGCGCAACGGTGGCCATTTCGAAGTGGACGAGCGTCTCGAGCAGCGCGAGCGCCGGATGCTCGGCGAGATAGACGACGGGCTGCCCGGCAAAATGCCAGCGCCCGCCGGCCCGCAAGCCGCCGATGCCTTTCAGATCGGCGTAATTGCTGATCCGCCACAGCGTCGTCAAGCGAAATACCCCTCGTCGATCTGCGTGAGCGCCTCTTCGACGAGTCGTGCGCCGTGCTCGGTGCTCGACATGTCGAGCGACGTGCGGCCGCCGAAGCGCTGAAGCCCGTTGCGCAACCACGCCATTGCCTTGTCCTGGTCGCCGAACGTGGCCGTCGCCTGCGCGACGATGCGCGCAAGCCGGATCGCCTTGTCGGATTCCTCCGGCGACAGGCGCTCGTGCGCCTGGCGGCGATGGCTCAACGTGCGCCGCGGGATGATGAAGGCGAGTTCGTCCGACTTCAGGCCGCGCTCCGACAGCCGATCGATCACCGCGACGTCGACGCGCGCGCTCGCCAGCTCGGCGAGATCGGCGCCCGAGCGCACGCGAATCGCGAGCAGTTGCTCGAGTATCGTGAATTCGGCCTGGCGCGGGTGCGCGACGCCCGAAGGGTGAAACGCGATCGTGCTCATGATTCTTCTCCGGCAATTTGCCCAAACATTATAGGCGTTTTGCCGAAGACGGGCAGATTCTTGTCGTCAGCGGTTCGATCGCGCATCGTCACGGGGGTCGTCGGACCGGGCTTTCGACGCCTTGCTCCGGCCCCATTACATGCTGTCGCGGGCGCGCAATCGACGGTTCGCGCGGGAGCGGAGGCAGTGAAATTCAGGATATGAAGGGCTGTACTGGCGTCATGTGGTTGTCACGTAACAACTTTTCTAAGGAATAACGATCGGCAGGCGCGAGGCGCGACGCCCTTGGCGCCCTCCCTCCGACGCCCCGCCAGCGCCGACGCCAACGCCGATCAACCGCCCCATGCCGACGATCGGATCACGCTGCAGAAATTACCTGCATGGAAATGCGGATCCTTGTCGGCCAGCACATCGGCCTTCACGTTGCCGAACGTCGTGTCCGGCTTGTGCCGGATGCCGTCGTAGAACGCCTGGATGATGTCTTCCTTGAAATGCGGCGTGCGTGGATGCGCACGGACGACGGCGTCTCGTTCGACGTCGCTGTACGCCGGATACGTGAGGCCCAGCACGTCCATCTCGACACCCGCGGTGACGAGCGCGACGACCGGATGCATGTGCCGCGGAATGCCGGGTGTGGTGTGCAGCGCGATCGCAGTCCATACGACGTCGATGTCCTGCTGCGAAATGCCCTTGCTCTTCAGGAAATCGCGAGCGGCATTGGCGCCGTCCACTTCGAATCGTTCGCACGCGCTGCTGTGCCGATGCGTGAGCCCCATGTCATGAAACATGCAGCCGCAATAGAGCAGCTCGGGATCGTAGCGGAGCCCGCGGTGCTGCCCCGCAAGCGCGCCGAAGTAGTAGACGCGGCTGGAGTGATGAAACAGCAACTCGGACTCGGTATCCCGTACGAGTTCGGTGATCTCGCGAGCGAGTTGGCTATCGGGAACGGTGATGCCGGCGACGTTCACAGTCATGATCGACCTCCATTGAAGACAGCAACCATTCTCCGGATGCCCGGGTTTGGCATCAATCGACGGATTACGACAAATCCTGCCATTTCGCTCGATCGACGGCCATCGCCGCCGCAACCCTCGCATCGCACCCGCGAAGTGCGCCGGTGCTCCGCTCGTCGCCTCGCATTGCGCGTCTATACTGCTACGCGTCACGTTCGACACATCGATACAACACGCAACCGAACATGCCGAAGGTCGTGGGAATTTTCGCGGTACCGGGCGTGCAACTGCTCGACGTCTCCGCACCGCTCGACGTATTCGCCCAGGCCAACGCCGAATGCGGCAAGCCGTTCTATACGCTGCGGATCATCGCGAGCGAGTCCGGGCCGATCCGCACGTCATCGGGCGCGCAATTGCTGGCCGACTGGATCGCTCCCGCCATTCCCGATCGCCTCGACACGCTGCTCGTCGCCGGTGCGCCGGGTGCCGCCCAGGTCGCGCTGCGAACCGACGTTCTCGCATGGCTGCGCTCGGCCGCCGTGCAAAGCAAGCGGTATGGCTCGATCTGCACCGGCGCCTTCATCCTCGCGGCGACCGGCCTGCTGAAAGGACGACGCCTGACGACGCACTGGGCCGCCGCCGACGCGCTCGCCGATGCGTATCCATCGCTCACGGTCGAAGCGGACGCGCTGTATGTACGCGACGGCAAGCTGCGCACCGGAGCGGGCGTCACAGCCGGACTCGATCTCGCGCTCGCGCTGGTCGAGGAAGATCTCGGCCGGGAAATCGCGCGGCGCGTCGCCGCGCAACTGGTCATGTTCTTCAAGCGCCCGGGCGGGCAGCTTCAGTTCAGCCGCAGCGGCGAGGCACGGCCGGCCGGGCGCTCCGTGCTGCAGGAAGTCCAGCGCTGGATCGCCAGCCATCCTGAACTCGAACATTCGGTGGCGGCACTCGCGAAGCATGCGGGCATGAGCCCGCGCCACTTCGCGCGGCTCTTTCGCGCGGAGGTCGGCATGACGCCGGCCGCGTGGGTCGAAGCGACCCGCATCTCCGCGGCCCGGCAGTTGCTCGAAAACGGACATGACACGCCGAAGCAGGTCGCCGCGAAATGCGGTTTCGCGAATGTCGATACGCTCCGACGGTCGTTCGCCAGGCACGTCGGGATCACGCCCGCCGAATACCGGAAACGACAGGCGGTTGTCGAGGCGTGAGTGACGCGTGATGCGGTACGCGCGACGATGCGGCGTTAAAACTTCCGTCGATGCACGAGAAGGTAGGGCCGGTCCGAATTGCACAGCGATGGGGCGAACGCGCTTCCTTGCCCGCGACCAATGATTCGTTATCCGATTTAATTGATCTTCCATCGGCAGCGGTCGGCGTGCGGTTGCAATACGCCTCTGTCCCGGATCGCGCCAGTTCCTGGTTCAGCGCCCCCAATCGCACCCCGCGAATGCACGCCGGCACGCCAATAATCATCAGACAAAATCCGTCTTTCCCCGCGAATCGTTTACCCAGTTGCAATAATTATTCGCTGGAACGCCTATTTCCGACCGGTATCGCGATCGCTACGATGCAATCAACCGCTGAACGCAACAAGCGAAGCGCGAAATCTACGAAAACCGGAGGTCACCATGAAGTCGTTCATCTACGCAGTCGCCGCTGCCACCGCCCTTACCGCATCCGTTGGCGCATTCGCCCAGTCGAACCCGTCGGGCGAACTGACGCGCGCCCAGGTCCGCGCGGAACTCGTGCAGCTCGAGCAAGCCGGTTACAAGCCGGAAGCGTCCGACGCCCACTATCCGAATGCGCTGCAAACCGCGCAGGCACGCGTGACGAACAGCGACGCAACGGGTTACGGCGCACAAGCCGCCGCCGGCGTGCGTACCGGCCGCGCGATCGCGGTCAAGCAAACCGCTCGCGACTCGGTCTATTTCGGTCAGTAAGACCGACGCACGCGGCGCGTACCTCGATACGCGCGCTGCCGACGCAACACCCCGCTCCCGTTCATCGGGGCGGGGTGTTTCGTTTTCGTACCTCCGACCTGCGGTCTGAACGACGCACGATCGATGTGCAAGCGCGGCTCGGCCGCTGCCCCGCGCCGTTCACGCAGACGGCCGGCGTTTGCGCATAGAATGGCCGCGTGGTCGGCGCCGGCCGAAGCGAACGCGAGCGAAACCTCGAGTCATCGGGCATACGCACTCGCTGGCCGACCCGATGCCGCACTCATCGCATTTTTCGAAAAGGAGCGGTTTCATGTCTCAAACATCCGGTTCCATGATCACGTTTCGCCGCCCCGACGGCCAGGAACTGCAGGGCTACCTCGCGACGCCGGAAAAGACCGAAGGTGCACCCGCGGTCGTCGTCATCCAGGAGTGGTGGGGCCTGAACGACCAGATCCGCGGCGTTGCCGATCGCCTCGCGCGCTGCGGCTACTTCGCGCTCGTGCCCGACCTGTATCGCGGCAAGTCGACGGTCGAAGAGGAAGAAGCGCACCACCTGATGACCGGCCTCGATTTCGGCGACGCCGCGTCGCAGGACATCCCGGGCGCAGTGCAATATCTGAAGACGCGCGCGTCGCGCGTGGCGGTCACCGGCTTCTGCATGGGCGGCGCACTCACGCTGCTGTCGCTGCAGTTCGCCGATGCGGATGCCGGTGTCACGTGGTACGGCTTCCCTCCGCTCGACTACCTCGATCCGTCGAAGCTCAAGGTGCCGCTGATGGGTCACTGGGGTACCCAGGATGCGTTCTTCGCGATCGACCAGGTCGATGCGCTGGAGAAGAAGCTGACCGATGCGAAGGTCGGCATCGAATTCCACCGCTATCTCGCGCATCACGCGTTCGCGAACGAAACGGCCGTCGGCCCCGGCCGCATCGGCGGCACGCAGTTCGATCCGGTGTGGTCGCAGATCGCGTGGGATCGCACGCTCACGTTCTTCGGGCGCACGCTCTGGGGCAAGCAGCAGTAATACCGCAGCAGGCATCGGCCTGCTGCCGTGCAGCGACGCACGTAAAGCGAAACGCCACGGACCTGCATCCGTGGCGTTGTCGTTTGTGGCTACGAATTCGTCACGCGAGCGTGGGCGGCGCCGCCTGGCTAACGTCCACGCGTTTCGGCAGGATGCCCGCCTGATAGAACACGTCCGCGATGTGCTGCTGGTACGCAAGTGTCTCGCGCGTCACGGGTTCGACGCCGAAGCGCGCACGGCGGAACGCGAGCGCCACGGCCGGCTCCGGAATGCCCCACAGTTTCGAGAACTCGGCCGCACCCTGCGCGCGATTCGCATCGAGCCATCGCTGGACCGTCGTCAGCTCGGACACGACCACACCCAGCACGTCGGCATTGCGCTGCGCATAGGTGCGCGACGTGAAGTAGTAACTGCGGTTCTCGACGAGCCCCGTGCCATCCGCGACGATGCGCGCGCCCAAAGCCTGCTGGACGACGGCGAGAAACGGATCCCAGATGATCCACGCGTCGACCGAGCGGTTCTCGAACGCGGCGCGCGCATCGGACGGAGACAGCCAGACCGGCTTGACGTCCGCAGGGTCGAGCTTCGCGGCCTGCAGCAAGCGGACCAGCAGGAAGTGCGTGTTGGATCCCTTCACCAGCGCGATGCGCTTGCCGCGCAGATCCGCGAAGGTCCTGACCGGCGAGTCCTTCGCGACGATCACGGCCTCGGTCGAGGGCCCTGCCGGCGTCTGCGCGTAGTAGACGAGCGGCGCACCCGCCGCGAGCGCAAAAATCGGCGGCGCCTCGCCGACATCGCCGAAGTCGATCGAGTCTGCGTTGAGCGCCTCGAGCTGCGGCGGCCCCGACGGGAACTCGGTCCATGTCACGTTCACACCGAGCGTCGCGAGCTTGTCCTGCAGCGTGCCTCTCGCCTTCAGCAGGCTGAGCGGCCCTTTCTGGTAGCCGATGCGCAGCGTGCGTGCGCCGGCCGCGGCAGCGAGCGCGAAGCGCGGCTGGGCGGCAGCGCCCGCCGCGAGCGCCAGACCGGCCTGGATGAGCCGGCGGCGGGATCTGGATAGTCGATCTGCCATGATGTCCTGGGTTCGATGGGAAGGGAGCGCAAGCGCGAGTCGAATCGATTCTAGGGGTTCGACGCTTCGCACCGAACCAACGAAGTCCGATATCGAAAGCAGGTGCTTTCATAAAGGCGTGCATCGCGCGATGCAACCGATCGGAGACGTCGCGCCGATTCGTCTTCGCCATCAACTTCGTTATGCGAATTATCTGGCGCGGACCAACGTCGATCTATGGACTGCGTAACGTGTGCCGCGTCATTCAACCGGGCACACGTCGCCCACTTTCGCTCAGGACTCGCAGGAACCGCGCAGCGCGGCCTCGTCGGCGGCCAGCATTTCGGGCACGCATTCCCGCAGGAAATCGACGAAGGTCCGGATCTTCGCGTCGAGGTACTGGCGCGACGCATACAGCGTGTAGACCGTCAGCTTCTGCAGCCGGTACTCGGGCAACACGCGAACCAGCGCGCCACTCGCCAGGGCGGGCACCGCGCTCGACATCGGCAACGAGCCGATCCCGAGGCCGGCGCGCAGCGCGGCGCCGAGCGCGTCGGCGATGTTCACCTGGAAGTCCGGCAGCGGCAGCTCGAATGTCTCGCGACCGTCGGGGCCGTCGAGATGCCAGCGGTCGCGCGGAAAGATCGGCGTGACGATCTGCAGGCATGAATGCGCTTCGAGATCGCGCACGGTGCGCGGCGTGCCGCGCTCCTTCAGGTAAGCGGGCGACGCGCACAGCACGCTGTGAACATCGCCGAGCCGCTGCGACACCAGACCCGAGTCGGGCAGCTCCGCCGAGCTCAGTTGCAGCGACACGTCGTAACCTTCGTCGATGATGTCGGGCACGTGTTGCGACAGCGTCAGTTCGACCGCCACCGACGGATAGCGCTGCCGGTATCGCACGACCGCGGGCACCACGTAGGCCTGGCCGAAACTAGTGGTTGCATGCACATGCAGGCGTCCCGACGGCTTCGCCTGCGCGTCCGCCGCCTCGGCTTCCGCTTCGTCGATATAGCCGAGGATGCGCTGGCACCGGTCGAGATAACGCTGCCCGGCATCGGTCAATGCGATGCGGCGCGTACTCCGGTTGAGCAGGCGCGTGCGCAGATGCGTTTCGAGTTGCGCGACCGAACGCGACGCATAGGCGGTGGTGATGTCCAGGCGCTGGGCCGCGCTCGTGAAGCGGCCCTCCTCCGCCACCCGGACGAAAATGCGCATCATCTGTAACGTGTCCATCGACAGGTCCCCGGGATTGAAATCGCTTCGCGGCGGCGCCCGCCCCGGCACAACCCGGTCTGGCGCGAATTGTGCGGAACAGTACCGCAGCGGTGCAGGCGTGTCCAGTTTGCCGTGCGCCGCTACGGCGGACCCTCGTTCGCACGACACCCCCTGTCGAAGGACGACCGGCATCGGATCGGTGCAGGCCGCACGGCGGCGGCCTGCCGGGCACGCATTGCACGTGCCGCGTCGCGCTCAGGCCTGCTCGAACGGGTTGCTCAGCACGATCGTGTCGTCGCGCTCGGCGCCGGTCGTGATCATCGACACGGGCGCGCCCGCGACCGCCTCGACGCGCGCGATGAAATCCTGCGCGGCACGCGGCAACGCCGCACGCTCGCGCACGCCCTTCACGGTGCCGTCCCACCCGGCGAACGTTTCGTAGATGGGCATCGCACGCGCCTGCGCGTCGAGACTCGCGGGCAGATGGTCGACGCGTGCGCCATCGAGCTCGTAGCCGACGCACAGCTCGATCGACGCGAAGCCGTCGAGCACGTCGAGCTTGGTGAGCGCAAGCGAATCGATCCCCGAGATCCGGACGGCCTGCCGCAACTGCGCGGCATCGAGCCATCCGCAGCGGCGCGGCCGGCCGGTGTTGACGCCGAATTCCTGCCCGCGCGTGCGCAGCGTTTCGCCGGTGGCGTCGGTCAGTTCGGTGAGGAACGGGCCGCCGCCGACGCGCGTCGCGTACGCCTTGGTCACGCCCAGCACGTGGCCGAGTTTCGACGCGCCGAGCCCCGTGCCGGCCGCCGCGGCCGATGCAACGGTGCCCGACGACGTCACGAACGGATACGTGCCCCAGTCGATGTCGAGCATCACGGCCTGCGAGCCCTCGAACAGGATGCGCTCGCCGCGGTCGTTCGCGTCGTTGAGGTCGGCCCACACGGGACGCACGAACGGCAGGATCTTCGGCGCGATGTCGACCAGCGTTGCCAGCATCGCGTCGCGCGAGCACGGTTCGAGCCCCAGGCCGCGAAACCATGCATTGTGATAATCGACCAGCACGTCGAGCTTGTCGGCAAGCCGGCCCGGTTCCGCCAGATCGGCGACCCGCAACCCGCGGCGCCCGACTTTGTCCTCATAGGCCGGGCCGATCCCGCGCAGCGTGGTGCCGATGGGTTCGCGACGCAGACGCTCCTGCGCCTGGTCGATCGCGCGGTGAATCGGCAGGACCAGCGTGGCGTTCTCCGCGATCGACAGATTGTCGGGCGTCACCGACAGCCCAAGCTCGGCCATCCGCCCGATCTCGGCCAGCAGCGCTTCGGGATCGAGCGCCACGCCGTTGCCGATCACGCCGCGCTTGCCGCGCACGATCCCGCTCGGCAGCAGCGCGAGCTTGTATGTCTTGTCGCCGACGACCAGTGTATGGCCCGCGTTGTGGCCGCCGTTGTAGCGGGCGACGAGATCGGCCTGCGCCGCCAGCCAGTCCACGACGCGCCCCTTGCCTTCGTCACCCCATTGGGCGCCCACCACCACCACGTTCGGCATGCTCCATACTCCATGTGAGAAATCCAGACACGTATTGCGGCCACATCGGCCGTTTGTGTGCCATATTGGCGGAGCAGGATCGCCCGATCAAACGATTAAATCTGAGCCTTCGCGTGAGTAAAATTCACGCGAAACGATAAATGGCCCGACGACTCCCTCCCTTGAATTCGCTGCGCGCGTTCGAAGCCGCGGCCCGGCTCGGCAGTTTCACGCTTGCCGCCGACGAGCTGTGCGTGACGCATGGCGCGATCAGCCGGCATGTCCAGCAACTGGAGGCATGGCTCGGCCGGCCGCTGTTCGAACGGCACAACCGGCGGGTCGAGCTGACCGATGCCGGTCGCGCGTACCTCGCCGAGGTCGGCGCATCGTTCGACCGGATCGCGCTCGCCACCGCCCAGCATTTCGGCCAGGGGCAGCAACGCGTGCTGCGCGTCAGCGCGCCCGCGACGTTTTCGCTGCGCTGGCTCGTGCCGAAGCTGTCGTCGTTCCAGGTTGCCCATCCGGCCATCGAGGTGCGGCTGTCGACGTCGAACGAGCCGATCGAGAAGTTGCGCGACAAGGTCGACCTGATCGTCCGCGGCGGACCGCAGGCGATCGACGGGTACGTCGCCGAGGAATTCCTGTCCGAAGTCCGGTTGCCCGTCTGCGCGCCGAAGCTGCTCGAGGGCCGGCCGTTGCGTACACCGGCCGATCTCGCCGGCTTCACGCTGCTGCATGCGGCGACCTATCCCGGCATGTGGCCTGAATGGCTCGCGGCGGCCGGGCACGCGAATCTGGTGCCGCGGCACTCGCTCACGCTCGAGCATTTCTACCTGACGCTGCAAGGCGCGCTCGACGGCCTCGGCGTCGCGATGGGACCGATCGCGCTCGTCGCGGACGACATTGCCGAAGGGCGGCTGGTGCAACCGTTCAGCGAACCGGCACTGCCGCCGTGGCGCTATTTCACCTACGTGCCGGCCGCGCGCGCGGAGGACGAAGCCGTGCGGGCATTCAAGGACTGGCTGAAAACGACGGGGAACGCGGCGGCGGACGCGCGGCACTGACTATGCCGGCTGCGGTGGATCAGCAGGTGCGGGTTTCGAGCGCCGTTGCGCCGGCCCGTATATGAACATGCTGGGCGTCGCGCTCATTCACGGAGAGCGACAAGGTTCGATGGATGTCGACTCGCTCGACCAAGATACAGAGGATATCGAATCAATTAATACGGATGCGTTGCCAGGACGCGCAGCGTATTTGTGCAGCACAAACGACAAACCCCGGCTCGAGCCGGGGTCCTTGTTGCGAACGGCGCTTACTGGCTGGCGCCAGCGGCTGCGCCCGCCTTCTTCTCGGCGTTCTGCAGGTTCTGCGGATAGTTCGGATCGTTGGCCGCCGGCTTGTAACCAGCGTCTTCGAGTTTCTTCAGTTCGGCGGTGTTCTTCGCGCGCGCAGCCTTGTGTTCGGCTTTGCGTTGTGCCCGTGCTGACTTGCGCGCCTCACGCTTCGCGGCCTTCGCATCCTGGGCGACCGGTGCGCTACTGGCGTCAGCCTGCGCGAACACCGGAGCTGCGGAGCCGAAGAGGAACGCTGCTGCCGTAGCAGCCAGCGTGAGTTTTCTGATCTGGATTCGCATCGCTGAGCTCTCTTTTCTGATTGGTCACGGAATGAAAATGCATCGAGATACCGCCCCTGCCCCTGATCGGTCTTCATGTTGCGATCAGGGCCTTTGCATCATAACCGCGTTGCGAAAAATGTGGCGTCATCGTGAGGACAATGTTGGGGGATACACGTATGGGATAGGTCGTGTCGCCGGCACCACAACGATGCATCGGGCGCGGGGACCACGCGATGTCCATGACCGCGGCAACCATATGACGAACCGGATTATTCCGCCGATACGATGCCGATTGCCGATGAGGACGAGATCCGTTTCCGCATGTCGTGCACTCCACTCGTATGAGGCTGATTGCTTCACCCGTGGAATTTGCCGCGCGCGCAACGTGAGCGTCGCTTCATGAACGGGATCTCCTACCGAACTGCAGGCCCGTGTGCCTGGTTGTGATTCGCGGTCGCGCGAACGGCGGTTCATCCCATAAACGGCCACGCTTCGTTCGGTGCCGAGTCCGACGCGATCCCCTGCACGTCCATACGAGCCAAAGCGAACGATCGGGTAACCGCTCGCTGCACGCATGGCTACCTGTTCGGCGCTCTTCGTTACCACTTGTGGGAGATGACGTTTGCGGACCGAGACGTCATCGCCGCATGCGGTGAACGCGTCGATCGACATTCGTTCACGATTGCGCGGAGGCATTGCACGATGCGTTTGCGGTGCGAACGCGAAAGGTTCGCCACCGCACTGGCGTCGCGACGAGTCTCGAGCCTGTGCGACGAGGATGCCGGTACGTCCTGCGCTGCGCGTCTGCGTCACAGCTTTTCCGTTGGTTGGGCGCATCTCGCGCGGAGGCATCGCGCACTCGGTTTGCCAATCCGAGGAATACTTTGTCGGTGAGCTTTTACAGGACACGACCTTTTCCGACGGTGAGGATATTCGGGATCCGAGCGCGGATCCGATGAGGGTGAGCTTCGTTGATGGCGATCGCCTCACGTTGGGGGCACTGAGCCGCCCGCGGTCGCTATCTTGCCGATCGCAACACAGGACCGATTCCGGTACCGTCCAAAGGTAGAAAACTATGAGGCCGGACGCTTGCGGAGACGCCGGGCATTTTCGTCGGTGCACAGGTCAGCGATTGGAAAAGTGCCGGGCCGACCGACATGCGATAGCCGAAGACTTATCCACGGAAGCCCTGGCACAAACGACAAAAAATCCACTTGCGACTGGATTTCGGCGATTTCTCACTGTCGGGAGGGAAACTGGCGATGTTCCCCCGTGAGGCCCAAGAATCGCTCACTGCGGGTAATCCCGGATGAAAGACAGGCCGCGGCGCACATTTTTTGGTCCCATACGCGGGTACCTATGTCCCGCAACCGACGATTTCCTCCCATAAGTTTCTACGTTTGAGTGCTTGTGAGTGGGTACTCACCTTCTTGGAAAGCCTTGTTGGGCCTGGGAGGCTTGCAGAGTGAGGACAGATATCAAGGGTTGCACAGGCCGAAGACCCGGATTGCTGTGCCTGTCCAGCCCTGCAGACTTGTTTTGGTAGCGGTTTATGGGGGTTGTGTTTCTGCACGGGCACACGTGTGTTTACATCTTTTGTAAACAACGTTTACTTCTTTAACTACTTTTAGACGGCTCAGAGCCTTGTCTGGCAAGGGTTTGACGGGTGTTCGGTACACATTTATGGGAGCACAGGCGGAAGAGTATGGGGCTTAAGGTCTGTGGATTTGGGGAATCGGGTACCGAGTTGTGGGAAATGGGGGTTGTGGATATGGGGCACGCGTAGCCTGTTATGGGATTTCCGTCCGGAAATGCTTCAGGTAGCCCTCTATGGGGGAATCCATTGGTAGCCACTTATGGTGCATTGTTGCAGATCCGTCGGCGGCCCCCGGCACAGCATTTTATGTGAGGCTGCCGTTTATGGGATGGACTTCAGGTAGCCGGTTATGGGGGGGCTGCACAGAGCGGGTTATCTCGTTTTGCTCTGCCCTCGGGATGTGGAGTCCCATAGACAGGATGAGGGAGATGGAAAGGTTACCTTCTGTGGGGGATTCGCAAGGTAGCCATCCATGGGGGTGATTTTCGCCCGCCGGACACGGTTGAAGACAAAACGCTAAACCGACGGTTCGCGACAGGTACCCATTCATGGGACGCATTAAAGGTAGCGTGTTATGGGAGCGCGCGGATCGTGTTGCGGGGCACCACGAATCCGGTTCGCAAATCCCGTTCCGGTGAATTGTTTCCCATGAATGGGTACCTTCGGTTGGGCAAGTCTCGTGCCGGATCCTGATGGCGAACTGCACAGGTAGCAGGATTTGGGAGCTATTTTTGGCGGAAAGGTATATGGATATGGGGCATCGTACAGCTCTAAAAACAGTGTATTTTCCTTTTATAACAATAAGTTAGAAGCGATAGTGAAAGTGATACTGGAGAAAGAGACGTTGCTCGACGGCTTGAAAAGGTATAAAGTCCGCCATCAACACGGTCACCTTCTCCGGACATCACGATGCCGCGCAAGCCCGCAATCAAAGGCTCCGACAAGCAGGTTTCGCTATTTCAGACGCCCGAGCCTCCCGATCTGCTGCGCAAGGCGGTCCAGGCAATTCATATCGCTCCGAAGTCCGGAAAGATCGGTCTGCAGCAGCGCAAGATGTTCAGCTCGCTGATCAAGAACGCCCTCCGTCAGGAAGCGTTCGAGCCCGGCCGGACGAGCTTCTCGATCTCGATCGCGGCGCTCTCGCACGAGAGCGGGTTGAACAGCAACAACACGAAGTACGTGAAGGACACGGTCAACTCGCTGATCAGTACCGTCGTCAATTGGGACTACCTTGCCGCGGACCGTTCGACGGTGTGGAAGGCGTCGGGCCTGCTCGCCGGCGCCGAGCTCGAGCAATCGGTGCTGAAGTACAGCTTCTCCGACCAGATTCGCAGCGAGCTGCTTAATCCGGAGATCTACGCGCTCATCGATATGCGGATCGCGCGCGAGTTTCGGCGCTCGCACTCGCTCGCGCTGTGGGAGAACACGGTGCGCTACGAGGGAATCGGCATCACGGCGAAGATTCCGCTGCCGAAATTCCGCGATCTCATTCTCGGTCAGGACAAGGCATCGCAGTCGTACAAGGAGTACAAGCTCTTCAAGAGCAAGGTCCTGGTGCCCTGCATTCAGGAGGTGAACGAAGTTTCCGACCACACGCTCGAGCTGATCGAACACAAGTCAGGTCGCAGCGTGGAGGCCGTGCAATTCAAGGTGACGCGCAAGCAGAGCGCGGATACGGTCGAGGAAGGTGATGTCAAGAACGAAGCGCTCGTCGACGAGGTCGCCAAGTTCGGCATCCCGCGTTCGGAAGCGCGGCGGTTGATCACGCAGTACGGCGTGCAGCGCATCAAGGCGGCAATCGCCTATACGCTCAATCGGACTACGAAGAAGAACGCGGCGCCCATCGACAATGTGGCCGCGTATTTCCGCAAGGCGCTGACGCACGGCTATACGCTGGCTGACGGGCAGGGGACCGAAACGGCCGCGCCGGCGAAAGAATCCGCGCAGAGCAAGCAGGAACAGATTCGCGACAAATATCTGGCCGCGAAGGTAGATGAAGCCGGTGCGTATTTCCGCGAACTGGAGATCGACGACCAGACCAAGCTGATCGAGCGCTACAACGAGACGGTGGCCGGTTCGAAGGATCTCACGCTCTCGCCGAAGAAGAAGGCGAGCAAGCTGGCGCAAACCAGTTTCTTCCGGTGGCTGGCGCTCGATACCTGGGGCGAACCGACCTCGGACGACTTGCTGGAATTCCTGCTGAAAAGCAGCCTCGCGACCAACTGATTGTTCGAGGCCTCGCGCCCGGCATGCGTCGTGCGCCGGACTTCGTCCGGCTGCACGGAGCCGTGCAGGTGCGAGGCCCTTGGCTGGGGCGCTTACTTTTGCGCCGCTACCGCCAGTTCGGCGACGTATGCATCGATCACGGTCTTGAGCCGGTCGGCGAGCGATTCCTGGTGGGACGCATCGACGCCCTTCAGTTGCAGATCCAGGCGCCCGTCCGGATAGGTCTTCAGTTGACCGATCGCGCGCGATTCGAGCGCGAAATCGTGACGAACGCTGTAGCGCGTGCGCCCCGTCTTCTTGTTGCCGTCGCTCTGCGCGCGCAGGAAATTCTCGAGGTCGCGTACCGACTTTTTCCGATCGATCACCGCCGTGAGCAGACGGTCGGCAGCCGGTTCGCCCAGGCGCTCGAAGATCAGCTTAAGGAAGTACGCTGCCTGCAGGCCGACCACGTCGTTCGCGCTGGCCATCCGTTCGAGCAGCGTGTTCGGTAGCGCGTTCAGCGACAGCGTCTTGCTGATCGATGCCTTGTCCTTGCCGATCTTCTCCGCGAGCGTGTTCTGGTCGGGGAAGACCTTTTCGTCGAGAAGACGCTTCCACGCGACCGCGTCGTCGAAGATCGTCTGGCGTTCGTGGTCGTGGTTGGCGCGATACGCGATCGTATAGAGCTGCTCGGGCGTGTGATCCGTGCGGAACGTCGCGTTGATCGTCTCGTCGCCGTTGATGCTCGTCGCACGCAAGCGCCGTTGCCCGTCGATCACGACGAGCTTGCCCGGAAATTCCGGGAGCCGCGTGACCTTGATCGGCTCGATCTGTCCTTCCCGCTTCAGCGTCAGCGCGAGTTCGTGCAGGCTCGACTCCGAATAGAACACACGCGGGTTGAACGGGTTCGGGATGCAGTCCTTGACCGCGACCCTCTGCGGCGCGCCAAGATCGTGCGCGTCGGCGGGCGTGGCCGCGCTCGGGGCCGCGGGGGTTGCGGCTTCGACTGCGGGATTCGATGCCGGCGTCGGCTCGGGCAGGCGCGTTTCCAGCGCCGCGTTTTCCTGCGCGAGCCCGCGCAGCAGGCCGGCAGCGAGATGCAGGTTGCCGGTCGGCTTCTTGTCTTTCGATGTTTCCTTAGCCATGAGCGGCTCCCGTAGCGCGAGTCGACGCGATGTATTGGGCCATTTCAGTGACCAGTCTCTCAATTTCCGCGCGGGCTTCCTTCAGCCCCTTCAGATATCGATTGTGATGATGGATCGTGGTGCCGAGGGCGAACGTCTGCCGGTAAACCTCGCGCTGCGCGATCTGGCTGTCCAACAGATGCTCCCCTATTTCTTCTGCTCTTAGAATTTTTAAAATTTCTTCACGCATTTTAGTTTTTCCATTGACGCTATTCAGCATCAACGCGGAAGACAAATGCGGGTTACGAACGGCACGCATCGACTCGATCATGCGAATCATCGCGACCGTGCTGTACAGGTCGGCCGGCGACGGCGACAGCGGCACGAGGCAGAAATCGGCCACTTCGAGCACGGATGCGATGCGCGGATCTTCGAGGTTGCCCGGGCAGTCGACGACGATTACATCGAAATTCGCATCCTGCTTCTTGATCTCGCCGCCGATACCGCGCCCGGCGGGGGCCAGCGACAGCACCGTCATCGGGAGCGTATTTTCGCCGCTCGTCACCCATCTGACCGACGTGCCTTGAGGGTCGGCATCTATCAAGGCGACCTTGTTGCCGCCGGCCTCGAAGGCTGCCGCGATATTGACGGAGATGGTCGTCTTTCCAGTACCACCCTTTTGATTGCTGACGGCGATCTTGAAAGCCATTAAATTCCTCCAAGGAGTTTTGCGTAATATATGCAGATATTGTTCAAAAGTCCAGAAAAGTGTTAGATGAAGAGATGAATTTGATGATCGATGTAGTTGTTACGTGACAAGCCAGCCAAGTGGCTAGGAAGTTATTGGGGGTTTGAAATCGAATGAAAAATAAAAACTGATGAAAATTTCGTTCGAGATGGGATGCGCTAAGAGGCGCACATGAAGTGCTGGGGTCTTTAGCGTCGAGAGCGGCAAAAGATCGCAATGGTGATTCGGCGCATGGGTCCGTTCTTGTTCTGGAAGTGCTGATGCGGTTTTGCCAACGACTTGCGAGCCTGAGCGGCGCCGGAATCTGCAGTTGTCACGTGACAAGTCGATACGGCTGACCAACGCATTCAAATATGGGTCAACGGGGCGGCACGCGAATCGACGTGCCGAGATGATCCCGGTAAATCCATTTACCGCTTTGATGCAATCTGCGCTCGGATATGGCCGCTGGTGCTGGTGCTGGTGCTGGTGCTGGTGCTGTTGCTGGTGCTGTTGCTGGTGCTGGTGCTGGTGCTCGTGCTCGTGCTCGTGCTCGTGCTCGTGCTCGTGCGACTGCGACTGCGACTGCGACTGCGACTGCGACTGCGACTGCGACTGCGACTGCGACGGGTGGGTGGGTTGTTACGTGACAACCTCCCCACTGGCGATTGAGGACGGACGTCTTCTGCCCGAGCGCAGCCACGGTAGAGATCGCTACCGCGAAGGAATCTGGGGGAGACGCGAAGCGATGTTGGTCAGTTGGGTCCGGTCGCTGATCGGCGTTCGATGTAGGCGAGCGGTTGTCACGTGACAACCGGTGCGGTTCTATCCGGGAATGACCAGCGTGATAGCGGCGTGGCACGCACTCGGTCTTGGAAGAGGCGCGCTATGCGAGCTTGGGCGTATGCGTCTATATACCGTTCAACTAGTCAGGTCAGCTGGCGCCTTCTCCTGGCATCCTTCAATGGCGCGGGCTCTCGGCAGTGCATGCCGGCCTGGATTCTTAGGGGCTACGATATGACCCCAATAAATTGACCAGTTCAGCATCCACGAAGCAACAACCTTGGGGCAGGGGAGGGGCAGATATTCCGAGCTTGTTGTATCAGCGATTGATTTGATGGAGGCCGACATCGGCATCCTGCCACGTAGCCTCGCGTGACGATTCCTCTTTGAAGGTAAATTCACATGTCCGGCGACATGAGGCGACGTGGATCCGTGGGGTCGTGAAACATTTCGGAAAAACGGGGTGTCTTCGTAAACCCTTGTCTGGCAATGAGTTGCGCCACTTTCTTCATGTTGTTTCACGCAAAATACACGTGATCTGCCGGCAAAATGGGGGCGCATGAATTCCGCGCGGGAGATTGGCTGCGAGCAATGATGGTTGGTGCGAAATCGTATCGTATGATACGTGTTTCGTGGTGAAAAATACGTTCCGCAGAGAAGTGCAATCCGATCGACATACCGGCGACCTGATGCAGCGCGCTGAACAGCCGGAGGGGAAAATTCAGTCGATGTGGTTTCCTCTCGATCGCCAGTTGTCACGTGACAACGAGCGTGCAGGATCTCGAACTGCCGGGATGTCGGGAGAAGCCAAAGCTCGGGGCTGGCTATGTTGACTCTACAGTGCGCGCCAAGGCGGGTCGAGCGACATGTGATTCTGTAGACAGCCTGAAATGATCGACGTGTCTATCGTGGCGCGGCGGGCCAATCCGGAATCTAGAGAATCTGCATCAGGGAGACGAAGCGCGTCGGCATCGTCGGCCGACCGAATAGATCTCGGCCGATGCCGAACGTCTGTTTTTCCGGCCGGCCGATCAGCGTCATCGACACTCAATTGAAGAGTCCGCCGCCAAGCCTCGCGCCGTAACGAAAAACCGCCGCCGCAGCGCGACGCTCCAGACCAGAAGCGCCGCGGCCAGCAAACCTACTTCGTCGTCTGCGATGCGCATAGCTGCCACCGGCGCGGCTTCGCTGCCGGTGCCTTTTCTGCGTCATCGACGGTTCGCCACCACCGTTCACCGCGATGCGGCTCATTCAGATCGAGCCGCTCGCCCATCCTGGGCGTCGCTAGCTCGACGCCACGCACCATTGCCAGCGCCGTGACGCGCTCGAACGGCTCCTGCCAACGATGCATCGCCAGATCGAACGTGCCGTTGTGAATCGGTATCAGCGTGCGTCCGCGCAGGTCGATGTGCGCCTGCACGGTTTCTTCCGGCTGCATGTGCACGTAGGGCCATTGCGGGTCGTATGCTCCGGTCTCGATCAGCGTCACATCGAAGGGCCCAAGACGTTCGCCGATTGTCCGGAAACCGTTGAAGTAGCCGGTGTCGCCGCTGAAGAACACGCGCAGATCGTCGGCGACGATGACCCAGGACGCCCACAGCGTGCTGTTGCCGTCAAACAGGCTGCGCCCGGAGAAGTGCTGCGCAGGCGTTGCGGTCAGCGTCAGGCCGTCGATGTCGATGCTTTGCCACCAGTCGAGTTGGCGTACCTTCGTCGCGTCGATACCCCATTCGATCAGGCGGTCGCCGACGCCCAGCGTCGTGACGAACACGCCGGTCGTGGCCGCAAGCGCGAGCACGGTGTCGCGGTCGAGGTGATCGTAGTGATCGTGCGACAGGATTACGCCGCGCAACGGCGGGAGATCCTCGAGCGCAATCGGCGGCGCATGGAAGCGCTTGGGGCCGACGCGTCGAAACGGCGATGCACGTTCGGCAAATACCGGATCGGTCAGCCAGAACTCACCGCGCAGCTTCAACAGCAGCGTCGAATGCCCGAGCCGATACAGGCTGCGGTCAGGGGCCGCGTCGAGTTGCTCGCGAGTCAGCGAATCGATCGGCAGTGCCCCTGTCGGAACCGTGTTGCGTGGCTTGTTGACCAGCATGTTCCATGCAATGCCGAGGGTCTTGCCTAAGCCTTCGACGGGCCGCGGCGTGACATTGCTGAAGCGTTCGCCATTGTGCTGCGGCGACTCGTCGGACAGTGTGCGGCCACGCCTGGCGGCGGCGAAACCCAGTACGCGATGAAGAAAAACGAGAGGCGAAGCCATGTCGATCCGTCCGGAAATAAAAGTACACTGAGCAGTGTAGTTTATCCCTGGGAACAGTAAACTCAGCGGTGTAAAATTTTTGCATGGATACGAGCACTTCCCCCCAGCGCCTGACCGATCGAAAGCGCGCGGCAATTCTCGCCGCGGCGATCGAGGAATTTCGCGCGGCCGGCTACGACGCGACCAGCATGGATCGCATCGCCGCGCGCGCGGACGTGTCGAAGCGTACGGTCTACAACCACTTCCCCGGCAAGGAAGCATTGTTCGCAGCGATCCTGCACCAGCTGTGGGACGCGACGCTGACCGCCGGCGCGCCGGCCTACTGCGCCGACGTGCCGCTGCGTGATCAATTGCTCGCACTGCTGGGCCGCAAATTGCGGCTGTTGAACGACGAAGCTTTTCTCGCGCTCGCTCGCGTCGCGATCGGCGCGGCCATCCACTCGCCGGAACGCGCGCGCGACATGGTCGAACGCATGGGCGAGCGTGAAGAGGACGTGACGGTCTGGATTCGTGCGGCCGCGGCGGCTGGCCGGCTGGCGGCGACCGATCCTGTATTCGCTGCACATCAGCTGCACGGGCTCGTGAAAGCGTTCGCGTTCTGGCCGCAGGTGACGATGGGGCAGCCGCCGCTGGGCGCGCAGGAACAGCAGAAGGTCGCGGAAACGGCCACCGACATGTTTCTTGCGTACTACGCGCGTCCGGATCACGGCGGTGCGTCAAGTGCAGGACAGGGCTGAACGCGCGTCATGCGACGCGCGAAGTGCAACAGGCGCGTCGACTGACTCGATGTGCGCTGCATCCGCCACCTGAAAGAAAGCGTCATGCGACCAGGGGCGAACGCAGGACCGGGCATACACATCGAGGTCGCATGTTTGAGCCGCATGAACCGTACCGACGCGTGTGACCGACGCATATGAAACCCAACACGAGCGAACACCGATGAAGACGCTGTTGATCGTCTATCACACGATGACCGGCGGCACGCAGCAGATGGCCGAAGCGGCCGCGGATGCCGCGCGCGAGCAGCCCGGTGTCGACGTCAGGTTGCAGCGTGCGGATGCGACGAGCGCGGACGACGTGCTCGCCGCCGACGCCTATCTGTTCGCGACGCCGGAAAATCTCGCCGCGATGTCCGGGCTGATGAAGGATTTCTTCGATCGCTGCTACTACGCGGCGCTCGATCGCGTGAACGGTCGCCCGTATGCGGCAATGATCTGCGCGGGCAGCGACGGACAGAACGCGCTGCGCCAGATTGACCGGATCGCGACCGGGTGGCGGCTCAGGAATGTGGCGCCAGGCCTGATCGTCTGCACCCATGCGCAGACGCCGGAGCGGATCCTCGCGCCGAAGACGATCGACGCCGAGGATCTCGCGCGCTGCGCGGAGGTCGGCGCGGGTCTTGCTGCGGGGCTCGCGCTTGGCGTGTTCTGATCATCGGCGATCAACCGGGTCGAACCGGTGCCGCAGCCGCACGCAAGGACCGCCGCGCGACGCCTGCCGTGTTGTCTCCAATCGCACCGAGTTCAAGCGACGCGTACTTTTCGCGGGACACGGCGGCTGCGACTCGCATCGCCGTTCGCCGCAGCGGCACCGATCGCGTATCGATGCCCTAGTCACCCTGGGTCGACGCGGTCGGCTGATGATATTCGGGCCACAGGCTCTTCACGAGATCGCGCGAAGCGCCATACGCATAGCAACTGTCGATCTTGAGCGGCTTTCCGTTGTCGTCGCGGTAATTCAGCGAGGACGGTCGCACGCCGACCATCGTCTGATAGGCCGCGGTCGCGACCGGACCGAGAATTTCCTTCAGATGGGTGCACGTGTCGCAGGACGGCAGGCGTTTGCGGACCTCGCTGTTCCAACCGGCGCCGATGCGCAGTCCGACGAGCGCCTGCAGCGTGTCGCCGCCGCCCGGACACTGCGCATAAGGATGCGACCTGATGAACGTGGATACCGCGCGCACGATCATGTCGACGTCGAAGACCAGCGTCACGCCGAGGTCGTGAATCGGGGCCAGTGCCGCGAACGTGCGCGTGCCGCCCGGCGGGGTGAAATCGCTCGTTTTGCGGTCCGCGAGGCAGGCCGTGACTTCGAACAGGCCGTCGCTGCGGCGATAGCCGCGCATGTCGATCTGCCGATGGTGAATTTCTTCGCGCGTAATGCCGTCGTGCGGGAGGTCGTGTCGGGGATTCATGTAACCGCTCCGTTTCGGACAACCGGGTCTCTTTGCGTTCGACAGCGATGGCGTTGACTGATCGGTGCGTAGTGAAACCACCACAGGCCGCCGACGATGTCGATCCGGCCATACTACGCACTTTCCGGTGCCGCCGTACGATCGACGATCGATGCGTACGCAACTAATTGAATACCGGCAGCGATCGACGCGAACGCCGCCACGCCGCGCGGACCGTACGCGAAAGCCAGGTGTTTCGGACCACGTGAGTCCGCAGGCGCCGGGCGTCTTGGGCGTCCGTACCATCGCTCGCCATTCCGTAGTGTGGAATGACTGACGCGATGCGTGAGCCCCGAACCGAAACCGAAAGTACCGAAAGCGGCACTACGTAACGCGTGTATCGCGACCGGTTAAAACGCCGCGATAATGCGCAACGTGACCGCGTGGATGCATTGCGCGCCCCTCGGATCCGTCAAATGCGAACCGGTGAGTCAGCCGACAGCCGCGCGTACCGGTATACTTCCACTCCTGCCTTTATCCGGCATCGTGGCCGGGTGCCTGAAAACAGCGGTTGTGGCGATGCGGCCCCGCAATGTTCCGCATCGGTGGCAGAAGCCGCAGGCAATGCGGCAAAACGCCGATGTGCGGAATGGCAGCACGAACCACACCTTATATTCCTGGTGGATTGAATTTATGGGTTTTGAACAACTTGCCGAATTGCGGGCGCAGCTCGCAGCCAAGGCCAAGCAGGAGCGCAACGCGAAGCGACCGGCTGCGCAACCGGACGCCGGCGCGAAGCCGAAGTCCGGCGACCGGCCCGCTCGTGGGGCCAAATCGGGTGCCGGGGCCAAAGCGCCGTCCGGTGCCAAGCCCGCTTCGGCGAAGCCGTCGACCCCGGTCGATCCGGTCATCGTCGCGATCGGCAAACTGCAGCGCCGGTTCCCGCGCGCGTTCCCGAAGAATCCGGCACCGAAGGTGCCGCTGAAGGTCGGCATCTGGGACGACCTCGCCCGCGAGGCGCAGGCCGTCGGCCTGACTGAAGCAGAGCTGCGCGAGGCGATGTCCACGTGGTGCCGCGGCAATCGTTACTGGTCGTGTCTCGTCGAAGACGCGGTGCGGGTCGATCTGCAAGGTAACGAAGCCGGGCGCGTGACGCACGACGACGCGGCGCGTGCGCGCCGGTTGAAGTCGCGTCGTCCGGGCAACAAGGGCGGCGCTCAAGCAGCAAAGGGCGCACCGCAGCAGCCGAAGGCGGAACCGCAGGCCGACGCCGCCGCGCCGCAGCCGGCGACCGCGGAAGCATCAGCCGACGCAGCACCGCAGGCCGAGCAGCAAACGACCGCGAGCGAGTAACGCGCAATGCGTCGCCGCGCGATCGCGCGGTGACGGCCCGCCTGCACCGCGCGTGCAGCGCATCACGTGACAGACCGGCCTGTCCCCGCTCGGGGCAGGTCGGGACTGCCTCCGCTGGCGACATCGCCAGTCAGCTAGCCGTCCACCCATCAGCATCGAACTACCAATCAAACCGGCGATGAAAGCGCATCGGCGAACGCAGCTTGCGCAATGCATCGTTCGTGTTGAACGAGCATGGCGACCGGATATCGAAACAAGGACGGTGTGCATCACGAATCCGCTCACGTCGCGTCACAATAGTTCGTTTTCCTAAAGTATGCGGAGCGAGCGCAGATCAAGTGTCCGATTCGCACTCACGCCAATATGTCTCGCGTCAGTCGTTGTCGGGCGCGAAGTACAGCCCTAGTCGCGGGACCGACGTGTGATGTCCGGACGCGCCGCCACCGCAGCGGCCGCCAGCCCATTGGTTGGCGACCCGCGACACAAACGCCGATAATCTCCGCAGCCGGGAACGCCGGGCCGATACACATTGCCGACCACGTATGACGTGACAGGTGCCTGAAAGCCGACGCGAGCTGCCCGGCAATCCCCAAGGAAAACCATCCGCGCCACCGCATCGCATGAAGCCTGCCGACGCCCTACGCCCAACGCCTTACGCAAAGATCGCATCATGAACCCGAGACATTCCGCGATTCTCGTCGCGCTCATCGCCGCCGCGCTGTTCGGTGCCGCGACGCCGCTCGCCAAGGCACTGCTCGGCGCAATGTCGCCGTTCATGGTCGCGGGCCTGTTCTATCTCGGCAGCGGGGTCGGTCTCGCCATCGGGATCCTGCTTCACGGGTTGCGCCGCCGCCGCGCGCCGGCCGGGAATGCCGCACCGCTGCAACGCGCGGACCTGCCGTGGCTTGCCGGCGCGATCGCGGCCGGCGGCGTCGCGGGCCCGGCGCTGTTGATGCTCGGGCTGTCGAGCACGCCGGCCGCGACGAGTGCGCTGCTGCTCAATCTCGAAGGCGTGCTGACGGCCGTCATCGCGTGGGTCGTGTTTCGCGAGAACGTGGATCTCCAGGTGTTTCTCGGCATGGTCGCAATCGTCACCGGCGGCACGCTGCTGTCGTGGGTGCCGGGGCGCGCGGGCGTGCCGGTCGGTGCGCTGCTGATCGCCGCCGCGTGCCTGTGCTGGGCGATCGACAACAACCTGACCCGCAAGGTCGCCGCGAACGATGCGATGGTCATCGCGTGCGTGAAAGGCCTGGTCGCCGGGCCCGTGAATATCGGCATCGCGCTCGCGGCCGGCGCGGCGCTTCCCGCCGTTCCGGCCACGGTCGCCGCGATGCTGACCGGCCTCGGCGGCTACGGGATCAGTCTCGTGTTGTTCGTCGTCGCGCTGCGTCATCTCGGCAGTGCGCGCACGGGCGCGTATTTTTCCGTGGCGCCGCTGTTCGGCGTCGTGCTGTCGCTGCTGATCTGGCCGGCACTGCCGTCCGTCACGTTCTGGATCGCGGCCGCGTTGATGGCGCTCGGCATCTGGCTGCATGTGCGCGAACGGCACGAACACGAACATGCGCACGAGCGGCTCGCGCATACGCACCGGCATCGGCATGACGAACATCATCAGCACACGCACGACTTTCCGTACGATGGCGATGAACCGCACACGCATCCGCACGTGCATCTGCCGATCACGCACAGTCACGCGCATTTCCCGGACATTCACCACCGCCATCGACACTGACCGCGCGCCCCACGGACAAAGACGCGCGCAACGCGTATCGCAAGGTAACCGTTTATGGGGGTCGTTTCTTGCCCGCCGTGCCCCTTCGACACCCATCGATTCAGTCGTCCGTCTGAATCAGTCGAATCAATGAACCGTCCAGGTCGATCAGCGCGCCGAGGGTACCGCCCCATGGCTCGCGTTTCGGCCGATGCGCACGCGGCCAGCCGGTCGTCTGCTCCGGAATGCCGGCCGCGAGCACCTCATCGAAAAACGCGCCGACGTCGGCGAGCCGGAAACAGCAGCTGAACCAGCTCGTGGCCGGATCGAGGCCGGGATGCGGAAAGAATTCCAGCAGCAGGTCGCCGCGCCTCAGGATCATCCAGTTGTCGTCGCGCCAGGTTTCGACGAAGCCGAGTTTCGCGTAGAACTGCGATGTGGCTTCGAAATCGCGTGACGGCAGATTGGGCGTCGCTAAGTCGGTCAAGGCTGTTCCTCCGGTGGGCGTTGCGATCGAACGAACGCGCGGGAAAGCGCGCGGATGGATGTCGTGCATGATCGGCAAACGCTGCGTATCGACAAGCCACGCAGGGCGACGTCGTGACTATCGTTGCCGGGGAAAGCAGAATCCGAAATCCTCGCAGCCCGGACATCCGGGCGCGGGCCCGGGCGTCAGGCCGAGCGATGCGGCCACTTCCTGCGCGAGAAATTTCTTCCAGCGCAACTGCGCGACATTGCGCGCGGCGAGCGCGGGGAAATAGCGGTCGAGCATCGCCGAAACCGCATTGCGTCCGTCAAGGCCGAGATCGCGCCACAGGTGATCGGGGCGCAGGCACGCATGCGCGATGATTGCCGCGACGCAGTCGGCATCGTCGCGCGCGACGGCGGGATGCGCATCCCGCATCAGCAGCGCGTGCAGCGTCGCGACGAACTGCGCGTGCGCGGCCGGCAGCGCAGCGATGGTTTCGGTCGGCACGAGCGCGGCGGCATCGGTGGAACGCAGGCGCGGAAACTGGCGGGCAAGCAGGCTGCTCAACTGGGCAGGAGACAGGCCGAGCAGCGCGAGTTCGTTGCGGCATGCGCGTGCCGCGACGAGTGCGCCGAACAGACATGCATCCGGGGACGCGGCGTCGGTCGCCGCGGACAGCAGCGATTGCAATACGCGCCGATGCGCGCGCTCGAGCGCGGACGTCATCGTGTGCGCCCGCACGCCGGTCGAGCGTTGCGCGCCGTTTGCAGGTGCGGCGAACGATGGGGCGTCATCGCAATCGGTCAGTCGATCAGGCGATCACTCGACCCCGACGATCACGCTCGACGCCTTGAAGATCGCCGACGCAGGCGTGCCGCTCGCGAGGCCGAGACGATCGACGCTGTCGTTGGTGACGATCGCGACGATTTCCGCGCCGCCCGCGGCCTGGATCACGACTTCCGAATTGACTGCACCCTTCGCGATCGACGACACGTTGCCCGCGATGCAGTTGCGGGCAGACACCTTGCTGCTGTCAACGTCGACCATCACGATCACCGACGATGCCTTGACGAGCGCGAACGCCTTCGTGCCGGCCGCGAGATCGAGCGAGGCGACGCTGCCGTGCGTGATCACGGCGACGATGTCGAGGCCGTCCTGGGTACGCAGCGTGATTTCGTCGTTGACGGCACCGGGCTTGACGGCGCTAATCTGGCCGGCGAACTGATTACGGGCACTGCTTCGCATGATGATCCTCCGGAACATGGGCCGCCCGGGGCGGGCGGCGAGCGAATGATGGAAACCGCGGACGAGTTTACCGGCAATGCCGGTGACGCGCGCCGTCCGCATCGATATACCGGACATGCGAGACCGCGCACGGTGATGCGGGACGGCACGCGTGTCACGCACGCCGTCCCGCACCGCACGCGATTACCTGGCCGGGGCCGACGCAGCAGCCGGCGCACCGGCCGCCGACGTCTGCTGCGACACAGCGGGCGCTGCGTCGCGTTCCCATCCGCCGCCGAGCGCGAGGAACAGCTTCACCTGGTCGGCGGCGACTTGCCCTTCGGCCGCGGCGACCTGTGCGCGCACACTCGTGAGCGTGCGCGTCGCATCGAGATCGGAGATGAACGATTCGCGGCCGGCCATATAGAGCCGGTGCGTTTCGTCAGCGGAATTGCGCGCCGATTCGTAGGCCGTGCGCAGCGCATCGGTGCGTTGCACATCGGCCGCGTAGGTCGCGAGACTCGACTGCGTTTCGCGCAGCGCGTTCAGCACGACGCCGTCGAAGTGCGCGAGTGCGCCGCCGCTCGCGGCTTCGGCTTCGCGCACGCGTGCGCGCTGGCCGTTGACCGGGAACGACCAGCTGATCAGTGGTCCGAACGACCAGCGATTCGTGGTGGACGAGAACAGGTCGGCGGCGACGCCGACCGAGCCGGCCGACGCGCCGATGCTGATCGACGGATACAGCGCGGCGGTCGCGACGCCGATCCGTGCGGTCGCGGCGGCGAGCTGGCGCTCGGCTTCGCGAACGTCGGGGCGACGTCGCAGCAGCGCGGCGCCGTCGCCGATCGGAATCGGCTGGCGCAGCTTCGGCAGGCGCTCGCATTCGGCGACCGCCTTCGGCAGGTCGGCCGGCGAGCGTGCGAGCAGCGCGGCGAGCTGGTATTGCGCGATCTTGCGGCGACCTTCGAAACGCGGGATGTCGGCGGACAGCGTGCGCACCTGCGTGACGCCACGCGTCACGTCGGTCTGGTTGCCGCGCCCCGCATCGCGCAGCCGCTGTGACAGCTTCACGCGCTGCTGCTGCAGCGCGAGCGACTGCTTCGCGATCGCGAGCTCGTCGCCGGCGGAGCACGATTCGACGTAGGCACGCACGACGTCCGCGACGACCGTGATGCGCGCCAGGTCGGCGGCCGCCTGCACGGCTTCGCTATCCGCGCGCGCGGCCTCGACGCCGCGCCGCAGCTTGCCGAACAGATCGAGCTCATACGACACGCTGATGCCGACCGTGCCTTCGTTGACGACCGGCAGCTTGTTTTCGAGCAGATACTGCTCGGCCGATTCCTGCGCGCGCTGAACGGCTGCTTCCGCGCTGCCGGAGAAGCCGCCCTGTTCGTTTGCGACTTCCAGCGCCGCGCGCGAACGCGCGAGGTTGGCCGCGGCGACGCGCAGGTCGGTGTTCGATTTCAGCGCGCTACGCACGAGGTCGTCGAGCACGGGATCGTCGTACAGCTGCCACCAGTTGCCGGGCACGGCATTGCGCGATACGAGCGTGCCGTTCGCGTCGTCGAGCGCATGGTTCGCGAGCGGCGCATTCACGTACGCCTGCTGCGGCAGCGTGTAATCGGGGCCGACGGACTTGCACGCGCCGAGTGCGAGCGCGAGCGGCGCGAGTGCCGCCGCGAGGCGCAGGCCGTGCCGCTTCATTGCGATGCTCCCGTCGCGCTGACGGCCGCGGGTGCGGCTGCCGCGGGCGACGAAGCAGGCGGCACGGCTGCCGCGGAAGCGCCGGCAGCCGGCTTCGTCTTGTCGTCGCGGCGCGTGTCGGTGCGCACCGCGACGGTCGCGGTGCGGCCGGCGATCATCCGGAAGTCGTCGGGCACCTCGTCGAGCACGACCCGCACCGGCACGCGCTGCGCGAGCCGCACCCAGCTGAATGCCGGGTTCACGTTCGGCAGCAGGTTCGCGCCCTGCGTGCGGTCGCGATCCTCGATCGCGGCGACGATGCTCTGCACGTGGCCGCGCAGCGGATGCGGCTCGCCCATCACGACGATGTCGACCGGCTGGCCGATGTGGATGCCGCGGAGCTTGGTTTCCTCGAAGTAGCCGTCGACGCGGAACGAATTGCGGTCGACGACCGACAGCACCGCGCGGCCGGCCGGCACGTATTCGCCGACGCGCGGCGCGCGGTCGTTCAGGTAGCCGTCGACGGGGCTCACGATCGTCGTGCGCTGCAGGTTCAGTTTCGCGGTGTCGAGCGACACCTGCGCATCGGCGACGGCAGCTTCGCCCTGCTCGACACGTGTGCGGCTTTCCTCGACCTGTTCGCTGGCGACCAGGTTGCCGAGCTGCAGGTTGCGCGCGTATTCGCGCTTCGCCTGAGCGAGCGTCGCGCGGCGCTGCGCGAGCGTCGCTTCGGCCAGCCGTTCCGTGAGCGTGTAGCGCGCCTGGTCGATCACGAACAGCACCTGCCCGCGCTTGACCTCCTGGTTGTCGGCGACCTGCACCGCGGTGATGAGCCCCGACACGTCGGGCGCGACCTGGATCACGTCGGCGCGCACGTGCCCGTCGCGTGTCCACGGCGAGAACATGTAGTAGTTGATGATCCGCCACAGCACGAGGGCGGCCACGACGACGACGATCAGGGTGAGCAGGATCTGCCCTGCCGAGAGCCAGGTTTTTTTCACGGTTAGCTAGCCACGAGATGGTGAGACACGATGACGACGGCGGCAAACACGAACACGTAGATGCCGAGGTCGAAGATCGAACGGTGCCAGACGAGGCGGTAAAAGCCGACGCGCTCGAGCAGGGCGCGCACGACGATGTTGATCAGGTAGGCGATCAGCATCAGCACGAGCGGAGCCGGCACGAATACGCCGAAGATGTCGATTTCGCCGATCATGGTCGCGGTCGGAAAGACAGGTTGGAAAGCAGGATCATGCGCGTGCTCCGTCCGGCGCGGCTTGGGGCGGCTGCGCGGACGCACCCGGGTACAGCGACAGCCGCAGGCCGACGAGCGCGTGCAGCGTATCGCGCAGCCGGCGGTGCGTCGCGGGCGTGGCCGGCGCCGCGGGGGCTGCTGGGGCCGCGGGCGTCGTGCCGTCGTCCGCCGGTGCGGCTACAGCGCCCGGCAGGTTGCGGCCCGCCACGCGCTGCAACGCATCGTCGATCGACGCGAGCAGCGCCGGCGGCGCGGGCTGGCGCACGTTCGCGGCCGCGCAGCGCGTGTAGTGATCGGTGACGCCGGCCAGCACGCGGTCGATCGCGTCGGGCACGTCGCCCGACAGCTTGCGGCGCGAGCGGCGCAGGTCGAGCGCGTTCAGCGCGATGCGCAGGTCGCGGAAGCTCTCGATCGACGGATGGCGGTGATCGTCGGACGCACCGAGGCGCGGCAGCAGTTGCGTGACGCGATCGAGCATGCGCGACGCATGGTTGCGCTGGTCGTCGAGCGGCTGCGTCGATGCGGAGCGGGCGACGTCCTCCCAGCCCGAGCGCAGCAGTCGCCGCACCGCGAGTTCCGCGCCGAACGGCCGCGTCGCCCGCGTCCATACGTATGCGAACAGCAGCCCGGCGACGCCCGCGAGGTTGCTGTTCAGGAACACGAAGAAGTCGGCCTCGTACGCGCTCTGGATGCTGATGAAGGTCGCGGTGTTCACCGCGACGAGCATCGTCACCATGTTGAACTGCGGACGCGGCAGCAGCGTGCCGATCAGGATGAACGGGCCGGCGAACATCAGCACGAGCATCGCGAAGTCGTGCACGTGCGGCAGCACGGCGAACAGGTACAGGCCCGCGAACACGACGCTCGCGGTGGTGGCCAGGAAGAACTTGAACACCAGCGGCGCGGGCTCGTCGAGCGCCGCGAAGAAGCTGCACGCGACGGCGACGAGCGTGACGGCGCCGGCGCCGTCGTGCCAGCCGGACTGGATCCACAGCCAGCACGCGAACACGATCGCGCCGACCACGGTCAGCGTCGAGAACAGCATCATCCCGCGATCGAAGAAGCGCTCGGTGCCGCCGAGCCGCCAGTGCCGGTAACGCGGCTGCCAGACACCCGACTCGTTCGCGATCAGCGCGCGCAGCGAGCGGCAGTCTTGCCAGATGTCGATGACCTGGCGCAACCGCCACAGCGCGTTCGACAGCAGCGCGCCGTCCCAGCTCGTCAGCGCGCTGTCGGGTGGCTGCAGCGACGCGATGCGCGCGCGCAGGTTGTCCGCGACCGGGTCGTCGGCCATCGCGCCGTCGGTGCCGGCCTTCAAGGCGGGCAGCGGTGCGTCGAACCACTTCGCGGCGTCGGCGAGCAGCGCGTCGAGCGCGGGAGGGCGCACGTGCAGGTCGCGCATCAGCGCGATCAGCGGATCGGCGAGCGACGACATCAGCGGCAGGAACAGCTGCATCCGGCCCGCGAGCGCCTGCGTGCGGGCGAGCACGTGCGGGTGCGCGTGGTCGTAGCTCAACTGGCTCAGCAGGAATTCGAGGCCGGTGATGGTCGCGGCGAGGCGCTGCCGGCACGCGGACAGCGCCTTGCCCGCGAGGTGCCCGGACAGCGTTTCGCGGCCGTAGAACGCGGCGTCCTTGAACCACGCGTCGGTGCGCTCGATCAGCGTCGGCGCGAGCCGGTTCGGGAACACGGCGCTGCCGACCACGCTCGCGCACACGATGCCGAGCACGATTTCCTCGGTGCGCGCGATCGCGACGTCGAAGATCGTCGACGGATCGGTCACGGTGGGCAGCGCGACCAGCGGCATCGTGTAGCCGGCGAGCATGAACACGTAGCTGCGCGCGGTGCGGTCGGAGATCGCGAGGTAGAGCAGCGTGCCGCACCACGTCGCGACGATGATGCTGAACAGGAGCGGCGTCTCGACGAACGGCGGCACGAACAGGATCGCGGCGGCCGCGCCGAGCGCGGTGCCGAGCGCGCGATACAGCGCCTTCGAGCGCGTCGCGCCGACGAACGGGTTCGACACGATGTAGACGCTCGCCATCGCCCAGTACGGACGCGGCAGCTGGAAATACAGGCCGAGGTACAGCGCCAGCATCGACGCGGCGAACGTCTTGCCCGAGAACAGCCAGTCGCGAAGGCTCGGATAGGTCATGACGCGGAATCGGCGGGATGGGACGGACGTGACGCCGGGTGCTGCGCATCGGCCGCGCCGAATGCGTTCAGGACGCGCAGCGTCGCTTCGAGATCGGCGCGCGTGACGCCCTTGAGCACCTGCGCGCGCAGCACGCGAAGGTCTTCTTCCATCTTCGCGGTGACCGCGCGGCCGGCGGCCGTCAGCGAAATCGTCTTCGCACGGCGGTCGTGCGGATCCTCGTCGCGGCGTGCGAGGCCGGCCGCGCACAACTGGTCGAGCAGGCGCACGAGGGACGGCCCCTCGATGCCGACGTGCTCGGCGAGCGTGCCCTGGCGCACGCCTTCACCGAGACGGCCGGCGATCAGCAGCGGGGTCGCGCAGGCTTCGGACACGTTGTACGCGGTCAGCACGGCGTCGCTCGTGCGGCGCCACTTGCGCGCGGTGAGCACCAGCAGGCTGCTGACAGCGAGGCGAAGGTCGTGCAGATTGGTCATGGGGGAGATGATAGAGGTAATAATATTCGATAGCAAACTATCGGTTTTGTCACCTCGGTGTCATTGCCGCACGCCGCGGCGCCAGCCTGCAACGAGCAATTCAGGCAGCAGGCACGCGGCTGGTCGAGCTGTAAGCTTGTGAATTCGCGGCGGATCGACCCAGACCCTATCGGCCCGACTGTGGCGACCGGCATCGCCGCCGGCGGTTGGTCGATCCGTGTGGGGGTGTCGGGCGTTGTAGGCCCGACGCGCCGCGCGCCCTGGACGGCCGCGCACCGGTCACGCGGAATGAATGGAGCGCATCATGCATTCCGCACCGTCCTGCTTACGCACGCGATTGCACCAGGACAGTAATTTCCGGGTGTCTTTCTGAGCGACCATGCGAAAGCAACGACGGAGACATCGAGAGGGGACGGGCCGAGATATCGGCGCGCTGACACCGGGCGCGCGGCTCGCGCCGCAGCGCGACGTGGCGTCGAGCCTCTGCGTTAGCGTGCAGACCGTCGCCCATGCCTACAAGGAACCTGAAAGGCAGGGCCTGAGCCGTTGCGAAGTCGTGCGCGGCAGCTTCGTGGCCGCGCGCGTGACCGAATCGATGTCGAACGACATGCTCGATACGGCCGAGCGCGAAATGGTCGATTTCTCGATCGCGCGCGAGGAAGCGGGCGGGATCGCCGGTATCGTGAAGGACGCCGTGGACGAGGTCGCGGAACGGAATATTTCGACCGTCGCGTGAGTGCCATGCGGTCCTGATGTGCAGCGTTGCTGCGCGAGATGACGCCGTCGCAGGGGAGTGCGGCGGCGCTTTCCTATTGATGGGTGCCGATTCGGGAAACGTCGTCCGTCGTCAGCCGATCATCAATCAGTAGTCCCACGTAACGGGAGCGAAGCGGAAACCTTCGCCGTTCCTTGCAACATGCCCGATGGACGGGAACGCCACATGCGCCGCGGCCAGCAGCGCGCCGGTTTCGGCGGCTTCGTTGAACAGCGCGATACGCACGTCGACCGCTGCTTCCGGATCATGCTCGAAGCCGTTTTGCCAGTCAGGATTGTCGAAGTTGACTTCGAAGACCGCGTCGCCGACGAACGTCAGCTTTTCACCCTTCGACGCGATGTCCACCACGCAGTGTCCCGGCGTGTGTCCGCCCGTCACGCGCGCCGACACGCCCGGCGCGACTTCCACGGTCCGGTCGAACTGCACGATGTTTTCGCCGTAGAGTTCGACGAACTTCGCGGCCGCCTTGCGCAGCGCGGGCGGAACGGTTTCCGGCATCACCGTCTTGCTGAAATCCGGATTCTTCCAGAACGCGACTTCCGCGGCCGATACGTGAATGCGCACGTCCGGGCTCAGCCGGGCCTTGACGCCGTCGGTGTTCAGCCCGCCGACGTGGTCCATGTGCATGTGCGTGATCACGATATCGGTGATCGCAGCCAGGTCGATGCCGGCCGATTCCAGACGCATGACCGACCGCCCGGCGCGCGTGAAGTATTCGAAACCGTCGCCCACGCCCGAGTCGATCAGGATCAGGCGCTCGCCGCTGCGCACGAGCGCGATATTCAGCGCCCAGTCGAACATGTCGCGTTGCAGGAAACGGCCGTCGAACCATTCGTTGCGGTCCGCTTCGCTTACGTTGGTGGACATGGTGGAGGTCGGCAGCGGCAGCACGCCGTCGCTGATCAGCACGACATCGACGTCGCCAATGCGCACGGCATAGCGGGAAGAGACGAGTTCGCCCGAATCTTCGTTGCCGAGGCGGGTGGTAACCGGCTGTACGTTGCGGATTGATTTGTTCATGGTCAATCGTCCTGTTGATCAAGTGGGGTAAGCCGCACTGCGCAGCGCGGTTCGCGGGCGCGACCGTGAATGTCGCGCACTTCGCTTCGCTCGCATGTCGATCGAGCGTGTGAACGATTGTAAGAAACGGCGACGGATGCCAGTAGCACCGCGTGTGCGCACATCGTGTTGTCCGGGCGACAACAATCGGTCGCCGGCCGTGCTGTGCACGGGAATGCACATCGCCCGCCGTCCGTTGCCGGGCGGCGGGCGATGCGGTCGATGTCCTTGATGCGTCAGGGTGCTTTACCCGGCACGGTGTCCCGCCGCAGCGAGGCGCGCCCGTGTCCACAGGACCAGCCCGCACCGTCGTCCAGTGAGGCACCGCAGGGGCGCCAAGCGGACCAACAGCGCTATCCCGCCAACCTCGTGATCGCTACCTGGCTGCCCGCTTGCTCCCGGAGACGGAACTTCTGGATCTTGCCTGTAGCGGTCTTGGGCAATTCGCCGAAAATCACCCGACGCGGGCATTTGAAATGCGCCAGTCGCTCGCGACAGAACAGGATCACATCCTGCTCGGTGATGTGACAGGCATCCGGTTTCAGTTCGATGAACGCACAAGGCGTCTCGCCCCATTTGTCATCCGGCTGAGCGACCACGGCCGCGTTGAGCACGCCGGACATGCGATAAATGACCTCCTCCACCTCCACGGACGAAATGTTTTCTCCACCCGAGATGATGACGTCCTTGGAGCGGTCGGTGATCTGGATATAGCCGTCGGGATGAACGACCGCAAGATCGCCGGTATGAAACCAGCCGCCGGCGAAAGCTTGTGCCGTTGCGTCGGCATTCTTGAAGTATCCCATCATGACCGTATTCCCCCGGACCAGAACTTCGCCGCAAGACGTGCTATCGGCGGGGACCGCTTCGAGCGTCGCGAGATCGGCGACCGACAAGTTCTCGAACGCGGCCGCGCGTACACCTTGTCGCGCTTTCAATCTCCCTTGCTGCTCCGACGGCAACGTATCCCACTCGTCGTGCCATGCACAGCTGATCGGCGTGCCGGCGATCTCGGTAATGCCAAAGACGTGGTCGACGTCGAAACCCATCGCGCCGACGGCCTCCAGCACCGCTGCTGGCGCCGGCGAGCCGGCGGTCAGGACCCGCACACGACGAGGTAACGGCTGTAGTTCGGACGGGGGCACGCTTGCGATGCCTGCGAGGACAATCGGTGCCGCACAAAAATGATCGACGCCGTGGTCGGCGATGGCGGAGAGAATATTCGCGGCATTCACCTTGCGCAAACAGACATGCGTTCCTGCCGCTGCCGTAATCGCCCATGTGAAGCACCAGCCGTTCGCGTGGAACATGGGAAGCGTCCACAGGTAGATCGGCGCACGCGGGAGCGGCCAGTTCGTCATTTGCAACAGGCTCATCACATAGGTGCCACGGTGGCTCGGAACGACACCTTTCGGATCGCCCGTGGTGCCCGAGGTGTAGTTCAACGCGATCGGCGTCCACTCGTCGACCGGGCGGCGGCCTGCAAATGCCGGGTCCCCGCTCGCCAGCAGCGACTCATAATCGGTTTCCCCGATGGCCGGGCCGTCGGGTGCTTCGTGATCGTTGATGTCGATCACGCGCGGCGGATGCGGAACCGACTGCAATGCTTTCTCGACCAGAGGAGCCAGTTCGCGGTCCACGAGCAGAAGCTTGCATTCTCCGTGGCGCAGAATGAATGCGATGCCGTCGGCATCGAGGCGGCAATTGATGGCATTGAGAACGGCGCCCGAGAGCGGGACGCCGAAGTGGGCCTCGAGCATGGCCGGGGTGTTCGGCGCGATGATCGACACCGTGTCGCCCGGTTCGATCCCCAACCGAACGAGCGCCGACGCGAAGCGATAGCAACGCTCGCGCGTTTCCGCCCACGTCTGCCGGAAGTCGCCATGAATGATCGCGGTTCGATTCGGAAAGACGTCGGCGGTTCGATCGAGAAAGGTCAGGGGCGTCAATGGAACGTGGTTTGCCGCGTTCTTCTCGAGCCCACGAGAATAGGCCGTTGCACTCATGACGTTGTCTCCATTCATTCATTATAAAAAGTAGTGAAATCGCCTACCGGACTGCGCTCCGTTACCAGCGTGTTCTCGATGCAGCCGTGATCCGCATAACCCAGGCTCATTCCGCACACCAACATCTGGTTGTCGGGAATGGACAGTTCGTTGGCGATGACGCGGTGGAACTTGTTGAAGGCCGCCTGCGGGCAGGTGTCGAGGCCCCGCGCCCGGGCGGCGATCATGACGCTTTGCAGGAACATCCCCGTGTCGAGCAGACTGCCTTCGCGCATGACCCGGTCAACCGTGAAGAACAGGCCCACCGGTGCGTCGAAGAAGCGGTAGTTGCGCCCGTGCTGGACGTGCATCCGCGCCTTGTCACCCTTCTCGATGCCCAGCAAGCCGTACAGGTTCCAGCCAACCGCGCGCCGGCGATCCACATACGGTGCGATCCATTCGCGCGGGTAGTAGTCGTAGGGCTCGTCCAGGTCGGCGCTGCGGTCAGGATCGTCATTGATCTCGTTGATGGCGGCCGACAGGCGGGACTTCGTCGCGCCTGTCACGACATGCACATGCCAAGGCTGGATGTTGACGCCCGTTGCGCTGAAGCGAGCCACGTCAAGGATGGCTTCGATGTGCTCGCGCGGAACCGGTGTGGGCAGGAAAGCGCGGACGCTGCGCCGCGTGACGAGCGCCCAATCGACGGCTCGGGTCACGTCGGCGAACGAGTTCAACGGAGGAGGAGAGAGACGGTCCATTTCGATGCCGGCATTGAAAGATGCTTTGCACTGAGCCATGTGGCGTTTGTCGAGGGTAGAGCTCATACGAGCCGTGTTGTTCGCAAGGATGTCGGCGATTGAGTTGCCATGGCAGAAGCGTCAGCGGCCCGCGCTACCCTGAACCGCGACGACAGGCGCACTGTTCGAGCGATGCGAGTCGGCACGTGTCTGGTTGATCAGCGTCACCGCCGCCGCGCCGATGAGGCCAGCCAGGCCGATCGCCATGAAATTCTGTTCGAGCGGCAGCTTCAAGGACACGAGCCAACCAATGAGCACCGGAGCCACGATCGCGCCGATCCGGCCCACGCCGGAAGCAAAGCCAACACCCGTAGACCGGATCGCATGCGGATAGAAGTCTCCCGCATAAGCGTAGGCCAGCAATTGCGTACCGAGTGTCGATGCGCCGACAACGAATACGACGACAAACAACGATACGGTCGACTTCGTGTAGCCCATCAGTGACAGCGCCACCGCCCCGACGACGTAAAACGCAATCAGCACCCGCTTGATGTTGACCTTGTCGCTGAGCCAACCACCGAAGATCGCACCGACGATGGCGCCGACGTTGAAGACAATCACGAAGTTCAAGGCCGAGCCCAGGCTATATCCGGCCATGGCCATCAGCTTGGTCAACCAAGAACTGAGCGCGTAGACCATGAAGAAGCCCGTCATGAACGCGACCCAGATCATCGAGGTACTGAAGCCCCGCCCATCCTGGAAGAGGCGTCGCACCGATGCGTCCTGGGCTTGGTCTGACGAACCTCCCGCAAACTGCTCTTGACCGCTCAACGGATAGTCGGGCACCAACCGCTTCAGCACCGCGCGCAGTTTGTCGTGCCGGCCGCGTTTGATCAGGAAGACCATCGAATGGGGCATCGTCTTGATGATGAACGGGATCAGCAGGACAGGCAGCCCCGCGGCGAAAAAGACCGATTGCCAGCCGTAGCTGCCGATAAGCTGCTTTGCGGTCAGCGCCACCAGAATCCCGCCAATCGAATATCCCGCGAACACCAGCGTGACCAATCGGGTTCGCAACGCATTGGGTGAAAACTCCGCCATCTGCGCGGTGACGATCGGCAAGACGCCGCCGATGCCCAGGCCGGCGACGAAGCGCGTGACGCTGAAACTGACGGGATCGCTCGTCAACCCGGCGGCCGCGGTGAACAGACTGAACAAGGCCACGCAAACGCACATCATCGTTGGTCGTCCGAAACGGTCAGCCAGCGTGCCGAGGAAAATGGCGCCGAGCATGACACCAAACAGCGTCGAGCCGGCCATGATGCCCGCGCTGGTCGCGTCGATGCGCATGTCCTTCATGATCGACGGCAGCGCCGCGCCGACGACGGCAAGATCGTAGCCGTCGAGTATCAACATCAGGACACACCAGAACAGAACAAGCGCATGAAAGCCATTGAATCTGGCCCGACCGGCGAGTGAGTACACGTCTATCTGGTTCATGTCGTCTCCTTGGATTTAATGTCGTTCTTGAAATGCGCGCGAGTTGCAACCAGTGTCAGACGGACGCGATTGGCCGTCCATGTCCGTGAACTTCAACCTGAATGAGGTCATCGGACACCGATGTTTGCGGCGTTACGCCACTGGCGGCAGCCAGTTGGAGAAATCGCTTCTCGTGACGACGGATTGCCGTAGTCCCGCGGACAAACCGTGCCCCGTGCGACGGTCTGCATCGCACGGGGCTATTCGTCTATTCGTTTGAGTAGGCGCGTAACGAGGGTAGTGATTTGAATCGGGCTGGAACGTGCGGACCCGGTTGCGTCAGCGCGGACAATTCCGGAAGCCAACCGCCCGGCACAGCCGATTGGCGCGCACGGCGAACCGGACTAATTCGAGCACGAGAAGCTCGCCGCCAGATTCTGGTCGCCCCCGATGTATTTGGGCCACTGTGGGTATTCGCACATCGGTCTGGTACGTCCGGCTGTTGCCGGAGTCAGGTCGGTGATGGTCAGATCTTTGGGCGCGACTCCTTTCGTCACCCAGTTGTCCAGTGCCGTCAGACCGTCATATGAACCATTGAATTGTCCACCGAAGCTGTGGGCTGCACCCGGAACCAGGTAGAACTTCAGAAATTGACCCAGTGGCCCCTGCCCGAATCGGGATACCAGCCTGTTGTAGTAATCGATCGACAATTGCGCCGGGATGAACTGGTCGGATTGCCCGTGCTGGAGAATGATCTTGCCGCCGCGGCTCTGGAATTGACTCAAGTCGGTGCCGGTGCTGTCCATGAGCGCGCTCACCGCCTGGACGCGCGACGTTAGTGATCCCGGGTTGGCAGGATTGAAATTCAGAATGCTGGCGGCAGCGTCGCGAGCGACCGCGAACCGGAGCATGTCATTTGGAAACGCGTAAAAAAATGCGGTCTTGCCGATCACCCCGGGCTCGACCGTCGCATCGGCGGCGGCGCTACCCCAAGTCAGGGGAGTGGACCAAAAGTCCGCTCCGGCGAACGCGTTATATGCCGGAAAGGTCTGAATTCCGTTTGCCAGATCGAAGCTGAGGTCGAGCGGTGTGCCAGCGGTGGTCATCGTATTGATTTGCGCGTCTGACAGGCAACTGTCGCCGGTGTCGCCCCCGCCGGCGCAGCGAATCGCTGCTGGATCGAACACGCACGCAGCAGGGTTGCTGATAATGCCGTCAGTCACGCCGTCCAGCGCGTCGCATTGCTTCATGACCGCTGCGAGCACGGCCTTGCCTTTGGCGGGCGTGATGTATCCGCCGGGCGCCAGCAGCGATCGCGAGATCCTGCCCATCTGCAGCCACAGTCCCGTGATTCCCGACGCGGGAAAGGTCGAAATGATGCCGTCGTAGTCGTGCGGGAATCGTTGCGCCGCGATCAAGCCTTGTCGTCCGCCGCTCGAGCCGCCAATGAAATAACTGTGCACGAAGTCCGACCCATATCGTGCCTTTGCAAGGTAGGCTGCGAAATCACGCGTCTTCTTGATGTGGTCGCCTGCGTAGTTGGCGAGTGCCTCGTCGTTTGCCGCAAACGAACCGTCCAGGGCGTTTCCCTCATGCCCGCTGTCGCTCCCCATCGTTACGTAGCCCCTGCGCAACGGCGTACTGACGCCCGCGGGCTCCGCCCCCGCCAGGAACCCGTCGGCGGGCGAACCCTCGGTATCGGCAATGGTGCCGTCAAATCCGCCGCCGCCAAAGTGGACCGCTTTTCCGTTGAAGTTGGTCGGAAGATCCACCTCCGCCCGAATATCGGGTGCGTTGAAATCGACCGGGTGAATGGTGCCGAGCACTTTGCAGTACTAACCATTGCGGTTACCAGAATCGGTATCGGACACGAGCGTCGCGGACACGACAGTAGCACCGGTTGTCGGCAACCCGATCGAGCTGGCAGGAACGGTCGTGCCAGCCAACGCACTGCACTTCGCGGCTGCCGTCACGACCACGGCGTGTGCGGGTGCCGCGTCATCGCCGCCGCAGCCAGATACGGCAACGGCTGATGCCGCGAATAGCGCACTCAAAATAGCCGGGCTTCGGCGGGTTCTGAACCGGGTTGTCATTCTCGTCTCCATATATTTTTTGCTACCGCAATGCGCTGCTCATCGAGGGCAATTTTTCTTTTCGCGCCGCTGATTGGGTGGCGGGTTGAAGGGAAAACTGCGGCCCGAGTAAGTGATTGCTTGTCTTGCGGTGTTTATCAAGTGCGGGGCTTTCGCGGAGCCAACTCCGGTTCCGCCGCGCAACCGGGCGCGAGGCTTGTTCTGGTTTGCCGAACGCGATTGCAGTGTCAGCCTGGCCGGCACGCCAATCCATGCCCGCCGACCTCAGTTTGCGTGAGGTCTGTGGACACGCCGGGTTTTCGTTGTGCTTCGTGCGTTGGCTGCCCATCACCCCGAGCATTCGAGGGAGCATGAGTGGGATGCTGCTGCGGCGCTGCCCGCCTATAGGCGATTCATCGGTTGCACGGCGTTGCCTTGCCTGGCCTCGGCAGCCATGCTCTTGCGCAATGCTCGTTTGGAAACGAGGCTCGAGCCTGTCGACCGCTCGGACGTACGATCAAGCGTTCGCCTTGCCGTGGCGGTACATTCCCGGGCTGGCGCCCGTCCACTTCCTGAAGGCCCTGTGAAAAGCACTGGCTTCCTGAAAGCCAGTCCGTGCAGCGACTTCGGCGACCGTGAGAGACGTGCTGGAAAACAACTCGATGGCGATGTCGCGGCGCAATTCGTCTTTCAGTTGCCGGTAGTTCGTGCCTTCGGCCAGCAGGCGGCGTTGCAGCGTGGCTGCGGATAGATTCAGCAGCCGCGAGAGCGCGTCGAGGTCCGGCCAGTCGTCGGGGGCCTGGTTTCTTAGCCGGCGCCTGACCTGGGCCGTCGTGCTCGATTCATTGCGATACTTGACCAGGATATTGGCCGGTGCATTCTCCAGGAATGCCCGCAGGCTCGCTTCCGTGCCGGACAGTTTGAGGTCGAGGAAACTGCGATCGAACCGGATCAGGGTTTCCTCCGCGGAGAACGTCACGTCCTCGCAGAAGCGCATGCGGTAGTCGCTGTCATCGATAGGTGCGGACGCGCGAAACCTCATCTCGATCAGGGGAATCCGTCTGCGTGCGAGCCAGCATGCAAAACCGTGCACGAGGATGAACCACGTGCCGTAGGCAAAGAGCCGGCGTGTGCGCCGATCGTCATGCAGGATGATCACCGCATGCTCGCCTTCGCAGCGCAACTCCCCATGAATGTCGTCGAGAACGGCACGCAGGAACTTCAGCATGCGACGCAGCGCGTGTTCCAGATTGTCCGAATGCAGCGCCGCGTGACACATCAGCGCGTAACTGCCCCGGCGCAGTGGGTGGCTGTCGAGACCAAAGAACTCGTCGTCCATCAAGTCGGCCAGAGCCGCCCACAGGCGCGAAAAGGCCAACGCCGGCACACGGGCTCTCGGCGCATTCAACAATTCTGCCGCGATCCCCGCGTGCTGGAGAACGGCCGACACATCGAGATTCCGTTGTGTCGCTACGAGAATGGCCTCACGTACCAGGCTGATCGAGGTTGTGCCCTTGTCTTGAGCATCATTCATGGTCGGGCTCACCCACACAAAGTGTAGTGATGTTAATCGCTGCCGGGCGCAAGCGAAACCGGCTACCCGTGATGGCCGTGCGTCCGTATGGGCGCGTGGTGCTGATGGGCGGTGCGGGACTCGAGTTGCCGTATCCGTGGATCATGCGAAACGACCTCACGCTGCGCGGCAAGCGGATGTACCCCTGCAACGCGCATCGCCCTCGGCAGGCAGTGCGGCTCCTCGCCGCGGGAAGCGGTCTCGTCCGGAACGGCTGCGGCGGTGGAAACAGAAGTCCACGATGGCACGTATCGCGTGAGGGATCCTCGCTATCAGCATGCCCCGGGCGGGTGCCGACGAGGATCAACGTCATCCCGCCAAAGAGCGAGGCCCGATGTCATAGGACGATGTGGGGATCGGAGTTTTCCCGGTGGCGTGGACGACGATGCGGCGACCCGGCAGGCCCGGCGCATCGCCCGAATCGGCGCCTACCGCACATGCGGCAGCAACGCGCGCAACCAGCACGCGACCGCCACCGCGCCGCCATCCGGCGTGCCGATCGCGCGTTCGCCGAGATAGCTCGCCCGTCCCGCGCGCGGTGTCATGCCGGCCGTCTGCTGCGCACCGTGTTCCGCGGCTTCGACTGCGGCCGCCCATGCGCTCGCGGGGTCGCGATCATGGTCGAGTGCGCGGTCGAACGCGTCGGCGGCCGGCACCAGTGCGTCGAGCATGGTCCGGTCGCCGGCGCGTGCGCCGCCCAGTTCGCCGATCGCCTCCACCGCGCCGCGGAACGCCGCGGCCCAGTCGCGCGCCGACGGCTCGGCGGTATCGTCGGCATCGTCGGTAGTGGCGAGGCGTCGCGACGCGCGCACCAGCGCGGTCGCATAAAACGGCCCCGAACTGCCCGCGATCGCGCGGCGCAACGCGGCGCCCAGCGCCGCGAGCGCACCGGCCGGCGTGCCGTACGCGGCTTCCGGCAACGCGAGGATCGCCTGCGCGGCGCGATGCATGCTTGCGCCGAGATCGCCGTCGCCCGCGGCCATATCGAGTTCCGTCAGTGTCGCTTCGTTGTCGATCAACGCTTGCGCGACCGCATGCAGCGCCGGCTGCAGCCGTGCGGCCCACGCGCGACCGGTCGCGTCGAGCGGCGGCAGCGGCTCATCGTAAGCGGCCGCCGCGGCTACGCGAATCTGCGCATTGACCGCGCCGCCGCCAGGCCATGCGCGCGCCTGCGTCGGCGCGTCGAGCAGCGCGGCGCGTTCTTCGTTCAACCGCAGCAGCGAGATCGAGCAGCCGGGCATGTTCAGCGCGGACAGGAACGTGCCGGCCCATGCGCGCGCGACCGTGATGCCGCGCCGGCTCAGGTTGTCGTACGCGGCGCGCAGCACGATCGCCAGCTCCATATCTGGCGTCGCGCCGAGACCGTTGACGAACAACGCGACACGTTCGCCGCGATCGAGCACGAGATCGGCGACGATGCTCGACAGCAGCGTGTCGACGAGCGCATCGGCCGGCAGCGGCGCGGTGCGTTCGACGCCTTTTTCGCCGTGGATGCCGAGGCCGAGCTCGATCTCGTGATCGGCAAGACTGAACCCCGATTTCTCGGCGCCGGGGATCGTGCAGCCGTCGAGCGCGACGCCCATCGTGCCGAGTTCGGCCGCCGCATCGCGCGCGATTGCCGCGACGCGGGCAAGCGGCAGCCCCCGCGCGGCGGCCGCGCCGGCCAGCTTGTGGATCAGCACGGTGCCCGCGATTCCGCGCCGCTGCCCGCGCTCGACGCGGCCGCGCAGCGACACGTCGTCGGCGACGATCACCGTCTCCACCGGAATGCCCTCCGCGCGGGCGAGCTCGGCGGCCAGGCCGAAATTGAGGCGGTCGCCGGTGTAGTTCTTCACGACGAGCAGTGCGCCGTTCGGGCCGGCGCTCGCGCGGATGGCGGCGAGTATGGCGTCGGTCGACGGCGACGTGAACACTTCGCCGCAGACGGCCGCGCTCAGCATCCCTTCGCCGACATAGCCGCCGTGTGCGGGCTCGTGGCCGCTGCCGCCGCCGGACAGGATCGCGACGGGGCGCTGCGACGGCTCGGGCAGCGGCTGGCGGACGAGCACGTGCTCGTCGCCGAGGATCGCGAGATGCGGAGACTGTCGCGCGATGCCTTCGAGCATTTCGCGCACGACATCGGACGGGTGATTCACGAGCTTTTTCATGGCGACGGTTTCCTGACGGTGGGACGGAGGCCGGCGGACCTGCGTGCGGCCGGCCGGGCCGCGTGCTGTAAACGATAGGCGACGCTCACCGGAAACGGCGCGCCGCATTGTCGACGTTAGGTAACGGCAGTGCAGTCGTAGCACGAATGTAACGATAACAGCGTCGCGCCCGTTCCCGGTCTCATCGTGAGCCTCACCGGCGCTTCGGGCACGGCCGTGCGGAACGGGCCGGAGATTGGCGCGACGAGCGGTTCGGGTGGCGCGTGCCCGCTCGCTGGCTTGTTATCGGGACTCGGCCCGACGCCGCTCGGTTCGCTGACCGCCGCTCGCCGTGGCGGCTTCGCGCGCCGCCTAGCTTGCGTCGGTCGACGACGCAGGGGAATCGCGGCGCGGGCTCGGCACGAGCACTCGCCGCTCGTGAAAGCGCGGCACTGCTTGTCGCCGCGCGCCTCCTCTTACTTGACGGCAGCGATCACCTTCGCGCGAATCAGCCGCGCCCGCAGCACATTGCGGCTGATGCCGAGCAGTCTCGCGGCCTGGATCTGGTTGCGGTGGCTGAAGTCGAACGCCACGCGGATCACGGTGTCCTCGATACGCTCGAACAGGTTCTCGTGCGCGTCGTCGAACAGCGCGCACAGCGCCAGTTCGAGCGCTTCCTGAGCGGGCGCACGGCTCGCTGCTTCCCGCGCGCCTGCGGCCGTGGCCGGTGCGCATGACGACGACAGGTTCAGGTCGGTGTCCTGCAACGCATCGTGGCGGCTCACCAGCAGCGCGTGATGCATCACGTTCTCCAGTTCGCGGATGTTGCCGGGCCACGGATGCGCTTCGAGCCGGCGCGCCGCGCGCGGATCGATGCTGCGCGGCCCGTGGCCGAGGCGGCCGCGGTATGTGTCGAGGAAGTGGCGCGCGAGCGGCAGGATGTCGCCGGGACGTTCGCGCAACGTCGGCACGTCGAGCCGCACGACATTGAGCCGGTAGAACAGGTCGCCGCGAAACCGTCCGGCCGCCACCGCCTGCTGCAGGTCGACGTTGGTCGCGGCCACCACGCGCACGTCGATCGGGATGCTCGTACGCGAGCCGAGCCGCACGACCTCGCGCTCCTGCAACACGCGCAGCAGCTTGACCTGCATCGGCAGCGGCAGGTCGCCGATCTCGTCGAGAAACAGCGTGCCGCCGTTCGCGGCTTCGAACCAGCCGGGCTTCGCGCCGACCGCGCCCGTGAATGCGCCTTTCTCGTGACCGAACAGTTCACTGTCGACGAGCGTGTCGGAGAGCGCGCCGCAGTTCACGGCGACGAACGGCCCGTCGCCGCGATGGCTGACGTCGTGCACGTGGCGCGCGATCAATTCCTTGCCGGTGCCGGTCTCGCCGGCGATCAGCACGTTCGCGTCGCTCGGCGCGACGCGCCGCACGCGTTCGAGCAGCGCGAGCGAACGCGGATCGACGAACACGTGTGCACGGGCGCGATCCGGCGCGTGATGTGCCGAGCCGGCGAGAACGGGTGCGCCGCGCGACCGCGTGCGCGATTCGTCCGGCTGAGCGGTGACGATACGAAGATTGACCGGACGCGGCGTGGCAAACAGGGAGGTCATGGCGATGAAGGCGTGAGTCGTTCGAACGGGCGGACCCGCGCCGACGGGCGCCGTGGTCCGGTTGCTGCGTGGTCAGCAGAGTGTTCCGTGTTTTGCGTCGCGCGGGAAGCATCGATTTCTGATAACGAAAGCGGCATTGCTGCGCAGGATGCAGCGACGCGCGAGCGCGCTGCGGTGACAGCGGATGCGACGTCATCGTGTTCGATGCGACGGTGCCTGACCGCTGCGATTGGACGAGCGCCGCGCGCAAAACTGCTGATTGAGCAGCAGCGCATCAGCAACGCTGTTTCCGCCGGTTCATCTCGCTGGGGAATATCGATGTGAGGCGCTTCCTGGAACGCTTGCCACGGCTGCTCAATTGGCCGCGGAACCCATACGCGGCGGGCGATCGAGGAAAACTTCGTGATGCAGATGATCGGACGATCGCCCAACCGTCGACAATGGCACGCTCCTTGCGACCCTGGCACCGTATCGGCGCGACAACGCGCAGCTCGACCACGGGAACGCATGGCATGAGCAACACCCTCAACGTAGTCGCCCTGTCGGGCGGCCTGCAACGACCGTCACGCACGCTGGCACTGACGAACGCGATCGTTGCCGCGCTCGGCGACGCGTTGCCGATCGACACGCGGCTGATCGAACTCGGCGAGATCGGCAACCGGCTGGCCGGCGCGCTGAAGCGCGCGCAGGTACCGCCCGATCTCGACACACTGATCCGCGCGATCGAGACGGCCGACGCGCTCATCGTCGCGAGCCCCGTGTATCGCGCGTCGTACACCGGCCTCTTCAAGCACCTGTTCGACCTCGTGCATCACGAATCGCTGGTCGATGTGCCGGTGCTGCTCGCGGCCACCGGCGGCAGCGAGCGCCACGCGCTGGTGATCGACCACCAACTGCGGCCGCTGTTCAGCTTCTTCCAGGCGCGCACGCTGCCGATCGGGGTGTACGCGGCCGAAAGCGATTTCGACGGCTACGAGATCGCGAACCCCGCGCTGCGCGCCCGCATCGCGCTCGCGGTGGACCGTGCGGTGCCGCAACTGCGACCGCGCGCACTGGCCGCCGTGGCTGCATAACCCGTTTTCCCCTTCCATCAGGACCTTTCATGAGCATTCACGAACCTTCGGCCGACGGCGTCAAATTCGCGTACTGGGTGCCGAACGTCAGCGGCGGCCTCGTCGTCAGCACGATCGAGCAGCGTACCGACTGGAGTCTCGAATACAACCAGAAGCTCGCGCGCACGGCCGAGGCGGCCGGCTTCGACTACGCGCTGAGCCAGATCCGCTTCACGGCCGGCTACGGCGCCGAATACCAGCACGAATCGGTCTCGTTCAGCCAGGCGCTGCTGCACGCGACGACGAAGCTCAAGGTGCTCGCCGCGATCCTGCCGGGGCCGTGGCATCCGGCCGTGGTCGCGAAGCAACTCGCGACGATCGACCATATTTCGAACGGACGCGTCGCGATCAACGTCGTCAGCGGCTGGTTCAAGGGCGAATTCACCGCGATCGGCGAGCCGTGGCTCGAGCACGACGAACGCTATCGGCGCTCGAAGGAGTTCATCCAGGCGCTGAAGGGGATCTGGACGCAGGACAACTTCACGTTCAAGGGCGACTTCTACCGCTTCAACGACTACACGCTGAGCCCGAAACCCGTGCAGAAGCCGCATCCGGAGATATTCCAGGGCGGCAGCTCGCGTGCGGCGCGCGACAACGCGGCGAGCGTGTCGGACTGGTACTTCACGAACGGCAACACGCCGGAGAACCTGAAGGCGCAGATCGACGACATTCGCGCGAAGGCCGCGGCGAACAACCATCGCGTGCGGATCGGCGTCAATGCGTTCGTGATCGCGCGCGACACCGAGGAAGAGGCGCGAGCCGTGCTCGACGACATCGTCCGGCACGCGCACGTCGAGGCCGTGCACGCGTTCGGCGATGCAGTGAAACAGGCCGGCAGCGCATCGCCGGAAGGCGAGGGCAACTGGGCGAAATCCACGTTCGAGGATCTCGTGCAGTACAACGACGGCTTCCGCACGAACCTGATCGGCACGCCGCAACAGATCGCCGAGCGGATCGTCGCGCTGAAGGTGATCGGCGTCGATCTCGTGCTCGCCGGGTTCCTGCATTTCATCGAGGAAGTCGAGTACTTCGGCCAGCGCGTGCTGCCGCTCGTGCGCGAGCTCGAAGCGCGGCCGCAGGCGGTGGCCGCGTGATGCGCGCCGGCTCGCGTTGACGGTTCGATCTCTGTCCGGATGCCGAGCCGGGCGGGCGCGCGAGCCGGCGCCTCCGCGCGCCGCTCACTCGGTCAGGTCGAAATCGTCCTCCCGGCCGTTCAGCATCGCGGTCAGCGTGCGCAGGCCGGCATCGAGCTGATCCATGGTCGGCGCCGCCAGCGCGAGCCTGACCGCGTTCGGCGCATGGCCGGCCGACACGGCGAAGGTGGTCGACGGCGTCAGCCCGATGTCGCGCCTGGCCGCGGCCGCGACGAGGGCCTGCGAACGCCAGTGCGCCGGCAACGTCAGCCACAGGTGATAGCACTTGCCGTTGGTCCGGATATCGAAACCCGCCAGACGCTCGATCGCCAGTGCCTGACGCGCGCTCGCATCGATGCGCTTCAGTCTCGCCAGCTCGGCCACGGTGCCATCGCGCATCAGGCGCTGCGCGGCCGCGAACGCGAATCCCGACGCGGTCCATCCGCCCGAGCGCACCGAGGCCATTACGCTTTCGCGCAGCCGCGGCGGCGGCACGATGAAGCCCAGGGTCAGGCCGGGCGTGACCTTCTTGGACAGGCTGTCGATCACGATGCAGGCGTCCGGCGCGAGCGCGGCCAGCGGCGGCTCGTCGTCGAGAAACCCATACACGTTGTCCTCGATGACCGGAATGTCGAGCTTGTCGAGCACGCGCAGCAGATCGGCGCGGCGCGCGGCGTTCATCGTCGTGCCCAGCGGATTCTGGATGGCCGGCTGAATGTAGATCGCCGAGAGCCGGGCCTCTCGGTGTGCCTTTTGCACGGCGTCGGGCCGGACGCCATCTTCGTCCATCGCCAGCGGCACCAGCGTGATCCCCAGCTTGGCGGCGATGCCCTTGATGAACGGGTAGGTCAGGGCCTCCACGCCGCAGCGGCCGCCCGTCGGCACGACCGCCGCAACGGCCGCGGCGATGCTTTGCCGCCCGTTGCCGGTAAATACGAGCTGTTCCGGCGACGGCGACCATTCGGGGTGCGCCAGATACGCGGCGGCGACGCTTCGGATAGCCGCGGTTCCGGTACTCGTCGCTTCGCGCAACGCGGCGTCGAGCTCCGCAGGTCGGTGCAATCCGCTCAGACTTCTCGCGATCAACGCGGTCTGATCCGGAACGGTCGGGTAATTGAACTCGAGATCGATCCGCACGCCGCGCGGCTCGCCCGGCGCTGCCGCGCCGCGCCGCGTCTCACCCGAGACGAAGGTGCCCCGGCCGACCTCGCCCACCACCAGCCCGCGGCGTAACAGTTCCGTGTAGACCCGGCCCGCGGTCGATGCGGCGATTGCATGCTGGTCGGCGAAACGGCGCTGCGGAGGCAGGCGGTCGCCCGGCCTGAGCGTGCCGTCCGCAATCTGGGCGGCGATCGCGTCGGCCAACTGCAGATACTCGGATTTCGACATGAATTGCACCGATAGCAATGATTATTGCACTGAGGTCAATGTTTTGATTGCACTGAGTGTTGCGGCGGTGCATTCTGTTTTCATCAACTCGATTGTACCGGGGCTGACATGCCAGCGCGGCCCATGCGGCCTGCTGTGCGCTTGCGCACCGCATCGCCCCGGCACACCCAATGGAGAAGCAGCATGCATGCAGCCCTGATCCACCGTGCGGCGACGACGCGGGCGCGACCCGCTTCGCGGCTGTCCGCCACTCCGCGGTTCGAACCGGCGAGAACGTCATGATGGCCGCGCCGGCCGCAATGGGCCTGGAGTTGACGCTGACCACGATCCTGATCGCGTTCGCCGGCGTGTTCGTGATCGCGTTCATGCGCGGCGCGTTTGGTGGCGGGTTTGCGATCATCGGTATTCCGCTGCTGTCGCTGGTGATGGACCCGGTGACTGCCGGCGGTCTGCTCGCGCCGTTGTTCATCGCAATGGACCTGTTCGCGCTGCGCTACTGGAAGCCGTCGACCTGGTCGAAGCCGGACCTCGTGCTGCTCCTGCCGGGGCTGGTGACCGGCATCGGCTTCGGCTATCTGGCATTCCGCTTCCTCGACCATCGCGCCATCGAGCTTCTGATGGCAGTGGTCACGTTGATCTTCGTCGGCCTGTGGGTGAGGGGCGGCGCGGCACTGACGGTTCGTCCGCGTTCGTCGCCGAAGGCCGTCACGGCCGGCCTTGCGTCCGGTGTCACGACGATGGTCGCGCATTCGGGCGGGCCGCCGCTCGCGATGTATCTGCTGCCGCTCGGCCTCAGCAAGGAGATGTACGCCGGAACGACGAGCATGTTCTTCACCGTGGGCAATGCGATCAAGGCGGTGCCGTGGATGCTGATCGTGAGGCCGACCGCGAACGTCTGGGCATTGATGGCCGTGTGTGTGCTCGCCATTCCGGCCGGCGTGATGTCCGGCTGGCGTCTTCACGGCAAACTGGATCAACGCCTGATCTACCGGATCTGTTATGGATTGCTGGCGGTGACCGCGGTGAAACTGTTGTGGGACGGCATTTCCGGCTATCTCGCATGAAGCAGGCGCGCTGGCGCATGGTTCCCACGGATGCAAACCAATCAATAGTGCAGATGCAGATCACCTGCCAAACAGGAGCGTGTGTGCCAATACGCGGCGCCCAAACGTTGGACGGTGAACGCGTATCCGAGGCTGATCCACTGCAACCGTTTGCCCAGGGGCGGCCACTTTGCGACCTGGGAACAGCCTCAGGCGCTGTCGGAAGAACTGCGCGCGAGTTTCCGCGCGCTGCGCTGAACGGCATTCGTTCGATAGTGCGATTGCCGAATCAAGCCACGCCGGCCATCTTCGATGCATCGACGACCATCTGCACGCCGAGACCGCCGAGGATGACGCCCATCGCCCAGCGCTGCGCGAGCAGCAGCGTCGGACGAGCGTGCAGGTACTTCGCGATGCTGCTCGAGCAGATCGCGACCAGCCCGTTTGCCGAAGCGAACGCCGCGATCAACAACGAACCGAGAAACAGCGACTGGCCGAACACGCTGCCCTGCCGGTAGTCGATGAACTGCGGCAGCAGCGACACGAACAGCATCGCGAGCTTCGGATTCAGCACGCTGGTGGTCGCGCCCATCGCGAGCAACCGCAGCGGCTGCTCGTTCGGCAGGGTCCGCACCTCGAACGGCGAACGGCCGCCGGGCCGCACGGCCTGCCATGCGAGGTAGAGCAGATAGGCGGCGCCCACCACGCCGAGCACCGTGCCCGCATACGGTACGCTCATGAACAGCGTCGTGATGCCGAACGCCGCGCCGAACATGTAGAACAGGTAGCCGATCATCACGCCGGCGAGCGAAATGAGCCCGGCCGCACGCCCCTGCGCGATCGAGCGCGACATCACGTAGACCATGTTCGGCCCCGGCGTGACCGCGAGCATGCCGCCAATGACGAGAAACCCGTAGAGCGATCCGGACGTATGCATGTTGTTCGCTTCCTGCATCGAATGAGTGCTGACGGGATTCATTGTCCGACCATGGAGGCAGACAGTAAAACGGGATAAACTGAATCGATTAATCAGTTTTTCTGAATCCACATGAAAAAGCTCGACCTCGATGTGCTCGCGATGGTGGTGGCCGTCGCGGAATCCGGATCGTTCGCGCAGGGCGCGCAGGCCGTGCACCGGTCGCCGTCGGCGGTGAGCATGCAGATCAAGGCGCTGGAGGATGCGCTCGGCAAGCCGCTGTTCATCCGCGACACGCGCAACGTCACGGCCACCGACGACGGCCGCGTGCTCGCCGAATACGGCCGCCGGATGCTGGCGATGCGCGACGAGGCGTGGGCGTCGGTCGTGCGGCCGGAGATCCGCGGTCGCGTGACGATCGGCGTGCCCGACGACTACATCTCGTCGCTGCTGCCGCAGGTGCTCGGCAAGTTCGCGGCGATGCATCCGCGCGTCGAAGTGCGCGTGATCGGCCAGCCGAGCAGCGCGCTCGTGCCGATGCTGAAGGACAACACGGTCGACCTCGCGTGCCTCACGCGCATCAAGGGCGTGACCGGCGAGCTGATCCGGATGGAGCCGCTCGTCTGGGTCGGCTCACCCAAGCGTAACGTGTGGGAAGAGCGGCCGCTGCCGGTCGCGTTCTTCACGCACGGTGGCAGCATGGCGCGCGATCACGCGGTCAAGGCGCTGAACCGGCAGAAGATCCCGTACCGGATGTCTTACGAAAGCCCGAGCCACCTCGGGCTACTGAGCATGGTCGAGGCCGGGCTCGCGGTCGCGCCGCTCGCGCGCTGCTGCATTCCCGATCATCTCGTGCAGCTTTCGGAAAGCCACGGGCTGCCGCCGCTCGGCGAACTCGAGGTCGTGCTGGCGCGCAGCGCCAAGTCGGCGCGGCCGCCGTGCGACTACCTGGCGGAGCAGATTCTCGATGAATGGCGCGCGTGATCGCGCGGTTCGTCCGGCGGCGCGTCAGCACGATTTCAGCAGCCATTCCCGAAACGCCACCAGCGACGGCAGCGTGTCGTTTTCCGGCGGGTACACGAGGTAGTAGCTGCGCTGGCTGGTGATCGCGTCGCCGATCGATACGAGCTCGTTGCGGCTCAGTTCGTCTTCGACCAGCACCTTCGGCACGAGGCCGATTCCCATGCCGGCCCGCACGGCCTGGATCAGGTGCGACGTCAGCTCGAAGCTCGGGCCGATCCGCATCTCGCGATGATCGAGGCCGAAGTGCGAGAACCATTCCGCCCACGCGTGCTGATTGCTCGTCACGCCCAGCAGCGTCTGCCCGACCGCCCATGCCGGCGCGCGCGGGCCGGCCTTGCGGCGCCCGGCCGCATCGGGGCTCGCGATCGCGATCAGGAACTCGTTGTACAGCCGGTGCGCGTGCAGGCCGGGCCAGTCGCCCGCGCCGACGGTGATGGCCGCGTCGAGATCGTCGGTATGGAAGTCGATGCCGCCGATCCGCGAATGCAGATGCACGGTCACGCCCGGATGCGCGGCGTAGAAGTCGTGCAGGTGCGGCAGCAGCCATTTCGAGCCGAAGGTCGGCAAGGTCGCGAGCCGCAGCGTGCCGGCACCGGCCTGACGCGACATCGCCTGCAGCGTCGCGCCGCGGATGCGCCCGAGCGCGCCGCTCAGCTCGACGAAGTAGCGCCGCCCGACTTCCGTCAGCTTCACGGAGCGGCCCTCACGCCGGAACAGCGGCACGCCGAGCTGATCCTCGAGCGTTTGCACCTGCCGGCTGATCGCGCTCTGGCTCAACGACAGCTCGTCGGCGGCGCGTGTGTAGCTTTCGTGGCGCGCGGCGGCCTCGAACACCAGCAACAGCGACATGGACGGGGTCAGGCGACGGTAATTCATGAGTTTTATGCAAGTTTTGCCGGGGGAGAATTCGTTTGTTTCTCGCGCTGATTCGCAAGATACTGGATTTCCGCGTTGCGTGGAATCTTGCTCAAAACTCATGTTTCTGATCGAGACAGCGCACCGGCCTCATCCACCTCGCGCTTTCATCCCATGTCGATCGCTCCGTTGCCCCGTCCCGTCAGCCCGCCCGAGGTCCGTTACCGCGACTTTCTCGCCGCCCTCCAGGCCGCCGGATTCGCCGGCGAAATCCTCGCGGACCATGCGAACCGGACCGTGCAGGCGACCGACAACTCGATCTACCAGCGTCTGCCGCAGGCGGTGATCTGTCCCGCGCATGCGGAGGACGTGCGGCTCCTCGCGCGGTTGCTGGCTGACCCCGCGCACCGCGACGTCGCGGTGGCCGCGCGCGGCGGCGGCACCGGCACCAACGGGCAGTCGCTGACCGACGGCGTGGTCGTGGACCTGTCGCGCAACATGAACCGGATCCTCGAAATCAACGCCGACGAGCGTTGGGTGCGCGTGCAGGCAGGCGTCGTCAAGGACCAGCTCAATGCCGCGCTGAAGCCGCATGGCCTCTTTTTCGCGCCGGAGCTGTCGACGTCGAACCGCGCGACGGTCGGCGGGATGATCAACACCGATGCGAGCGGGCAAGGCAGCTGCACGTACGGCAAGACGCGCGACCACGTGCTGGCGCTCGACTTCGTGCTGATGGGCGGCGAGCAGCTGCACAGCGACGCGCTCGCGGACGACGAGCTGGAACGCCGCTGCGCGCGGCAGGACCGGGTCGGCAAGGTCTATCGCACCGCGCGCCGCATCAGCGACGAAAAAGCCGCGCTGATCGACGCGAAGTTTCCGAAGCTCAATCGCTGCCTGACCGGTTACGATCTCGCGCACCTGCGCGAACCGGACGGCCGCTTCAACCTGAACAGCGTGCTGTGCGGCGCCGAAGGCTCGCTCGGCTTCGTCGTCGAGGCGAAGCTGAACGTGCTGCCGATCCCGAAGGTGTCGGTGCTGGTGAACGTGCGCTACGCCGGCTTCATGGACGCGCTGCGCGATGCGCGCGCGCTGCTCGCGCTCAAGCCGCTGTCGATCGAGACGGTCGACTCGAAGGTGCTGATGCTCGCGATGAAGGATTTCGTGTGGAGCAGCGTGGCTGAGTATTTCCCGCAGGACGAAGCACGTCCGACGCTCGGCATCAACCTGATCGAATTCAGCGGCGACGATGCGCAGGACGTCGATGCGCGCGTGCGTGCGTTCGTCGCGCATCTGCGCACCGACACGAGCGTGGAGCGCCTGGGCCACACGCTCGCGACCGGTGACGATGCGGTCAAGCGCGTGTACGCGATGCGCAAGCGCGCGGTCGGCCTGCTCGGCAACGTGCAGGGCGAGGCGCGCCCGCAGCCGTTCGTCGAGGACACCGCGGTGCCGCCCGAGAACCTGGCCGCGTACATCGCCGAATTCCGCGCGTTGCTCGACGGTCACGGGCTGCAGTACGGGATGTTCGGCCACGTCGACGCGGGTGTGCTGCACGTGCGTCCGGCGCTCGACATGAAGGACCCGAAGCAGGCCGCACTGGTGCGGCCGGTGTCGGACGCGGTGGCCGAACTCACGCAGCGGCATGGTGGCCTGTTATGGGGAGAGCATGGCAAGGGCGTGCGCTCCGAATATGCGCCGGCGTTCTTCGGCGAGCTGTATCCGTCGCTGCAGCAACTGAAGGCCGCGTTCGATCCGCACAACCAGTTCAACCCGGGCAAGATCGCGACGCCGCCGGACCACACGCTGCGGCTGCTGAAGATCGACGAGGTGCCCACGCGCGGCGACCACGACCGGCAGATCGACGAGCGCGTGTGGCAGAGCTACGGCACGGCGATGCACTGCAACGGCAACGGCGCGTGCTACAACTTCGATCCGGACGACGCGATGTGCCCGTCGTGGAAGGCGACGCGCGAACGGGTGCAGTCGCCGAAGGGGCGCGCGTCGCTGATGCGCGAATGGTTGCGCCTGCAAGGACAGGCCGGCATCGACGTCGTCGCGGCGGCGCGTGCGCGGCAGCCGTTCCTGCGCGGTCTCGCGGCCCGCTGGCGCAACAGCCGCGCCGCGCGCAACGGTGAAGCCGACTTCTCGCACGAGGTGTATGACGCGATGGCCGGCTGCCTCGCGTGCAAATCGTGCGCGGGACAGTGCCCGGTCAAGGTCAACGTGCCCGAGTTCCGCTCGCGCTTTCTCGAGCTGTATCACCAGCGCTACCTGCGGCCGGTGCGCGACTACCTGATCGGCTCGCTCGAATTCACGATGCCGTGGATGGCGCGCGTGCCGGCGCTGTACAACGGGCTGATGCGCGCCGGCTGGGTGCGCACGCTGCTCGAGCGGCACGTCGGCATGGTCGACAGCCCGCTCTTGAGCCGCTTCGATCTCGCGGCCGTGATCCGGCAGTGGAACGTGCGGCCGGCCGATCCGCACGCGCTCGCCGCGCTGAGCGACGCGCAGCGCGTGCGCAGCGTCGTCATCGTGCAGGACACGTTCACGCGCTATTTCGACACCGAGCAGTTGGCGACGCTGATCGAGCTGGCCGCGCGCATCGGCTTCCAGGTGTGGCTGGCGCCGCTCGCGCCGAACGGCAAGGCGCTGCATGTGCAGGGCTTTCTTCGCGCGTTCGAGAAGGCGGCGATTCGCAACGCGACGCAACTGGCCGCGCTCGCGCGCTCGGGCGTCGCACTCGTCGGCCTCGATCCGGCGATGACGCTCACCTATCGGCAGGAATACCTGAAGGTGACGGGGCTGGCCGACGTGCCGAAGGTCGCGCTGCCGCAGGAGTGGCTGCTGCACGCGCTGCCGGAAGCCGGCGCGGGCGTAGGCGCCGGCGATCCAGCGGCAGCGTACCGGCTGCTGCCGCATTGCACCGAGAAGACCAACGCGCCGGACAGCGGCAAGCAGTGGGCGCAGGTGTTCGCGCGTCGCGGGCTGCGCCTGGCGGTGCAGGCGACCGGATGCTGCGGGATGTCGGGGACCTACGGGCACGAGGCGCGCAACCTGCACACATCGAAGACGATCTATGCGCAATCGTGGGCTGCGCATGTCGATGCGCCGCAAGCGCATGGCGAAGTGCTGGCGACCGGATATTCGTGCCGCAGCCAGGTGAAGCGCATGTCCGCGCGGCAGGTGCGCCATCCGCTGCAGGCGCTGCTCGATCACGTGCGTCATGGGCTTTGACGGCCGGTCGAATCGTCGATGCGGGGGCGAGAGGCGCCTGCGGCAGTGTGCGGAGCACGGTGCATCTGCGTTCGGCATGGCCGGCGCCGGCATGAGGCCGGACACCGGGGCGGCGGACGGGTTCCGCATGCGGCTGGACCTGCAGCGTGCATGCACGCGCTTCAGGCACGCATGCCGTTGTGACGGCAACCGATACGGGAGGCCGAATCGCGCCGCCGGTAATTAGTAGATGATGCCGAGCAACACGGCCTTGACGATGGCTTGTGTCTTGTTGACCGAGTTGAGTTTCTCCATGATGTTCTGCATGTGGAAGGTGATGGTTCGCTCCGATATCGAAAGAATGGAAGCGATTTCCAGTGCGGTCTTCCCGTCAGCGGCCCATTTCAGTACTTCCTTTTCGCGCGTGGTGAACGGGCCCATTTGCATCGCGGCCGCGGGCGCGTCAACCAGGCGCGAATTCACCGCGTGAGCGGCGTGCGCCAGATAGATCAGCCGGCTTTCCGTGGCGGCAAGTTCCAGATCCGAAATGGGGTCCGCGCTGCGCGCGACGCTCCACATCGCGATGCGCCCGTGTTTGTCGCGGATGGGCTGGGACCAGCCGTGCGCAACACCATGCGCCTTCGCTTCTTCCCAGAATGGTTCATCGGCACGTGCGTCGACGGGCCATACAAGGGGTGACGTATAGATCAGCCCGTAACGGACGACGGGGTCGCGTGCGAAATAATTTCCCTCGAGGTAGCGCTGTTGCCAGGATTCGGGATAGGTATTGCGTGTACGGAACGTGGGCCGGGTCACGGGTAAGGGGTCGCGTGCGCCATAGGCGCACATTTCAAAATCGAGCGCGCGTGCCTGGGCGGCAACGATTTCGAATACATCGTCGAAGCTCAGCGCGCGCGACAACGTCGTCATGACGTCTTCTCTCCATGCATCCACAACAATCTCCAAATAGCGTGTAGTGTCAAACGCACGCGGTCGATGACCAGGCCGCGTGCGCGGACGACATGTTCGCTGCGCATGGAGCCGGGAAGCTCGAGCCCTCGCGCAACACAGTGATCTAGGAGGTTTCCGCGGCGTGTCGATATCGACTGGCTGAATCAGTCGGGGAAGAAGCGTGAAGCCCTTCGAGTGCCACCGACGTGATGCACCCGGTTCCGACCGGATGCTGTTGTGTTTGTTGTTTTGGAAAGCGCGCTGACCCCGGCGCCTGAAGTGCTTCAAGAATGCTTTCGCCGGCTGCACGCACGGATGCTTCGCACGTGCGTCATGCAGACCCGGTTGCGTCGTCGAGGCAGGGCGACGACCCCACCGGCGTCCGGCCGGCAGACGATCCGTCAAGCGTCGAATCGAATCTCCAGCGAAGCGCTCGATCGTGGTGTAGTCGAGCGTTGTCGACGGCGCGGTACGACGAATCGCCGTTTGTTCTTGTTGGCTACGCGCATCTCGTGTGCTGCGCGCACGTCGCCTCTTTCATGCGGTACGGCATGCCTGCACGATCAGTCAATCCAGATTGGCACGATCGAAAGCGCGAGCAGGAGTCCCAGCGTAACGTTTGCGATGCGCCAATGACGGTCGGTCCGCAGCGTGCGGCCGAGCAGCACGCCGGCCGTACACCACAGCACGAGGGAGAAGATCGCTGCGATGCCGAATGCAATACCGAGTATCACGGCGAGGTGCATCGGGTCGGGCGTCAGCGCCGCGAACGACGCGGCCGCGCCGAGCGCCATCGTCCATCCTTTCGGATTGAGCCACAGCAGCAGCGCACCACCGATGAAGCTGGTCGGCGTTTGCGATGCATTCACGTGATTCTTGGGGGCGCCGCTCGACGCGATTTTCCACGCGAGCCACAGAAGATAGGCGGAGCCCAGCACTTTCATGATCAGTTGCAGCGCCGGCACCGCGTGCAGCAGCCCGGCCAGCCCGGCCGCCGCGATGGCCGCGAGCGATGCGAGGCCGAGCGCGATGCCGCCGAGCAGCGGCACGCTGCGCCTGAACCCGAACTGCGTGCCCGACGCCGTCGCGAGCGTGGTCGCGCCGCCCGGCGTGATGGTGGCGACGATGACGAACACGATCAGGGAGAACAGCGTCTGGGACATGGTTGGACAACCTCGTATGAAGAGCTGCGGCGGCTTTGGAATCCGTCTTGGCGCGAATGGGATCGGGTGCCTGACAAACTCTAAAAGTCTTTCGCAAGCTAGGGTATGGAATGTTTATAATGAGCCTATTAGCGTTGCTAATACTCTATTTGCCCCCATGCCCCGCAATCTCGATACGAGTCTGTTGCGCACCTTTGTCACCGTTTCGCGTCGTTCGACCATGACGGCGGCGGCGCACGCGCTGCATCTGACCCAGGGTGCCATCAGCCAGCAGATCAAGCGGCTCGAGGAGTGCTTTGGCCAGCGGCTGTTCGATCGGTCGCAGGGGCGACTGAAACTCACTGCCGCGGGCGAACGTCTGCTCGAGCGGGCGGAGCAGCTCGTGCGGCTCAACGACCGCATCTGGGACGACATGAGCGAGCCGGTATTTGCCGGCGTGCTGCGCGTCGGGGCGCCGTCCGATCTGGTCGGCACCTATCTCGCCGGCATTTTCAAGGCGTTTGCTCACCACTATCCGCACGTCGAGATCGTGCTCGTCAACCTTGCGTCGGTCGAACTGTCGGCCGCGCTGCTCGATGGAAGAGTCGATATCGCGGTGATCGAGCAGCCGGCGAGCGAGCCGGGCGGGGAGTGCCTGCGCATCGAGCCGCTCGCGTGGGTCGGCGCGGTCGGAGGCAGCGCGCACGTGAAGCGGCCGCTGGCGGTGTCGATCGTCAGCGACGCGTGCGTGTTCCGCCCGGCATTGTTCGACGCGTTGACGCAGCACGAGATCGCGTGGCGGACGGTGTTCGAAAACGGCGACATCGAGGCGACGAAGGCAACCGTCCGGATGGACATGGCGGTGACCGCATGGCTCGCGTCGACGGTCCCCTCCGATCTGCAGATGCTGCGACCGGCGCAGGGTTTGCCCACGTTGCCGGATTTCGCCGTGACCTTGCATCTGCCGCCATCCGGCACGACGCCGCTGGTCGAGGAAATGGCGAACTTCATTCGAAACGGTTTTCTCGACGCGCCGTCCGTTGGCGACGGCAGGTTGTCCGGTGCGGCCGATCGCGCGGCCTGAGCGCGCGTTCGGATGTGGCCGTCGCCGGACGCCGCCCGCCTGTAGGTCCTTCCAGTATCGCTGCGCGTAGCCGCCCTATAGGATCGATGCCGAGATTCGGTTGACGGCATCGCGACGCGTGCGTACTGCACGCATTGCGACCGCGTTCGACCACACTTCGGCCTTGCGCCGCTTCCCCGTTTCCGCCAGTCGATTTTTCCCGAGGCATTCCATGACTATCTGGTTGCTGCAACTCATGCTCGTGATCGCGTGCTGCAACGTCTGCGGCCGTCTTGCCGAGCGGCTCGGCCAATGTGCGGTCGTCGGTGAAATCGCGGCCGGGCTCCTGCTCGGCCCTTCGCTGTTCGGCGCGATCGCACCGGATTTCTACGATGTGCTGTTCGGCGCGCACGCGCCGTCGGCGATGGCGCAGGTCGGTGAGATCGGCCTGGTGTTGCTGATGTTCCAGCTCGGGCTGCACATGGAATTCGGCGTCACGTTGCGCGGCGGCCGGTGGCGCGTGCCCGTCGCCGTCGCGATCGGTGGCTTGTGCATACCGGCCGCGATCGGCATGGTCATCGCGATCGTGTCGAAGGACACGCTTGCGATCGATGCACCGTGGCTGCCGTACGTGCTCTTCTGCGGTGTCGCGCTCGCGGTGTCGGCCGTGCCGGTCATGGCGCGCATCGTCGACGATCTGAGGCTCGGCGCGATGAGCGGCGCGCGGCACGCGATGTCCGCGGCGATGCTGACGGATGCGCTCGGCTGGATGTTGCTGGCGACGATCGCGTCGCTGTCGAACGGGCCCGGCTGGGCCTTCGCGCGCATGCTCGCCAGCTTGCTCGTGTTTCTGGCGCTGAGTGCGTTGCTTGCGCGCTTCGTCGTTCGCCCGCTGCTCATGCGGTTGGCGCAAACGGCGCACGCGACGCGCGACCGGCTGGCGGTGTTGTTCTGCTTCGTGCTGGCGTCGGCGGTCGCAACGTCGCTGATTGGTTTCCATAGCGCATTCGGGGCGCTGTCGGCGGCGCTGTTCGTGCGTCGCGTGCCGGGGCTGGACGTGGAGTGGCGCGAGAATGTGGAGGGCTTCGTGAAGCTCGTGCTGATGCCGGTGTTCTTCGCGTACGCCGGGTTGCACGCGTCGATCGGGATGATCGACGATGCGTCTTCATGGTTGTGGTTCGGCGTGTTTCTCGCCGGCGGGTTCGCGGGCAAGTTCGGCGGCAGCTACGTCGGTGCGCGTGTGACGGGGCTTGCGCCGCGCGATGCGATGCTGGTCGGCTCGTTGATGAATACGCGCGGATTGATGGAACTGATCGTGCTGTCGATCGGGCTGCAGATGCAGATTCTTCCGACCCGCGTTTATACGATCCTCGTCATATTCGCGCTGGTGACGACGGCGCTGACCGCGCCGCTCGTGCGGCTCACGCTGCGCGCGCATTCGCGTTCGGCCCCGGCGATGCAGATCGTCGGCGAGTGACGGGGCGGCGCGCACCGTGAAGCGTATCCGGATGCGCGCCGCGCCACGCCGCGACAGCGTCGACTGCGTCAACCGCGAACGACGGCGTCCCACGCACGCTTCAACCGGCGTGCGGCCTCTTCGGCACTCTGTTCTCCCAGCATCGAATACGACACGCGCAGCGTGTCGCGTTCCGGATCGGATGCATAGAATGCGTTGCCGGGCACGAACACGACCTTTTCGCGGATGGCCGCTTCGAGCACCTTTTCCGCCGGAACTTGCCGCGCGAAGCGGCACCACAGGAACATCCCGCCTTCGGGTTCGTTGAACGACAGGTCGTTGCCGAATGCGTCGCGCAATGCCTTCGTCAGCGCATCGCGTCGCGTGCGGTAGGCGGTCCGCAGCACCTCGATGCGGGACGCCAGGCGGCCCGACGCGAGATAACGCGCGACGATGTTCTGCGTCAGCGTCGACGTGTGCAGATCGAATGCCTGCTTGGCGACCGCCATCGGCGGACGAAGCGCCGAGGGCGGCACGATCCATCCGACGCGCACGCCGGGCGAGAAGACCTTCGACAAGGTGGACAGGTAGCACACGGTGCGGTTGCCGCCCGGTTGCTGCGAAGCGATTGACAGCAGGCTCGGGATCGCTTCGCCGCTGAAGCGCAACTGGCCGTAGGGGTCGTCCTCGATGATCGCGCAACCGTGACGCTGCGCGAGTTCGATCAGGCGGACACGCTGCGCGAGCGGCATCGTGTAGCCGGTCGGATTCGCGAAATTCGGCGTCAGGTAGATCGCCTTGACGCCGCCGCGCCTCAGTTCGCGTTCGACCTGATCGAGATCGAGCCCGTCCGGGCCGCCGTCGATGCCGTCGATCCGGGCGCCGATGAACTGGAATACCTGCAGTGCGGCGACATAGGTCGGCCGTTCGACGAGTACGCGGTCGCCCTGGTCGAACAGCACGCGCGCGACGAGATCGAGCCCCTGCTGCGATCCGGACGTGATCAGCATCGATTCCGGCGAAGCCGGTATGCCGAGCGTGCCGGCCCAGTTGCCGATCTGTTGGCGCAAGCCCGCTTCGCCTTCGGTGAGGCCGTACTGGAAGAGGTCGCGGTGCTCGTCGCGCAGGATGGCGCCGAGTGCGTCGTCGATGCCGTCCATGTCGAACAGGTCGGAAGCGGGGATGCCGCCGGCCAGCGAGATCACGTCCGGATTCTTGCTGAACTCCAGCAGCTCGCGCACTGCGGAGGACTTGATGCCACGCGCGCGCATGGCCAGCACGATGTCGTTCATGGAGGTGCCTGTTGTCGAAGATGCCGGCGCTCACGGCCGCCGGAAGTGAAAAAGGCCGGCAGGTTCGTCGAACCGGCCGGCGGATGGGAAGCGTGTCGAGCGAATCGCGCACGAAGCACGATTGCCGTCGCTCAATCGAACATGCGCCAGCCGTCTTCCTGGTGGATCAGGAACAGGCCCATCGTGCGTCGCGTCGACGTACAGCGCTCGATCGCATGCAGGTTCTTGCTCTGGAACAGCGTCAATTGACCGGGCTGCGGCTTCAGCATGATCTTCGCGGCCCGTTCGAGCGCGGCGATCGCACCGGTTTCACGATATTCGGCATGCATCTGGTCGAGGGCGGCGCGGGATTCCGGTCGGTTGTCCCACATCACCATGCCTGCGTCGTTGTCGGCGCCCTGAATGGTCAGGAACCCGCCGAGCTGCCGTGGAAACGATCGCTTCAGCGGCCAGTTCACGGTGTCGCGCCCGTAGCTCACGTCGTCGCAGTGCGGCGCGAAGTTGAACGGGGCCTCGAATGGTTCGTAGACGCGTCGCGTCGCCAGCAGGAACTCGACTTCGTAGTCGTGCCCGATCGTCAGCGGCCTCGCGTCCAGCGCATCCGAAAACAGGCGAACGAATCGGGTCGTACGCAGGCCGTCATTGACGCGACAGGCGATCCCGAAGTACTCCGCCGCCTTCGAAACGAGCTTGTCCCCCTGTTCGCGCTGGAGCTGGCCGAGCGTCACCGAGGTGGCGACGATACCCGCGTGGTGGGCGTTTTTCGTAAACGGCGAGCTCGAGAAGCCCTCGTCGTCCCACCACGCGTCGCGCTCGCCGTCGGGCACGATGTCCATGACGATGGCATCGGCCTCGTCCGCATCGAGCGCGTGAACCGCCGCGGCGATGGTCATGCGCTCGGCGCGCGCCGGGATGCCGAAGCGCATCAGTTGAGCTGGGTAGGTATGCTGCATGATGCCTCCACGTATGCGGAATGATTAGGATTGCGGCATAAGGCAGTCGCCCTTGCCCAGTTCGGACAATGCCGGTTGCCTCAATAGACGGTAAAGCTCCGCGGGCTTCGGCTCGGATTCGGATCGCCGGTATTTCGGAAACAGCAGCAGGCCGCTCGTGCCGGCGACGAGCGGCGCGCCGTCTCGCATGCCGAGCCGATCCCCGGCCCGGATCGGCTGGAAATTTCGCAAGCCCGCGTCGAGCCTGACCTCGCCGTCCGGATAGGGGACGATGTGCGCCCACGTATAGATCGGATTCGCGCACGCGTCGACGGGCGGCAGCGAAGCGCCGTCGACGACCGCGCTGACGGTGGTGATCGCGTCCAGGCACACGCGCACACCCGCCGCGATCTGATAGAGGCCGAAGCCCTTCTGGCCAAGCTCGATGCTCAGCGCAACGCCGTCGCCCTGCTGGATGAATTCGTCCGACGTGCAGCCGCCTGCGGACGCGGTGGAAAAGGGCCTGCCCCAATGCGTGACGACGGGCGTGTCCGGTGCGATCGCGTGCGCCAGTTGCAGGCTCGTCGGGTGGTAGTTGAAGACGAAGAACGGCGCTTCCGACGGCTCGATCGTCTGATGCAGGTCGACGCAGAAGCGGGCGCGCCTCATCACCGGCTCCATCTCGCGCGCGCGCCGGTCGTCGGCCGTGTCGCGCCCGGCGCGACCGAACGTGCGGTTCAAGTCGCGTTCGACGAAGCGCGTGCCGCGCCGTGCGGCCTCGACGTTGCCCAGCAGAAAGCCGATCGACACCGACGGCGCCAGCACGCCGGCCTCCACGTAGCGGCAAAGCGCATTGAGCACGGGGAGTCCGGCGTATTCGTTGCCGTGCGTCAGCGCGATGAACAACAGGTCGAATCGCGGCTCGTGTGCCGCGTTCGCGTGGGGCGGATGGATCACGAAGCCGAAACGCTCGACCCGCTCGACGCGGGCGCGACCGATCGTGCTCGACGCGGCGAACCGTTCGAACACCGCGATCTCCGCGTCGAGCCGACTGCGCGCGGGATCGCCGCCCGCCGTTGAAGCGATGGCTGTCATCAGTGAAACATCCGCCATTGACCGTCATGCCAGACCAGGAACGATCCGAGCGTGCGGCGCACGGTCGTGCATTGCTCGACAGCGTGCATGACGCGCGTGTTGAGAATGTTCAGTTGCCCGGGCCGCCCGTTGATGGTGACGCTGCGCACGCGGTCCAGCCGGTTGATGCGCCGGGTTTGCGCGAATTCGCTCATCAGTTCGTCGAGCTCGGCGCGCGTCGCGGGCCGGTAGTCCCACATGACGAGGCCGGCGCTGTTTTCCGCGTCCTGGACCGACAGGAAGAGCGAGATCTGATCGTAGCCTTCGTCGTAGCCGTCCTTGATCGGCCAGTTCAGCGGTTCGCGGCCGAAGTGGATCGCGTCGCAATGCGGCGGGACGCTGTAGAGCCCGTTGGGCACCGGCTGGTATTCGCGTTTGGACACGAGCGGAAGTTCGCCCCAGTCGCCGACCCGAACCGAACCCGCGCCGAGTTCGCGGGCGCACAGTTTGACGAATTCCGTGTCGCGCAGCGCCGCATTCGTGCGGCCTGCATAGGAGAAGTAGTCGATCAGACCGGGGATCAGCTGCTCTTTCACCAGCCGCTGGGTCGGCCCGATCGCGAGCCCCGACTTGCCGGCGCCGGCGAAGCTCTGGTGCTGCGTGACCGGCGGGAAGGCCGGATCGTCCCACCATCGGTCGAGCGTGCTCGGGTCGACCAGATCGACAAGGACGGCGGCGGCCTTGCGATCGCGAATCAGCAATGCGGCATCGGCGAGCGTGAGATCCGCGCGCTCGACCTGCTTGTCGAAATCGTAGATTTCGGCGCGATAGTGCTTGTTCAAAGCGAATTCCTCCGAGGAGAAGGCGATTCAGGACAGTGATCTCGGGACTACCGTGCGGCCACACTCATGGATTCGAGCAGTTTTTCGCTGAAGACGCGAAGACACGGATATTCGAACAGCAGGCGCACCGGCACGTCGTGGCCGAGCTGCCGCTCGAGCTGGGTGCTCACCAGCGCGGCGGAAATCGACGAGCCGCCGATCGTGAAGAAGTCGTCGTCGGGCGTCACGGCGTCGCGGCCGAGGACGCTCGCCACGACGGACGCGACGACGTGGTCGACGCGCCGGACATGAGGTATCTCGATAGGCTGGATCATGGGTTGGCACCGGTCGAATGACGAACGGCGCGCCGCGCCGTTCGCCGGTTTCATGGCCGCGGGTGCGGTCGGTCAGGCGTAGGACGGTTGCTGCGCGAAGCTGACGCCGCGTGCGTTGCGCTCGACGCGGCGGTTATGCCCGAATCGATCCTCGCCGGAGACGAGCACGACGCCGAACTTGTCGAGCGAGATCTTGCTGCCGTATTCGTCGACGGTGTCGGTGTCCGGATAGACCTTGACCGCGGCCGGCACGTAGCGGCTCGCGTAGCCGAGCCGGGTCTGGTCGACCGTGGCGTTCGGAAACGACGAGTGCATCAGCGTCGACCAGAAGATCACGAACTGGCCGGGTTTCATCACGATCGACACGGCCTTGCTCTCGTCCGGTTTCCAGTCCGGATCCTTCTGCAGGCTGCGATAGTCGTAGCCGAAGAAGCCGCGCTTGATGCCGTCCTTCTCGAGGGCATTGATGTTGGACGGATCGAATTGCATCTTCCGCGACTCGTCGTAGAACATCTCTTCATGCGTGCCCGGCACGAACCGCAGACAGCCGTTTTGCTCGGTCGCGTCGGTCAGCGCCGTCCATACCGTGATCGCGCCGCCGAACCGCTGGTCGCCCGGCCACACGATCTGCGGCTGGCCCGACGCATGCGCGAACGTGTCGGCCTGATGCCAGTCGGTCCCTTCGTCGCCCGGATACTTCGGGAACATCTCCGAACGCCAGCAGATGACGTCGGGCCCGAGAATCGAGTTGAGCCGCTGGACGATTTCCTGCCGGCCGATATGCTCGCTCAGCAGATTGACGTCGAGGTGGCGATCGTAATTGGCGATCGGGCTCGTCGGCGGCAGGTCGTAGACCGCGTATTCACGATCGAACAGCTGCGCGCGGATCGTCTTGTAGCGCTCGCGCGCTTCCTCGGGCGAATACAGCGTGAACGGGCCGATATAGCCTTGCGCGCGGAAAGTGGCGATTTCCTCGGGCGTCAGTCGAAAGTTCTGCATGGAGGTGCTCCTGGTCGAATCGATTAAATGCATCCGCTTCGAAGGGACGAAGCGGTGTTCGGGAAATGACGCACGCGCTTACGCGAGTTCGGCGGCCGCTGCTTCGTAGATGCCGGCCCAGCCGTCGATCGTGGGCGCAGCCATCAGCTTGCTGGTCGGCACCCGCACCTGCAGCCGGGTTTCGACCTGAATCTGCAGTTCGACGATCGTCAGCGAGCTGGCGCCCCGGTCGAAGAAATCCTCGTCGCCGCGCAGGTCGGCGAAGCCGAGCGTGTCCCGGCAGGTCGAGGCGATCATGTCGGGGATGGCAACAGTTTTTTCAGTCATTACGTTCTCCGGATTTTCAGATGGGACTTGCGAGTCGAACCCGATCGACCTTGCCGTTCGCGTTGACGGGTAGTTCGGCGCACACGGCGATGGCGTCGGGAATCATGAAACCAGGCACCAGCTTGCGCAGTTCGCCGCGAATGAACGCAGGCATGTTGTCGCGCTGTTCGTTGGTCTGGACCGTGGCGACCAGTGACTTTTCGCCGTTCGGGTCTTCGCGAACCTGGACGACGCATTCCTCGACGCACGGCAAGCGCGCAACGAGTTGCTGCACCTCGTCGAGGCTGACGCGGTAGCCGCGGATCTTCGTGAGCCGGTCGCGCCGACCGACGAATTCGAGCGTGCCGTCCGCACGGCGCCGGACGATGTCGCCGGTGCGGTAGAGCCGGCCGGGCCCGGACGGATCCGGCACGAAGGCCGCGCGGGTCGCGTCGGGTTGGTTCAGATAGCCGAGCGCGACGCCGTCGCCGCCGGTGTAGAGCTCGCCTTCCTGCCCGTCGGGAACGGACGCGAGATCGCCGTCGCCGCGCACGACATGCACCGACGTGCCGGTCACGGGCGAGCCGATCGGTACGATGCCGTCAGGCCGGTTGTCGCGCGTCATCACGTGGCAGCACGTAAACGTCGTGTTTTCGGTCGGGCCGTACCCGTTGACGACGGTGATGCCGGGGAACGCATCGAGCGCGGCATTGACCGCGTCCGGATGCAGCACGTCGCCGCCCGCCAGCAGCACACGCACGCCGGTCAGCATGGCCGGATAGCGGCGCACGACGAGATGAAACAGCGCGGCGGTCAGCCACATCACGCTCACGCGCTGTTCGCGAATCAGCTGCGAAACGGCATTGGGATCGAAGATGGCGCCGTCGTACACCACGAGGCGCGCGCCGTTCAGCAAGGCGCCCCAGATCTCGAACGTCGACGCATCGAAGGTGATCGGGGACAGCAGCAGGAAGGCATCGTCCGGCTGGATCGCGATGTAGTTCGGCCGATCGACGAGCCGCACGACGCCGCGATGCGGCACCACGACGCCTTTCGGCTTGCCGGTGCTTCCGGAGGTAAACATCACGTAGGCCGGCGCGTCGCCACCGTGCGAGGCGGCGGGCGGCGGAGCGTCGGCATCTTCGGCATCCTCGGCCGATCTGTCGTTCGCGAGGGCGACGTGGATGACCGACAGTCCCGACTCGCGCAGCGTGTCGTCGCCGACGGCCGCGATCGCGTGCCGCGCCGCACCGTCACGTGCGTACGCGTGCTTGGCCGCAGCGGGGTAGTTCGGATCGAGCGGGACGAAGGTCGCGCCGAGTTTGACGATCGCCAGCATCGAGATCACGGCGTTCGCGCAGCGCGGCAACATCAGCAGCACGGGCGCGCCCTGCGTGACGCCATGTCGGGCAAGCACCGCGGCAAGCCGGTTCGCGCACCGGTCGAGTTCGCGGTAGGTGAGCGGCGCCGCGTGCGCCGTTCCCTCCAGTGCGATGCGCTCCGGCGTGCGGCGCACCTGCTCGGCGAAGCGGCCGTCGATGGTCGAGTGGTTCATTGAACAGGTTCCGATCGGTTGGCTTGCGTTCCGAAGAATTGCAGCAGCGTGTCGGTCATGGCCGGCTGCGCGCGACACAGCTCGTAGTGGTCGCCGTCGAATTCGTGCACGCCGGTCGCGTCCGGCAGGTGCGCCACGATGATGTGTGCGCTTTCCGGGAGCACCTGTCGATCACTTCGCGTCGCGATCACGAGCGTGGGCTGCGTCACGGTGCCGGCTTCGCCGAGGAAGTCGGTGCGCCGGTATGCGACGTAGTTCAGTCCGTAGCGGTGCAGGTGCGCCGCGCTCGAGAACGGCACCGAGATGAACGAATGAAATTCGGATTGGGGCGCGCTGCGGCCGGACGAGATCTTGTCGAACAGCATGCCGGCCATTTCCTTGCTCGTCGCCGCGACCGGAAGGAGCACGTCCACTTCGCGCTGGAACCTGCTCGCCGGACAGACCGACGGCTTCAGCATGAATTCGCCGCACACCAGCGCGAGCCGGCGGACGCTGTCGGGGTAGCGGGCGGCGGCGAGCAGGCCGACGCCGGCGCCGGAGCAATAACCGATCACATCGATCGGGCCGTCGTGACCGACGCAGTCGTTCGCATGCGCGGCGACCGTCACGAGATCGCGCACGTGGTATTCGACGTCGAATGCGTCGTCGGTCGCATCATCCTGCAGGTCGAGCACGAACCGCGATTCCCACGTGATCACATTGAAGTGCGGCTCGAGCGCGTTGCACAGTCGTTCGACCATCGCATGACGCACGCCGAACGGCAAAACGAGCATCAGGTTGCGTCGGCCGGTCGAGCGCTCCGTATGAAACACTCGCAGGGGCCGACCGTCGAAGGCCGGAATGGTCTCTCGCTGCATGGGGCGAATATCGTAGGGAAGGAAGGGCGTCGCCGCGTCGCGCGGGACGGCATGCCTTTGGACCGCGGCCGGCTCGATTTCAGCTTGGCGTCGTCGTGCGCGGACATTCGATGCCCAGCGACGCGCACGTGATTTCATCGATCTCGATCCAGCACGCGAACACCGGCTTTCCGTCTATGATCTGCGGGGGCGCGGCACGGTGCGCGTGAACCTTCAGACGCATCAGCAGCCGTTCGACGCCGAGCGGCGACACCGTGATGAGCCGTCGAACGCCGTTCAACCGCGCGAAACCCACGACGTCCGCCAGCAATCTGCGCGTATTCGCATGCGCGCGCTTGAGGCCGCTGGAATCGGCACCGAGGATGTAGGACGAAAAGCGGGAGAGCTCCCAGATATCCGGCGCATTCGGAACCGGTGCCGCGCCCATCAGCTCGGGAAAAATCTCGCTCAGCAGGTACGGTCGGGTCGTCGGCAGCAGTCGGGCGCACGAGCAGATCGCGCCGCTGTCCTCGCGACCGAAGATATGGATCGTGTCCGGTCGATCGAATTGATCGAACTCCTGCTGATCGACTACCGGAAGCTGCCAGCCGAGTTTATCGATGAAGATTGCGTGTCGATACGACGCGAGTGCCGCAAGGTTCGAAGCGGACAGTTGCGACGCGTTTCCGATAGTGGTTTGGTGCATGTGCGAACTCCAATTGACGTACGCATTAAATGCGAAATGGAGGACGCGTCGAAACTGCAATTTTCTACAGGACCGGCAGTGCGAGATGCGTGCGGACACTCGCGGTCCACGGCAGCGTATTGATCCAGTCCGCGAGCAGCGAGCGGGTGTGGTCGGGCCCGACGTCGTAGCCTCTTGCGCAGACGATCATCACGTTGGAGGTCACGCTGTTCGGAAACATTCGGCAAGTGCGATCGCGATCCGTCAACCAGGACCAGCCGAAGGTCATCGGCGGGCGCCAGTTGGTATCGATCCATTCGCAATGGCCGGCGTGGCACGCGGGAAGGCCGAGATCCCATGCGTCGCTCAGTACGCGTTCGTCGCGCGCTGCATAGAGCAGGGCGAGCGTGACCGATGCGAGCTGCGTAGCGGACACGCGGACGTATCCGTCGTGTGAACACGTGTCGAAGTAAGCCGGCACCGCATGTCCGTCCGGTTTCAGATCCACGAGCAACCTCCTTGTTTGGCGTGTGTCCCGGCCGATGCGCGCATCGCGCGCGAATGACGACCGTTACCTTCAAACATGGGCGGACGACTGGCCGCGCGGCGTCGCCACGGCAGGCCGGAAGCGGAACAACATCGATACGGAACGGATCGGATCGCGCGGCGGGAAGTAGCCGTTGGCGCGACGATGTGCGGTGTGATGCCGGAGGTGATCCGGCTGAATCGCGGTGATCCGGACGGGATTGGTTCGGATACCAAAAAGGCCATGAGGCCGCGCCATCCGCTGTGATGCAACTCTGCGGACTCGATGCCATGAATGGCCGGATTTGGAAGACATTCTGCGACTAACCGTGGCGACGTGCAATTCGTTTCATCCTGCAAAAAACTACAGCTGACGGTCGGTGCCGGATATCTGCATCATCGCGACAGACGGATTGGCCGGCCGCTTCACGGCATGGCCCGACGCGGGCACGAAGGGCCCGGTCGACCGCGGCGAAGCGACAAATGGAGTGTGGCGTGATCGACGTAGCGGATATTGAGGTACGAGATTTTGACAGCACCGACATCGACGGCTTCATCGCGTACTGGTACGACAGCGGCGACAGCCATATGATCGAAATGGGCGTCGATCCGGCGCGGCTGCCCGGCCGCCGTCAGATGCGCGACATGCTCGCGCTCAATATCGAGCGGGACACGCGCGCCGACATGCCGCGCAACGCGATCCTGAGCGTCGCGCTGAAAGGACAGACCGTGGGCGTGCACGAACTCACGCATCTCGAACCGCGCGCCGGGGCGGCGCCGGGGCAGTACGTCAGCGGCGTCATGCACGCGCATATCTGGAGCCCGGAACATCGGCGTCTCGGCATCGGCATCGTGTCGTACGTGAAGGCGATGGCGGCATTCTTCGCGCGCTTCTCGCTCGATTCGATCCGGTTCGAGTCGCCGGCCGACAACGTGGGCGCCAATCGGGTCAAGACGCGGCTCGGCATCGATGCGCAAGGAGAGGGCGTGTTCGATCTGCCGATCCTGCGCACGCCGCTGCGTACGGTCAGGTATTGCGTGACGCGGGATCAGCTCCCGGCCATTACCGCGCGCATGGAAGCGCTGTGGGAAGCGCGCCGGCATACCGGCTCGCCTGCCTGACGTACGCGTCCGGCGCGTGACCGGCGCGTGACCGACCGATGAACCCGACTCCCACCCCGACACTCATGACCCCCACCGCAGCGTTGAAAGTCTTCATGCCGGTCCGCGCGCCGCGTATCCGGCTCGTGTGTTGCTCGTACGCCGGCGGCAACGCTTCCGCGTACGCCCATTGGCATGCCGGGTTGCCGGACGACGTCGAAGTGTGCGCGGTCGAGCTGCCCGGGCGCGGCGCGCGGTTCCGCGAGCCGCCGTTGCGCACGATGGGCGCGCTCGCCGACCATGTCATGGCAAGCCTGCTTCCACTCGACGACGCGGGCGTCGTGCTGTTCGGACACAGCATGGGCGGCGCGCTGGCGCTCGAGCTGGCGAGCCGGCTCGTCGACCTCGGCATGCCCCCATCGGCCCTTGCCGTGTCCGGATGCGCGGCGCCGCATCTGCCGTCGCGACGCCGGCGCCGGCTGCACGATTTGCCCCGCGACGAACTGGTGCAGGAACTGAATCTGCTGGAAGGGCTGCCTGCGGGGATGCTCGATGCGGATGCCTTCATCGATCTGTTCCTGCCGACGATCCGTGCGGACCTCGAGTGCCGGGAAACCTGGCGTGCGGCGATTCGCGCGGTGCCGGTCCCGATCCATGTGCTCGCCGGTGCCGACGATGCGCTGGTCGCACTCGATGATCTGGGCGAATGGCAACGGTATTCGTCGTTGCCGGTGAGCGTGCGCGTGTTCGGCGGTGAGCATTTTTTCATCGACTCGCATCGCGCGGAGGTGCTTGCGCATCTGCGCGAAATCCTCGGCGAGCCGCCGGCGTCGCCCGGCGGCGGTGCGGTGAAGCGGGCATCGACATCAACCGCCGAACGGATCGCCTAGAAGACAACCCAGGAGACGACACGTGGAGACGATGCAAGCGGCATCGCCGGTAATCAGACGCGATGGTCGCAGCAACTGGTCGGAACGGGCAGCGCTGGCTGCGCTGCTCGAGAAGGATCAGACCGCTGCCTGACGGGGACGCATTGCGATGCGGGCCGCGCGCGGCGCGCAAACATGGAGCGCCGTTCACTTGCCCCAGGCAGCGCCGGATGTCGCGGCGTCGATCGAGCGCGCCGCTGTCAGGCCCGGCCGATCACGACGCGCCGCGATTCTTTTTCCCGGCCGGCGTGCTGCCCGGCGCCGGAAACGCGCCGACGCCGCGCGGGCGTTTCGGTTCGATCGCGGTGTTGCCGATCACGTGCCGGAAATCGATCTCGTGCGCGGCGAGCGCGCCGATGAGGGTCGCGATGACCGCGAGGTGGGAGGGGACGGTGCCCTTGCTCGAATAGTTCGTGATGGAACTTTCGTTCATCCGGATCAGACGGGCGAATTCCCGCGCCGTCAACTGCGCCTTCTTCAACTCCTGTTGAAATTCCGTATACGCCATTGCACACATGTTGCTTCATCTCCGCAAAACGCGAATCGACCCGGGCGGCGCCGGCGCCGACGGGTGGCGTGCCCGTCGTGCCGGCGTCGCGGCGGGTTACATCTTCACCTGGTCGAGGAAGGTCTTCTTGCCGCTCTTGTAGCCGTAGATCGAGATGATCCCGTGCGTCAGGTCGCCCTTCGCGTCGAACGTCGTCGTGCCGATCACGCCTTCGTACTTCGTCGACGGCATCGCGGCGAGGACCTTCGCCGGGTCGGTCGAGTTCGCGCGCTTCATCGCGTCGACCGCGATGTAGACCGCGTCGTACGCGAACGGCGCATCGAACTTGATGCCCTGGTTGAAGCGCTTCTGGTACTTCGCGAGGAACGCCGCGCCGCCCGGCATCTTCTCGAGCGCGGCGCCCGCCTGCGAGCACAGCACGTTGTCGGCCGCCGGGCCGGCCAGATCGGCCAGCGAGTCGGTGCACACGCCGTCGCCGGACAGGATCTTCGCGCGCAGGCCGAGCTGCCTTGCCTGCTTCGCGAGCGGGCCGCCGGTGGCGTCCATGCCGCCGTACATGATCGCGTCCGGGTTCTCGCCCTTGACCTTCGTGAGAATCGCGCGGAAGTCGACGGCCTTGTCGTTGGTCGCGTCGTGCGACAGCACCTTCAGGCCGAGCGCCTTCGCCTTCTTCTCGAATTCGTTCGCGAGGCCCTGGCCGTACGCGGTCGAATCGTCGATCACCGCGACGCTCTTCACACCCTTCGACTGCGCGTAGCTCGCGAGTGCCGGACCTTGCTGCGCGTCGGTCGCGACCACGCGGTAGGTCGTCTTGAAGCCCTGCTGCGTATAGGTCGGATTGGTGGCCGACGGCGAGATCTGCACGATGCCCGCGTCGCTGTAGATCTTCGACGCCGGGATCGACGTGCCCGAGTTCAGGTGGCCGATGACGGCGACGACCTTGTCATCGACGAGCTTCTGCGCGACCTGCGTGGCCTGGCGCGGGTCGGCCGCGTCATCCTGCGCGTCGAGCTGCAGCGTGATCTTCTTGCCGCCGATTGTCAGGCCCTTCGCGTTGATTTCCTCGACCGCGAGGCGCGCACCGTTCTCGTTGTCCTTGCCCAGGTGCGAAATGCCGCCCGTCGTCGGTTCGACGCTGCCGATCTTCACGACCTGGTCGGCCATCGCGCCCGACGCGGCCGCGAATGCGGCGGCTGCCAGTGCGACGGTGATCAGGGGTTTGCAGCGCATGCCGACAGTGCTTCGTTCCATCTGCCATCTCCGTTGATTGATATTTCTAGTGCCGTCCGGCCGCTCGCGCGCCCTTGTGAGGCGTCGGCGTGCCGGACGAATCTCCATGACCCGTGAGGGGGCCGGCTTGCATGCCGCCCAGCTCTCCACGTCGACGGAAAACTCCGGCGCCGAGCGGTTCCCGAGCGAGCGGGATGCTTTCGTCAGACGACACGCAATTGGTATGAATATATCCGAACGCGTATGCGCCCGCTGCGCCGAATTGCGTAGCCTTGCGCAAATGTGAAGCGATCGCGCGATTGTTGCGCCGGCCCGTCGTGCAGGTTCGTGGCCGTCCCGCGCCGCTGTCGATTGCTCCGATTATTCGACCGGGCCGATGCCGATGACCATGGACAGTGCGATGCAATCAATCGCGAACTGTTCGGTCGATTTGTCTGCACACTTTCATCGCGCTCGGTTTGATGCAACTAACGGTCTAGCCCGGCCGCGTCGGCGAATTGGTGCGGGTCGATATGAGCGGCATATGCGTTCGGCTTTGCAGCGTTCGGCTTTGCAGATAACGGGGCTCGGTATGGCCGGACCGTTGCCGGATCGTTCCTCGGATCGGTCTTGCCGTTCGACGAAATCGCGAGCCTACGTCCGTCCGCGCAAGGCGACGAATATCACGCCGGCAATCGCCAGCAGGCCGCCGCACACCGTCTCGATGCCGGGCCGCTCGCCAGTCAGCACGATTGACAACGCCGTCGCGACCGCCGGCGTCAGATAGAGAAAATTGGCGGCGCGCGCCGCGCCGAAGTAGCCGAGTGCGACAGTCCAGGTTGCGTAACCCAGCGCGGCGGGAAAGACGCCGAGCACCAGCACGGCCAGCATCGTGTCATGCGACGCGCCGCCGAGCGACACGAGCGCGCCGGGCAACCATGGCGTGAGCAGGAGCGCGCCGGCCAGCAGCGTGTATGCGGCGCAGGGCAACGCACCGTACACGGGAATCAACCGCCGCTGCAGCACGAAATAGCTGGCCGAACACAGCGCCGCGCCGAGGATCAGCGTGCTCCCCGAGCCGAGCACGAGCCCGCCGGGTTGTCCGTGCGCGATCACCGCGATGCCGGCCAGGCTGATCAGCGAACCGAGCCATCCCCAGCGATTGAAGCGTTCGTGCAGAAACACCGCGGCCAGGAGTGCCGTGAAGATCGGCAGCGTGTTCACGATGAAGCTCGCCGCGCCGGCCGACACGGTTTGCTCGCCGGTATTGAGCAGCGCGTTGTAGAGCGCGATGCCGAGAAACCCGCAGACGAGAAAGCGCAACGCGTCGCGGGTCGACGGTTTCGCGGGCCGCCGCCACGCCAGCCATGCGATCACGAGCACGGCCGCGGTCGCGAAGCGTGCGGCCGCGAGTTGCAGCGGCGCCAGCCCGTGCAGGCCGATCCGGATGAACGGGAAGGCGGAGGCCCACGAGACGATCGTGAACGCCACCGCGCCGGCCGCGACGAGCGGCTGTCGCGCGCTGCGCGACGAGGAGGAAAGGGTGTTCATGCGACAATGGTGCGGTGTGGCGAGATGTTAAGCTAGCGCACAGATCAACATCCGAATATGAATATGGCTCACAGCTCGGTGCGGCGCCGGGCCGACGGCTCGGCACGCACGCCTCGGCGTGTGGCGGATGCGCTGTCGGCCGTCACGCCGGCATCTGGCTCGCGGCCGCCGCTGGCGAGCCTGGAGACTGTCTGCATGGTGGCGCGCCACGGTTCGTTTCTGGCGGCCGCCGATGTGTCCGGCGTCACGCACGGCGCGATCAGCCGGCGCGTGGCCGCCGTCGAGAACTGGCTGGGCATGGCGTTGTTCGAACGCCATGCGCGCGGCGTGCGCCTGACGCCGGACGGCCAGCGCTTCGTCGGCCGGATCGAACAGGCGTTCACGATCATCGATGGCGCGGCCGACCAGTGGCGCTCGCCGCGTGCGCCGCGCCTCGTCAAGCTGAGCGTGGTGCCGGCATTCGCGCAGCTCTGGCTGTTCGAGCGGCAGCATGCACTCGAGAGCGAAGCGCCCGCGTTGCGCATCGAGCTCGGCATCGAAGTGCGCAACGTGGATATCGCCGCCGGCGAGGCCGATCTGTCGATCCGCTACGGGCGCGGCAACTGGCGTCAGCTCGAAACCCGCGAGTTCATGCCGGAGACGCTCCATCCGGTCGCGCATCCGCGGCTCGCCGCGCAGCTGGCCGCGCTGCGCCGTCGAAGCGGTGATGCCGCGCTGCTCGAGATGCCGCTGCTGCACGATTCCGACGTGACCGGCTGGCGCACCTGGTTCGACGCGCTCGGCATCCCGTTCAAGCCGCGCGCGCAGGATCGCCGCTTCGAGGATTACAACCTGGTGCTCGCGGCGGCCGAAGCGGGGCTCGGCGTGGCGCTGGCGCGGATGCCGCTCGCGGATGCGTATCTCGAGCGCAGCGCGCTGGTCCGCGTGAGCCGGCACGAGGTCGAGTCGCCGCTCAGGTATCACTTCGTGCATGCGAAGGGCGAGAATCGTCCGGAGGTGCTCGCGCTGATGGAGCGGATGCGGGCGGCGCTGGGGCAGGCGGTGCAGCCGCCGGCGCGCGCGTCGAAGGGCGCCTGACGTCGCCGCGGCTCGACCTGGGATGCCGGATGATTGACAATGCGATCGCGGAAAAACGCGAAATCCGATAATGAATGAGAATCGACAGTTTCTGCAGACGTACGGATGCAGAGGGAGAGAGTGAGTAATGAATAGACCAGACAAGTCGTCGAAAGCGCGCGCGGCGCTCGACCAGCTGTTTTCGGGCATGGCGCCCGCGGACGCGCAGCAGCGCGCGTCGCGTCCGGGCAACCCGTTCGAAGCGGCAGGCGACCCCGCCGGCCCCGACGGCCGGGTCGAAGTCACGTTGTCGACGCGGATCCAGCTGCGCGGCTATCCGGGCGCGGATGCGTTCATGAAGCGCATGGCCGAAGCCTGGGGCCTCACGTGGGGCGCGTACGACGCGGTTCGCGCGACGGCGACGCTGCCGGCCGGCTGGCGCTCGCGCCGGCTTCCGGACGTCACGCAGATCGTCGACGAGCGCGACGTGCTGCGCGCGGAAAGCAGCCTGCAGGGCGGCGAGATGTCGTATCTGAAAGTGCATCCGCGCTACTACATCGATGCGCGCAAGGGGTTCGGCTGGGGCAAGTCGTCGAAGGCGTCCGACGATCCGGATGGCGACGGCCCGGACTGGAACTGCTACGTGATGGATCGGGAAAAGTCCGTCGAAGTGCACGAACTGACGACGTCGTCGTCGAAGGCCGACATGGACAACGCGCGTGCGACGTTGCTGAAATGGCTCGACGAGCACTATCCGAAGCATCGCGATCCGTTCGCGTACTGGACGGACTGCGAACGTCCGTTGTAGGCCCCGCCTTGCGGCGAGTGGCCATCGCGGAGGGCGCTTGAAACGGAACGGTCCGGTGCCGATTCTGTGGGCCGCGTTCGGCGCGGCGGTCGGCTCGACCGTCATCGAGCTGATGCTCTGGCCGATCGCCGGCGAGGATGCGATTCACAACCTGCTCCGCGATGCGCGCCTGACGGCCGCCATCGTGATGGGGCGAGCCGTGCTCGGCGCGTCCTCGGGGTTCGATCCGCTGATCATGGGCGTGGCGACGCTGGTGCATGCCGCGCTGTCGCTTGCCTATGCGGCCGTGCTGGCGAAGCTGGTCCGCAACCTGTCGCTCGGCGCCGCGCTGCTCGCGGGCGGCGTGTTCGGACTCGTTCTCTATGGCGTCAACCTGCACGCGTTCACCGCGATCTTTCCGTGGTTCGTTCCGGTACGCGGCGCGATCACGCTGGTCGCCCATCTGGCCTTCGGCGTGACCGCCGCTGGCGTCTACTGCATCGTGCGGCGCTCGCCGCGCGCCTGATCGACGGCGGTTGCCGCGTCGCGCTTTCGCATCACGACCCCTGGAATAATTCGCCGTGCCCAGTCGTTCAATCGTCGGGTGACCCTATACGAAGCCGGCGCCGTGCGTGACGCCAAGGGTCGAATGGTCGGGGGCAACAATGCAGGAGCCGATCATGTGCAACTTGTTTCGGTTCGGGATGGGCGTGGTCTGTCTCGGGTGTTCGGTGTGCGTCCTTGCGCAAACGTACGACGACTCGCCGGACGAAGGCGCCCGTTGCCGTGCGGTCGTCGCGCAGGCGGAAATCGACGGCACGGAACAGCAGATCGTCGGGCGTGCGTGCCGGCAAAGCGACGGCACCTGGCAGATGGTGCAAAGCCCGGACGGCAGCATCGTGTGGTATCCGGACACCGCCTATCCGTACACCGACCCGTGGTACTGGGGGCCGGCGGTTTTCGTCGGCACGGGCGTGAGTTTCGTCTTCATCGACCGCTTCCATCATCGCCATCACTTCGACCACTTCGGTCACTTCAGTCACGTCGACGGGGTCGGGCACGGCCACGTCGGCGTTCCGATGGGCGCGGGCTTTCACCATGGCCCGGCCTTCGTAGGCGGCGGCCACGGATTCGGCGGGATGCGGCGGCATTAGACCTGAGCAACACGGCGCGCGGCGGACGCACACTGCGACGTGCGTCCGCCGGCTCGGCACGAGGCGACGTGCGCCGTCAGAACTTGTGGCGGATGCCGACGATCGCGAGTTCCTGCGTATCGGTGCCGGAGTTCACGCCATACGAGCCGACCGATGCCGCGGCCTTCACGATCGCGCCGCTCGCGTTCAGCGTATTGCCGCTCGCCTTCTGATAGCCGACCAGCGCATACAGGTCGGTGCGCTTCGACAGCGCGTAGTCCGCGCCGAGGTTCACCTGGTTGTAGTGCGCGGAGGCCGGGCCCGTCAGCGACGTGTAGTTGTAGCCGACACCCGCGCGCAGCGCCGGCGAGAACTGCCAGTTGAAGAACGCCGAGCCGTTGTTGAACTTCGCGTTCTGCGTGAAGGCCGACAGCGTGTCCGCGCCGTACTGCGTGTTCGAATACGCGAGGCCGAAGGTCGCCGGCCCGACCACGTACTGGCCGGCCACGCGCACGATCTGGATCGACTTCGCGCTCGAAAAGCCCTGGTTGATCACGGTGTTGAACAGCGTGTCGGAACTGCTCGACCACGTGCGCACGCCGCTCGCGACCGTCGAGCCGCCGTTCGCGAAGAAGTAGCCGGCGCCGAGCGACAGCGGGCCGTTCGCATAGCTCAGGCCGAAGCTGTAGGTGCGGCCGTTGCCGGTCGCGCCCGCGACGCCGCCGAAGCCGTACAGCGCGGCGAACTGGAAGCCGGAGATCAGCGGGCTCGTGTATTTCACCGAGTTGCTGACGCGCAGGCTGTTGTCGTAGTTGTCGAGGTCGCCCGGCGTTGCGAATACGCCGCCGAAGTAGTTGTCCTCGGTGAGGCCCTGCACGAGATCGACGACCGGATCGTACTGGCGGCCGAGCGTCACGGTGCCGTAGGTGTTGCTCGCGAGGCCGACGACGGCCTTGCGGCCGAATTCGCGCCCGCCCTGGCCGAGCGCGCCGGTGCCGAGGTTGAAGCCGTTCTCGAGCTGGAACAGCGCGGACAGCCCGCCGCCGAGATCCTCGATGCCGCGCAGCCCCCAGCGGCTGCCGGACAGGTTGCCGCTGCTGAACCTGACGAGGTTCGACGCGTTGCTGCCGTTTGCGTTCTGCACGTTGTGCACGTAGGCGATACCCGCATCGGCGATGCCGTACAGCGTGACGCTGCTTTGCGCGTGCGCGCCGGCGGCATGGAGCGAGGCCGGCAGGGCGAGCAGCGCGAATGTCCGGATTCGTTTCATGGTTGGATTCCCCCGTTGGTCGATAGGTCTGACGAGTCGGTGAACGATACGGACGGCGCATCGTCAAGGGAACCAATAAATTGTCGGATCGTTATGAGGCGGGGCCGCGATGGATGCGTGCGCAACCGTCAGGCGGCGTGCCCGCCGGGCCCTCACGCATCGTGCCGACGCGATGCATTCCTGAGCACGAGCGCCATCAGCTGCCGGCGCGAATCGACGCCGAGCTTCGCGAACGCGCGCTTCGCGTAGGTATCGACGGTGGACGTCTTGAGCCCCATCGACTGCGCGATCGCCGCCGACGTCATGCCCTGGATGAACGATGCGCACACATGCATCTCGCGCGCGGTCAGCCGTTCCTGCAGTTCCGGAAGCCATTGCGCGACGCGGTCGAGATCGAGTTCGTCGCGCGGCCCTTCGTCCGCGCAGACAGCGCCGAGCAGCCGCTTGTGCGCGGACGCCATCGGCAGCACGACCTGCGACAGCTGCTTCAGCACACTCAGTTCCTTCAGCGAAAACGGCGGCAGCCGCCGCGACCGCGCAATCGAAATCGAGTAGCGCGTGCCGCCCGTCACGCCCGCGATCACGCATTCGTCGTGAATGTCGCCGGCGTCGAAGAACAGGTGCCGCAGCTCGCTTGCGACCCGCTGCGACGACACCTGCAGCAACTGCGTGTCGCTTTCGCTGTCGATGGCCGCATACGTGAGGTCCTCACTCGCATAGCTTCGGTAGTAGTGGCGCATCACCTGCGCGACGAGCTCCGGCTCGCGGCCGAAGCTGCCGATCCAGCCGACACTGCGCCGGCCCGACGCCGCGCTTCGTTCGTAGTCGAGGTGCACCGCGTCGAAATCGACGTAGCGCACGAGCGTGTCGTACACGGCGCGCATGAACTGCGGCGTCCCGATCGCTTGCGCGATATCGCCGAGCGTATCCGTCACGAATGCGACGTGACTCAGCGGGAGATCGGGAGTGGAAAGCGCAGCGCTCATGGCGTCGGATGTCGAAGAAGTCAGGTGGCGCTACAGGTATCACGAATAATTTCGACTGCCTACGCGGGAATCTACCCAAACGACCGCGAACGGCGATGACGTTTGTCCCGGTTTTCACGACTGACGGTGCGGGCCGCGATCTCTACATTGACCCTTGTGCTGAACACCGCTTGACGGCGTTGACGCGAGTCCGGACCCGGACATGGCGCCAGGGCCGATACCCATCACAAGGAGAATCCCCATGCGTATCCGTTCCCGTCGTCGCGCGGCCCTGTGCACCGCGCTCGTCACGTCCGCGGGGCTGGCCCTCGCGACCAGCCGGCCTGCCCATGCGGGCGATGCCAACCTGAACGTGTACAACTGGTCCCAGTACATCGCGAACGACACGGTGCCCAACTTCGAGAAGCAGACGGGCATCAAGGTGCGCTACGACAGCTACGACAGCGACGACACGTTGCAGACCAAGCTGCTCGCAGGCAGCTCGGGCTACGACATCGTCGTGCCGACGTCGAACTATCTCGCCCAGCAGATCCAGGCCGGCGTGTACCAGAAGCTCGACAAGTCGAAGCTGCCGAATCTCGCGAATCTCGATCCGGTGCTGATGAAGATGATCGCGAAGGCCGATCCGGGCAATCAGTACGGTGTGCCGTGGGCCTGGGGCACGACGGGCATCGGCTACAACGTTGACGCAGTGAAAAAGCGGCTCGGCGAGAACGCGCCCACCGACAGCTGGGCACTGCTGTTCGATCCCGCGAACGCGGCGAAGCTCAAAGGCTGCGGCATCTCGCTGCTCGATGCGCCGGACGCCGCGTTCGCGGCCGCGCTGCAGTACCTCGGCAAGGATCCGGAGAGCAAGAATCCGGCCGACTACCAGGCCGCCTACGACGTGCTGAAGAAGATCCGCCCGTACGTGACGCAGTTCAGCTCGGCCGGCTATGCGGACGATCTCGCGAACAACGACGTGTGCGTCGTGCTCGGCTGGTCCGGCGACGTCAGCGTCGCGCGACGGCGCACGCTCGACGCGAAGCGCTCGTACGAAATCCGTTACGTGAATCCGAAGGAAGGCGGCCTGCTGTGGTTCGACGTGATGGCGATTCCGAAGGACGCACCGCACCCGGAAGCGGCGCTGAAGTGGATCAACTACATCGAGGAGCCGAAGACCAACGCGGCGATCACGAACGAGATCTTCTATCCGAGCGCGAACAAGGCCGCGAAATCGTTCGTGACGCCGGCGATCGCGCAGGATTCGGGCATCTACCTGCCGGACGGCACGCTCGCGAAGACGTCGCTTGCGATGCCGCGCAGCGCCGACATCGCGCGGATGCAGAACCGTTTGTGGCTGCAGCTGAAGTCGGGCGGTTGAGGGCGACGATCATGGACTCCATCGCATACGCCCGGCCGGCCGCCACCGGCCATCGCAGCCGGCCCGCGCACGACACGTTCGTGCGCATCGAAAACGTCGTGAAGAAGTTCGGCGACAGCACCGCCGTCGACAACGTGAACCTGACGATCGCGAAGAACGAGCTGTTCGCGCTGCTCGGCAGCTCGGGCTGCGGCAAGTCGACGCTGTTGCGCATGCTCGCCGGGCTGGAGACGGCCACCTCCGGCAAGATCCTCGTCGACGGTGAAGACCTCGCGTCGCTGCCGCCGTACCGCCGCCCGGTGAACATGATGTTCCAGTCATACGCGCTGTTCCCGCACATGTCGGTCGAGTCGAACGTCGCGTTCGGGCTGAAGCAGGAAGGCACGCCGAAGAACGAGATCAAGGAACGCGTGGCCGACGCGCTCGCGCTCGTGCAGATGAGCAAGTACGCGAAGCGCAAGCCGCACCAGCTGTCCGGCGGCCAGCAGCAGCGCGTCGCGCTGGCCCGCTCGCTCGTCAAGCGCCCGAAGCTGCTGCTGCTCGACGAACCGATGTCCGCGCTCGACAAGAAGATCCGCCAGAAGACCCAGCTCGAACTGGTGAACATCATCGAGAAGGTCGACGTGACCTGCGTAATGGTCACGCACGACCAGGAAGAGGCGATGACGATGGCGAGCCGCCTCGCGGTGATGAGCGAAGGCAAGATCGTGCAGATCGGCACGCCCGGCGAAGTGTACGAATACCCGAACAGCCGCTTCTCGGCCGAGTTCATCGGCTCGACGAATCTGTTCGAAGGACGGGTGGTCGAGGACGAGCCCGATCACATCTTCGTCGAAAGCGACGATCTCGAAGCGCGCATGGTTGTGAGCCACGGCGTGACCGGGCCGCTGGGGATGCCCGTCGGCATCTCGGTGCGGCCCGAGCGCGTGCATGTGTCGCGCGACAAACCCGGCTCGCATCACAACTGGGCGCGCGGCGTCGTGACCGACATCGCGTACATGGGCAGCTACTCGCTGTATCACGTGCGTTTGCCGAGCGGCAAGACGGTCGTATCGAACCTGTCGAGCTCGCATCTGCTGCACGACGGCGCGCCGTCGTGGAACGACGACGTGTTCGTGTCGTGGTCGCCGGCCAGCGGCGTCGTGCTGACGCAGTGAGGACGACATGATGAGAACCTCCGCTTCCACTCCGTCCGCGCCGGTTTCCGCCGGTGCAGCCGCCGCGACACCGGCGTCGAGGCGCCGCGGCCGCTTCGCCGCGCTGTCGCGCTTCCTGCCGTCGGGCCGCAACGTCGCGATCGGCGTGCCGTTCCTGTGGCTCACGATCTTCTTCGCGCTCCCGTTCGTGCTGGTGCTGAAGATCAGCTTCGCGGACCAGATGCTCGGCATTCCGCCGTATACCGCGCTCGCACGGCTGGAAGCCGGCACGGTCCAGCTCGTGTTGTCGCTGAAGCATTACGCGCTGCTGCTGCAGGACGACCTGTATCTGAAAACCTACGTCAGTTCACTGAAGATGGCCGCCGCGTCGACGCTGATGTGCCTGCTCGCCGGCTATCCGATCGCGTACTGCATCGCCCGCGCGGCGCCGGCACGCCGCAACCTGCTGATGATGGCCGTGATGCTGCCGTTCTGGACGTCGTTCCTGATTCGCGTCTATGCGTGGGTCGGGATCATGAAGGACGACGGCCTGCTGAATCGCGCGCTGGTGGCGCTCGGCGTGATCGCTGCGCCGCTGCGCCTCTATCACGCGGACGCGGGCGTCTACGTCGGGATGGTCTATTCGTACCTGCCGTTCATGGTGATGCCGCTCTATGCGCACCTCGTGAAGCTGGACCTGACGCTGCTCGAGGCCGCGCACGATCTCGGCGCGACGCCGTGGTCCGCGTTCTGGCGCATCACGCTGCCGCTGTCGCGGAACGGGATCGTCGCGGGCAGCCTGCTCGTGTTCATCCCGGCCGTCGGCGAATACGTGATCCCGGAACTGCTCGGCGGCGCGAACACGCTGATGCTCGGCCGCGTCATGTGGGACGAGTTCTTCAACAACATGGACTGGCCGATGGCGTCCGCGGTGACGGTGACGATGGTGGCGCTGCTGCTCGTGCCGATGGCGCTGCTCCATTACAGCCAGGCCGAAGCGGAGGGGCGCTCATGACCCGCGCGAATCGCCTGTTGTTCGCCTGCGTGCTGGGCGTGGGCTTCCTGTTCCTGTACGTGCCGATCGCGAGCCTCGTCGTCTATTCGTTCAACGCGTCGAAGCTCGTGACGGTGTGGTCCGGCTTCTCGTTTCGCTGGTACGGCGCGCTGCTGCATGACGACGAGCTGCTCACCGCCGCGTGGCTGTCGCTGAAGATCGCGGTGCTGACGGCGACCGCGTCGGTCGCGATCGGCACCTGGGCCGGCTTCGTGCTGGCCCGCATAGGGCGCTTTCGCGGCTTCACGCTCTATGCGGCAATGATCAACGCGCCGCTGGTGATTCCCGAAGTGATCCAGGGCATCTCGCTGCTGCTGCTGTTCGTCGCGATGCAGCAGACCTTCGGCTGGCCCGCCGGGCGCGGCTGGCTGACGATCTGGATCGGCCACGTGATGCTGTGCCTGTCGTTCGTCGCGGTGATCGTGCAGTCGCGCGTGAAGGAGCTCGATCGCTCGATCGAGGAAGCCGCGCTCGACCTCGGTGCCCGGCCGCTGAAAGTGTTCTTCGTGATCACGCTGCCGCTGATTGCGCAGGCGCTGGTGTCCGGCTGGCTGCTCGCGTTCACCGTGTCGATCGACGACGTCATTCTTTCCGCCTTCCTGTCGGGCCCCGGTTCGACGACGCTGCCGCTCGTCGTGTTCTCGCGCGTGCGGCTCGGATTGAACCCGGAGATGAACGCGCTCGCGACGGTGTTCATCACGGTCGTGACGATCGGCGTCGTCGTCGTGAACCGCTCGATGCTGGCCCGCGAGCGACGGCAAGCCCGCGACGCCCGTGCGTGGCACGCGGCCTGCGCGCCGGACGCACCGTCTGCACCGGCGGTGTCGCCGCCCGCTCGCACGTCGGCCGTGCACGCGCGCCGCGATCCCGCACCGCATCCCGTGAAGTGAAGAACGACAAGGAGACGTTGGATGAAAAAGAAGATGCTGTGCGCGCTGATTGCCGGTGCGTTGCCGGGGTTGGCCGTCGCGAGTTCGAGCGCCGAGCAGATCAGGGTGCTGCAACAGCAGCTCGCCGTGCTGCAGCGGCAGATGAGCGCGCTGCAATCGCAACTCGCCGCGAAACCGGCGGCCGCGCCGCCTTCGTTGGCTTCGTCGGCTGCGGCGACGAGTACGCCCGTGGCCGACCCGTCGGCGTCCGGCTACGGGCACGCGCCTGCGGTGCTGACCAACGACGACGTGACCGAGATCCGTCAACAGGTCGCGAACCAGCAGCTGAAGGTCGACTCGCTCACCGACGCCGCGCGCACCGGCCCGATCGCCGGGTTGTCGGTGACCGGCTACCTCGATCCGACCTACGTGTACAACCGGGGCGCCGGCACGTCGTCGTTCCAGTTCGCGAACCACGAGAGCGCGTACACCTACTACAACAGCACGTTCGGCGACGTCTTCCTCGACATCAAGAAGACGTTCGGGGTCGGGCCGAGCGCGCCGTCCGCCGAAATCACGCTGATGCCGAACCGCGGCGCCGGCCTGTCGATGATGACGGGCAGCGGCGCGAGCGGTCTCGACATCGTGAACACGGCCGTTGTCACGGTGCCGCTGTCGGGCACGACCGCGTTCATCGGCGGGCTGGTGCTCGGCTTCGGCGGCTACGAGTACCAGCAGTCGAACCAGATGCTCACGCTCACGCACAACCTGCTGTACGACTTCTCGGATCCGGGTTCGTCGATCGGCGCGGGCATCAACTACCTGAGCCCGAGCGGGCAGTGGGCGTGGAAGTTCTTCGTCGGCAACGAGCAGTTCCGCAGCGCGGGCGCCGTCACGCAGACCGGCGTGAACGCACTCGGCGATCCGATCACGACGAGCAACAAGGTGCCCACCTTCACCGCGCGCGTCGACTACATGCGCGGCAGCGCGCTCGATATCGGCGGGTCGATCAACATCGGCCGCCAGACGCTGCCGAGCGCGATCGACCCGGCCACCGGCAACGTGCATTACGGCGTGGGCGGCAATGCGCCCGGCGCATACGGCACGTTTTTCTTCGCGGAAGCCGATGCGACCTACACGCTCGCCGATGCGCAGTACAACGCGGAGTTCGACTACGGCCAGCAGCAGCACGGCGCGTTCAACGGCGGGCTTGCGCAGTGGTTCGGGTTGTCGCTGCTCGCGCATCGCAAGTTCAACGTGCCGGTGGTCGGCCGCATGGGCGCGACGCTGCGCTATGACCTGCTCGTCAACCGCAGGAACGGCGGCGGCGGATCGTCGATCGGCCTGAACGGCAACGGGATGGATCCGTACAACGGCTTCGGCATCGACGCGGACTGCCTCGCGATGTCGAAGGCGAACGGCGGCGTCGGCTTCGAGTGCAAGGGCGCGACGCGGCAGGCGGCAGCATTCGACCTGCTGTTCTATCCGACCCAGCAAGTGACGGTCAAGGTCGAGTATCGGCACGACTGGGCGAGCAACAAGGTATTCCTGCGTCACGACGGGTCGTACGCGAAGTCGAACGACCTGCTCGCGACCCAACTCATCTACGCGTTCTGACGCGACGCCGTTAGCGATTGTCACTCATGCTCAAGTTCGAAAATCAGCAACATATTCAGTCGTACTATGCAGATACCGCCAACGACCGAACCCGCCATCCGTCGCTCGACGGCGCCGTGTCGGCCGACGTGTGCGTGATCGGCGGCGGGCTCACCGGCCTGAGCGCGGCGCTCGATCTCGCCGAGCGCGGCCATTCGGTCGTGCTCGTCGAGGCGTCGCGGATCGGCTGGGGCGCCAGCGGTCGCAACGGCGGCCAGTTGATCGCCGGGTACTCGTGCGACATCGATACGTTCTCGGCCTATCTGCCGGACGACGACGTGCGGCAGATATGGGCGATGGGGCTCGAATCGGTCGATCTCGTCCGGCAGCGGGTCGCGCGCCACGGCATCGATTGCGACCTGACCATCGGCTATCTGACGGCCGCGAACAAGCGGCGCCACATCGACGCGCTGCGCAAATGGCGCGACACCGCGGCGAGCCGCTTCGGCTATCGCGGCTACGACATCGTCGAACGTGCCGACATGCGGCGCTTCGTCGCTTCGGACCGCTACGTCGGCGGCCTGCGTCATGAAGGCAGCGGCCACCTGCATCCGCTGAACTACACGCTCGGCCTCGCACGCGCGGCGCGCGCGGCCGCCGTGACGATCCACGAGGACACGCCGGCGCTCGCGCTCGAGCGCGCCGCGCCGTACCACCGCGTCAGGTGCGCGCGCGGCCACGTGGACGCCCGCTACGTCGTGCTGGCCGGCAATGCGTACCTCGGGCAGCTGGCGCCGGCGCTCGCACGCAAGATCATCCCGGTGGCGACCTACGTGATCGCGACGGAGCCGCTCGGCGACGCACGCGCGGCCGAAACGATGCCGGCCGACGCGGCGATCAGCGACTGCAATTCGGCGCTCGACTATTTCCGGCTGACGCGCGATCGCCGGTTGCTGTGGGGCGGCAAGGCGAGCAGCTCGACGCGCACCCCGCGCGATCTCGCGAAGGCGATGCGGCACGACATGCTGAAGACGTTCCCGCAGCTCGCCGACGTGCGGATCGACTACGCGTGGGGCGGCCTGATCGACGCGACGATGAATCGCGCGCCGCATTTCGGGCGGCTCGAGCCGACCGTGTATTTCGCGCAAGGTTTCTCCGGACACGGCGTGAACGTGACCGGTCTCGCGGGGCGGCTGATCGCGGAAGCGATCGACGCACAGGCTGCGCGTTTCGACCTGTTCGGCCGCATTCGCCATCGCGACTTTCCGGGCGGCCGCGCGCTGCGCACGCCGATGCTGGCGCTCGCGATGGCGTGGCACCGGACGAGGGATCTGCTTTGACCCGTGCGGCGCGGCTTGCTCGACCGCACGGCAACGAATCGTTTTGAACCATTCATTCATGCGCTGGAGGCATTCATGACCCACGTCACCCATCTCGTCGACCTGATGCAGGCGCCGGCCCGACTCACGCAAAGCCGCGTGCCGGCCGGGCTGCTGCTCGACGGCAATCCGATGCAGACACTGTCGCATCACTACATCAGCCCGTGCGGGCAGTTCAGTTGCGGGATCTGGGAATGCACGCCCGGACGCTGGACGATCGACTACGACGAGTCGGAGTACTGCGAGATGCTGAGCGGCGTCGCGATCGTGCGCGATGCGCACGGCGGCGAGCGCGTGCTGCGCGCCGGCGACCGCTTCGTGATTCCGCCGGGTTTTCGCGGCACGTGGGAGGTCGTCGAGACGTGCCGGAAGATCTACGCGTCGCATGCGCCGCAGGCCGAGCCGTCGCGTGCGTAGCGCGAGGCTGAATCCATTCGATCGAAACATCAACGAGGAGCATCCCATGACCCAGGAATTGTGGCGTCTGAGCGCGGCCGAGATGGCCGCGTACGTCGCGCGGCGCGACGTGTCGTCGACGGAACTCGTGCACAGCTGCCTGCAGCGGCTCGAGCAGGTGAACCCCGTCATCAACGCGATCGTCGACGTGCTGGCCGACAGCGCGTTGCAGGCGGCATCCGAAGCCGATGCCGCGATCGCGCGCGGCGCGCCGGTCGGCCCGCTGCACGGCGTGCCGGTGACGGTGAAGATCAACGTCGACACGGCCGGCCGCGCGACGACGAACGGGGTGCGTGCATTTGCCGGTCTGCTCGCGCAGGAAGACAGCCCGGTGACCGCGAACCTGCGCAACGCCGGTGCGATCGTGATCGGGCGCAGCAATGCGCCGGCGTTTTCGTATCGGTGGTTCACCGACAACGACCTGCACGGCCGCACGTCGAATCCGTGGAATCCGTCGCTGACGCCGGGCGGCTCCAGCGGCGGCGCGGCCGCCGCGGTCGCCGCCGGCATCGGCGCGATCGCGCACGGCAACGATCTCGGCGGTTCGATCCGCTACCCGGCCTACGCATGCGGCGTCGCGGGGTTGCGGCCGAGCACCGGCCGCGTGCCGGCCTACAACCCGACGCAATCGAAGGACCGTACGCTCGCCGTGCAGCTCGCGTCCGTGCAAGGGCCGCTGGCGCGCACGATCGGCGACCTGCGCCTCGCGCTCGACGCGATGGCGGTGGGCGACGCGCGCGATGCGTGGTGGATGCCGGTCGCGCCGGCCGGTCGCGACGCGACGTTCCCGGTACGGGTTGCCGTGTGTCCGGCGCTGCCGGGCGTGCCCTCCGACCCGGTGGTCGCCGAAGCGGTCCGGCAGGCCGCGCGCTGGCTGGAAGAGGCGGGCTGCGTCGTCGAGGAAGCGCAACCGCCGCGGGTCGCCGAAGCGTGCGCGCTCTGGCTCGACCTCGTGACGAACGAAGCGCGCGGCGGGCTCGGCGACGTGATCATGCAGCACGGCGACGCGGCGATCCGGACCGCGTTCGCGAGCCAGCGCAGCCTCGCGTCGCCGCTCGACCTCGCCGGCTACATGAACGGCCTGGCGCGGCGGACCGCGCTGCTGCGCGACTGGCAGCAGTTCTTCACGCGTTACCCGCTGCTGCTGATGCCGGTGTCGTGTGCGCAGCCGTTCGCGATCGATGCCGATCAACACGGCGATGACGCGATGCGCCACATCGTCGCCATGCAGGGGCCGCTGCTGGCGACCGCGCTGCTCGGGCTGCCGGGGCTGTCGGTGCCGACCGGCGTGCGCGACGGCGTGCCGACGGGCGTGCAACTCGTCGCCGGGCGCTTCCAGGAGGCGCTGTGCCTCGCCGCCGGCGAGGCAATCGAGGCGCGCGCCGGCACGTTCACGCCGATCGATCCGGTGACCGGATCGTGATGACCGACCATTGACCGGAAAGGAACACCCATGAATCCATCCACATTTGAAGACTGGCAGGCCCGCGCGGCCGTGCTGCGGATCGAGGCGCGCGCGTTCATCGACGGCGACCTGCGCCACGCGCACAGCGGAGCGACCTTCGCGTGCGTGAGTCCGATCGACGGCCGCGTGCTCGCGCACGTGGCCGACTGCGGCGCCGACGACGTCGATGCGGCCGTGGCGGCCGCGCGCCGCGCGTTCGACGCGCAGGCGTGGGCCGGCATGAATCCGCGTGCCCGCAAGGCCGTGCTGCAGCGCTGGGCGGCGCTGATGCGCGAGCATCGCGACGAACTTGCGCTGCTCGAAACGCTCGACACCGGCAAGCCGATTGCCGACACCACGGCCATCGACGTGCCGGCCGCCGCGCATTGCGTCGACTGGTACGCCGAGGCGATCGACAAGGTCGGCGGCGAGGTCGTGCCGGCCGACCGTCATCTCGTCGGACTCGTCACGCGCGAGCCGATCGGCGTCGTCGCGGCGGTCGTGCCGTGGAATTTTCCGCTGTTGATGGCCGCGTGGAAATTCGCGCCGGCGCTCGCGGCCGGCAACAGCGTCGTGCTCAAGCCGTCCGAGAAGTCGCCGCTGACCGCGATCCGCGTCGCGCAACTCGCCTGCGACGCCGGTGTGCCGCCCGGCGTGTTCAGCGTCGTGCCCGGCGGCGCCGAGCCGGGACGGCTGCTGGCGCTGCATCGCGACGTCGACTGCATCGCGTTCACCGGCTCGGCGCGCACCGGGCAGCAGATCATGGCGTGCGCCGCGCAATCGAACCTGAAGCGCGTGTGGCTCGAGCTGGGCGGCAAGTCGCCGAACCTCGTGCTGCCCGATTGCCCGGACCTCGATCGCGCCGCGCAGGCGGCGGCCGATGCGATCTTCTTCAACATGGGGGAAGTGTGCACGGCGGGTTCGCGCCTGCTCGTGCATCGCGACATCAAGGATGCGTTCGTCGACAGGCTGGTCGCCGCGTCGCGGCGCTTCGCACCGGGGCATCCGCTCGATCCCGCGGTGGCGATGGGCGCGATCGTCGATCGTGCGCAGCTCGAGCGCGTGATGCGCTACATCGGCATCGGACGGGAGGAAGGGCGCCTCGTGACGGGCGGTGCGCGTGTGCGCGAGGACACGGGCGGGTTCTATGTCGAGCCGACCGTGTTCGAGGTCGACGCGCAGGCGACGATCGCGCGCGAGGAGATCTTCGGGCCGGTGCTGTCGGTGATCGCGTTCGACGACGTCGATACGGCCGTACGCATCGCCAACGATACCGAGTACGGGCTCGCGGCGGCCGTGTGGTCGGCCGACCTCGCGACGGCACACACGGTCGCGCGGCGCCTGCGTGCCGGCACCGTATGGGTCAACTGCTACGGCGACGGCGGCGACGACATGAACTTCCCGTTCGGCGGCTACAAGCAGTCGGGCAACGGTCGCGACAAGTCGCTGCACGCGCTCGAAAAATACACCGAGCTCAAATCGACGATCGTGCGGTTGTGATGCGGGCGGGGGGCAGGCGGGCGGTCGCCTGCCCCTTGCGCATTACTGCGCCGCCCCTTCCGCATCCGCCGTCTCACCGAGGAACCCGCCGCTCTGGTGCGTCCACAGCGCCGCATAGATGCCGCCTGCCTGCAGCAGTTCGGCGTGCGTGCCTTCCTCGACGATGCGCCCTTCGTCGAGCACGATCAGCCGGTCCATCGCCGCGATCGTCGACAACCGGTGCGCGATCGCGATCACCGTCTTGCCGCTCATCAGGCTGTCGAGGCTGCGCTGGATCGCCACTTCGACTTCGGAGTCGAGCGCGCTGGTCGCTTCATCCAGCACGAGGATCGGCGCGTCCTTGAGCATCACGCGCGCGATCGCGACGCGCTGCCGCTGGCCGCCCGACAGCTTCACGCCGCGCTCGCCGACCTCGACGTCGTAGCCGCTGCGCCCGTGCCGGTCGCGCAGCCGGTCGATGAAGTCGGACGCCTCCGCGCGCACCGCTGCGTCGTGCATCTCGCGTTCGGTCGCGTCGGGGCGGCCGTACAGGATGTTCTCGCGCATCGTCCGGTGTAGCAGCGACGTATCCTGCGTGACCATCCCGATCGCGGCGCGCAGGCTGTCCTGCGTCACGTGCGCGATGTCCTGCCCGTCGATCCGGATCGTGCCGCCGTCCACGTCGTAAAAGCGCATCAGCAGGTTCACGAGCGTCGATTTGCCGGCCCCCGAGCGGCCGATCAGGCCGATCCGCTCGCCCGGGCGGATCGTCAGGTTCAGCCCGTCGAACACCGGCGTGTCGTTGTCGTCGTGCGCGAAGCGCACGTTGTCGAACACGATGCCGCCGCGTTGCACGGCGAGCGCCTTCGCGTCCGGCGCATCGACCACGCTGCGCCGTTTCGTCAGCGTATTGATGCCGTCCTGGATCGTGCCGACGTTCTCGAACAGCTCGGTCATCTCCCACATGATCCAGTGCGAATAGCTCGACAGGCGCAGCGCCATCGCGATCACGGCCGCGACCACGCCCGCGCTCGCCTCGCCGCGCATCCACAGGTAGAGCGCGAGGCCGCTCGAGCCGACCAGCAGCAGCGTCGACAGCACGTGGTTGACGACCTCGAACGCGCTGACGAGCCGCATCTGCGCATCGCCGGTCGCCTTGAACGCCTCCATCGCGCGCCGCGCGTGATCGGCTTCCCGGCGCGTGTGCGAGAACAGCTTCACGGTCGTGATGTTGGAATAGGCGTCGGTGATGCGGCCGGTCATGAGCGCGCGCGCATCCGCCTGCTGGCTGCCGACGCGCCCGAGGCGCGGCACGAAGAACGCACAGGCGGCGCCATAGCCGAGCGCCCACAGCACGAGCGGAATCATCAGCCGCCAGTCGAAGCTGGCCGCGAGCGCGAGAATGCCGATCAGGTACGCGGCGACGCCGATCACGACGTCGACCGACATGAACAGCGCGTCGCGCACCGCGAGCGCGGTCTGCATGATCTTGGTCGTCACGCGGCCCGCGAATTCGTTCGCATAGAACGACAGGCTCTGGTCGAGCATCAGCCGATGAAACAGCCAGCGCAGCCGCATCGGGAAGTTGATCGCGAGCACCTGGTGCTTGACCATCGTATGCAGCGCGATCAGCGGCGCGCTGCACGCGAGGATCGCCGCGAAGCCGGCGAGCGTGCCGACATGGCGGCTGCCGAAGTCGGCCGGCGTCGCGGCTGAAAGCCAGTCGACCACGCGCCCCATCATTGCGAACAGCGCGGCTTCGTACGCGGCGAGTGCGGCGGAGGTCAGCGCGATCAGCAGGATCCAGCCGCGCGCGCCTTTCGTGCATGCCCAGACGAACGAGAAGAACCCCTTCGGCGGCGTGGCGGGATCCTCGAGCGGGAATGTCGGCAAACGCCGTTCAAACCACGAAAACATTCAAACTTCTCCTCGATGCGGCGCGGGTTGGATGACCCGGCCGGTCATGCGGATTCGATGAGCGGTGCGAATTTGCCGGTACGGCTCGTGGAGGCGATGGCGACGGTGGCCGCGTACAACGAGGCTTCCCGTTTCCGGGCGGTGCCGGCGATCTGAAAAGCAGGGCCCGGGGAGGCGTGCGGCCATCCATGAGCAGCGCTCACTGCATCATGAAAAGATACCATTGTTGCCCGGAAATTCGCGCTGCTACTCTAGTCGCCATACGAAGCCACGCCGTCGGCGGGCCGTCCTATCGCGAGTGAAATCGAGCATGCAGGCACATCTGGAATGGCCCGGTCGTGGTGCCGCGACCGGCAACGCGGCGTCGATCTTCGACGAAGTCGTCGAGCGCAGGCACGCCAATTCCCTGAAATGGGCGTTCGGCGAGCGGCTCCTCGCCGCCGACGAACACGCGGCCGATCCGTTGCCGATGTGGGTCGCGGACATGGATTTTCGCGCGCCGCAGCCCGTCATCGATGCGCTGCACGACGCGGTCGAATACGGCATTTTCGGTTATTCGTGCGGCGCGACCGACAGCTACGTACGCGCCGTCGTCGACTGGCAGGCAAAGCGGTTCGGATGGCACGTGGACCCGGAATGGGTGCTGCAGTCGAGCGGCGTCATCACGGCGCTGAAGACGGCCATCCAGGCGTTTTCCGCGCCGGGCGAGACCGTTCTGATCCAGCCGCCGGTCTATGCGCATTTTCACGACGACGTGCTGCTGAACGGGCGTCGGCTGGCGCTCGCGCCGCTCGAGCGTGCCGGAACGGCTTACCGTTTCAACGAGAAGACGTTCGAGGCCGCGATCCGCGACGACACGCGGCTGTTCATCCTGAGCAATCCGCACAACCCAACCGGCAACGTGTGGAGCGAAGGCGAACTGCGCGCGATGGGCGAAATCTGCGCGCGGCGCGGCGTGCTGGTGATCTCGGACGAGATTCACCAGGACCTGATCCTCAATCCGTCGAAGCGGCATGTGCCGTTCGCATCGCTCGGCGACGCGTTCGCACGCAACAGCATCACGTGCACGGCACCGAGCAAGACGTTCAACCTGCCGGGCCTGCAGAGCGCGAACCTGTTCGTGCCGGACCGCCGCGTGCGCGACGCGTTGCGGCGGCAGTTCGACCGGAACATGTATCAGTCGGTGAACACGCTCGGCATGGTCGCGGCGGAGGCCGCCTATACGCACGGCGAGCCCTGGCTCGACGCGCTGTTGCCGTACCTTCGCGACAACCACGCCCATTTCCGCAATGCGATCCACGGGATGACGTCGAGGATCGAAGTCCTTCCCGCGGACTCGCTCTACCTGTCCTGGATGGACTGTCGCGGGCTCGGCATGGATGCCGACGTGCTCAACCGGTTCATGCTGATCAAGGCCCGGATCTGGCTGGACAAGGGACAGAAGTTCGGCCTCGACGGGCACGGCTACATGCGTGCGAACCTCGGGTGCCCGCGCGCCGTGATCGACGACGCGATCGATCGCCTCGCCAACGCGCTGGCCGCGCTTTGAACCGCGTCGCACGCGGCGGCGCCGACGGGAACGTCCGCAACAGCGGCTGACGGGACACGGGTTATCCGGTGCGATGCCGACGGGCATCGCGCCGCGATAACGGCCGACTGGCCCGCGCAGCAAACGTGACGATGAAGCGGGCTGATCGCGATGGAACCGGACATTTATATCAGTACTGCGAATTTTAAAGCAGCGGGATGCGGAATTACCCGGCATCCGCACCGCGACATCCTCGCGCGGACGGCGTGGTCATGAAGACCATCGGCCGGACATACCCATACGAATACACGACAACCCCCATGGAGGCGACATGAAGCAAGATGACCAGACCCCGGCATACGAACGGGAAGACCTGAAACGTGATCTATCGAACCGGCACATCCAGATGATCGCGATTGGCGGCGCGATCGGCACGGGGCTGTTCTACGGTTCGTCGTGGGCGATCCGCACGGCCGGGCCGGCCATCCTGCTGGTCTATGCGCTCGCGGCGATCGCGATCTACTTCGTGATGCGGGCGCTTGGCGAGATGGCCGTCGAGGAGCCCGTGTCGGGCTCGTACGTGTCGTATTCGAACCGCTACATTCACCGGTTCGCCGGTTTCCTGAACGGGTGGAACGCCTTCATCTTCCTGCTCGCGACGAGTGCCGCGGACCTGAACGCGCTGGGGAACTACGTGCATTTCTGGTTCCCGGCGATTCCGATCTGGGTGACGGCGGGTGCGGCGGTCTCGTTGATGTTCTGCGTCAACATCATCGGCGTCAAGATATACGGCGAGGCTGAGTTCTGGTTCGCGCTGGTGAAGGTGGTGGCGATCGTCGCGATGATCCTGTTCGGCGCCGGCATGATCCTGTTCGGCATCGGCAACAACGGCGTGCCGATCGGTTATCACAACCTCGTCGCGCACGGCGGCTTCTTCGCGAAGGGATTGGGCGGCACGTTCCTGGCGATCGTGATGGTCGCGTTCTCGTTCGGCGGTGTCGAGAATCTCGGGCTGGCGGCCGGCGAAGCGAAGGATGTGAAGACGACGATGCCGAAGGCCGTCAACTCGACGTTCTGGCGCCTGCTGATTTTCTATGTCGGCGCGATCGCGGTGCTGCTGATGGTGTTTCCGTGGACGTCGCTGACGACCAGGGGCAGCCCGTTCGTCGACGTGTTCACGAAGATCGGCATTCCGGCGGCGGCGAGCATCATGAATCTCGTCGTGATCATGGCCGTGCTGTCGGCCGTGAACGCGAGCGTGTTCACGAACAGCCGCACGTTCTACAACCTGTCGCTGCAGAAGAATGCGCCGGCATTCCTCGGCGTGGTCAACCACCGCAAGGTGCCGCATCGCGCGATCCTGATGGTGTTCGCAACGATGTTCGCGGGCGTGCTGCTGAACTACATCATGCCGGAGCAGGCATTCGAGCTGTTCTCGTCGGTGACGGTGTTCGCGCTGGTGTGTGCGTGGGGCTCCATCGTGATCAGCCACCTGAAGTTCCGCAAGATCCGGATGCGCAATGGCGACGCGGACAAGATCGCGTACCGGATGCCGTTCTATCCGTACAGCAACTACCTGGCGCTGCTGTTCGTCGCGGCGGTCATGATCTGCATCGCGATCCTGCCGGACATGCGGATGTCGCTGATCGTCTCGGCGGTGTGGGTCGGCGTGGTGTTCGTCGCGTACAGGATCCACACGCGGCACGAGAGCGCACGCGACGGGTTGCGCGATGCGGCGCGCGATCCGACGGACGTGCCGGCCTGACGGACGTCGGTCTGCCGGTGCGCCGCGCGCGGGCAGCCCCGAACCATCGGGGCTGCCAGCTTCATCGCGACCGCGGTCGACTCAGGGGGTCGGCAGTTGCGCGTGCGCTTCGAGCACGCGTGCCGAGTAAGTCAGCGCGGCGCCTGCGTTCAGCGAGATGGCGACGCCCAGCGCTTCGGAGATTTCGGCGAGCGTCGCGCCATGCTCGACGGCCTTCTTCGTGTGCACGGAGATGCAGCCGTCGCAGCGGGTGGTGACGGCCACCGCCAGCGCGATCAGTTCATGAATCTTCGGCTCGAGCTGGCCGGTCTTGATTGCCGCGTTCTCGATCGTCGCGAGGCCGCGCATCACGTCTCCGCTCTGTTTTGCATAGTCACCGACGCGCTGCAGCAGCGCTTCGCGGTAGAGGTTCCAGTCTTGCATCATGATTGTTGCACCTGTTCAGTAGGGAATTCCCGGCGGCGGCTGGCCGCCGGCGTGATCGGCTGCGCGGGTCAGTTGCGGCCGGCCATCACGCCGCCGTCCACGTCCCAGATCGCGCCCGTGACCCAGCCCGCCTTGTCCGACAGCAGGAACGCGACGACTTCGGCGACGTCCTCCGGCGTGCCGACGCGGCCGATCGGATGGAAGCCGTTGAAGCCCTGCAGCGCCGCGTGCACGTCGGCCTTCGGAATGAAGCCTTCGTAGATCGGCGTCTGCACCACCGCCGGCGAAACCGCGTTGACGCGAATGCCCTTCGGCGCCAATTCCATCGCGAGGTGCTGCGTCAGCGAATGAAGGCCGGCCTTGGCCATCGAATACGCGGACGACGGTGTCGCGGCGATCGCCTGTTTCGCCCACATCGAACCGATATTGACGATCGCGCCGGGGCGGCCCTTCGCCACCAGGTTGGCCGCGACCTTTTGCGTGATGAAGAAGGTCGCCTTGTTCAGCTTCATGTACTGGTCGTAGTCGGATTCCTGGTGTTCAAGGAACGGCTTCGGGAAGAACACGCCGGCCGCGTTGACCAGCAGGTCGACGTCCGCATGCTCCGCGTCGATGCGTGCGAGCAGGGCGGCCAGGCCGGCGTCGTCCGAGAGGTCCGCGGTCAGCGCGTGTACGTCGCCGAGCGACGCCAGTTCCTTGCGCGCTTCCTCGGTCTTCGCCGGGCGATTGCCGACGATCACCGCGCTGCCGCCCGCGGCGAGAATCGTCCGTGCCGTCTGCAGCCCCATGCCGCTGGTGCCGCCGACGACCAGCAGCTTCCTGCCGTTGAATGCGTTGCTCATGTTGAAAAACTCCGTGTCCGCCCGTCGATCGACAGGCGGCGGTTGAAGAACGGCAGCGCGCGACGATGTCGTTCGCGCCCACGCCATGCTTGGCGATCGGAGGAAGTCAGCTGATAGAAAAACCATCTGTCCCGATATCAAGCGGGACCTGTGAGCCGTGGTGCGGGAATCGCGTCAGCCTTCGATCTGATGCGGATTTTTCGCCTATTCAGTTCTCTCGACAAACGAGATAAAGTGTTCGGCAACGAAAGAAAATCTTTACATCGATGAAATCACCGGTCCATCTCAACGCGCTGCGCGCATTCGAGGCGAGTGCCCGCCACCAGAGCTTTTCCGCGGCGGCCGCCGAACTGCACGTCACGCCGGCGGCGGTCGGCCAGTTGGTGCGGACGCTGGAGGAGTGGCTCGGCACGCCGCTGTTCCATCGCGGCACGAGCGGCCGGATCCGGCTCGTGCCGACCGAAGCCGCCGAGCGCGCGCTGCCGCACATCCGAACTGGCTTCGACACGCTCGCGCTGGGGCTGGAGGTGCTCAAGGAGGGATCGGCGAGCGGCGTGCTGACGGTGGCCGTCAGTCCGGCCTTTGCCGCGAAATGGCTGTTGCCGCGCATCGAGAGCTTCCAGGCCGGCTGGCCCGACACCGACGTGCGGCTCGACACCAATCTGAAACCGGTGGATTTCGTCGCGCAGCGGATCGACATCGGCGTGCGCTACGGCACCGGGCACTGGGCGGGGCTCGCGGCCGACAAGCTGATGGACGAGGAGGTCTATCCGGTGTGCTCGCCGAAGCTGGCCGGAGAACGGCGCCGCTTGCGGCGGCCGGCCGACCTCGCGCGGGAAACGCTGATCCACGATCTGTCGATGGACACCCAGACCGGTTTTCCCGCGTGGGATACGTGGCTGCAGCGGGCGGGCGTCAAGGATGTCGACGTGTCGCGCGGCATGCAGATCAACAACTCGGCGGCCGTGCTGCAGGCGGCGATCGACGGGCACGGCGTCGCGCTCGCACGCAGCGTGATGGCGCGCGACGACCTCGCGGCGGGGCGCCTCGTGCGACTGTTTCCGGACATCGATTTCGCGTCGCCGCTCGCGTACTACGTCGTCTACCGCCCCGAGTGCGCGGGCATGGCGAAGCTCGCGGCGTTTCGCGACTGGTTGCTGGCGCAGGCCGCGACGTAGCGGTGCGCGTGAGGCGTGCGCGTCAGTAGGTGTCCGGCACGCCGGCGGGTTCCGTCGAGAGTAGCGGCCCGTGCATGCCCGCTTCGTCCGCGCGTCCTCGCATGTAGGCCTGCGGGCTGCTGCCGAGCTCGATGCGGAACGCGTAGACGAACGCGGACGTCGAGCCATAGCCGAGTTCCATCGCGGTGCGCGTGACGCCGAGGCCGCCGCCCAGCAGCTCGATCGCGCGGAACAGCCGCATGCGCCGGCGCCAGCTGCGCAGGCTCATGCCCGTCTCGGCCACGAAGCGGCGCGCGAGCGTGCGTGCCGACATGCCGAGCATCCGCCCCCATTCCTCCGGCCCGCGCGGGTCGGCGGGGTCGGTGTAGAGCGCCTCGCACAGCGTGGCGAGCGCGCCGCCCTGCGGCCAGGGCAACGCCGCCGGCAGCGTCCGCGCGCGGCGCAACTGGTCGAGGATCAGGTGGGTGATGCGGCCCGCATAGCCATCGCGATCAGGCTGGCCGTCGATCGCGGTTGCCTCGATGACGAGCGCCTTCAACAGCGGGGAAACCGCGAACACGGTCGGGTGCTCGGTCGGCAGCGCCTGTCCGATCGCCTCCGCGATCCACAGGCTGCGGAATTCGGCGCCGAGCAGCGAGCCGACGCGATGGCGCAGGCCGCTGGGCAGCCACACCGCCTGCTCCGGCGAAATGACGAACGACTTGCCGTCGACGATGACCGTGAGCGCGCCGGAAATCGCATAGACCACCTGGTGCCAGCGATGCGCATGCTCGGCAAAGCCGTGCCGCGGCGGGATGGCCTGCGCCCGCACCTTGAGCGGCGCAGGGGGCGACACGCCTGCCGGCGGCTCGATTGTCTCCCACGTCATGGTCGTCCTCCGATTGGCAGATATTCTATATACGTTGGCAATCAATCGAAATACCGACATCGGGAAAATTGGTCTAATGAGCCTGGTTGCCGTTCCGTCGCACGGGATCGGCAACCCCGCACCGCCGCCGCCCGGCGCCCTCGAATTCCACCGGAGTAATCTGCTTCATGGCCCGTCACGACCGCTACAGCCTGCCTCTCTCGACGACTTCCGACCTCGCGGCCGAGCGCTATCGTGCGGGCATCGATCTGCTGCTGTCGCTGTGGCCGGGCGCCGCCGAAACGCTGGATGCGGCGATCGCGGCCGATCCCGACTTCGCGCTCGCGCATGCCGCCCGAGCCCGCCTGCATGCGATTCGCGCGGAAGTCACGGACGCACGGGCGAAGATCGCCACGGCGCTCGAACTCGTCGAGCGCAACGGCACCGAGCGCGAGCGCAGCCATGTCGCGATACTGTCGCTCGCGATCAACGGCCAGTCGGCGAAAGCGCTCGCCGCCGCGCTCGCGCATGCGGACACGTGGCCGCGCGACATCCTGATCCTGTCGCTGCCGCTCGGCGCGTTCGGCCTGTTCGCGTTCTCCGGCATGGCCGACCATGACCAGGCGCGGGTGGATCTGTGCGAACGCCATGCGCGCCACTTCGACGCGGACGACTGGTGGTTTCTCACCTATCGCGGCTGGGCACATGGCGAGAACGGCGACGTGCGGCTCGGGCGCGCGCTGACCGAACGCGCGCTCGAACTGCGGCGCCACAACGTGAACGCCGCGCATGCGGTGGCGCACGTGCTGTACGAATCCGGCGCGAACGACGATGCGCAGGCGATGATTGCCGGCTGGCTGCCAGAATACGACCGCAGCGGCGTGCTGCACGGCCACATCGCGTGGCATGCCGCGCTGATCGCACTGGAGCGCGGCGATACGGACGGTGCGCTGGCGATCTACCGCGCCCACGTCGCGCCGTCGGTGTCGCTGGGCGTGCCGATCAACGTGGTCAGCGATACGGCGTCGTTCCTGTGGCGCATGCAGGCATACGGCCACACCGTGCCTGACGGGATGTGGGGCGACGCGGCGCGATATGCATCGGGCTATTTCCCGCAGGCCGGCTTTGCGTTCGCGGACGTGCACATGGCGCTCATTGCCGCCGCCGTCGGCGACAAGGCGGCGCTCGAGCGGCGCGTGGACGCATTGACGACGCTCGTCGATGCCGCGACGCTCCCGGCCGGCCCGGTCGTCCCCGCGATCTGCCGGGCCGCGCTCGCGTTCGCCGAGGACCAGCCCGCGCGCTGCGCGGAACTGCTCGAGCCCGTCGCGCATGACGTCGCGCGGATCGGCGGCAGCGGCGCGCAGCGCGAGATCGTGCAGGACACGCTGCTGGTCGCATGGATGCGAAGCGGCAACGTGGAGAAGGCTCGCGCGCTTCTTGCCGAGCGGCTGCGGTGCCGCCCGTCGCCGCGCGACACGCGCTGGCTCGGCCAGCTCGGCGGCGCCTGACGCGGCCGCCTACGTCGGATTCCGGATCGACTTCGCGCGCCGGCTGACACCGCACGGCGAAAGCAGTGCGCCAGTTTGGTCGAATTAAATAGTTTTACTTATCAATTTTCCGGTGATGCATTCATGCCGAAAGGTACGGCGGGATGGCGAACCCCTGCCGCCGTACCTGGCCCGATGCGCGGTCAAGGAAGTGCAATGAATTCTGGTGATACGGTGAAGCGTGCCGCGCCGCGCAGAGGGCTCGTCGGCGGAATCGGGCCGGTCGCGGCGATTTCGATCGCGCAGCTGTTCGGCACGGCGCTCTGGTTCAGCGCGAACAGCGCGGCCGCGGATCTGATGCGCGTGTGGCATGCGAGCGCGGCCGACATCGGCTGGCTGACCAACGCGGTGCAGCTCGGCTTCATTCTCGGCACGCTGACGATCGCGTTGAGCGGGGCGGCCGACCGCTTTCCGGCGAGCCGGATCTTCGTGTGCAGCGCGATCGTCGGCGCAGCGCTCAACGTCGGCTTCGCGTGGCTGTCCGGTGGCCTGGTTTCGGGCGCCGTGTTCCGGTTCGGCGTCGGCGTATGCCTGGCGGGCATCTATCCGATGGGCATGAAGCTGATCGTCGGCTGGGTGCCCGATCGGGCCGGGCCGGCACTCGCGCAACTGGTCGCGATGCTCACGCTCGGCACCGCGCTGCCGCACGCGATGCGCGTCGTCGGCACCGGCCTGCCGTGGCAATGGGTGATCACCGCGTCGTCCATCCTCGCGCTGATCGGCGCCGGCGTGATCGCCACGCTCGGCGACGGGCCGCATGCGCATACGCGGCGTCGCACGCCGTGCGCCGACGGGCGCGCCGCAACGGATCCGCCGCCCTCGGTCGCGCAGGCATTCCGGATCCGCGCCTTTCGCGCGGCGACGTTCGGTTACTTCGGCCACATGTGGGAGCTCTACACGTTCTGGACCATCGTGCCGCTGCTCGTCGCGCGCACGTCGATCGCGTCGCATGTCGCGCACGCCGGCGTTTCCGGCGTCGCGTTCGGCGTGATCGGTGTCGGCGCGCTCGGCTCGCTGATCGGCGGCAGCCTGTCCACGCGTATCGGCAGCGCGAAAGTGGCCATCGGCGCGCTGACCGTGTCCGGTCTCTGCGCGCTCACGTTCGCAGCGACGTGGCGTTTTCTTCCGCCCGCGGCCATGGCGATCCTGCTGATCGTCTGGGGCGCGTCGGTCGTCGCGGATTCGCCGCAATTCTCGGCGCTCGCCGCGAATGCGTGCCCGCCGGCGCTGGTCGGCAGCGCGCTCGCGATCCAGAACTCCATCGGGTTCGCGGTCACGGTCGTGTCGATCGCCGCGACGACGACGCTGCTCGAGCACGTCGGGCTCGATGCGACGTGGCTGCTGGTGCCCGGGCCGCTGTTCGGGCTGGCGTCGTTCGCGTTGATGTCGAGCGCCGCGCGGCGCACCCGGAGCGCGGCATGAAGCCGCCGCGTGCAACGAACGGAGACCGCGCATGCTAGACCTTCAGTACCTGTCGATCCTGATGGAAGTCGAGCGGCTGGGCAGTGTGACGGCCGCGGCGGAGCGGCTGAACGTGACGCAATCGGCGCTGTCGCACATGGTCCGCAAGTTCGAGGAGCGGCATGGCGTCAAGCTCTGGACGAAGAACGGGCGCGGCCTGCGGTTCACCCAGGCCGGCGAGTACCTGCTGTCGCTCGCCGAACGCGTGCTGCCGCAGATCGAGCATGCCGAACGCACGCTCGTCGATTTCGCGGAAGGGCGCCGCGGCGCGCTGCGCGTCGGGATGGAATGCCATCCCTGCCAGAAATGGCTGACGCGCCTGACATCGCGGTACCTCGCCGCATGGCCGGATGTCGACTACGACGTCCGTACGGCATTCCGCTTCGACGGCGTCGCCGCGCTGCTCGGCTTCGAGATCGACCTGCTGATCACGCCCGATCCGGTCGACCTGCCGGAACTCGCGTTCGTGCCGATCATCGACTACGAACTGGTGCTCGTCGTGCACGACGCGCATCCGCTGGCGGCGCGCGAGTTCGCGCTGCCGCGCGACCTGCTTGACGAAGAGTTGATCACGGTGCCGGTCGGCAAGGAGCGGCTCGACATCTACACGCGCTTTCTCGTGCCCGGGCACTGCCGGCCGAAGTTTCACCGGACCGCCGAGCAGACCGACCTGATGCTGCAACTCGTCGCCGCGCGGCGCGGTGTAGCCGTGCTGCCGGACTGGCTGGTGGTCGAGGAGGGCGCGCCGTTCCCGGTGCGCACGGTGCGGCTAGGCCCCGAGGGCATCCGCAAGCAGATCAATCTCGGGGTCCGGCGGGGCGACGAGGAGATCGCCTACATCGCGGGATTTCTCGCACTGGCCCGCGATGCGGGCCTCGGGGCCGGTCAGGACGCCGGATGACGCGGCCCGAGCGAGCCGCTCAGCCGCTCAGCCGGCCGGACGTTCCGTACGCGCCATCGACAGGACCATGCGGAATTTGACGTCGCCCGATCGCATCCGCTGGTAGGCGGCGTTCGCCTGCTCGAGCGGCATCACTTCGATCCGCGGGCGCGCGCCGGACAACACGCTGAACCCGAGCACCTTCTCGCTTTCGTACGGCGTTCCGGTGAGCGAGCCCGCGATGCTGCGTTCGCCGCCGACCAGATGCCCCGTCGACACCGATAGCGGATCCTTGCCCGCGCCCAGCAGCACGAGGCGGCCCTGGGGCGCGAGTCCGGCGAACAGGCCGGAGACGGTGTCGCCATCGGCGACGGTCGACACGATCGCGCGCGCGCCGCCGAGGTGCCGCAGCCGCGCCGCGGCGTCCTCCGCGCGGCTGTCGATGTAGACGTGCGCGCCGAGCGCCATCGCATCCGCGGCGATGTCGCTGCCGCGACCGATCGCGACGACCTTGAAGCCCATGCGGCACGCGTATTGCACGGCCATGTGCCCGAGTCCGCCGATGCCGAGGATCGCGACGACGTCGCCGGGCTCGGCGCCGCTTTTCCGGAGTGCGTTGAACGTGGCGATGCCGGCGCAGAGGATCGGCGCCGCTTCCTCCGCATCCAGTTCGTCGGGAATCGACACGAGGCCGGTGCTGCGCGCGAGCATCATTTCCGCGTAGCCGCCGTCGCAGGTCGAGCCGACCACCGGCTGGTTCTCGCACAGCTGGAAGTTGCCTTGCCGGCATGGGGCGCACGCGTTGCAGTGGCCGCCGAGCCGGCCCACGCCGACGCGTTGACCGATCGTCCACAGCGGCGGCACGTCCGGGCCGAGCGCGGCGATGCGTCCGACCACTTCGTGGCCCGGTATGCGCGACCCGCGGGCAGCCGGGTCGACGTGCTCGATGTCGCGTGCATCGGCACCGCAGATGCCGCAGGCGTCGACGGCAATCAGCACGTGTCCGGGGCCCGGGGTCGGGACGGCCCGCTCGACCCGTTCGAGCACGCCCGGCCGGGTGATCTGCATCGCGCGATAGCTTGTCTGATTCATGATTTGTCGTCCAGGTGGAGTGGAGCAGGAAGGGAAGATTCGTTATCCATATCGATGGGCTGCATGCCGAACGATTCGAGCAACCGGATGCCGTGCGCGGCGGCATCGACGGCGCCGGCGACGTAGCCGGGAAACGCGCGCGACCATTCGCTGGCGATGCCGGTCAGGCGCCCGTGCCACGGACCGGACGGTGCGCCGGGCGCTGGCGGCGTTGGATGCCCCGCGTCGCCGTCGCGATCGTCGGGCGTCGCGGTATGGGCGTCGCGCGACCAGTCCTTGATGAAGTCGGCTTCCGGGAGCGCGGCCGGCGAACCGAACAGGCGCGCCAGCTGCGTGCGGCAATGCGCGCGCAGCACGTCGTCCGGCACACGGGCGCGCACGCTTGCCGGGATGCCGAAGAAGCCGAACAGCGCGGCGGCGCCGCCTTCCATCGACGCATCGTGGATCTCGCCCAGCGGGCCGCATGCGCTGCGGGCTTCGCCGGACAGGCCGTGCTCGCGCCAGAACGGCGTGCGATAGCGCGCGACATACTTCGCGTGCGGCGCCATCCACGTTGCGGTGTCGCGCCACTGCCGCGCGAGCGGCGCGGGCAGCGCCGGCGCGAACCCGATGCATTGCTCGGCGATGCGCGGTGGCACGGCCAGCAGCACATGCGTGACGGGTGTCGTCATCGCCCGGCCGGTGGCATCTTCGCTGTCGACGTCAATGCCGGCCTCCGTGCAACGCAGCCGCCGTACCGTTTCGCCGGTGAGGACGCGGGCCGGATCGAGTTGGCCGGCCAGCGCGTCGACCAGCGCGGACATGCCGCCGACCAGCCGCATCGACGCGGGGTAGTTCGCATAGCCGCGCATCCGGACGGGCGCATCGTCGCGCGATCGCTCGACGTTCATGTCGCCCGTGGCCGGTTGCTCGACCGTCCGAAGGCCGAGTTCGCGCACGAGTGCGTCGAGCTGCGGCTGAACCTCGGGCCAGAACCAGGTCGCGCCGAGGTCGAACCGGTCGACCGAATCGCTCCGGCCCGCCGTGCCGCCGCTCGATGGCGCAGGCGATCCGACGGACGCAATGCGTCCGCCCGGCGTCTCCCGTGCCTCGAACAGCACGTAATCCCGGATGCCGCGCTGCTCGAGCAGGTAGGCGGCGTAGAGTCCGCTCAGTCCGCCGCCGACGATGGCGATGCGTGGTGTCGGCATGGTCAGGCTCCCGTTTCGAGATGGGTCAGGTGGCCCGTCCTCAGGTAGACGGTCGCGCCGGACTCGCCGGCGACGATCTCCGGCGTCGTGCCGGCCGGGAAGCGCATCCATGCGCCGCGCACCTGCGTGCGCCGAGGCGTCGCGAGCACGCCGGCCAGCACGAACAGCTCGACGCCGTGCGCGGCGGCATTGCGCAACAGCGGTTCGCCGGGCGCGAGGCGATGCAGCGCGACCGTTTCCGCGCCGCTTTCGAACAGCGGGCAGACCAGTCGAAGGCCCGTGCGATGCCACGACGACGGCGCGCGGGTGTCCACGCGAGTCGGCCGGGTTTCGTCCGACGTCATCTGCCGCAGCTTGACGAAAATGACTGCGCCGCCGGCGCTCGACGGCTGATGGAACGAGCCGGGCGGATTGCGCAGGTACCAGCCGGCCGGGTAGTGCCGGTCGCCTTCCGAAAGGACGCCGGACAGGACCAGGATCTCCTCGCCGCCCGGATGTGCGTGACGCGGGAAGGACGCGCCGCGTGCATAGCGCACGACGCTCGTCGCGCGCGCCTGTTCTCCGCCCGTGCGGTCCAGCATCATGCGTTCGACACCCGTCTGCGGGGAGGCGATCCACCGGTATTCGTCGGCGCGAACGGTGACGCGGCGTGAAAAATCTGCGTTGACTATCATGCTTGGGTCGTGCGCCGCGATGGCCGGCTCCGGCCGAGCGGAACCGGTCACGGCGGCGCGTGGGAGGGCGTCGCGTTACGCGACCTGATAGACGCGCACGTCCGGCGCGGCGTCGAGCAGCGGCTTGAGCGCGCCGACCACGTCCGTTTCGAACAGGTCGCTCGACAGGTAGCCGAGCGCGTTGGCCTCGCTGTCGAACCCGTGCAGGACCTGCACGTCCTCGTCGCGCACCAGCAGTTCCTTCGACCGCGCGCCCGCGATCGTGTTGAGGAACGGCGCCTTGTATTCCTGGTAGACGCGTGCGGCCGCCGCGCGGTTGGCCGCCGCGATCCTGAGCGTGATCTGCAGATAGAACATCTGAATCTCCTTGTTCGGCGCGCCGGGCCCGCGCTTGCCGGAATGGCAAGGGGCGCGGGTCCGGCGCCGGTTCGTCACGTGCGGCGACGCCGCAACGTGAGTGCCATTTTTGGCACGGCGCTGCGGCCCGACAAGCGAGATAAAGTGTCCGTGGGGTAAAGAAAATGTTTGTCGCGGCGCGTCGGCGCGGGCGGTGTCGGTGGCGCGCGGCTCGGCGCATGGCGAGGGGATCAAGCAATCGTGACCGCCTTGCGCACCGGCTCGATGACGTCCCGCCGGCCACCCGGCATTCAATGTTGGTACGATCGCGCGTATCGTCCATGCCGGCGTCGTCGCTCGCCGCCGGCTCATCGTCCGCGCGCCTGCACGGTAGCGCGGCCACGTTCGGGAGAAGCGGTTCATGCTGCAGGCGTTCGCGGTCTTGCTGACCTTCCAGTGTCTCGGGGAAGGGGTGTCCTATCTGTTCGGCCTGCCGGTGCCGGGCCCCGTGATCGGCATGCTGCTGCTGTTCGGCTTCGTGATGCTGCGCCCGCGGGTGGCCGACGCGATCGAGCCGACCGCGCTGGAGCTGCTGCGCCATCTGTCGCTGCTGTTCGTGCCGGCCGGCGTCGGCATCATGGTATCGGCCGACCGCGTGCGCGGCGATGCGCTCGCGGTGGTCGTCGCGCTGGCGGTGAGCACGTCGCTCGCGATCGCCGTGACGGCGCTCGTCACGCGCGCGTTGCTGCGCCGCCAGCGGCGCGGGCCCGGCGCGGCGGAGGGCACGCCATGACAGCCTTCCCGAAACTCGGCGCGATCTGGGTCTACCTCGCCGCGACCCCGCTGCTCGGCCTGACGATCACGCTGATCGCCTACCTGATTGCACAGGCCGTCTATGCCCGCGCACGCTTCAACCCGCTCGCGAACCCCGTGCTGATCGCGGTCGCGCTGATCGTCGTGCTGCTGACGATCACGCACACGCCGTATCCGACGTATTTCGAGGGCGCGCAGTTCGTCCACTTCCTGCTCGGCCCGGCGACCGTCGCGCTGGCGCTGCCGCTGTACCGCCAGTGGTCGAAGCTGCGGCGCGCCGCGGTGCCGCTGCTCGTCGGGCTGCTGGCGGGCTCGCTGACCGCGATCGTGTCGGCGGTCGGCATCGCCGCGCTGTTCGGCGCGTCGCACCAGACGATCGCGTCGCTCGCGCCGAAATCCGCGACCACGCCGATCGCGATGGCCGTCGCGCAGGCGATCGGCGGGATTCCGTCGCTGACCGCGGTGCTGGTGATCTCGACCGGGATTTTCGGCGCCGTGTGCGCACGCGGGATCCTGAACGCGCTGCGTATCGAGGAGCCGGCCGTGCGCGGCTTCGCGCTCGGCGTCGCGTCGCACGGGATCGGCACCGCGCGCGCGTTCCAGGTCAGCGAGGAGGCCGGCGCGTTCGCCGGCCTCGGGATGGGGCTGAACGGCGTGCTGACCGCGTTCGTCGTGCCGATCCTGCTGCCGGTGCTGTCGCGCTGGATCTGAGCGGCGGCGCGCGCCGGCCGCGCGCGAGGCTATCGGTTTCCCTGATGGCCGCGTGCGCCGCGCCGGCCGGCCGGGCGCCTGCCGCGCACGTATTGCTGCCGTTATCAGGAGAATTCAGGAACCGGCACGGACATTCGTGCGGCGATCGGCTAACGTTGCATCGGCGCCCTCGTCGCACGCCGACACCCGTCGCGTGCGTGTCGGCGTTTGACCCACATCCAACAATCGACAAGGAGAACCGGCGATGACGAAGTTTCGCGTGGTTTCGGTGGCAGTGGCAGTAACGGCGTCGTTCGGTCTGCTGTTGACCGCGGCGCCGGCGGCATACGCGCAGGATCCGGCGTCCGCGCCGACGCAGAAGCAGCTCGACAAGGCGCAGAAGAAGGCTGCCCGCAAGGCAGCCCGCGCGCGCCACGCGAAGGACCTGAACGCGATCGGCACGGGCAGCGGCTACCGGTTGACCAACGACCAGAGCAACTACCCGCAGAACGCGGTGGAAAAGGCGCCCGCGACGAAGGCGGCGCCGGCGCCGGCTCCCGCCCCCGCTCCTGCCGCGCCGGCATCGGGCCAGTAACGGCCGGCGTTCGCGCAATGACGAACGGCGCCGGTTCGACCGGCGCCGTTCGTTCGTATGCGTCCCGCGCAGGCGGCACGCGCCGTGGTCCCGGGCTTGCCGGGGCCGGCGGCACCCGTGTTACGACGCGAGCTTCGTGGCCAGTTCCGCGACGTGCTTGCCCTGATAGCGCGCAATGTCGAGCTCGTTCGCGCTCGGCTGACGGCTGCCGTCCGCGCCCGCGAGCGTGGTCGCGCCGTACGGCGTGCCGCCCGTGATCTCGCTCATGTTGACGAGCCCGCTGCAGGCGTAGGGCACGCCCACGATCACCATCCCCTGGTGCAGCAGCGTCGTGTGGAACGACGTGATGGTCGTTTCCTGGCCGCCGTGCTGCGTGCCGGTCGACGCGAACACGCTGCCGATCTTGCCGACGAGCGCGCCCTTCATCCACAGGCCGCCGGTCTGGTCGAGGAACGTGCGCATCTGGCCGGCCATGTTGCCGAAGCGGGTCGGCGTGCCGAAGATGATCGCGTCGTAGTTCGGGAGCTCGTCCACGGTGGCGACGGGCGCGGCCTGGTCGACCTTCACGCCGATGGCCTTTGCCTGGTCGGCGGGGATGGTTTCCGGCACGCGCTTGAGCGTGACCTCGACGCCGGGCACCGATTTCGCGCCTTCCGCGATGTGCTGCGCCATCGTTTCGACGTGCCCGTAGGACGAGTAGTAAAGAACGAGTACCTTGGCCATGATGCGAATCTCCGATTGATAAGGTAAGGCCCCGCGGTCAGCGGGGCCCGGTTTTCCGAACGGGTGTCACGCCCACTCGGCCGTCACTTCGACCGGGCGCAGGTCGAATACCAGCACCTCGGCATCCTTGCCGTCGGCGAACGTCAGCGCCTGTTCGTCGCGGATGCGTGCGCCGTCACCTTCGCCGAGCGTCACCCCGTTGACCGTCACGCTGCCGCGTGCGACATGCACGTAGGCGAAGCGGCCCGGTGCCAGTTCGAGCGTGGCGCGCTCGTCGCCGTCGAACAGGCCCGCGTAGATCCGCGTGTCCTGGCGGATCTTCAGCGAACCGCCGTTACCGTCGGGCGACACGATCGGCGTGAGCCTGCCGCGCTTGTCGGCCTCCGCGACATTCGTCTGCTGATAGCGCGGCTCGGCGCCCTTCTCGGACGGTCCGACCCAGATCTGCAGGAAGTGGACGGGCGTTTCGTGCGAGTGGTTGAACTCGCTGTGACGCACGCCGGTACCCGCGCTCATCAACTGGACGTCGCCCGGCACGATCACCGACCCGGTGCCCATCGAATCCTTGTGCTCCAGCGCACCGTCGAGCACGTACGACAGGATTTCCATGTCGCGGTGCGGGTGCGTGCCGAAGCCGCGGCCCGGTGCGACGCGGTCGTCGTTGATCACCAGCAGGTCGGAGAAGCCGACTTGCTTCGGATCGTAGTAGTTCGCGAACGAAAACGTGTGACGGGAGCTGAGCCAGCCATGCTCGGCTTGGCCACGTTGGTTTGCTGCACGAGTCTCGATCATGATTTTGTCCTGGATGTCGCCGGACCTCGAAAGTGGGCCCGGCCGTTCGTTGAGATGAATCTTAGGTCAATCGATTTGACAAATAAATGGTTGTGGAGATAATGACTGTCACTTTCAGGTGGACAATATGGAACTCAACGACCTCAGGATCTTCGTGTCGACCGTCGATGCGGGCAGCTTCACGGCGGCGGCCGACCAACTGATGCTGTCCAAGCAGTTCGTGAGCCGGCGCACGATGGCGCTGGAGGCGTCGCTCGGCGTGCGGCTCCTGCATCGCAACACGCGCAATCTCGCGGTAACGGAATCGGGGCAGGAGTTCTATGCGCGCGCGCAGCGGATCCTCGCCGAGGTCGCCGACGCCGAGCAGGCGATGTCGGTGCGCAGCACCGAACTGCACGGCTCGCTGAAGATCAGCGCGCCGCTGTCGTTCGGAATCACGCACGTGTCGCCGCTGATCGCCGAATTCCTGGCCGCGCATCCGGCCGTGCGGCTGAACCTCGACCTGACCGACCGGCGCGTCGATCTCATCGGCGAGGGCTTCGACCTCGTGCTGCGGATCGGCGCGCTCGAGGATTCGACGCTGATCGCGCGCCCGCTCGGTGCGTGGAAGATGATCGCGTGCGCGAGCCCCGCTTACCTGAAGCGGCAGGGCACGCCCGAAACGCCGGCCGATCTCGCCGGGCACACGTGCCTGCTGTACGGCCGCGAGCGGCGCGTCGGCTGGGAATTCCGGATCGACGGGGCGGCGCGCACGTTCGACGTGCAGGGGCCGCTCGTCGCGAACAACGGCGAAGTCGTGCGCGATGCGGCGATCGCGGGGCTCGGCATCGCGCTGCTGCCGCATTTCATCGTCGGCGCGGCGCTCGACAGCGGCGCGCTCGTGCCGGTGCTCGACGCGTATGCGCCGTCGCCGATCACGCTGAACGCGGTGTTTCCGCAGCATCGGGAAGGGTTCGTCACGCTGCGCACGTTCATCGGATTTCTGGCGGAGCGGCTGGGCGTGCGGAGGTAGAGGGCGGGGGGCGGGCGCGATTGATCGGCGGCGTGCATTCGCGTTAGGCTTCGACGGGGCCGACGGTCCGCAGTGCATGCCGGGCCGGGCGTTTTTACCTCACGTCGCATCGAGCACGTAGCTTCTACTCGCTGCGATCCACGACGAGTCCAATGACAATGAAAAACCGATCGAATGCTCGCGCCGGCGAGCGAGGGCAAACCGTGATGCACGGCCGGCATGCGCGGCGCGCGAACCTGCGATCCGCGATGATCTTGGCAGTCCTGACGATAGCGCCGATTGCCGCGCACGCGGCCGGCTTCGACTGCACGAAAGCCGCTTCGCCGACCGAGAAGGCGATCTGCGCGGATCCCGGGCTGTCGTCACTCGACGGTCAGCTGGCCGCGGCGTGGAAGAAGGCGCTTGCGAAAGGCGGCGATACGGCCGCGCTGAAGGCCGCGCAGTTGCAATGGCTCAAGCAGCGCGACCGGTGCGGCAACGACGTGTTGTGCGTCGGCGATCGCTATCGCGAGCGGCTCGCGAGCCTGAATGGCGCTTCGCTTGCAGCCGACCGCTGGCAGCAGACGTGGTATCGCGACAGCGACAACCCGTCGTTCGCCAGCGTACTGACGTTCACCGGCACGGCGCCGCGTCTTCACTTCGAACTGAGCGGCAACAACGGTGCGAATACCGGCGGACTCAGCGGCGATATCGAGCTGCACGGCGACCGCGGCACGTTTCGCCAGGATCGATGCCGGCTCGATTTCAGCCGCAAGGGTGGACGCATGCAGGTCGCGCAGCAGGGCGGCGATGTTGATTGCGGCGCCGGTTCCGGCGTGACGTATGCGGGCGACTACGTGACGGCATCGGAGGCGCAGGCGCGTCCGCCGGCGGATCTCGTGACCCTGAAGGTGCTGACCGACGCGCGGCAGAACGCGGTCGCGCACAAGCTGCTCGGCGCCGACTATCAGACGCTCGTCGACATGATCAACGTCAGCGCGGACGAGAAGGATCTCGACGGCCTGAATGCGAACGCGACGGCGTACTGGGTGCGCGGCATCGCGACGACGAACGCCGCGATCGTGATGCATCGGGGCACCGATCTGTGGATCGGGCTGCTCGTGTTCGATGCGCATGACCAGGTGCGGATGCGCTACTACTCGAACGTGCCGGCGTGGAAAAAGACCGTGCCGAAGACCATTCGCGCGTGGCATGACAAGCTCGACAAGACGCTTCCGATCGACCTGATGTGATCGGGCGGGACGGCGGGCCGATACACGTGTTGGCTGACTGTTGGTAAATCGAGCTTTTTATGGCTTTTCTTGCCCGTTCGGTTTTTCCAAGTGGCAATTGAATTTGTCCCGCGCAACATGTCGCCGGCACCGGCAGAGGGCATCCTGATCGGACGACGGCGGCGGGTCGCGAGCAATATGATGGTGCGCCTGGAATCGTCATACCATTGTCGTTCGACATCCTTCTCCGGAGCTTTCTGCAATGTCATCGCCCATCGACGTTCACTTCTTCCGCGTCCTTGCGGACAGCTACCAGCGACTGCTCGACAAGTCCCTCGTTCCCGCCGGGATGAGCACGTCCGAAGCCGCGAGATGGCTGTACGAGGAAGCGCCTTTCGGGATTCTCGCGCACGATGTAGCGGTGGACCCCGTGTTCGTCTACGGCAACAGGCGCGCGCAGGCCATTTTCGGATATGACTGGGATGAACTGACGGCACTGCCTTCACGGTTCTCCGCGGAGCCGATGGAGCGAAGCGAACGCCAGTCGTTTCTCGAGCAAGTGGCGCGAGACGGCTTCGTGTCGGGATATCGCGGGATACGCATCACGAAGTCCGGCACACGCTTCTGGATCGATCACGCGACGGTGTGGCAACTCACCGATCCGGCCGGGAATTACTGCGGTCAGGCAGCGATGATTCCGGAGGTGCGCGCCATTGGTTAGTTTCCGCGACGCTGACGCGAGTCCTGAACCTTGGCCAGTGTGACGCCTGGATCGACATCTTGGGCTACCACGTGGGACACGGCCTTGCGCATTAACGTAACCAAGCAAGCTGAAGACGCGGTTTTCGTCATATGAATTCGCGCCGAATCATCTATATTGAGCGTTCGGCAATCGAGGGCCGAGTCTTCTCCGCGCTCGCGTTAGAAAAGAGCCCACGTCCGCGGCGGAGCGTGTTGCCGATTACTGATCATTACGAGGAGTGGCAAGCATGGGATCGTCTCTGCAGGGCATTGCGTTCAGGTCGGTGTACAACAAAAAGTGGATATCGCTGGTTACTAGCTTCTACGGTCGAGATTGTTACGTGGCGTGCAAAGACACACCGGATGCGTTCTGCATGTTCACCATGAATCCGACGATGGGGGTATTTAGCGATGTGGAGGGCAACTGGATCATGCAAAGCCTGGACGATCCGACGAAATTGATCCCATATTCAGCGGTTGAGCCGCCGGATGACAATACCCTCAATCACGCGCGCTTCTCGTTTACCAAGACCGCGCTCGGCCAGGGCACCCAGGTATCGATTGTTACGCTGGATAAGGCCAGGACCTGGGTGGTCGACGACAACGGCACCGACCAAGGCGTGCTGAGCCTGGCCACCGCTTATACGTTGGATTACGTCGGTGACGAAGTCGCCGGCAAACTGACGTTCGAGTACTGGGACAGCGTGCTTTCGCCGTGGCCGCCCGCCTGAGGGCGATCGGACCGCCTGACTGCCGCTCGCCCACGCTGCCGGAGTGACACAGATCGCGGCGCGCGGAGCCGACCGGCGAGCGGCCAGCACCGTAGTGCTAGCGTGGCTGAGCGGTTCTGCGAAATAGCCCGTACCACCTACGGTCACGTATCTCACAACCCGGCTTCCGCCGGGTTTTTCATGGTCGACGCCGGCTGGCACTCAGGAGGCCAGAAATGCTGCATCCGATAACGCCTCATGGCAGATCCGTCGATGCCGCGGGACCAATGGGCGATACCAAAATTTGGTATATGATGGTGCCATCATGAGGGGGTGCACGATGGCACGGAACACTTCAATCTCGCTGGGAGACCACCTGACGCAGTTTGTCGACACGCAGGTCGCGTCCGGTCGCTATGGCTCGGCCAGCGACGTGGTGCGGGCGGGGCTGCGCCTGCTCGAAACGCAGGAAACCGAGTTGCGGGCCCTGCAGGAGGCCTTGAAGGCCGGCGAGGCCTCGGGCGAGCCGACTGCCTTTGACAGCCAGGCGTTCTTGGAGCGGATGCGGAAAAAGCATGCCGATTGAGGCGCGTCTGGTGCGGCTGACGCCGCTGGCCGAGGCCGATCTCGAGGATATCTGGACCTACACCTTCGAACGCTGGTCGCTTGAGCAGGCCGAGCACTATGTGGGCGAGCTCGCCTCGGCGTTCGAGCGTCTCGCGCGGCGCGAGTGGAGAGGGCGACCGAGTCGTGCGGGCAACGGCTATTGGCGCTACATGGTCGGTTCCCACGTGGTGTTCTATCGGGAAACGGCCGAGAGCCTGGACGTGATTCGGGTATTGCATCAACGCATGGACGTGGACCGGCACCTGTAGAGGACGCCGACCTGCCACGGGCCGTGACGCGCGAAAACGCCGGTCGATCCGCTTAGGGCGGGGCCTGCTCACATTAACGGTGCTCGAGGTGACGAATCCATCTGGCCCCTGTAAGGTCGTGGCGTCGGAACCAGTCAGATCGCCGCGATGGCGTGAAGCACCCGACAGCCGGCGCGTGGCCGGGAAAAGAACGGTAGTGTGATGGGCAACCAAGATGGCGACGAGTTCGCCACCACCGAGCACCGTGCCGGTCCCCGATACGGTGACGCTGCAGGCTATTCAAACTTGGGACACCCGCGAGTCTTTTCAGCAAAACTGCCGTGCAGTCGTCGGCAGCGCCGCGAGGAGTTCGGTCCGGTCGACGAGCTTGCTAGCCATCAGATGCCTGCCGCACTTTACTTTCGGCCTCCCATACGCCATAGACGGCGAGCAGCGCAGCGCCGAGCGCTTCCTTCCGAAACTTCTCCAGCAGACCGGGCCAGAGGATCACGTTGATCTGGTCAGTCTCGTCCTCGAGCGTCATCAACAGCACGCCGTTCGCCGTGCCCGGCCGCTGCCGTACCGCGACCAGTCCGCAAGCGCGCGAGCTGGCCGCTACGCAACGGCTGCAGCTGCTCGGCCGACTGTAGGCGATCAAGAGCCAGCCGATCGCGCAGCAGCGCCAGCGGATGCCGGCCGAGGGTGAAGCCCATCGCGCGATAGTCGGTGACAATCTCCTTGCCCTCCGATGCTTGCGGCAGCGCCGGCACCGCGTCGTCGCGCTCGGTGCCGCGCAGTAGATTTGCGATGCTCCCTCGGCGCGTACGACGCGTTTGTTACGTGACAATTGTCCACTCAAGCGAGACAACTAATCTTGTTTAGAAGGATTGATGATTTCCGGTGAGACAGTAGACTGCACCCGTGCTTCGCCAGAACCGATCCGCAGCGTGCCAGGACGGCACGACCGGACGGATTCTTCGGCAGCGGGCCGACCGGCCCGCGGTTCGATCGTGCGAGGAGGGTTCGTTGTCGATCTTTGGGTTCGCCGTTGCGGCGGATGTCGGCACCGAATGCGTCAAACCATCCATTCAAGGTGATTGCTATGCGTTACGTTTCGCTGGATTCGAAGAAGGACGAGCTGCTGCTGGCGGGTCGCGTGCTGATGATGATCCTGTTCGTGCTGTTCGGCTGGCAGAAGCTGAACGGCTTCTCGGGCACGGTCGCGTACATGGCGTCGACGGGGGCGCCGTCGCCCGAGCTGTCGGCGGTGATCGCGGTGGCGGTCGAGCTGGTCGGCGGCGCGCTGATCGCGGTCGGGTTCTACACGCGTCCGCTCGCGCTGGTGTTCGCGGTCTATACGCTCGCGACCGCGTTGATCGGGCATCGCTACTGGGCACTGCAGGGCATGGACCAGTACCTCGCGATGATCAACTTCTACAAGAACATCAGCATCATCGGCGGGCTGCTGTTGCTCGCGGTCACCGGGCCGGGGCGGTATTCGTTCGACCGGAAGTAAGCGAGCGCGAGACTTCGTGCTGCACGACGGGCCCGGTGCGCGCAATCGCGCACCGGGCCTCGCTTCATCACACGCATGTCGTCGACGTGCGACCGAAATCGACATCGGTGCCGGTTCTCGTATAGATTGGGGCCCCTCATCCCCTTTCGTCGTTGGCTACCGTGTCGCACCCGACTATCCTTCTCATCGGCGCGTCCGGCCTGCTCGGCCGTGCGGTTGCCGCTTCGCTGTCCCGCGTATCGTCGCTGACGCAGGTCGCCACCATCCGGAACCCGGACACCGCGGGCGCACGCCGCCTCGCGTTGCCGCCGGAAAATATCGCGCGACTCGACGTCCTCGATCAGCCGGCGCTCGAACACCTGTTCGACACCCGGCGACCGGCCGCCGTGATCATCTGCGCCGCCGAGCGGCGCCCGGACGTCTGCGAACGCGACCCCGCGGCTGCACGCGCGATCAACGTCGACGCGCCGGCCCGCATCGGCGCACTCGCCGCGCGCTACGGCGCGTGGACGCTCGGCATTTCCACCGACTACGTGTTCGATGGCAAGGCCGCGCCGTACCGCGAAGACGCCGCGCCGAACCCGCTGAACATCTACGGCCGCACCAAGCTGGAAGGCGAGGCCGCGTTGCTCGCCGCGTCGCCGCTTGCCTGCGTGCTGCGCCTGCCGTTGCTCTACGGTCCGATCGTCGACTGGCGCGAGTCGGCCGTCACGAGCCTCGTGCCGGCGATCGTCGCGTCCGCACGACCGGGCGCGGACCCGGTCGGCATGGACGCGTGGGCGATCCGCTATCCGACCTACACGCCCGACGTCGCGGCGGTCATCCGCGACCTGACGCTGCGCCATCTCGCGGGTTCGCCCGTCACCGGCATCCGGCATTGGTCGGGCGAGGAACCGATGACGAAGTACGACATCGCGCAGCGGATCGTGGCCGCGCTCGGCATCGACGCAGCGCTCGCGCGGATCGACACGCCGGCCGATGCGACGCCGCGTCCGTACGATTGCCATCTGGATGCGGCGCGTGTGCGCGCGCTCGGGATCGAGCATGCGACACCGTTCGCGACCGGGCTGCAAACCGTGTTGCGCAACGCGCCGCCGCTGCCGCTTCCGTAAATACGGCGCGTCAGGCTCGCCGATGCGCTGACGCATTCGAACAACCCGCGGAGCAAGAGCGGGCCCATGCGGACACGTCTTCGTACCGGCCTCGATCGCACACGCGGCCTGAGCGACGATGCTGAACGACATGGTCGGCGTCCGCGTGTCGCCGATACCGTTCGGCGAGTTTTTCGCGTGACGGGCATGAGCGCCGCGCGAGCCGCCATTTGACACCCCGCGCGCGCGGCCATTAAAGTCGCGTCGCGGGGCGGTGGGTCAAGCACACCCCCCGGAACAGGCAGCCGATGTTCCAGGACCACGGGGCTACCCCGTGGATGAGATCGACACCCCGATGCGTCGCAAGAGCGCAGGTTGCGCGTTGCGCAACGACGGCTCTCGCAGCACCTGTCACGTTGACTCATCGTCCCGCCCATTCCTTGCCATGCACGCATCCCGGTTCGATACAGCCCGCATGATTGCCGAAGCGATGCTGGCCGGCCCGCCCGAACGTGGCGGCGTGCTCGAGCGCGTCGCGACCGTGCTCGGCGCCGCACCGTCGTGGTCGCATGAGCTCGTGGATCACGCGATCGCGCACTTCGGCACGCACTGGGCCGACGTCGATACCGATCTGCTCGCCAGCGCGCTGGCCGATACGTCCGCGTTCATGATCGCGTGGTACGGCCGTGATCGGCCGGTCGTGATGCGCATCGTGCGCCGGCCGCCGGTGCAGCGGCCATTGCCGGCGCGGCTCGCCGGCGCCGACGTGCCGCAATGGCCGACGTGCGGCGACCTGGCACGCTGGCTCGGCGTGAGTGCGCCCGAGCTCGACTGGTTGTCCGAGCGCTGGCGCATCGACGCGCGCGGCAGCGACTCGCCGCTGCATCACTACACGTATGCCGGCTACGACAAGCGTCGCGGCGGCTGCCGCCTGATCGAGATCCCGAAGGGCCGGTTGCGTGAAGCGCAGCGCCGCATCCTGCACGGGCTGCTCGATCGCATCCCGCCGCACGACGCGACGCATGGCTTTCGCAAGGGACGCGGGATCGTGTCGTTCGCGGCGCCGCATGCGGATCGCGACGTCGTCGTCCGTTTCGATCTCGCGGATTTCTTCGTGTCGGTGCGCGCGGCGCGGGTTCATGCGTTGTTCATGACGCTCGGCTATCCGGCGGAAGTCGCGCGCACGCTCACCGCGCTGTGCACCAACCGCGTGCCGTCGGCGCGGCTGCTCGAGCCCGACCTGCGCGACCGGTTCGATTGGACCGGCCGCCAGCGCTACCGCAACCGCCACCTGCCGCAGGGCGCGCCGACCTCGCCGGCGCTGGCGAACCTGTGCGCGTTCCGCCTCGACATGCGGCTCGCCGCGCTCGCGCGTTCACTCGACGCGACCTACACGCGCTATGCGGACGATCTCGCGTTCTCGGGCGGCGGCGCACTGGCGCGGGAGGCCGGGCGGCTGCAGGCGCGGGTCGCCGCGATCGCGCTCGAGGAAGGTTTCGCGCTGCAGTTGCGCAAGACGCGCGTGATGCGGCGCGGCGTGCGGCAGCAACTGGCCGGTGTGGTCGTCAATCGTCATCCGAATCTCGCGCGCGACGAGTTCGATGTCCTGAAGGCCATCCTGACCAACTGCATCCGCCACGGACCGGCATCGCAGAATCGTGCCGCGCACCCGGATTTCCGCGCATACCTGGCCGGACGCGTCGCCCATGCACGCGCGCTGAACGCCGCGCGCGGCGCGAAGCTGCATGCGCTGTTCGCACGGATCGCGTGGGGCGGGTGCAGTTCCGGCGCGTAAATCGCCGCGCCGGCGCCGACGCTCGCGGGCGGGCGAAGCCCGGGGTGCGCCGGGCCGCAAAAGTCCGCAAACACGAGGGATGTGCACTGCTATCATTCGCGCCATGCCGCGCCCGTGCAAGGGTACGGCGCCCGGTGGCGAGGAGGTCGCCACCGACGGCGCGCGTCGCGTTCGAACGCGACGCGCCCCGTGTTGCGTGCCGATGCCATGCGGCTTTCGACGATCGCGTTGCCTGCGGCATACTGCGAAAGCGTTGCAGGTCCGGGCGAATTCACACATCGCAACACAGATTGGCGGAACTTCGTGATAGGTTCGGCCATCGGAGGTTTTTTGAATAAAAACATACCCAAAGAGGATGAATACATGACCCAGGCCCTGCAGGAACTCGAAGCACAACTTCGGGACCTGAACATCAAGTTGTCGGACGCCAAGCAGAAGGAGAAGCAAGCCGCACTCGCGGCATTCAAGGAGCAGGTCGAGTTGTTGGGCATCACGCAGCAGGAAGTGCTGAGCGCCCTCGGCTACATCGTCCAGCGCAAACGCAAGGCGCCTGCCAAGTATTACGATCCGACGACCGGCCGCTCATGGTCGGGCCGCGGCCCGCGACCCAAATGGCTCGAAGGCAAGGATCTCGACACGCTGCTCGTCGACCGCGAGGCCAGAACCTGGTGGCCTGGGGACGACCAGGGCTGATGCCGCACCGGCACCGCCAAGGTGCCGTTCGACCCGCGCCGGCGGCGACGCCGGCCGCGCCACACCCGCTTCATCCCTTTCTTCGGTGTCCCGCCTGATTGCGGGATCTCCGGCTTCGATATCTTTCAAATTCATTACCGCCGCTGCCCGTTTCCGTTCCCGGAAGCGGGCGCGCGCGGCGCTTTCTGCGTGCGCACGTCCGTCGGTCCGTCTTGCCCCAGAACAGGCTTTAGAATGTCGCCCGGACATTTCCGGCAGGACACCATGGCGGCAAACATGAAATCTTCGGCGCTCGGCGATCCGGCGGCGCCGCGCGCGGAGCAGGTCGGGTCGTACGCGTGGAAGGCGCTGGCCGGCTCGGCGATCGGCTACGCGATGGACGGCTTCGACCTGCTGATCCTCGGCTTCATGCTGCCCGCGATCACGGCGGCGCTGCAGCTCACGCCCGGGCAGGGCGGCGCGCTCGTCACGTGGACGCTGATCGGCGCCGTCGCGGGCGGCATTCTGTTCGGTGCCCTGAGCGACCGCTACGGCCGCGTGCGGGTGCTGACCTGGACGATCATGCTGTTCGCGGTCTTCACCGGCCTGTGCGCGTTCGCGCAAGGCTTCCACGATCTGCTCGTCTACCGGACCATCGCGGGCATCGGCCTCGGCGGCGAGTTCGGGATCGGCATGGCGCTCGCGGCCGAAGCGTGGCCGGCGAGCAAGCGGGCGCGCGTGTCGTGCTACGTCGCGCTCGGCTGGCAGACCGGCGTGCTGCTGGCCGCGCTGCTGACGCCGCTGCTGCTGCTCCAGATCGGCTGGCGCGGGATGTTCGTGGTTGGCGTGCTGCCCGCGCTGCTCGCGTGGGTGCTGCGCAACCGGCTGCACGAGCCGGAAGTCTTCGTGCAGCGCGCGACGCAGCCGCGCGCCAATGCGTTCCGGATGCTCGTCGCCGACGCCCGCACCGCGCGCACGAGTCTCGGCATCGTGATCCTGTGCTCGGTCCAGAACTTCGGCTACTACGGGATCATGATCTGGCTGCCGACCTTCCTGTCGAAACAGATGGGCTTTTCGCTGACGAAGTCGGGGCTGTGGACGGCGGCGACCGTCGTCGGGATGATGATCGGCGTCTGGACGTTCGGGCAACTCGCCGATCGGTTCGGCCGCAAGCCGACGTTTCTGCTGTACCAGCTCGGCTCGGTCGTGACGGTCGTCGCGTATGCGCGGCTGTCGGACCCGACGGCGATGCTGTGGGCCGGCGCGCTGATGGGGATGTTCGTCAACGGGATGGTCGGCGGCTACGGGACGCTGATGTCGGAGGGCTATCCGACCGCCGCGCGCGCGACCGCGCAGAACGTGCTGTGGAATATCGGCCGCGCGGTCGGCGGCTTCGGGCCGGTGGCGGTCGGCGCGCTGGCCGCGCGCTACTCGTTCCAGACGGCGATCGCGCTGCTCGCCGGCCTCTACGTGCTCGACATGGTCGCGACGCTGTTCCTGATCCCCGAGCTCAAGGGCGTCGAACTCGAATGACGATGGGCGGCGGTCGGGGGCGCACGGTCATCGTTATGCGACCCGGCTTCCGAGATTCCCGATCATCTTCGCGGGCCCGGTCATACGCGGATAGAGCAGAGCGTCGAGCGCGCGAGGGGATCGGGGCCTATGCCTCCGCTCGAGCGCTCAGTCCGGCTGGAAACGCTCGGAGGTCAGTTTCTCCAACGCGTCCTGCTTGCGAAATTGGCTCGGCGATTGACCGGTGGATCGCTTGAACACTTTAGAAAAACCGAACGCATCCTGATAACCCACGGCCTGCGCAATTTGCTCCAGTGACTGTTGGGTGTCGGAGAGCAACTGCATGGCCTTTTGCATGCGCAGGGTACGCAAATGGTTGAGCGGAGTGTCGCCCAGTGCATTGCGGAAGCGTTCGGCCAGAGCCGAGCGCGACAGGCCGGTTTGTTGGGCGAGTTCTTCCAGCGTCCAGCCATGGCTGAGGTTGCCGTGCATGAGCGTGAGTGCCTGGCGGATGGACCGGTCGGCAATCGCGTGTTGCCAGCCTGGCGCGCCCGACGGGTTCGCTCGCTCAGCGATCTCGCGCAGCGCGAAGACGAACAGTGCATCCAGCAGGCCATGCGTGGCCGAGGTTGCGCCCAGCGCCTGATCGCCGAGTTCGCGATCGAGCAAACCGAGGGTCAGTGGTAGTGCCGAAGGTTGCTGCAGTGTGTTGCCGCGGATGACGAACCATGGCGACAGGCTTCGCAGGAATGGATGCAGTGGCGCGTGCCAGAGTTGATAGGCGGCAGAGATGACCAGCGTGCTACCGGGCGCAGGCACGGGTCTGCGCTCGGCGCCTACGAAGTCCACGACGGGTATGGCACTACTGCATGCGGGCGGCTCACGATCGACCGAGAGCAGGTGAACGCTGCCGCGCGCCATGAGCGCCATATCCCCCGCCTGTAGTGCGAGTGGCTCATCGAGTTCGGGCGCGTGTACGAAGGCTTGGCCACGCGTCACGATATGCAGGCCGAAGCTACGCTCGCAGGGAAATCGCAGCGCGTCACCGGGCGCAAGCGCGTGCATGTCGAGCAGGCGGCCCTGCAGTCCGGCCACATGAAGAATGTCTGAAAGGAGGTCCATTTAGAAATTTCGAAGACGCTTGGACATGAATTTTGGACTTGCATGCATGTTAGTCCGTTTTCCCCGTGGGCACACTGCAGGCTCTCCAACCGTCTCCAAGGCGTTTTCAATGACCACCACGCTCGTAATCGGCGCCAGCGGCCAAATTGGCTCCGCGCTGTCGTCTCAACTCTCTGCCCAAGGTCAGGACGTGCGCCGTGCTACCGGCCGAGCGTCGCGGCCCGGCGAAATCCTGGTCAATCTGGCGACCGGTGCGGGATTGACGCAGGCGCTCGCGGGTGCCGATCAACTGTTCCTGATGCCGCCTCCCGGTTTCGCCAACCATGACGAATTGCTGATTCCCGCCATCGACGCAGCCAGGTCAGCGGGCGTACGCAAGGTGCTGCTTCTTTCGGCCCTCGGTGTCGACGCCGACGACAACATCCCGCTGCGTCGGGCGGAATTGCATCTGGAGCGCTCGGGTATGGCCTGGAACGCGATCCGGCCGAATTGGTTCATGCAGAACTTCCATACCTACTGGCTGCATGGCATCCAGACCGAAGGCCAGATCTTCGTGCCCGCGGGAACCGCGAAGGGAAGCTTTATCGACACGCGCGATGTCGCGGCGGTGGCTGCGCGGTTGCTGAGCAGCGACGACTTCTTGAGCACGGCGCACGACCTGACCGGTGCCGAGGCACTGGACCATGCGCAGGTGGCCGAGATTCTCTCGAAGGTGACGGGGCGCACGATCGCCTATACCGATATCGCCGAAGACGAGATGCGTGATGGACTGCTGAACGCGGGCCTGTCGGCGGACTACACGGAACTGCTTCTGGTCCTCCTGCAGGAATTCAAGGCCGGTCATGCCGCGCACATCACTGACGAGGTACGGCGTATCACCGGGAAGGCGCCCATTCGTTTCGAGCAGTATGCGCGGGAGTTCAAGTCGCACTGGGCCTGAAGCATGCGTCCTTGTGCGATTGCTCCGCGAGATGTGCCGATGGCCGGGGACCACCGGCTCATGCGGCAGGCGCGCCCGCTTCGATAGTGTCTCCATGCACGAGTCAGGGCCTTGACCTTGAAGTCGGGTTGAATCTTAGAGTGCCTGTTGACGGCAGGAACCGGCAAGCCGCGAAGGTTGCCCGCCACGACCTATCTGCAACGAGAGGCAACGCACATGGACAGGCGCTTTACACAGGTCGAATTCGGGCCGCACACGGTCGACGTGCCCGAAGGCGGGTACTACGACCGGTTCCGGATGAATCCGGATCTCGCGAGGTGGCCCGCGATCCCGCCGCGGGCAACATCGATTTTTTCCGTCGGATTCCGAAGCGTCAGGTCGCGTCGCGCGTGGGGCCGACCTGGGCGCCGAACTTCTACTATCGCTCCAGCAGCATCCAGCTGCTGTTTCTCGCGCCGCTCGAACGCCTGCGCACCATGCTGCCGGTGCCGCTCGAACCGCTGCGGGCGGTTTCCGGCTACGGCCTGGTCGCGCTGACGTTCTTTTCGTATTCGGTCTGCGACAACGACCCGTATGACGAGGTGTCCGTCGCGGTGGTGATTCGCCGACCGGGCGCACGCGGCTCGCATCCGCTCGAACTCCTTGACGCGATGCGGCGCCGCAGCTTCTTCGCGCACGTGCTGGCGCTGCCCGTCACGACGGAAATCGCGCGGGTGCGCGGCTATCAGTTGCCCAAATGGCTCGCCGATATCGACATGCGCATCGGCGCACGCGTCAGCGCGCGAATTGCCGGGCCGGACGGTCGGCCCGACCTGACGCTGAACGCGCCGACGCCCGCGCTGACCGATGTGCCTTCCCAGTCGCGCATGGGCACGAATATCATGATCAATCTCGTCGACGGCGTATGGCACCAGAGTTCGGTGCAGACCCATACGCTATCGTTCGCGCAGCGTGTGTTGCCGCGCGGCGTCGAGCTGGTGCGGCATGGCGGCCCGCTGAGCCAGCTGCTCGACGGGCTGGGCGTGTCCACCATCGTGCGGTTCGACGTGGTCAAGGATGCGCAGCTCGTGCTGAACCTGCCGACGCCATTGAAGGCGTTCGATGAGCCCGGCTGCCGTTAGCCAACCCCTTTCAAAGGAAGCGTCGATGACCCAGCCGACCCATGATCTCGATCTCGTCGTATTCGGTGCCACCAGCTTCGTCGGGCAGATCCTGACGCGCTACCTGTCCGAATACCTGTCGGGCAGCGGCGAAACGCTACGCTGGGCGATCGCCGGCCGCTCCGAGGCGAAGCTCCGGCATGTCAGGGAGGCACTCGGCGCCGCTTGGCAGACGCTGCCGATGATCGTCGCCGATGCGGCCGACGACACGCAATTGCAGGCGTTGTGCGCGCGCACGCGCGTCGTCGTGTCGACCGTTGGTCCATACGCGCTGTATGGCGAACCGCTGGTCCGGATCTGCGCGCAAACCGGCACGGATTACTGCGATCTGACCGGCGAGACGCAGTGGATCAAGCGGATGATCGAACGGTATGAGCCGGCAGCCCGGCAATCGGGCGCACGCATCGTGCATTGCTGCGGTTTCGATTCGGTGCCGTCGGACATCGGCGTGCTGTTCCTGCAGCAGCACGCACGGCGGCAGTGGGGCGTGCCGGCCACGCAGGTGAAGATGCGCGTGAAGACGCTGAAGGGCGGTGCGTCGGGCGGAACGGTCGCAAGCGTGATCAACGTCGTGCGCGAAGCCGCGGCCGATCCTGCGTTGCGCCGCGAACTGCTCGATCCGTATGCGCTGTGCCCGGCGGATCATCGCTTCACGGTGCGGCAGCACGCGGTCCGGTCGGCGGAATTCGATCGCGACGGCGGCACGTGGATCGCGCCGTTCGTGATGGCGGCCGTCAACGAGCGCGTCGTGCATCGCTCGAACGCGCTCGCGGACGACGCATACGGTAGCCGGTTCGCCTATGACGAGGCGGTCATCACGGGCACGGGCCTGAAGGGCCGCCTCGCCGCGCTGACGATGGTGGCCGGCCTCGGCGCGTTCATGGCGGGCGTGCTCATCCCGCCGGTGCGCGGCCTGATGGAGCGCTTCCTGCTGCCGAAGCCCGGCGAGGGGCCGAGCGTCGCGGCGCAGCTGGCCGGCCGCTACGACCTGCGCTTCTTCGGTCGAGCCGACGACGGGCGGACGCTGCGCGTGAAAGTCACCGGCGATCGCGATCCCGGTTACGGCTCGACCGGCAAGATGCTCGGACAGGCGGCGCTCAGCCTTGCGCTCGATTGCACCCGCGACGGTGTGAAGACCGGGCGCGGCGGCGGCTTCTGGACGCCCGCGACGATGTTCGATGCGCGCTTCATCGAACGTCTCGAGCGGCATGCCGGGTTGCGTTTCGAACTGCTGCCGGATGCGTGAGCCGAGCGTGCGTCGGACGCGCGGTGTGGGCAGTGCGATCGGTCGCGATCGATGCAGAACGCATCCGTGCTTGGGCGGATTGTCCGCGGCTGGCGCAAAACGCCGATTTCGCGCGCTTTAGTGCATGATGCGATGGCATCGACCCGTCGAGCAGCGGGGTCGTGCGATTCCTTGCGTCCGCAACCGATCCGGAGAACCGTCCGTCATGCATTCGAATCCTTTTCGCCTTCGTCGCGCCCGTCTGCTCGCCGCGCTGACGCTTGCCACCACCGCCGTCGCCGCGCACGCGGCCGACTGGATCGTGTCCGGCAACGACGGCAAGTACCAGCGCGTCGAAGGGCGCGACACCTTTCCCGCATCGCCGCCCGCCGACACGCTGACGCTGCTCGACGCGAGCGTGTTCCCGCCGAAGGTCGCGCTTCAGGTCGACGTCGAGAACGGCATCCAGGGGCCGCCGCAGGCCGTCGCGATCACGCCCGACGCGAAACTCGCGCTGGTCGGCGCGCCGACGCGTTACGACCCGAGCGCGAAGCAGCTCGTGTACGACACGTTCCTGCAGGTTGTGAATCTTGATGCGTCGCCAGCGGCGATCACGCGCATCGACCTCGGCGCGCACCCGCAGGGGATCGCGATCGACCGGTCGGGTCGCCTCGCGCTCGTAGCGAACGTCGACGGCAGCGTGTCGATCCTGCGGATCGACGGCACGCAGGTGACGCTCGACGGCAACCTGAAGATCGGCAAGAAGCGGCTCGCCGGGATCAGCTTCACGCACGACGGCAAGCATGCACTCGTGTCGCTGCGCGACGAGCAGGGCGTCGCGGTGCTGAACGTCGACGACGGCAAGGTGACCGACAGCGGCACGCGGCTGAGCACGGGCGTCGCGCCTTACACGATCGACGTGTCGAGCGACAATCACTGGGCCGTCGTCAGCAACGTCGGGCTCGCGGGGCTGCCGGGCTATACGGGCACGCTCGCGGGCGATGCCGATTCGGTCGCGCTGATCGACGTGTCGCGCACGCCGTTCCGCACGGTTCAGTACCTGAACGTGCCATCGCTGCCGGAAGGCGTCGCGATCTCGCCGAATGGCAAGTGGATCGCCGTGCAGGCGATGGACGGCACGAACCTCACGCCCGACAACCCGGGCCGCCACAAGCTCGGCAAGGTCGTGCTGTTCGAGATCCGCAACGGCCGCGCGGTGCAGACGAGTGAAGTGCCGGGCGGCGAAGCCGCGCAGGGCATCGTATTTACCGCCGACAGCCGGCACGTGATCGTGCAGTTCAACGTCGAGCGGCAGCTCGCGCTGTATGCGGTGGAAGGCGGCCAGCTGCGCGATACGGGCAAGCGCATTGCGCTGTCGGGCGGGCCGTCGTCGTTGCGGACGTTGCCGCGCTGACGTGAGGCGCGGGTGAGCCGGCCGCGGTTCGCCGTCGGCGATCCGGATGGGGCAGGCTGAGGGTGTGCGAGGGGCGGCGCCGGCGCTCGTGACGGGCCGCGCCTGCGATGAACCGGCGCTCTGCTACGGACGCAGCAAATCGAACCCGCCGAACACGACCACGCCGCTGAGCGCAATCATCGCGACCGAATGCTGGCCGAAATAGAGAATCGCGGCCGCGAGCCACGTGGTCAGGCAGAAGGCGCCGATGCGGGCCATCGTAATTTCCTCGAAATGCGTGATGAAGGGGTGTGCGCCGAAGCCGTCGCGTCGTCGTGTCGCTTCGGGCGCGGCGCTCGCGCAGCGACGGCGCCGGACGGCGTCGCGTGTCGCGCCCGATCGAGCGGGCGCCGGTGCGGGGGTAGCCCGCAAGTCTTGCCGAAAGCAGCCGGTGTACTGCAGCGGCAGGCCAGTAGGCGATTTTACCAGCGTGGACGGCCGGTCATTCTGGCCCCTTCGCGACCATCGGCAACCTGCCCACGATATGGCGCGCGGCACCGGCTGCGCGGCCGCGTCAGCGCCGCGTCGAGGGCGGGACTAAAGTTTTGTCCGACGAATACCGTAAACCGGTTGCAAGGATTCCCTGTTCAACCGACCCGAGTCGCAAACACTCATTACGGACCGACACGATGCAGATCGATCTCTCTTCCGCCGCGCAGACCCCCCTAGCCACCAGCAACGCAGCCGCCAACCCGTCCGCCCCCACGGACGCTGCGGCCACGGCCACGGCGGCTGCGTCGTCGCCTACAGGCAGCGCAACGAAGACGTCGGCGAGCGGCGCCGCGCCGTCCGGCGACGCGGGCGAGATGCTGGGCGCGTCGGGATCTTCGGCCGACGATCCCGCGGTCTCGCAGCTCAAACAGCTCATCGAGCGCTTGCAGAAACAACTCGCGCAACTGCAGCAGCAAATGGCGGCTGCCGCGCAGCGCGCGAAGGATGACCCGGCCGCAGCGGTCGAGCAGCAGACGCTGAGCGCGGAAGCGAGCACGATCTCGGGTGCGCTGTCGACGGCGATCGCGCAGCTCGCGCAGGCCATCCAGAAGTCGGGCGGCTCGACGTCCGGCGGCCTGGTATCGACGCAGGCCTGACGGCACGGCACGGCACGGCACGGCACCGCGCCGCCCAGCACAGCACAGCACAGCACGCCAACGCGCCGCGGCACGTCACCTCGCGCATTACAATCGCAAGCTCGTCTCCCTCGAAAGGACGGCAGAACGATGACTGCGGAATTCGCCGACGACGACCTCGTCCGCTTCGACGCGCAAGGCGGCACGCCGCTGCCCGCGGTCGATACCGAAGGATGGCTTGACCACGACGGCGCGCGTATCTGGTACGCGTCGTTCGGCCACGGCCCGCCGGTCGTGCTGCTGCACGGCGGCCTCGGCCACGGCGGCAACTGGGGCAACCAGGTGCCGGCGCTGCTCGCGTCCGGCTACCGCGCGATCGTGATCGACAGCCGCGGCCACGGCCGCAGCACGCGCGACGATCGCCCCTATTCGTACGAACGCATGGCCTCCGACGTGCTCGCGGTACTCGACGCGCTGCACATCGGGCGCGCGCGCTTCGTCGGCTGGAGCGACGGCGCGTGCGTGTCGCTCGTGCTGGCCGCCCGCGCGCCGCAGCGCGCGGCGGGCGTGTTCTTCTTCGCGTGCAACATGGATCCGGGCGGCACGAAGGAGATGGTGCCGAGCCCGCTGATCGACCGCTGCTTCGCGCGGCACCGCAAGGACTACGCGCGACTGTCCGCGACGCCCGACCAGTTCGACGCGTTCGTCGCGGCCGTCAGCGAAATGATGCGCACGCAACCGGATTACAGCGCGGCCGACCTCGCGGCGATCGCGGTGCCGGTCGCGATCGTGCAGGGCGAGCACGACGAGTTCATCCGCCCCGAACATGCGGCATATCTCGCGCGCACGATTCCGTGCGCGACGCTGACGATCCTGCCCGGCGTGAGCGACTTCGCGCCGCTGCAGCGGCCGGCGCGCTTCAATGCCGCGATGCTGGCCTTTCTCGACCGGTTGCCTGACTGACATCGGCATGGCCGGTGCATGCGTTGCATAAGATTTTCTTTAGGCTCGCGCAAAATATCATCGATTGTTGGACGGCGGCCGGTGGCGGATAGTCCTGCTTCGACCGGCCGGCTGCAGCAGTCTCCGCGCGGCGCGGCCGGACCTGTTGTCCACACAACCATCAGAAAATCGAAGGAACAGCAACCATGCGATTCAACGCGATACGCATCGCCGCGACCCTGTTCGTCGCCGCGTGCGCCGCCGTCACGGCCGGCCCCGCGGCCGCCGCCACGCCCGACGAGATTCACGACACCGTGACCCGCAACGTCGCGCCGCTGATGAAGCAGTTCGCCATTCCCGGCATGGCGATCGGCGTCGTCGCCGACGGCAAGCCCTACGTGTTCGACTATGGCGTGATGTCGACGCAAACCGGCAAGCCGGTGACCGGCGACACGCTGTTCGAGATCGGCTCCGTCAGCAAGACGCTGACCGCGACGCTCGCGTCCGACGCGCAGGAGGGCGGCGAGCTGTCGCTATCGGATCCTGCGGCCAAGTATCTGCCCGCGCTGCAGGGCAAGCCGTTCGGCGGCGTGACGCTGCTCGAGCTCGGTACGCACACGCCGGGCGGGATGCCGCTGCAGGTGCCCGACAGCATCCGCGACGACGCGGACCTGATGCGCTATCTCGATGCGTGGCGGCCCGCGTACGCGCCGGGCACGCGCCGCACGTACTCGAACGTCGCGATCGGGATGCTCGGGCAACTCACCGCGAAGGCGATGAACCGCGACTTCGCGGCGTTGATGGAACGGCGGCTGTTCCCCGCGCTCGGGATGACGCATACCTACATCAACGTGCCCGCCGCGCGCCAGGGCGACTATGCGCAGGGCTATACGCAGGACGGCAAGCCGATCCGGATGACGGGCGGCATGCTGTGGCAGCCGGCGTACGGCGTCCGGACCACGGCGGCCGACCTGCTGCGCTTCGTGCAGGCGAACATGGGGCTGGTCGACACGGCGCCCCGTCTGCAGCGCGCGCTCGAGCGCACGCACACCGGCTATTTCCGCGCGGGGCCGTTCACGCAGGACCTGATCTGGGAACAGTATCCGTATCCGGTTGCGCTGCCGACGCTGCTCGAAGGCAACGGGCCGCCGATGCTCCACGACGCGACGCTCGCGACCGCACTCAAGCCGCCGCTCGCGCCGCGCCCGGACACGTGGATCAACAAGACCGGCTCGACCAACGGCTTCAGCACCTATGTCGCGTTCGTCCCCGCGAAGCGGATCGCGATCGTGATGCTCGCGAACCGCAATTTTCCGATCGAGGATCGCGTGAAGGCCGCGTACCGGATCGTCGAGTCGCTGAACGGCAAGCCGTAACCTGCGTCGTGCCCGCGCCCGCGCTCAGGCGAGCGCGGCGTCCGCCGCCGTGGACGCGGGCACGGCGTGCGCGCCGGCCGACGACGCGCCGCCGGCCAGGCGCCGATAGCGCGCGAGCGCCCACAGCGGGAAGTACGCGGTATAGCCGTGATACTTCAGGTAGAAGATGCGCGGAAAGCCCGGCGCGTTGTGCGACCGGTGCCACCAGAAGCCGTCGTCCTGCTGCACGGATTGCAGATACGCGATGCCGCGCTTGACCGATTCCGATTCGCCGTCGCCGTCGCCGAACGCCATCTGCGCGAGCAGCGCCCACGCGGTGCAGTTCGACGTGCTTTCGCCGGCATTGGTGCCGGCGAGCGCCGGGTCGATGTAGCTGTCGTTCGTCTCGCCCCAGCCGCCGTCCGCGTGCTGACGTGCGCGCAGCCATGCGAGCGCGCGGGCGATGTACGGCTGCGACGGGTCCTCGCCCGCGAGCGCGAGCCCGGCCAGCACGCTCCACGTGCCGTACACGTAGTTCGTGCCCCAGCGGCCCCACCAGCTGCCGTCGGGCTGCTGCGTGCGCTTCACATAGTCGATCGCGCGCGCGAGCGACGCGCGGTCGTCCGCGCGCTTCGTGACGCCGAAGCACAGCAGCACGCGGCCCGACACGTCCTCGGTCGGCGGATCGAGCAGCGCGCCGTGATCGGCGAACGGAATCGCGTTCAGGTACAGGCGGTCGCAGTCGGCGTCGAAGGCCGCGAAGCCGCCGTTGCGCGATTGCAGCCCGCGCATCCAGTCGAGCGCGCGCGCGACGCGCGCCGCATACGGATGCGAGCCGTCCGCGTTGCGATGCGTGCGGCCGCGGCGGTCGAGCATCGCGGTGACGACCGCGCTGTCGTCGATGTCGGGGTAGTACGGGTTCGCGTACTGGAACGCCCAGCCGCCCGGTTGCGTATCGGCGGGCGCGTTCTCGATCCAGTCGCCGCGCAGGTCGTTCACCTGGCGCTCGGCCAGCCAGTCGTACGCGCGCGCGATGCGTGCGTCGAGTTCGTCCAGTGCGCTCGCGGGCACGCCGGCTTCCGGCACGGCCGCGCCGCGCGCCTGCTCGAGCGCCATCGTGCTCCACGCGGTGTCCCACACCGGCGACAGGCACGGCTGGCAGTACATGCTGCCGTCGGGCCGCGTGACCAGCAGCTTCTCCAGCGCGTTCTCGCAGTCGCGGCGCAGCGGATGATCGTCCGGGTAGCCGAGCACGTCCATCATCTGGTAGCTGTACACGATCGGCGGAAAGATCCCGCCGAGGCCGTCTTCGCCGTTCATGCGCTCCGCGCACCACGCTTGCGCATGTCGGATCGCGCGCTGCCGCAGGCGTTTCGGCAGCAGCGGCTCGACATGGCGCACCACGCGGTCGAGCGCGAGGAACGCGCGGCGCATTCCGCGCGCGGGCGGGAAGTACTGGCGCTCCTGGTCGGGCGGCGTGACGAACAGCTCGGGAATCGCGATGTTGCGCGGGTTGCGCGCACGTGCTTTCAGCGAGCACAGCACGAGCAGCGGCACCATCGTCGTGCGGGCCCAATACGCGACCTTGTACATCGAGATCGGCACCCACTTCGGGAACAGCACGAATTCGATCGGCATGAACGGCGCCGCGCGCCACGGCACCTGGCCGAACGTCGCGAGCAGGATCCGCGTGAACACGTTCGAGCGTGCCGCGCCGCCGAGCTTGAGGATCGCGTCGCGCGCGCGGACCATGTGCGGCGCATGCTCGCTGTCGCCGGCGGCCTTCAGCGCGAAGTACGCCTTCACGCTGCACGACACGTCCGGGTCGCCGTCGACGTACAGGTCCCACCCGCCGTGCGTGTCGAGCCGCTGGATGGCGCGCAGGTAGCGCGCCATCTTCTCCTGGCGCGCGTCGTCGATCTTGTCCATGAAATGCATCATCAGGATGTATTCCGCGGTGATCGTCGCGTCGGATTCGAGTTCGAAACACCAGCTGCCGTCGGGCTGCTGAAGGCGCATCAGCGCGTCGCGTCCACGGGCGATCGCGGTGTCGAGCGCGGACCAGGGGGAGGGGGCGGGTTTGTTCATGCGGCGGATCATACCATCCGGCCGGAATGTTTATATCGAGACCGCGGGTGCTACCATCGCCCCCATGAAAAAACGCCTCGAACCTGCTTCGCGCGCTACCGCCGCGCCTGTCGACACGGCTGGACCGGCCGACGCACGGGACGCGCCCGAGCCCACGCCCGTCGCCGGCGTGCGGCGGAAAAAAGCGCCGGAGCAGGTGCGCGCGCAGCTGCTGGAAGCCGCGTCGGAAATCGCGACTGGTCACGGCGTGGCCGCGCTGACGCTCGACGCGGTCGCCGAGCGCGCGGGCGTGACCAAAGGCGCGCTGCAGTATCACTTCGCGAACAAGCAGGGCCTGCTCGATGCGCTGTTCGGGCAGGCGACCGAACGTTTCGCGACGCAGATGGCCGCGCGCCGGGCGGCGGATTCGCACGGCGACGGCGCGGCGGCGCGTGCGTATCTGCATGCGGTGCTCGACACCGCGCAACCGGCCGCGAGCACCGACGTGCTGCGCGTGCTGGTCGCGTCGATGATCACCGAGCAGGAGACGCGCGCGCGCTGGTCGGTGCCGATGCGCGAGTGGACGCGACCGGACCCGGTGCCGCTCGAGCAGGCGGCGACGCTGATGATCTGCCGGCTGGCCGCCGACGGGCTGTGGATCTCGGAGCTGCTCGACAGCGTGGAGATTTCGGCCGAGCTGCGCGCGGAGATCGTCCGGCAGCTGGACCGGATGAGCGCGGGTGAGTCGCCGGCGGGCACGGGGAAGCGCGCGAGCGCGCGCGGCCGACGCGGCTGAGCGCGTTCAGCCGCTCAACTTCCCGACGAACTCGGCGATCCCGCCTGACGGTCGTCGTCGCCATGGACGTGGCACCGGCTGCGCAGCGCGACATAGATCCGACGATTTGACGTCCTCACCCGCCTAAAAGCAGGTGATTCCCACACCTGGCGATGCACGTCCGCATCGGAGAATGTTCAGCGCAGCGTTGATATCACGATCATGCACGACACCACAGCCATCGCAGGCCCACTCTCTTATTCGCAGTCCCGCGATACCTTTCGGCCGCGTCGTGCTGTCTTTCGATCCGCACGCCGAACAGGACTGGGTAGAACCGCTTTCGTCGACTTCCTCGAACGTGGCTCCGTGCGCGATCGCCTTGTAACGGAGCGTGTTTCGGAAGGACGACCAGGATGCGTCGTAGACGCTCTTCGCCATCCTGGTTCTGGCGAGTTTCGCGGCCGACACGTTGCCGACCGCGATGTAATCGAACCGTCGCACCAGATCGAGGGCGAGCTTGTGCTGGAAATCGGCGCGGGCATTCGCCACCTTGGTGTGCAGCTTCGCGATATGCCGCTTGTGCTTTCGCGCCCGTTGCGCTTTCGCGAGCTTTTCCGCCGCGCGTCGGCCGAACTGGTCGTTGGGCAGCTTTTCGCCGGTCGAGAGTGTGGCGAAGTCTTTCAGGCCGAGATCGATGCCAACACCGGAACGGACCGGGCGGGCCTGCACATCGGGCATCTCGATCACGATGTTCAGAAACCAGTTGCCACGTGCATCCTGCGCAAAGGTGGTGCCATCCTTGATCTTGCCTTCGGGAAGCGCCCGGCTGTGGAATACCCGAAACGTGTTGCCGGCGAAACGGAACGCGTCACCCTCGCGCTTCAGGTCACGGCCCTTCAGCGGCACCCAGCCCAGCGATTTCCTGCCGCGATAGCGCAGGTAGGGCCGACGGTGCTGGCTGCGCGACTTCGCATATTGCTCGCACGTCGCGTTGATCGTGCCGGAGTGGATGCCGAGTTCCTTACTGCTGCCGGTGGTCAACACGTTCAGATCGAATCCCGTCGGCCACTTCTTGCTCCACTTGAGCGCGTGCTTCTGCGTGTCATTGCAGAAGTTCCAGACGTAGTTCACCGCACGGCTCTGCTTGTTGAGCAGTCCGTTGAGCGACTTCACGCGGTAGCGGTAGACAAGAATCATGCAGGTGATCCTAACCCGTGGAAGAAGCTGCCTGTCAACAGCACTCCTTTCCTTCCCGCCATCCGCCCCGAAGGAAGTCCCCTTGGGGGAAATGGCGGGGTTTCTCGGAGCAAATTCTGATGAAGAGAACCCTCGCGCGTGCCGGCGATTTCCTGACACACGACGCGCGTACCGTGACGGGAAACGACGACGTGTCGAGCCAATAGCCCATGCGGCGGCACGCCGACGACGCCAGGCCGGCTGCGGTGTTACGAGGGAGTGTCAATCACATGCTGACAAGAGACTACGTGGAGCGCGAGCTGTCTCATATCGAGAGAATGGTCGCGCTGCTCGAAAGCGATGCGGATACCGGCGCTGCGGCGATGCCGTACGCGATGCGCGTGAGTCGTCCAGGTTACTGGCGCGCACGGATCGAGGTGCTGCTCGCGATTCCGGGCATGCCGCGCCACGTGACGAAACTCGGCAACGTGCTGCTCGCGAAAATCGACGGGATCGAGGCGCGGCGGGGGACGGTGAAGCCCTGACTGTGCGGGCGCGCGCCGCGCATGTCGTGATAGGACTCGGCTGGCGCTGCGGCGATGTGTTCAGCCTGATTGCGGTGCCGGCGCTCGCCGCGGCCGGTGCGTTGTATGCGATCGGCCATTGGCTGCACGGAGATCACGGAACAGGAGCGCGCGAGCGGGGCGGCCGTGCAGCGACACTGATTCGGCAAGCGCCTGTCGAGTGTGCGCGGATAAAGGAAAAGCCACGGATCGCTCCGTGGCTTTTGCCTTTCTCATGCACGCGGCCGTGTCACGGCCGCGTATCGCACGGCTTACGCGATGGTCTTCGACCAGTTCGCGTACCAGTTGCGGAACAGCGTGTACTGCGCTTCCGCGTAGTTGCGTTGCGCGTCGCTCAGTGCATCGGTTTCGTTGAAGTGCAGCGTGTATTCCTTGTCGCCGTTCAGCACCATCAGATGCTTGTAGAACAGCACGAGGTCGCAGCCTTCGTCGAACGAAGACAGCACGGCCAGCGCCGCTTCCAGTTCCTTCGCACGCACGCGCGCCACGGCATCGCCTTGCGCGGCCTTCTTGCACAGGTCGACCAGTTGCAGCACTTCGCGCGGCAGCGCGTTGCCGATGCCGGTGATCGCGCCCGCCGCGCCGCAGTTCACGAAGCCGTGGAACACCTGCGTGTCGACGCCGGCCATCAGCGTCACGCTGTCGTCCTGCGACGTGATGTTTTCGGCTGCGTAGCGCATGTCGGCGGCGCCGCCGAATTCCTTGAAGCCGATCAGGTTCGGGTGCTGGCGACGCAGTTCGAAGAACAGGTCGGCGCGGGTCGCGAAGCCGTAGTACGGGCTGTTGTAGATCACGGCCGGCAGCTTCGGCGCTGCGTTCAGGATCGCGGCGAAGTGGGCCTTCTGTGCGGCCGGCGACGCGCCGCGCGACAGCACGCGCGGAATCACCATCAGGCCGTGCGCGCCGACCTTCGCGGCATGCGCGGCGTGCGACACGGCTTCCTTCGAGTTCACCGCGCCGGTGCCGACGATCGTCGGCACGCCGGCTTCGACCAGACGCGCGACGCCTTCCTGGCGCTGCGCTTCGGTCAGCAGCGGCCAGTCGCCCATCGAGCCGCAGTAGACCACCGCGCGCATGCCGAGTGCCACCAGCTCCTTGCCCTTCTTTACCAGCGCGTCGAAATCCGGCTGACGATCAGCGGTGCACGGAGTCATCAGGGCCGGAATGGTGCCGGTAAAAATGTTGTCGCTCATCTCGTTTCCTCACATTCAGATAGGGTCAACTGCCATTGCTGGCAACCTGGGCTGTACGCGCGCTCGCCGTCTCGTGGGTGCTTCACGTCACCCGGACGGCGGCTGGCCGCCTCTTGTTTGCCTCGGTGCCGAAACGTTGCCTCCGGTTTCGACCGAGAGTCAGCCATCGACGAGTGCATTCTAGCCAGTTCGCATATTTTATACAATATAAAATAAAAAGGGCGTGACGCGGGGCGTCGTTTCGGGGCGCGGGGGAGGGTGGAGAACCGCGTCGTGGCGGCCTTCGGCGAGGATGGTGGGCGCACTAGACAAAGCTGGGCGACGCCGCGTTCCGGCTCCGCCTGCTGGCTTTGGTAGCCCGACTGGCGTCCCGCAGGCTTGTCCCCGTCGCGCTCTCCTCCGACCAAAAACATTCCTCTCGCTGGCTTCCGTCCCGGTCGGCGGACGCCGCTAGGCGTGTCTTATTTGTGCCGAAAGCATTTTTGAGATTGCGTGGATTGCGTATTGGATATTGTATAAAATCTTTCGGCGCGCTTACTCGCGAACCGCCCCGTCACGGGAAATGGAAGACAACGAGAGGAGATACGGAGATGACAAGTCAGGTCGGCGAGGCAGTCTCGCCTGGTAGTGCAGCAGCCGTGCAGGACACGGCGTCGAAACGGGAATTGAAGCGGGTCGTCGCGGCGTCGATGGTGGGGTCGGTGGCGGAGTGGTACGAGTTCTTCCTGTATGGAACGGCGTCGGCGCTGGTGTTCGGCACGCACTTCTTCAAGAAGACGGGCAACCCGATCGACGGCCTGCTCGCCGCGTTCGCGCTGTATGCGGTGGGGTTCGCCGCGCGCCCGATCGGCGGGCTGGTGTTCGGCTACTACGGCGACAAGTTCGGCCGCAAGTACCTGCTGCAGGTCAGCCTGATCGTGGTCGGCATCACGACCTTCCTGATGGGCTGCCTGCCGACCTTCGATGCGATCGGCTACTGGGCGCCGGTGCTGCTGGTGTCGCTGCGGCTGATTCAGGGCTTCGCGTTCGGCGGCGAGTGGGGCGGCGCGATCCTGCTGGTCAGTGAACACGCCCCCGACAACCGCCGCGGCTACTGGGCAAGCTGGCCGCAAGCCGGCGTGCCGGCCGGCAACCTCGTCGCGACCATCATCCTGCTGGTGCTGTCGAGTTCGCTGTCCGAGGCCGACTTTCTGTCGTGGGGCTGGCGGGCGGCGTTCTGGTTCTCGGCGGTGGTCGTGCTGATCGGCTTCTGGATTCGCCGCAAGGTCGACGATGCGCCGATCTTCAAGGAAGCGCAGGCGCGCCGCGCGCAGAAGCAGGAAAAGCAGCTTGGCGTGGTGCACGTGCTGAAGTACCACTGGCGGCAGGTGCTGATCGGCATCGGCGCGCGGTTCGCCGAGAACATCCTGTACTACATGGTCGTCACGTTCTCGCTGACCTACCTGAAGCTGGTGGTCGGGGCCGACACCACGCGGATCCTGAAGCTGATGTTCGCGGCCAACGCGATCCACTTCTTCTTCATTCCGCTGATGGGGCTGCTATCGGACTTCGTCGGCCGCAAGCCCGTGTACCTGACGGGCGCGGTGCTGACCGCCGGCTGGGGCTTCGTCGCGTTCCCGATGATGGACACCGGCAACGACTGGATCATCATGGCCGCGATCGTGCTCGGGCTGTTCATCGAATCGATGACGTACTCGCCGTACTCGGCGCTGATGACCGAGATGTTCCCGACCAACGTGCGCTATACCGCGCTGTCGCTGTGCTACCAGGTCGCGCCGCTGATGGCCGGCTCGCTCGCGCCACTGATCGGGCTGTCGCTGCTCGAGCGCTATCACTCGTCGACGCCGATCGCGCTGTATCTGGTTGCCGCGGCCGTGATTTCGATCGTGTGCGTGGGCGTCGCGAAGGAAACGCGCGGCAAGTCGCTGCGCGATGTGGATGCGGAGGCGAGCCGGCGTACGGATGCTTGAAGCGCGGGTGATCGCGTGATCGCTGATGGGAAGCCACCCGGGAGGGTGGCTTTTTTGTGGTGTATCGCAGGGTCTGGGGGAGTGCGGGCGAGAACGACGGCGCTTGGCCAGGAAGAGGCATTCGACAGTCGCGTCCGGATGATCGACAATCCGCATCAAGTCATGAACACTGCGCTCGGGTAGTCACGGCCGGAGCCGCACCCTTTCCGGATAAGCAACCCGGTTGCAATTTTCTTCGCGGTCGCTGGCTTTGCCAGGGCCTTCAAATGGCGTTTCCGGTGCTATCCGCTGCAAACGGGCGCATCGTAATCGACAGACCGTCATGCCAGCTTTACCCCACCAAACCGGCGCTCGTTGACCCCTGCGAAGGAGGCTCGTTCAAATGAACAACGTTGCTCTCGCATGCGTGGTAGTTCTAGGGCTACTCCTGTTCGGCCTCGGATTGTCCATCTCGGTGATGCGTTTCCGCGAAGGCGCCGCCTCAGGCTGCAAGCCGGACCCCGCAAACCTGCTACACAAGCTCGTCCGGGCTCATGCCAACACGGCCGAATACGCGCCGTTCCTCGCGTTGCTGTTTCTCTATCTTGGCGCACGATCGCCTTCGACGGCGACGGTGTCGCTGATGGTCGCGGCAACCGCGTGCCGCTGCTTGCTCGTCGTCGGGCTGATCGCATGGCCGACGATGGCAAAGTTCAACCCGTTCCGGTTCGTCGGCGCACTGGGCACCTACCTGACCGGTATGGCGCTATGTGTGTCGCTGCTGCTTTGAGATGCGACTGACGACGAGATCGCGTGTGCTTAGCGCGTGCCGACGCGCTCGTGGTTGCCCATCAGTTCAACAACGAAGTCAAGAAAAGCCCGCGTCTTTGCCGGCAGGTGATGCCGGGATGGGTAGTACGCGTATAAGGGAAATCGCTCGTCTGTCCATTCGGGAAACAGATTGATCAATTGGCCGTTCGCGATCAGGGGCTCGGCACCGAGCAGCAACATCTGCGCAATTCCGGAACCGGCGAGGCATGCGTTGAGCAGGGCACCCGGATCGTTGACCGTGAGGCGTCCTCGAGTATCAACCACAATGCGTTTTCGCCGGCGATGGAATTCCCACGCGAACGGCTTGCCTGTCTCGGGGTTGCGAAATTCAATGCATCGGTGGCTTCGGCTTTCCAGGTCCTCGGGTTTTGCGGGCCGTCCCCAGCGAGCGACGTACGAGGGCGACGCGACCGTAACAATGCCGGTATCGAGCAACTTTCTCGCGATCAGCGTAGAGGCTCGGGGCTCGCCGAATCGCACGGCGATGTCGAAGCCATCCATCACGAGGTCGCCAAGACTGTCTCGCGCGATGAGCTCGATTTCGAGTTCGGGGTGCGCGTCCATGAACGCATCGAGTTGTTGCCCGAGAATGGTCCGGTACACGACAGGATCCAGATTGACTCTCAGCTTTCCACGCACCGCGGAGGCGCTACCTGCTGCTGCTGCGGCTGCTTCCTCCAGCCCGGCGAGATGGGGCATGACCTGCTCGTAAAAGCGGCGGCCCTCTTCAGTCAGCGAGACGGAGCGCGTCGTTCGGTTGAAGAGCCGGATGTTCAACTTTTTTTCCAGCCGCGCAATCGCGCGACTGACGCCCGGCGGCGTCATTCCTATGACTTCCGAAGCGGCCGCGAACGTCCCCATGTCCACCACGGCGGCGAACACGCTAATGCTGCCGGACAGCTTCTCGCTACTGGATCTCATGATTGCTCGAGTGAATGCGGGCGGTGGATCGCGACCGACCAACCGAAGACCAACACGCCAATGCTGCGCAATGCAGCAGCGCAGGACAACGCTGTCGATCTTGCCGCATTGATGACTCGTTGTCACTGATCTGATGCCATCCATGTCATTTTGTTTTGGTCGGCATTTGTCCAGAATGCGTGTCACCGAGCCACCCGATGTATCCACATATGGAGAACGAGCAATGTATGCAATAACAGGAATCACCGGCAAGGTCGGCGGCGCACTGGCCCGCGAGCTACTGGCCAGTGGTCAGCCGGTGCGCGCGGTCGTGCGCGACGCGACGCGGGCAGCGTCGTGGGCAGAGCGAGGTTGCGCGATCGCGACGGCCTTCATGGAAGACGCTTCGTCGCTGGCCGCCGCGTTCGAAGGCGCGACCGGCGTTTTCATCCTGCCGCCTTCGGAGTTCGATCCGGCGCCCGGGTTTCCCGAAGCGCAGAAGGTGTTCGAGGCTGTATCCGCAGCGCTCCTGAAGGCGCGGCCCGAAAAAGTCGTTTGCCTGTCGACGATCGGCGCACAGGCAGACGAGATCAATCTGCTCACTCAACGCACGCTGATGGAGCAGGCGCTGCGCGAGATGCCGATGCCGGTGACATTCCTGCGGCCTGGCTGGTTCATGGAAAACGCCGCATGGGATGTCGCGTCCGCGCGCGACGATGGCGTCATTGCCAGTTACCTGCAGCCGCTCGACAAACCCGTGCCGATGGTCGCTACCGCGGACGTAGGCCGCGTTGCGGCCGAACTGCTCCAGCAGACGTGGCGCGGTGTGCGTGTGGTCGAGCTCGAGGGCTCGCGCCGGGTGAGTCCCAATGATCTCGCATTGGCCTTCGCCCGCGTGCTCGGCGCTCAGGTACGTGCGGAAGTTGTCGACAGGCAGACGTGGGAAGCGCTGTTCCGCGGCCAGGGCATGAAGCATCCTCTGCCCCGGATGCGCATGCTGGACGGCTTCAACGAAGGCTGGATCGATTTCGAAAGTAATCCTGACGAAATCGTGCGTGGCCGCGTCGAACTGGAGACAGTGCTGCGCGAGCTAGTGTCGCGTGCGGTCTGAGCGGAGCCTCGATCCGTCGGATTGATCGATCGCCATGTCCTGCACGGAGCAATCGACAACTTGGAACTATACTGGGGCAACCTGGAGGGTTCCATGACTGATCACGACAGACTGCATCCGCTACGTCCGTTCCTGAAAAATTGGGTTTGGGAGCATGGCCGAATCGGGACGCGCTATCTGGACTGCGTTGACTGCGAAATCAAGTTTGATGAAGGCAAGAAATCGCATTTCGCAGCGGAGAAATATATCTATGTGCCGCTTGGCAACGGCACTGAAGACGATGCGTCTGTGGATGGCCCTGCAATTCAGGAGGCCGGACTTGCCCGGTTTTTGCGGGCTGCGCAGTTGGGTAAGCCGGAAGAAGCCGGTTCTGTAGCGGAGGTGCAGCGCGCAGTGCAGGACTGCGTGGAGATCGGCCTGTTCAGTGCGTATCAAGGGGAGGCTCGCAAGGCGTTTGCGCGATACGCGCAGGAACCCATGTTCGACGACGAGATCCGCGCGGCGGTTGTCGACGACATCCGGCGTGTTTATGTCGGCATGCGCGAGCAACTTGCGCTGTACGATTTTACTGTGCTCTACGGTTTGCCGATGCCGCTGCTGATCGGCGATACGCCCTTCATTGACTGGCGCGTATCCGCGAGTCCGGCACTTCCGTTCGTGTCGCTGCCGCTGGGACCTTACTGCCTGCTGGTCGGCGCGCCATCGGGCAGGAAAAGCCGAATCGGCCCGGTCGTCTGGAAGGCCGCTGCCACGATGGGCCCGTTGAAAGACCACAACCGCCGTATCGAGGAGCAGGCGCGTCTGTGGCTGGTGGCGACTACGGATGATCAACTCGTTGCTGTGCAAGGTCGCCTGGTTGCGGCTATGGGGGCCAGGGAAGGAGAGGGGACGCCCTAAGTGATGTCGACGGGAGGCCGAGTGTCGGCGGGGGATGGATGATGAGCGGTAGTCCGTTGGGCGGTAGTCCATTGACGCGTCAGGCGGGACGCGTTATGGCGCCTATGTGATCCCCTTGACCGAGCGCGAAATGGAACTCAGACAATTACGCTATTTTCTCAGCGTCGTCGAACACGGAAGCATGGGCAAGGCAGCGCTGGAGCTCGGCGTGGTGACCTCGGCATTGAGTCAGCAGATCAGCCGTCTGGAAGGCGAACTATCCACGCGTCTGCTCCAACGCACCTCGGCCGGCGTCGTTCCGACCGACGCGGGTTTGGCGTTCTGGCGTCAGGCGCAGCTCGCGCTGCGTCATATCGACGATGCAGCGCTCGCGGCCCGCTCCGCACGTCTGTCAGGCCACGTCAGCGTCGGCATGGCGCCCAGCACGGCGAGCGTGCTGGGTGTCGCATTCATGCAGGCCATGCGTTCACGCTATCCCGACGTGCGGCTGCACATGGTCGAAAGTCTCTCCGGCTATCTCGCATCCATGCTGAGCGCGCGTCAGATCGATCTCGCCGTGCTGTTCCGCGAGGAACCCGCGCAACGCTGGAGCGTGCTGCCGCTGCTGGACGAGCGGCTGTTTCTGATCGGCGCGAGCGATCTGGATGGCATGCCGACCAGCACATCCGTCCGCCTGAAAAATCTCGGCAAGCTTCCGCTCATTCTTCCCAGCGGCACGCACGGGCTGCGTTCGCAGCTGCTATCAGCGTTCAAGCGCGCCGAATATCAGCCGAACATCGTCGCCGAAGTCGACGGCCTGGCGCTGCTGATGGACTTCGTCCGCGCCGGCATCGGCGCGACGATACAGCCGGGCGCTGCGCTCGCAAGGCCCGCGAACGTAATACTAAAGAGCGTTCCCGTCGCGGAGAAATACGCCACGCGGCCCAACATGCTCGCCAGCATCTCCGACGACGAGCTGTCTCCCGCCGGTCTCGCCGCGCGCGTGGTGCTCGTCGATGTCGCCCGTCAACTCGTGCAGGAAGGCCGCTGGCCCGGTGCGCGACTGCGGGACCCTGGTGTTCACAAAAGATGAAGACCCGTTGATGGCCGGCTGGTAGCGAAGCGGGCACTCGATCTTTACGATGCGTCTGAAAGGAGACAAGTCTAATGGTCGATGTGCTCGTAATTGGAGGAGGCAATGCCGCGCTGTGCGCCGCATTGATGGCGCGAGAAGCTGGCGCCTCCGTCCTGCTTCTCGAATCCGCGCCGCGCGAATGGCGCGGCGGCAACTCGCAACACACGCGCAATCTGCGCTGCATGCACGATGTGCCGCAAGACGTTCTCGTCGATGCCTATCCGGAAGAGGAATTCTGGCAGGACCTGCTGAAAGTCACTGGCGGCATCACGAATGAGCATCTCGCGCGGTTGACGATCCGCGCGTCGTCGTCGTGCCGGTCGTGGATGCAGAAGCACGGCGTGCGCTTCCAGCCGCCGCTCTCCGGCGCGCTGCACGTAGCGCGCACCAATGCGTTCTTCATGGGCGGGGGCAAGGCGCTCGTCAACGCGTACTACCGCAGCGCCGAAGCGCTCGGCGTCGATATCCGCTACGAAACACCAGTCGATTCGCTCGAACTCGACGGCAGCCGCTTCATCGCGGCGCGCAGCGGCAGCCGGCGCTTCGAGGCACGCGCCTGCGTGCTGGCAGCGGGCGGCTTTGAATCGAATCGCGAATGGCTGCGCGAAGCGTGGGGGCAAAACGCACGCGGCGAATGGCCTGCCGACAACTTCCTGATTCGCGGCACGCGCTTCAACAAGGGCGTGCTCATCAAGCACATGACCGATGCCGGTGCGGACATGATCGGCGATCCGTCGCAGTCGCACTGCGTCGCCATCGATGCACGCGCGCCGCTGTATGACGGCGGCATCTGCACGCGCATCGACTGCGTGTCGCTGGGCGTCGTGGTGAATCGTGATGCCGAGCGTTTCTACGACGAAGGCGAGGATTTCTGGCCGAAGCGCTATGCAATCTGGGGACGGCTCGTCGCGCACCAACCGGGACAGATCGGCTATTCGATCATCGACTCGAAAGCAAGCGGCCGCTTCATGCCGCCGGTGTTTCCCGGCGAAAAGGCCGACACGCTGCCGGAACTCGCGCGCAAGCTCGGGCTGCCGGAAGCGCGCTTCATGGAAACGCTCACGCGCTATAACGATTCGTGTCGCGACGGCACCTTCGACCACACCGCGCTCGACGACTGCCACACCGAGGGCCTCGTGCCGCCCAAGACGCACTGGGCGCGGCGCATCGATACGGCGCCGTTCTACGGTTATGCGCTGCGGCCGGGCATCACGTTCACGTATCTCGGTCTCGAAACCAACGATCGCGCGCAGGTCCACTTCGGCGGGAAAGCCAGCGAGAACCTGTTCGTGGCTGGCGAAATGATGGCTGGCAACGTGCTCGGCAAGGGCTATACGGCGGGCGTCGGCATGTCGATCGGCACGGCCTTCGGGCGCATTGCCGGGACGCAGGCCGCGCGTGCGGCACTCAAAACAACGGAGACAACCAGTGCAACAGTCTGACGCGCTCGCACCCGAAAGCACGCGCACGACGTTATCGCGCGATGCGACAGAAGCTTCACACGGCGGCACGGCCCGCGTGATCCCCATTGTGCCGATGAGCGCCAGCGAAACCGAAGTGGCGCGGCAGATGCAGATCTGCAACGCGTGCCGCTACTGCGAAGGATTCTGCGCCGTATTCCCGGCGATGATGCGTCGCCTCGAGTTCGGCAAGGCCGACGTCAACTACTTGGCGAATCTCTGCCACAACTGCGGCGCGTGTTATCACGCGTGCCAATACGCGCCGCCGCACGAATTCGGCGTGAACGTGCCGAAAGCGATGGCTGAAGTCCGGCTCGAGACCTACACCGAGTATGCATTTCCTGCTTCGTTCGGCGCGCTGTACAAGCGCAACGGCCTGACTTTGTCGGTTGCGCTGGCGGCCGGACTCGCGCTGTTTCTGCTGCTCGGCACGGCGTTGCGCGGCGGCGTGTCGGGCGATGTCGCGCCAGCGAACTTCTACGTGATCTTCCCGCACAACTTGCTCGCGGCGATGTTCGGCATCGTTTTCCTGTTCGCCAGTCTCGCGCTCGGACTGGGCGTCACGCGTTTCTGGCGCGACGTGTCGGCAGGAACGGAGAGGGCGAGCGCGCCAGCCGTCGCGGAAGCGGCCAAGCATGCGCTGACGCTCAAGTACCTGGACGGCGGCCACGGCGACGGCTGCAACGAAGAGAACGATGCCTTCACGCTGGCGCGGCGCCGTTTCCATCACCTGACGTTCTACGGCTTCATGCTGTGCTTTGCGGCAACCGCGGTCGCGACGCTCTATCACTACGCATTCGGTCTGGAAGCGCCGTATCCGTTTCTGAGCGTGCCGGTGCTGTTGGGAACGGCGGGCGGCATCGGACTGATTGCGGGGCCGGCGGGACTGCTTTGGCTGAACCTGAAACGCGTTCCGGAGCGGGGCGATGCTCGTCAGCGCCCGATGGACCGCGGCTTCATCGCGCTCCTGCTGCTGACGAGCGCATCCGGTCTCGCGTTGCTCGCGCTCCGCACGACTTCGGCAATGCCGTCGCTGCTTGCGATTCATCTCGGCATCGTGATGGCGTTGTTCGTCACGCTGCCTTACGGCAAATTCGCGCACGGCATCTTCCGTTCTGCAGCGCTGCTCAAGTCGTCGATCGAGAAGCGGCAACGCAACACATTGAACCTCGGTTCGGATTAGCAGTCACCAGGGCGCCTTGGGCGCGCATTACCATGGATAACAAGCAGGAGACACAATGAACCGTATCGAACCGATCGCCGCTTCGTCCGGCGTTTCGCCCATGACAAGGGCCGCCGCCGTGTTGCGCGTGACCAGTGGCAACTTCATCGAGCAGTTTGATTTCTTTCTGTTCGGTTTCTACGCGACATCGATCTCGAGGATCTTTTTCCCTTCCACCAGCGAATTCGCGTCGCTGATGCTCACTTTCGCCGTGTTCGGCGCGGGTTTCCTCATGCGTCCGCTCGGGGCGATCTTTCTCGGCGCGTATATCGACAAGGTCGGACGGCGCACCGGGCTGATCGTTACGCTGTCCATCATGGCGAGCGGCACCATTCTGATTGCCTGCGTGCCAGGGTACGCGACCATCGGCCTGCTCGCCCCCGCGCTCGTACTGCTCGGGCGTCTGTTGCAGGGCTTCTCGGCGGGAGCCGAACTCGGCGGCGTGTCCGTCTATCTCGCGGAAATGGCGACGCCCGGCAACAAAGGCTTTTACACGAGTTGGCAGTCGGCGAGCCAGCAGGTCGCCATCGTCATGGCGGCGGCCATCGGTTACGCTCTGAACGAGTGGCTGTCCGCACAGCAGATCGCCGCATGGGGCTGGCGCGTGCCGTTTTTTATCGGCTGCGCGATCGTGCCGTTCCTGTTCGTGTTGCGCCGTTCGCTACAGGAGACCGCGGCGTTCGAAGCGCGGCGGCATCATCCGCAGACGCGCGACATTTTTGCGATGCTGCTCGGCAACTGGCGCATCGTCGTCGGCGGCATGCTGCTGACGGCAATGACTACCACCACCTTCTATCTCATCACGGTCTATACGCCGACCTTCGGCAAGTCGGTGCTGAAGCTGTCCACCTCCGACAGCTTGATGGTGACACTGCTCGCGGCTGCATCGAATTTCGTCTGGCTGCCGATCGGCGGCATGATCTCCGATCGCATCGGCCGCAAGCCGCTGCTGCTCGCCATTTCGGTGCTGGCGATCTTCACAGCTTATCCGGCGCTGTCCTGGCTCGCCGACGCACCGAGCTTCGCGCGGATGCTGATCGTGCTGCTGTGGTTCTCGTTCTTCTTCGGCATGTATAACGGCGCGATGGTCGCCGCGCTCACCGAAGTGATGCCGGTCGAAGTGCGCGTCGCGGGCTTCTCGCTGGCGTTCAGTCTCGCGACGGCGCTGTTCGGCGGTTTTACGCCAGCGGTATCGACGTATCTGATTCAGGTCCTGCATGACAAGGCCGCACCCGGCTACTGGCTGAGCTTCGCTGCGTTCTGCGGTTTGTGCGCGACGCTCGGACTGTACCGCCGCCGTGCGGGTAGCAACCCGTCGGTGGCATCCTCGGCCCGATAGTGATCATCCGCTGGCCACACTCGATGAGGCCGCGCTCGAAGCGGCGAACGATGGTCTGTTGGTAGGCCATTTCCCGCGCCACTCGTACGAGGCGTTGTTCTCGCTTGCAGCGGCGAGTCTGTAGCGGCCTTTGAGTGTGCGCATCGAAGTATCGAACGATGAAGTCCGTTGGCATCTGATCCGCGAGGAGGTGGGCATCGGCTCGATGCCCAAGCTGATCGCGGCTTCCGGCCTTTGTTGGTATGGGCTGAAAGCCCAAAGTCGCCATTGAAGGCGCCGACTCTCGAACGACTGGTAGGGGGGCGGCAAGCGACATCTGCCGAATTCCGCGGAGAAACCTTCTGTTGTCTGACCGAAGGGGCACGGCGGCGCGACACTCTGCGTCCTCTGCAGCCCCCCAAGACCGCTCTGCTAATATTGTAGAAAATATGCAATATCCGCCGCCGCCGCACCGGCGCGTGCCTGCCCGCCTTCCCCCAGTCCGAACCGCAACATGAACGAGAAACGCCCTGCTCTTGTCTACGCCACGCGCGCCGAAGCCGCAGCGAACGAATTGCGCCGCCGTATCCTGACAGGGGAGTATGTCGACGGCTACCAGCTTCGCCAGGATGCGCTGGCGACCGAACTCGGCATCAGCCGCATCCCGCTGCGCGAAGCACTCGTGCAACTCGAGAGCGAAGGGCTCGTGAAGATCCTGCCCCACAAGGGCGCGATCGTCTCGGAGCTGTCCCCGGAGGACATCACCGAACTCTTCGAATTGCGCGCGCTGCTGGAACCCGTGCTGCTGAAAAAATCGATTCCGAAGCTCACCACCGACGATTTCGCGCGGCTCGACGCGATCCTCGCGGAATACAGCGAAGTGCTGCATGCGAGCCAGTCCGGACGCTGGGGCGAACTGAACACCGAACTGCATCAGCTGCTGCTGTCCCGCGCCGACCAGCCGAAGACCACGGCGATCGTCGCGTCGCTGCTGCAACAGACCGACCGTTACACGCGCGTGCAACTGTCGCTATCCGAGGCCGCGCGCGACGTGGCCGAATCCGAACACGCCGAACTCGTCGCGTTGTGCCGCAAGGGCGATGCGCGCGCGGCGGCGTCACTGCTCAAGCGTCACATCGAGCATGCAGGCGGCGAGTTGAATGCGTTCCTGCGCGACCGGCGGCTAGGTCGTTGAGATCAGCGGGGCGCCGTGGCTGACATGCCGAACTAGCCTCCGGCGCTGAAGCGGGGTCGCATGCGATGCGCGGTCCGTCCGGGCATCGCCGAATCCCGCTTGCACCCCTCACGTTCGCTTAGCCGCCCCCGATTCCCTGCAACACCTTGCCGGTCCCGCCGCATACCGCGCATTTCTGCCCTTCGACCATGCCGGTGCCGCGGCATACTCCGCACAGATCCTCGCCGACCGCGGGCGCATCGGGCGGCCCTTCGTCGCCCGGATTCAACGGCGGATCTTGACTCTGCCCCGCCGACGTTCTGGTCGTCTGCATCGCACCCCTCCGTTTGCGTTTCCGATGTCGCGACGAGCACGCATCGTGCGTGCCCGCTGCGACGGCACGCGCGCCATGGCCGGCCCGCGTGCCGAAGCGCGCATGACAGGCCACCGGCAACGATGACGCGACGCCCCGCATGACGACGGAGAACCGACGTCATCGCGTCGTCGTTACAACGACGGCGCCCATGTCGAGCCGAACGGGTTCGACTGATCGATGCCGGGGAAGTCGACGAACGCCTTGCTGCAGTCGAGCACGTTACCCGGACGCGCGTTGCGGGTGGCCTCGCCGTTCACGACGACGCGGTTCGCAGTTGACGCGAACACCGGCAGGTTCACGTTATGCAGCGTGAGGTTCGCGTCGGATGCGATGGTCGAGATCCCGTCGGGCGTGTCGGCCACCACGTCGGTCAGCGACATCACGAGCGGGAACGCCGGCTCGCCGTAGCCGCCGGTATTCGCTTCGAACCCCTGCAGCTTCACGCCGGCCGTACCCATGATCACGACGTTGGCGATCGAGATGTCGTGGAAGTTCGGATACAGTGGCCCGCCGGCCGGCACGGCCTTGGTGCTGTAGTACGGCGTGAACAGCAGCGCGTTCTTCGCATCGCGGATGCAGATGTTCGAATAGTGGATGTTGCTCACTTCGCCGCCGCGCGCGTAGTCGGACTTGATTCTCAATCCTTCCTCCGAATCCCAGAACGAATTGTCGTACACCTGAACGTTCGTCACGCCGCCGTTGGTCTCGCTGCCGACCGAGATCCCGTGCCCCCAGTAGATGTGGTTGTGCGCGATCACGACGCCCCATTTGCGATCCGAGCGCACGTCGCGATTGCCGTCGATGCCGAACAACCCGGAGCCGGCGGGCGACGGATTGTTGCTGCCCTTCAGCGCGATGTCGTCGTCGCCGGTGCTCACGTAGTTGAACGCGAACACGAAGTTCTTCAGGTAGCCGTCGAACGAAATCGCACCGGTCGACGTCGTCGTGCTGCCGGTCGACAGCGTCGTCGAGGTCGGCTTCGATGCGGAACCCGGATCGAACGCGTCGGTGTTCTTCACGTTGTCGGCGTTGAAGGTCTGCCCGTTGTATAGCGGGTTGCCGTTGCCGGCTGGGTTCGCGAACGCGGCGAGCGTCGGCGTCTGCACCTTCACGCTCCAGATCGTCAGCCCGTCCACACCGCTCGGCACCACGTGGAAATTCGGGCTGTTGTTCAGCGTGATGCGGTACAGCGTCAGGTTCTTCGCGTAGTTGAACACCATCAGCCGGAAGTTCGACTGCGAGCCGAAGCCTGTCGTGCCGTTCTGCACCATGTTGCCGAGATACGCGAGATCCCACCACGTCATGTTGCGCACGGTCGACTTCGAATCGACGACGGTGCCGCCGTCGTCGCACGCGGTGCCGTCCGGCGCGACGGTGCCGCTCTTGTACGCGGCGTAGGTGTTCGAGCAGGTGAGGTCGACCTTCATCAGCGGGTATTTCGCGTCGGACGTCACGAGTTCCGCGTAGCCGCGCCCGTCGATCCGGCCGTCGCCGACCACAGCCGAATTCACGAGGTTCGTGCCGGTGATCAGCGCGAGGCAGTTCGACGAGCTGCCGGCCTTCGTCGCGCTGACCGCGGTATTGCCGCAATACGGTCCGGCGACGTTGGGCGCATACGCCTTCACGTCGCGCGACGCGTACAGCGTCACCCCCTTGTCGATCCACAGCGTGACGCCGGACGGCAGCGTCAGCGGCCCGCTGATGAAGCTGTTGCCGGCGCCCGTCCGGTTGACGACGAGCCGCACCGCGAACTTGCTTGCCCGGTACTTCGGCTTGGCCAGCTCCTCGCCGGACGCGCCTGCGATGTTCACGTTCGGCATGGCCGCCGTCTTCTGCGCGGCGGTGGCCGATGCGTCGGCGGCCGCGATCGTCGCGCCGACTTCGGCGTCGACGGCGGCGCCGCACGCGTCGAGCGCAGCCTGGATGCGCGCCTGGTCGGGGTTCGCCGTCGCGGTCGACACGGCCTTGCCGACACCCGCGATCGACGGATCGGCCTCCGGCGGCAGCGAGCCGTCGGGGCGGCTCACGAGCGTATTGGCGGCTTCCAGCGTGCTGCACACCTGCGTGTCGGCGGGCAGGGTCGGCTCGGCGGGCAGCGCGGCGTCGACGGTGGTCGTGCCGACCTGGAACACGCTGGCGGCGGGCGGCGTGGTCGCGGCCGCGCCGCTGGCGGTTGCGTCGTCGCCGCCGCACGCGCTCAGCGCGGCGGCGGTCGCGACGAGCGCCGCGAACAGGGCGAGCACGCGCGGGCGGGCGCTCGACCCGGAAAGTCGGTGTGTCATGACGGATGTCTCCTGGTGAGGCAGTGTCCGCGGACGCTGCCGGGTTGGTATCGGGTCAGCCGAGGCGGGGCGCGGGCTCGTGGCGGCGCGGGCAGTGGCTGCATTGTGATCAGTCATCCTATAACGCAGGGAAGGGAAAGGAAAGACGGCCTTCGGTATCGGGAAAACGACACAATCTCGCGCCGATTCAAATACGCGCACATTTCCGGAAAACGTTTCGCTAGCCTCCAGCTAAACAGAGAAGGCTTTTTCCTTTATCCGGCCGTCAACCCGCTACAGAGGCACTTATAGGGGTATGCACCAAGTGAGTTAAACGATTAACCGACGTACATTCGCTCCGACACGTCATACAACGTATGACTGCGATTCAGCGAAGGCCGTCCAACGACCTATGCGCAAGCCGCCCGGATCGCCGCCAAATTGCGAGCTACAACCAACAAGGAGACTGACGATGACGCACCGATTCCCCCGCTCCCGTACCGCACTGGCCGTCGCGCTGATGGCTGGCTTCGCGATGTCCGCGCAGGCCCGTGTCTTCCGCTCGGCGGACGTGCACGGCGACAGCTTCCCGACCAACATGGCGGTCAAGTACATGGGCGACGAGCTGTCGAAGCTGACGGGCGGCAAGGACTCGATCAAGGTGTTCGGCAACAGCGCGCTCGGCTCCGAAAAGGACACGGTCGACCAGGTGCGGATCGGCGCGATCGACATGGCGCGCGTGAACGGCGCGTCGTTCAACGAGATCGTGCCGGAGTCGCTGATCCCGTCGTTCCCGTTCCTGTTCCGCGACGTCGACCATTTCCGCAAGGCGATGTACGGCCCGGCCGGCCAGAAGATCCTCGACGCGTTCTCGGCGAAGGGGATGATCGCGCTGACGTTCTACGAGAGCGGCGCGCGCTCGATCTACGCGAAGCGTCCGGTGCGCACGCCGGCGGACATGAAGGGGCTGAAGGTGCGCGTGCAACCATCCGACCTGATGGTCGACGAGATCAGGGCGATGGGCGGCACGCCGACGCCGATGCCGTTCGCCGAGGTGTACACGGGCCTGAAGACGGGCCTGGTCGACGCGGCGGAAAACAACCTGCCGTCGTACGAGGAAACCAAGCACTTCGAGGTGGCGCCCGACTACTCGGAGACGCAGCACGCGATGACGCCGGAAGTACTGGTGTTCTCGAAGAAGATCTGGGACACGCTGTCGCCGCAGGAGCAGGCCGCGATCAGGAAGGCCGCGGCCGATTCGGTGCCGTACTACCAGAAGCTATGGACCGCGCGTGAGGCATCGGCGCAGCAGGCGGTGGCGAAGGGCGGCGCAAAGATCCTGCCGGCCGCGCAGGTCGACCGCGCGGCCTTCGTGAAGGCGATGCAGCCGCTGTGGACGAAGTACGAGAAGACGCCGCAGATGAAGCAGATCGTCGACGAGATCGAGGCAACCAAGTGACCCGTCGCACTTCCCTGAATGGCGCGGCGGCGGTGGGCTCGCCGGACGCGGCCGCCGCGGACGGTGCGGCGCCGGGCCGGCCGCGCGCGGCCGCGCCGCTGTTGCGCTGCGCGAACGACCTGCTGTTCCGCGCGCTGGCCGTGATCGCGTCGCTGTGTCTCGCGGCGCTCACGCTGCTGGTGTTCTACGCGGTGGTGATGCGCTACGTGTTCGAGAACGCGCCCGATTTCGTCGAGCCGATCGCGCTGCTGCTGGTGATCGTGATCGCGATGTTCGGCGCGGCGATGAAGGTGCGCGACGGCGGCCATATCGGCCTCGACTCGCTCGTGCGGCGCCTGTCGCCGGGCCCGCGCACCGTGGTGATCGCGATCCAGCACCTGAGCCTGATCGCGTTCGCGATCGCGATCATGGCCGGCTGCGGCAGCATGGCCGCCGAGACGATGGGCGACCGCATCCCGATCATCGGGCTGCCCGAAGGCGTGCGCTACCTGATCACGATTCCCGCGGCGATCGCGATCGTCCTCTTCTCGCTCGAGCACCTGCTCGCGCTTCGTCGTTCTTCGTCGGGACAATAACGCCATGGAACTCGCGATCCTGTCCGTCAGTTTTCTGATTTTCCTCGTGCTTGGCGTGCCCGTCTCGTTCGCGCTCGGCATTTCCTGCGTGCTGACCTACCTGGTCGAAGGGCTGCCGATCGCGACCGCGATGCAGTCGATGATCTCGGGGATGAACGCGTTCTCGTTCCTCGCGGTGCCGTTCTTCATCTTCTCCGGCGAGCTGATGCTGCATGGCGGCATCGCGGACCGGATCCTGCGCTTCGCGCAGGCGACCGTCGGCCATTTCCGCGGCGGCCTCGGGATGGCCAACGTGGTCGCATGCACGTTGTTCGGCGGCGTGTCGGGCTCGCCGACCGCCGATACGTCGGCGATGGGCGGCGTGGTGATTCCGCTGATGAAGCGCGAAGGCTACAGCGCGGCTTACGCGGTCAACGTGACGACCCACGCGTCGCTCGCCGGCGCGCTGATGCCGACCTCGACCAACATGATCATCTACGCGTTCGCCGCGCAGGGGATCACCGGGATGCTGCACGGCCAGCAGGTGAGCGGCGTGTCGATCGGCGACCTGCTGTTCTCCGGGCTGCTGCCGGTGTTGTGGGTGATGGGCTTCGTGCTCGTCGCCGCGTACTGGCAGGCCGTGCGTCACGGCTATCCGCGCCGTGAAGACGGCTCGTCCGCGCTGCCGTCGTTCCCGGGCTGGTATGCGGTGCTGCGCAGCTTCGTCGGCGCGGTGCCGGGCCTGATGGTGATCGCGATCATCCTCGTGTGTGTGGCGAAGGGGATTGCCACCGCGACCGAAGCGGCCGCGATCGCCGTCGTGTATTCGCTCGTGCTGACCGCGATCGTGTACCGCACGCTGACCGTCGCGAAGCTGCGCCGTGCGCTGTCGCATGCGGCGCGCACGACGGGCGTCGTGCTGCTGCTGATCGCCGTGTCGAACATGCTGCGCTTCCAGATGTCGTACCTGGAGATTCCGGATGCGATCGAGGGGCTGCTGAAGCAGTCGACCGCCGCGCCGTGGCTGATGCTGCTGTACATCAACATCATCCAGGTGTTCCTCGGTACGTTCGTCGACATGGCCGCGCACATCCTGATCACTACGCCGCTGTTCCTGCCGATCGCGATGGCGTGCGGCGTCGGGCCGGTGCAGTTCGGAATCATGCTGCTGCTGAACTGCTCGCTCGGCCTCGTGCACCCGCCGATCGGCTCGGTGCAGTTCGTCGGCTGCGCGATCGGCAACGTGTCGATCGGCGAGACGACGAAGATGGCGTGGCCGTACTACCTCGCGATCTTCAGTGCGATCAACATCGTCACGTATATGCCGTTCTTCTCGACCTGGCTGCCGAGCCTGATCAGCGGCCACGCGGTGTTCTGACCGCCTGGCCTTGCCTGTCGCGGCGCCGGACGACCGAGGGGGTCCGGCGCCGCAATCACGTCAACGGTTTCTTCACGTATCACGTATAGCGTATCCCCATGAACCAGAAGACAGCATGGCGCGCCGTCGCGGCCGCCGCATTCGCGCTGGCCGCATCGCTCGCGCATGCCGCGACGTATGCGTACGTATCGAACGGCGACAGCCGCGACATCTCGGTGTTCGGCGTCGACACGTCGACCGGCGCGCTGCGCGCGATCGAAACCGTGCCGGTCGACGGCACCGTGATGCCGATGGCGTTGTCGCCCGATCATCACCGGCTGTACGCGGCGCTGCGCTCGACGCCGTATCGCGTCGTCAGCTTCGCGATCAATCCGCTCGACGGGCGGCTGATCGAGCTGGGCCGCGCGCCGCTCGCGGACAGCATGGCGTATGTGTCGACCGATGCGTCGGGCCACTACCTGTTCTCGGCGTCGTACGGCGGCAACCTGCTTGCGGTCAATCGGATCGCCGAGAACGGCGTGGCCGGCGACGTGCAGCAGACAGTGAAGACCGGCCCGATGGCGCATGCGATCCGCCAGTCGCCGGACGGCCGCTACGCGTTCGCGTCGGTGCTCGGCGCCGATGCATGGCTGCGCCTGCCGTTCGATGCGTCGACCGGTACGCTGACCGACACGGCCGAGCCCGCCTACCGGCTGCCGGAGAAGTCGGGCCCGCGCCATTTCGTGTTTTCGTCGAACGGGCGGTTCGCATACCTGATCGACGAGCTCGACGGCAAGCTGCACGTGCTTGCGCTGTCGCATGGCGGCGCCGATGCGCGGCCGATCCAGACGGTGTCGATCCTGCCGCCGGATTTTCATGGCGACAAACCGTGGGGCGCGGATCTGCATCTGACGCCGGACGGCACATTCCTCTACGCGTCGGAGCGCACGTCGAGCACGCTCGCGGCGTACCGTGTCGATGCGGCGTCGGGCCGGCTCGCGCGAATCGGTACGTTCGCGACGGAGCGGCAGCCGCGCGGCTTCGCGATCGATCCGTCGGGCACGTATCTGCTCGCGGCCGGGCAACTGTCGCCGACGCTCGCGGTGTACCGGATCGACCGGCACACCGGCCACCTCGACGCGATCGGCAAGTATCCGGTCGGCAAGGGTGCGAACTGGGTCGAGATCGTCACGTACGACGGGACGAACTGATCCGCGCGACGAAGCGCGAAGCGCGATGCGCGCCTGCCTGCGATGCATGGGCCGCGTATCGACATTGCGCTCGATCGACTCAAGTTGAACCAGCCGCTGTCGTTAACCGACTAGGGATAACTTCGAGAGTCGATTCACCATGCGCGATCTGAAGGTAAAAAACAGTTTGCTCGCCGTGCTGGCCACGTTTGCAGCGATGATCATCGTCGGCGGCATCGTCGGGGTTGTTGCGCTCGGCAGCGCGAACACGAACGCGAAACGCCTGCACGCCATCGCAACGCAGACGTCGCTCGTCAACGATGCGTACAAGGACAGCACGCGTACCCGCTCGGCGCTCGTGCGCGCGTATTCGGCATTGAAGGAACACAACGACCCGGCGCAGCGCGACTCGGCATTGCAAAGCGCGCAGCGCACGTTCGATCTGTCGGCGAAGGAAACGCTGGCGTTCAAGGACACCGCGCCGATCGGCAGCCTCGGTGCCGACCTGAAGCAGGCGCTGGTCGAATCGTCGACGCATCTCGCGAGCGTCCTCGCCCGCGCGAGCGACGCGCTGCGCAACGGCGATACCGCCGCGTATGCCGAGATCAACGATAAGGAAATCACGCTCGCCGGCCAGGTGTATTCGGCGAACGTCGAGAAATTCCAGCGCACGGCCAACCAGCTGGCGGAAGACACGATCGACGACGACAACGCCGCGTACACGCGCATCGTCGCGATGGTCGGCCTCGGTGTCGCGCTGGCGCTCGCGCTGATCGCCGCGACGCACTTCGCGCTGCGCGCGATCGTGTCGCGGCCGCTCGCGAACGCGGCCGCGCTGCTCGACCGGATTGCGTCGAACGACCTGACCGTGAACGTGCCCGATGCCGGCCGCAACGAAATCGGCCAGTTGTTCGCGGCGATGAAGCGGATGCAGACCGGCCTCGCGACGACCGTTACCGGCATGCGCGACAGCAGCGACGCGATTCACACGGCCGCGCGCGAGATCGCCGCGGGCAACCTCGACCTGTCGAGCCGCACTGAACAGCAGTCCGCGTCGCTGGAGGAAACGGCCGCGAGCATGGAGCAGCTGACGTCGACGGTACGCCAGAACGCGGACAACGCGCAGCAGGCGAGCACGCTCGCCGCGAGCGCGGCGGACCTCGCCCAGCACGGCGGCGAACTGGTCGGCCGCGCGGTCGACATGATGGGCGTGATCAACACGAGCTCGCAGAAGATCGCGGAGATCACGGGGATGATCGACGGCATCGCGTTCCAGACCAACATCCTCGCGCTCAACGCGGCGGTCGAATCGGCGCGCGCGGGCGAGCACGGGCGCGGCTTCGCGGTCGTCGCGGGCGAGGTGCGTACGCTGGCCCAGCGCAGCGCGAGCGCCGCGCGCGAGATCCGGCAGCTGATCGGCGCGTCGATCGATGACGTGCGCGACGGCAATGCGCTCGTGTCGCAGGCCGGGCGCGCGATGGACGAGATCGTGTCGTCGGTGCGGCGCGTTGCGACGATCATGACCGAGATCACGACGGCCACCGTCGAGCAGAGCGCGGGGATCGACCAGGTCGGCCAGGCGGTCACGCAGATGGACCAGATGACGCAGCAGAACGCGGCGCTGGTCGAGCAGGCCAGTGCCGCCGCGAGCGCGCTCGAGCAGCAGGCCGGTTCGATGCAGGCCGCGATGTCGGTGTTCCGGATTGCGCGGGCGCGGTGAATGCCTGACCGGAGCGGCCGTGTGCGGATCGGCGCGTGAAGGGGGGTGGGGCGTGCCGCTCGTGCTCGTCGCGGTGCTCACCAACTGGCTGCTCGACGAAGCCAGCGTTCCGCCCCAGGCGCCCCCGGACAACGCGGGCAGCAACGTGCTGCCGCTGTATCGCGTCGGCTAGCGTCCGCGCGCCGCATGGATGACGACTCCGCGCTCGCGTCGCGCGGCGAGTCGTTGCCGCCACACGCGTTACTCGTCATCCGCAAACGCCGCTACCTGTGCGATGATTCGCGGCTTCGCGTGCGTCGCAATACGCCGCTGACCAAGGCGCCCGGATGCGGGCCGCCGTCGATCGTCCATACGTACATGAACCCGGAGGCGCGATGCCCGCAGTGACCATTCAACACAGCACCCTGCATTACCAGGATCACGGTACCGGCTTTCCGGTGCTGCTCGGGCATAGCTATCTGTGGGACGCGGCGATGTGGGCGCCGCAGATCGACGCGTTGTCGCGCCGGTATCGCGTGATCGTGCCGGACCTGTGGGGGCATGGCGCGTCGGGTCCGCTGCCCGACGACACGCAGACGCTCGACGATCTCGCCGCACACGCGAGCGCGTTGCTCGATGCGCTGGAGATCGACGCGTGCGCGGTCGTCGGGCTCAGCGTCGGCGGCATGTGGGGGGCGCGTCTCGCATTGCGCGAACCGCGGCGCGTGCGCTCGCTCGTGCTGATGGATGCGTCGCTGGAGGCCGAACCCGAGGCGACGCGGCTGCGCTACTTCGCGATGCTCGATGCGATCGCCGCCGCGGGCAGCATCGTGCCGCCGCTGCTCGACGCGATCGTGCCGCTGTTCTTCCGGCCGGACGTGAACCTGGCCGACCCGGTGCCGAGCGCGTTTCGCGCGGCGCTCGCGAAGCTGCCGGCCGACCGGCTGCGGGAATCGATCGCCCCGCTCGGTCGGCTGATCTTCGGGCGGCCCGATACGCTCGCCGCGCTCGCCGACCTGGACGCCGAACGCACGCTGCTGATGTGCGGCGCGGGCGACATGGCGCGCCCGCCGTCCGAGACGGTGAAGATGGCGAGCGTGATCGGCTGCCGCCACGCGCTGGTGCCGGACGCCGGCCATATCTCGAACCTGGAGAATCCCGCGTTCGTCACGCGGATGCTGCTCGACTGGTTCGACGAGCAGCAACTCGCGACGGCCTGACCGTCATGCGCGCGACGCCGGCGGCTGCCGCGCGGCGTCGCGTGATGCGGCCTGCGTGATGCGGCCCGGCGTGTTACGCGTGTTACGCGCGTTCGCCGATCGGCGTGAACTTGCGGTCGCGCACACGGCCTTCGTCGGCGCCGCGGCGAATCAGGTCCTGCGCCTCCGCACGACTCGCGACGCACGGCGCAGAGCCGGGCAGCGGCCGTCGCGCGGTTTCGCGCAGCGCGAGCACCGACACGATGCCGATGAACGACGCACCCATCAGGTAGTAGGCCGGCATCATCAGGTCGCCGGTGCGATCGACGAGCCATGCGGTGACGAGCGGCGTCGTGCCGCCGAACAGCGACACCGACACGTTGAAGCCGATCGCGAGCGCGCCGTAGCGGATCCGCGTCGGGAACAGCGCGGGCAGCGCGGACGGCATCACGCCGGTGAAAGTCGACAGCAGCGTGCCGTAGATCAGCATCCCGCCGAACACGGGCAGCATCCCGCCCGTGCGGATCAGCAGCAGCGCCGGCACCGACAGCACGAGCAGGCCCACGCAGCCGGCCATCATCACCGGCTTGCGGCCGACGCGGTCCGACAGATGGCCCGCGTAGAGCGTCATCGGCATCATCAGCACCATCACGAGCAGCACCATGAAGAGGCCGTGCGTCTCGTTGAAGTGCAGCGTTGCCGACAGGTAGTTCGGCAGGTACGACAGCGCCATGTAATCGGTCACGTTGAAGATCAGCACGAGGCCGACGCACTGGAGCAGCGACCTCCACTGTTCGACGAGCAGCGTGCCGAACGACTGCTTCGGACGCGAGCGTTCGTCCGCTTCGCGTGATTCGGCTTCCTTCTTGAACGCGGGCGTTTCCTCGAGCTTGAGCCGCACATACAGGCCGACGAGGCCGAGCGGACCGGCGATGAAGAACGGCACGCGCCAGCCCCACGACAACAGCGCTTCCTGCGACAGCGTGGCCGTCAGCACCGCGACGGTGGCCGCGCCGAGCGTGTAGCCGATCAGCGTGCCGAACTCGAGGAAGCTGCCCATGAAGCCGCGGCGCCTGTCGGTCGCGAACTCGGCGATGAAGGTGGCGGCGCCGCCGTATTCGCCGCCGGTCGAGAAGCCCTGCACGAGGCGGGCGACGAGCAGCAGCACGGGCGCCATGATGCCGATCGACGCATAGCTGGGAATCAGGCCGATCGCGAAGGTGCCAACGGCCATCATGATCATCGTGGCGGCGAGCACGCGCTGGCGGCCGATGCGGTCGCCGAGCGGGCCGAACACCATGCCGCCGAGCGGGCGCACGAGGAACGCGGCCGCGAACGTGCCGAAGGTCGCGAGCAGCTGCGCGGACGGGCTGCTCGACGGGAAGAACACCTTGCCGAGCGTGACGGCGATATAGCTGTAGACGCCGAAGTCGAACCATTCCATTGCGTTGCCGAACGCCATGGCCCCGACCGCACGTTTCAGGACGGCCGGGTCGACGATCGTGATGTCGTCCAGCTTCAGGGCCTTGCGCGAAGACCGGGCTTTCGCGGGGTGCGCTTGCGATGAACTCAATGAACGCTCCTGGAAGGGCCTTCGCGGCGGGTCGAGCAGGCGCGCGCGGCGGGGCGGGCGCGGGACCGTCGGGGACGAAGGCGATTGTCTCTGGATCGCCGTGATGTCGAGGGCGCGGCGCGCGCCACGGGACACCCGGCAAGTGTGTGTCGGTGTGAAGCAGTGTAGAGAAACGGGGAAACTGGACTATCGGTCATGCGCCCGGAAACCGGTCGTAAACGACACGGATGGCGCAGGCGGCCAACTCGGCGTGCCGGCGCCCCGCAAGGGTCCGGCCGTCCGGGATGCGCCGATGGCGGTCTATACCGGGGCCGCGACGCGAAAGACGCGGCGCGTCGCGGATCGTGCGGGCATGATGCGGCCGCCGCGGCCGATACATCGTGCACGGATTCGCCCGCGATGGAAGCCGCGCCGAATCCGGAAGCGCCGTCGCGCGCCGGATCCGGCGCAAGATGCTTCGGACTGCGAATGCAGAAAGGCGGCGATTCGGCAAAGGCAACCGCCGCCTCCGCGCATCAGAACAGGTGGCGAATCCCGAGGTTCGCGCCGACGGTCGTCCCGGTGACCGCGTAAAGCGCGTTGTTGATCCCGAGCCCGGTGTTCATGGCGCCGTGGTTGTTGACCACCGCGACTTGTGCGTACAGCGCGGTGGCCTTCGACAGGCTGTAGGTCGTGCCGACAGCCGCGAGCAGCGAGTGATTGGCCGTGTCGTTGCGGTCGCTGGTGAACCAGACGCCGCCGTTCAGGTCGACCGCCGGCGTCGCCTGGTAGTCGAGGCCGCCGCCGTACACGTTGTTGCTGAACGATCCGCCGACCTTGTAGCTCGCGAATGACGCCTTCGCGGTGACCGGGCCGAACCGGTACGCGGCGCCGATCGTGCGGCCGACGAACGCGACGGTGCTCGGCGTTGGCGTCGGGTTGGTGCCGTCGTTGCCGTCGTAGAACGCGGCGTTGATCATGAAGCCGTCATGCTCGTATTTGACGCTCGCCGAATACTGGCGTCCGGCCTGGAAGTCGCCGGCCTTGCCGCCGAACGCGAACATCGCGCTGCCGGTGAGGCCGGCGATCGTCGGGCTCGTATACGACACGGCGTTCGGGTTGAACAGGCCCGTCACGAGCACGTTGTCGACGTAGTTGATCAGCCCGCTGCCGAAGTGCGAGAAGTTGCGCGGATCCGAATCGAAGATCGCGAGCAGGAACGGCGAGTACTGCACGCCGGCCTTGAGCGTGCCGAAGTCGCCGTCGAGCCCGACCCACGCCTGGCGGCCGAAGAAGTTGCCGTTCGAATGGGCGAACGCGCCGTTGGTGACGGCAAAGCCGCTTTCGAGCTGGAATTTCGCCTTGAGGCCGCCGCCGAGATCCTCGGTGCCGGTCATCCCGAAGGTCGTCGGCGTCATGCCGGTGTCGGTCATCGCGAACTGATGACCTGCGTTCGCGCCGGTGGCGGCATCGAGCGTCTTGCTCGTGTACAGCAATGCGGCGTCGAGGTTGCCGTACAGCGTCACGCTGCTTTGCGCGAAGGCGCTGCTACTGGCCATCGCGCCCGCCAGCGCGGCGCAACCGATCACGATTCTGTTTTTCATTGGGATGTCTCCAGTGTTGTTGTACGTCCATGCATCGAACAGGGGATGTGACGCACGCCGCGCATGGCGGGTCCGTCGTGCAGGCCGCGCACGCAGGGTGGGGCGCGACGGGACGCACGTGCGCGGCAGGGTGTCGGCCGCGCGCGACGCGTTCATGGCCGGATGGGCGCCGGAACGCGCGTGCGTCGAGGAAGTCGGGTGGGGCCGGCCGGTGCCGGCCCCGTGATTCAGAGCGACTGGCCGAGCTGGTCGAGGATCGCCGGGTTCTCGAGCGTGGACGTGTCCTGCGTGATCGCCTCGCCCTTCGCGAGCGAGCGCAGCAGGCGCCGCATGATCTTGCCCGAGCGCGTCTTCGGCAGGTTGTCGCCGAAGCGGATGTCCTTCGGCTTCGCGATCGGCCCGATCTGCTTGCCGACCCAGTCGCGCAGCGTCTTCGCGAGCGCCGCCGCTTCCTCGCCCTCCGGACGCGAACGCTTCAGCACCACGAACGCGACCACCGCCTCGCCCGTCGTGTCGTCCGGACGGCCGACCACCGCCGCTTCCGCCACCAGCTCATGCGAGACCAGCGCCGACTCGATCTCCATCGTGCCGAGCCGGTGGCCCGACACGTTCAGCACGTCGTCGATGCGGCCCATGATCGTGAAGTAGCCGGTGTCCTTGTCGCGCACCGTGCCATCGCCGGCCAGGTACAGCCGGCCGCCGAGTTCCTCCGGGTAGTAGCTCTTCCTGAACCGCTCCGGGTCGCCCCAGATCGTGCGGATCATCGCCGGCCACGGCCGCTTGACGACCAGGATCCCGCCTTGCCCGTTCGGCACGTCCTGGCCGGTCTCGTCGACCACCGCGGCCATGATGCCCGGCAGCGGCAGCGTGCACGAACCCGGCACCGTCGGCGTCGCGCCCGGCAGCGGCGTGATCATGTGGCCGCCGGTTTCGGTTTGCCACCACGTGTCGACGATCGGGCAGCGCTCCTGGCCGACGTGCTTGTGGTACCACATCCACGCTTCCGGATTGATCGGCTCGCCGACGGTGCCGATGATGCGCAGGCTCGACAGGTCATAGCTCTTCGGATGCACCTTGTCGTCGGCTTCGGCGGCCTTGATCAGCGAACGGATCGCGGTCGGCGCGGTGTAGAACACGGTGACCTTGTGATCGCCGATCATCTTCCAGAAGCGCCCGGCGTCCGGATAGGTCGGCACGCCCTCGAACACGACCTGCGTGCCGCCGCACGCGAGCGGGCCGTACGTGATGTACGTGTGGCCCGTGACCCAGCCGATGTCGGCCGTGCACCAGAACACGTCGGTCGGCTTCCAGTCGAAGGTCCACTTCATCGTCTGCGCGGCCCACAGCAGGTAGCCGCCCGTGCTGTGCTGCACGCCCTTCGGCTTGCCGGTCGAGCCCGACGTATACAGGATGAACAACGGATGCTCGGCACCGACCCATTCCGGCGGGCACGCGTCGGACTCGGCGTCCGCGAGTTCGTGCATCCACAGGTCGCGCCCGGCGTGCCAGTCGACCTTGCCGCCGGTGCGGCGATAGACGACCACGCTCTTCACCGCTTCGCAGCCGCCCATCGCGATGGCCTCGTCGGCGATGCTCTTGAGCGGCAGCGTCTTGCCGCCGCGCGCCTGCTCGTCGGCGGTGATCAGCGCGACCGCGCCGACGTCGACGAGCCGCTCGTTCAGCGATTTCGCGGAGAAGCCGCCGAACACGACCGAGTGGGTCGCGCCGATGCGCGCGCAGGCCTGCATCGCGACGATGCCTTCGATCGACATCGGCATGTAGATGACGACGCGGTCGCCCTTCGCGATCCCGCGTTTCTTCAGCGCATTCGCGAAGCGCGACACGCGTGCGAGGAGAGCGGCGTAGGTGACGCGCGTGACGGTGCCGTCGTCGGCCTCGAAGATCACCGCGACGCGCTCGCCGTTGCCGGCTTCGACGTGACGGTCGAGGCAGTTGTACGACGCGTTGAGTTCGCCGTCGTCGAACCACTTGTAGAACGGTGCGTCGCTCTCGTCGAGCACCTTCGTGAACGGCTTGTGCCAGCTGAGGCCTTCGCGGGCAAGACGCGCCCAGAAGCCCTCGTAATCGCGCTCGGCTTCGGCGGCCAGCGCCTGGTAGGCCGGCATGCCGGAAAGGGTTGCGCGCTCGCGCGTGTCGGCCGTCGGTTCGAAGATTCGGCGTTCCTGAAGGATCGATACGAGGGCGGTCAAGGTGTTCTCCATGGAAATCGTAGTGTGTGGCCTGAGGGTTGAAACGCAACTTGCATGCCAATCGCTTGGATATTCGAACGGAGCGGCGTGTGTGCGCTCTGTCATGCTGTTCCCGTCGATCGATCTGCACTGCAAAGCAATGAAAAAGAGGACGGTCGGTGTACCTGTCGGCTTGCCGCTTGCGTCGAAATGCAGCAGACGTGTTGCAGACGTCAACACGGCGTGCGGTGAGCGCCGCCCGCGATGCCGCCACGTGCTACGCGATGAACGACCGGAGCAGGCCGAGCGTGTCGGACGCACGAAGGCGGGCGAGCGCCGACGCCTCGATCTGCCGCACGCGTTCGGCGGACAGGTTCAACTGGCGGCCGATGTCGCGCAGCGAGCAGCCTTCGTCCGTGTGCAGCCCATAGCGCAGCTTGAGGACCATCGCCTCGCGCGGCGGCAGCCGATCGATCACCGCGGCGATCGTGCGGCGCAACTGCGTGGCGCCGGCCGCGTCTTCGGGAGAAGGCGTCGACGTGTCCGGCGCGACGTCGGCGAACGTCATGTCGCCTTCCGGCGAGACCGGCACGTCGGCCGAGACCGGTTCCTTCACGATGGCCATCAGGTCGCGCACCTTGTCGACCGGCTCGCCCATGTGGACGGCCAGTTCGGCCGGCGTCGCCGCGGTGCCCGCGCGCTGCCGATGCTCGCGCGCGAGCCGCGACAGCTTGTTCAGCGCGTCGACCGTATGCGTCGGCACGCGGATCGTGCGGCCGAGGTCGGCGAGCGCATGCGTGATCGCCTGCCGGATCCACCAGGTCGCGTAAGTCGAGAACCGGAAGCCGCGCCGGTAGTCGTAGCGCTCGATGGCCTTCAACAGTCCGATGTTGCCTTCCTGGATCAGGTCGGCGAACGGCAGGCCGCGATCCGGATAGCGCTTCGCAATCGACACGACGAGTCGCAGGTTCGCATCGAACAAACCCGTCCTCGCCGGCTGCATCGCGCGTTCGATCGCGCCGAGCCGTGCATCGAGCGACGCGGTCGCGCCGGGCGGCAGTTCCGATGCGCGGGCAGCGCGCGCGATCGCGTCGCGTGCATCGACGAACTCGGCCGCCCGTCTCGTCAGCGTCGGCGCGCAGGCCGGGTGGACCGCGATGCATGACGCGAGCCAGCCGGCGTGATCGTCGTCGGCCGCCTGCGCGAACGACGGCGGGACGCCGACGTCGGCCAGCATCCGCTCCAGCCGGCCCCGCAACGCGCGGTGCCGGCGTGCGCGGCCGCGCAACGGCTCGCTCATTCGCTCGAGCGCGCGGGCAGACAAGCCCAAGGTGCGGAGCAGTGCCGCGGCGTCACGTACGTGCGAGCGATATGCGGCGCAAGCGCTGCCGCCGGACGCGAGCGCCGCGCGCATGCCGTGCGCAAGTGCGTCGATGCGTGCGAGCCGCGCCACGACCGCGTTGCGCCAGGCCGAATCCTCGGTCTGCGCATCGGCCTCCGTATCGTCGTCGCGCGCGGGTTCGCCGGCGGCGGTGGGCGACGCGTCCGCCTCGGCGTGATCGGCCGTCGTGTCGTCGCGCGGGCCGTCGTCGAGAAAGATCACATAGGTCGAGGCGGCGGCCCGGCATTGCGCGATCTCGACGCGGATCGACACGAGCGCGTCGAGCGCATCGGGGTCGCCGCACAGCACTGCGGCAGATGCGGCGCGGCCGCGCTCGATCCGCCGCGCGTACGCGAATTCCTCGTCGCGCGTGAGGAGCGGCGTCGTGCCCATCTCGCGCAGGTACAGCCGGACCGGATCGGTCGTGCGCGGCGCGAGCAGGTCGGCCGCGGCGAGCGTGCCGGCGCCGTCGGCCCACGCGCGCGCGGGCGGCGCGGGCCGAAAGTAGCGCTCGAGTGTCCAGCCGCTCGCGGTAGCGGGGCTGTCGCACACCGCGATGCCGAGTTCGCCGAGCACCGCCGCCACCGTATCGACGCCGCTGTCGTTCGCATCATCGTCGGGCAGCGCGTCGATGATGTCGCCGCGCGTGACGAAGCCGCGCGACAGGCCGGTCGCGATCAGCGCGTGGAGATGCGCGACGGCGTGCGGCGCTGCGCCGTCGTCGCGGCCGGCCGTGGGCGCCGGTGTGTGCCGCGCCGGCATCCCGTCGCGCGACGCGTCACGCGCGCTTCGCATACACGTTGCACCAGCCGTCCGCCGCGACCGACTTGCCGCCGAACATCGGGCACGTGCCGCTCGCATCGGCCGCCTCGCCCTTGTAGAAGCGGCAGTTCGAGCAGCGCTGGCCGGCCTGGTATTTCGGGAACTGCGCGGCGTCGACGGCGGACGCATGTGCGCGATAGCCGAGCGTCTTCGCGGCGGCGTCGTTCTCATCGACGAGCGGCGGCGCCGCACATGCCGTGCGCCCGGCGGCGAGCGCGGCGCACAGGCCGAGGGTATTGACGATGAAGATTCTGCGGGAGGTCGGGTACGTCACGGTCGTGTCCTGGTCGAGATGAAATCGTGGGGACGGGCGCGGCCCGCATCGCGTGGCGAAGCCGCTTGCCCGGTGTTACTGGCTTGCGTTCGCGTCCTTGTGTGCAGCCGGGCCGGCGATGAGCGGCGCGGTCGACGCGCGTGCGGCATTGGCCGTCAGCTTGTTCTTGCTGGCGATATAGCCGTTCGACGCGAGCAGGAAGGCCATCAGGTCGGCGTATTCGTCGTCCTTGAGTTTGCCGGGCTGGTCGGCCGGCATGTTGGTCGCCATGTAGCCGAACACGCCGCCGATCGTCAGGTGCGAATGCGACAGCGGTGCGAACGACGTGCCGCTCAACGCGGGCGCGGTGTTGCCTTCGAGGTCGGCGCCGTGGCATTTCGCACATGCATTGCCGTAGAGTTCCTTGCCGTGCGCGGCTTGTGTGGCGTCGAATGTGGGTGCGGGGTCGCCGGTGCCTGCGGCGACGCGGATGAAGCCGCCGCCGGCAGTCACGTTGCGCGCCCGCAGGAGGCCGCCCGGGTGACGGCCGCCGGCTGCCGTCGCGCCGTCGAGGAAGCGCGTTGGCGTGCGCGACTCGTGCGCTTCGAGTGCGCTGCCGGGTAGCGCCCACTTGCGGGTCAGCGCGGCCAGCCGGCCGTTGTTCTTCATGTGCGTGAGGGCCGCGTCGATACGCTGCTGCAGCGCGGCCGAGCGCGGTGCGAACGCGAACGTGAGCTGCCACTCAGCATACGGCGACGACGTTGCGCCGATGCGGAACGCCTGCTTCGGATGCGCGGCCTGATACGCGACGACCGCCGGATACCAGACGATCGCGCGATGCGCGCGGCCGCGGGCGACCGCGTCGACGGTTTGCTCGGACGTGTTCTCGAGATCGAAGCGCGCGTCCTTCTGCTGGACCGCGATCAGCTGCGCGGGGCTCGCGTAGGTGGCCGCGACGATTTCGCGGCCGGCCGTCGGGGTGCCGGCGTCGCGGCGCGTGACGCTCACGTAGCCCGAGCGCAGGTAGCCCTGCGAGAACAGCAGCTTCGTATCGGATGCGTCGGCGATCGCCGAGCGCGGGAAGCCGGCGAGCACGTCGCAATCGCGTTCGAGGATGCCGGCGAGCTCGTGCGCGGACACGCCGTCGTCGTCGCTGCCGCCCGCGTCGTGCGCGGAGAAGGTGGCGGCGATGCCGGCCGTGCGGAACACGTCGCGGGCGACGGCCTTGTCGAGCGCGGCCGTCGGCGTGCCGGGCAGCGAGCAGACGCGCACCGGCGTCGCGGCCGTGGACGGCACCGGGAGCAGCACCGTGCCTGCCGCGAGCGCGCAGGCCACGGCGAGGCGGGAAAGTGGAAGGTTCATGATCGTCGCTCGGTTGGAAACGGGGGAGGCACCCGCGCCGGCGGCGCGGGCGCAATACGGTCGGCCGGGTGGAGATCAGCCGCGGTCGAGGGCGAATACGTACAGCGTGCCGCCGCGCGGCACGTCGTCCGCCGCCTTGGCCATCGGCCCGCCCCAGATCGGGTTCGCGCCGCCGTAGCCGGCGAGTACCGCTACGTATTCCTTACCATCGACTTCAAACACCGAAGGCTGCGCGATGATCCCGCTCGCAAGCTTCGGGCTTTCCCACAGCACCTTGCCGGTCGACACGTCGAATGCGTACAGGTGGCCGTCGAGCGAGCCGCTGAACGCGAGGCCGCTCGCGGTCGTCGCGACGCCGCCGTTCCACGGCAGCTTGCTCCAGTGGCTCCATACCTTCTTGCCGGTGTTCACGTCGATCGCCTGGAGTTCGCCGTAGCCTTCGCTGCCCGGCTCGGGCTTGATCTCGAAGCCTTCGCCGAGATACGGCAGCCCTTCCATGTAGTTGACCGACTTGCCCGACAGGCTCATGCACGCATGCAGCGCCGGCACGATCGCAAGATGGCGTTGCGGGTCGTACGACACCGACCACCAGTTCTTGCCGCCGAGGAAGCTCGGGCACGTGTCGATCGTCGTGCCGACCTTCGGATACTTCGCGGGATCCTGGATCGGCGCGCCGTCTTCCGTGTAGCCGGTGACCGAGGTCGCCTTCACGAACGGCTCCGCATAGATCAGCTTGCCGGTGTCGCGATCGATCGCGTGGAAGTAGCCGTTGCGGTCCGCGTGGATGATTGCGTCGTGTTCCTTGCCCTTGTACTTGATCGTCGCGAGCACCGGCGTGTTGACGCCGTCGTAGTCCCAGGTGTCGTGCTTCGTGTACTGGTAGTGCCACTTGAGGTCGCCGTTCTTCGGGTCCAGCGCGAGCAGCGAATCGGAGTACAGGTTGTCGCCCGGGCGCAGGTCCGCGAGCCACGGCCCCGGATTGCCGACGCCCCAGTACAGCGTGCGCGTCGCCGCGTCGTAGGTGCCGGTCAGCCAGGCCGGTGCGCCGCCGTGCGCCTGCATGCCGTCGGGCCAGGTATCGGCGTGCTTCTCGCCCTGGCCGGGGATCGTGAAGCGCTTCCACAGCAGTGCGCCGTCGGTCGGGCTGAGCGCGGCGATGAAGCCGCGCGCGCCGTATTCGCCGCCCGAGCTGCCGACGACGATCGCGCCGTCGATCGCGAGCGGCGCGAGCGAGAACGCGTAGCCGAGCCCCGGCTCGAACATCTGCTTCTTCCACACGAGCGCGCCGGTCTGCGCATCGAGCGCGGCCACTTCGCCGCTCAGCATCGCGACGTAGACGTTCTTGCCGTACAGCGCGACGCCGCGGTTCACGACGTCGCAGCAGGCCGTCTTGAACGATTCCGCGCCGAGCTTCGGCTCGTATTTCCACAGCTGCGCGCCGGTGGCCGCGTCGAACGCGTACACGTTGTCCTTCGGCGTGGTCACGAACAGGTAGCGGCCGTTGACGATCGGCGTGGCTTCGAAACCCTGCTTCAACTCGGCCGGAAACTTGTAGCTCCACGCCTGCGTGAGCTGCTTCACGTTCGACGTGTCGATCTGCTTGAGCGGCGAATGCGACTGGCCGTTGTACGTGCGGTAGTAGGTGAGCCAGCCCGGATCGCGTTGCGCGTCCGTGAGCCGCTGGTACGTGACGGCCGGATAGTCCGCGGCGGCGTCCACGAGGCCGGGATTCAAGACGATGGCGACGGCTGCCGCGATGCCGATCGTTGCCAGTCGGCGCGTCGAAGCCGAGAGTTTTTTCATGGTTGTCTCCTGAGTCATTGTGGTCGCACCGCGGCCAACGCGTGGCCGGGCCGGCAGGGTTGGGATCCGGGTCCAGTGCGCAGCCAATCATGCAAATCGCATGCCACTGCGGTGAGCGCCTTGCCGCGCAACGCGCAGCGGCCGATTGCGCGCGCGGCGGCGACGCGTGCGACGCAGTGCGGGTGATCCGCGGGTGTTGCGTTCGGGGACAGCCGCGGGCGGAGTGTTGCGAAACATGACAGTGCGTCGATGGCGGTGCGCGGCGCATCGCGTGCGATGGCGCGTGTTCGTTCGGTGCGCTCTTTGGAGGCGTGCACGCGCAGCGCATGATCGGTGATCGGCGTCGAAGGGGAGACCCGATCGTGCTCGGTGACGGGGCGCATGCAATCGGCAGCCACGGGCCGTTCGCCCTTGGCGTGTGACGGCCAGCGCTGCCGCGTCACTGATCCAGATAGAGACAGGTGCGACAGCGGTGACACGAACTGCAACAGGGACGCGCCGCGCGACGCTGCATGGCGGCGGTCGCATCGCGCCGGCGGGGCCGTGCGTGCGTCGGCATGCTTCTTGCCGCTGTCGACCTCAAACGATCGCGTGCGGTGACACAGCGCAATGACCGTACTGATGCCGGCCGCAGTTCCGGTTGATTAAAGCAGCGTCGATTGCCGTCCACGCATCGTTATGGATAACGACATAAATAGACAGAAAGAGGAGACATGGAGATGAAGGAAACCGATGCGTCGACGCGCCGCTTCGTCGCCCGGCGCGCGGGCGTCATGCTGTGCGTCGGCAGCATGCTCGGCGGCTGGTTGACGCCTGCATGCGCGCAGGTCGAGCCGACTGGCAACACTGATGCGCCGATGCTCGCGCCGATCGTCGTCGTCGGTACGACACCGCTGCTCGGGATCGGCACGCCGCTGTCGCGCGTGCCGGCCAACGTCCAGACGATTCGCGGCGACGACATCGCGCGTCAGCACGACAGCGTATTGACCGACTATCTGGAGAAGAACGTCTCGAGCATCGACGTCGACGAAGCACAGGGCAACCCGTACCAGGCGGACGTGACCTACCGAGGCTTCACGGCGTCGCCGGTCGTCGGCACGCCGCAGGGCTTGTCGGTGTTCGTCGACGGCGTGCGCGTCAACGAGCCGTTCGGTGACGTCGTGAACTGGGATCTCATCCCGCAAGCGGCGATCGACACGATGCAGCTGATCCCCGGCTCGAATCCGACCTACGGGCTCAACACGCTGGGCGGCGCGCTCGCGATCACGACGAAGAACGGCAGCACGAGCCCGGGCGGCGCCGTGCAGGTGTCGGTCGGGTCGTGGGGACGCAAGACCGTGCAGATCGAGCAGGGCGGACGCATCGGCAGCCACCTCGACTACTACGTGACGGGTAACGTCACGAACGACAACGGCTGGGCCGATCACAACGCGAGCCGCGTGCGGCAGGGATTCGGCAAGCTGCGCTACACGGACGCCGATACGACGCTGTCGGTCTCGGCCGGCGGGGCGGACAACGCGCTGCAAGGCACGCAGACGATTCCGCGCTCGTTTCTCGACAATCGCGCGCAGGCCTATACCTATCCCGACCTGAATCGCAACCGCGCCGCGTACGTCACAGTGTCGGGCGATCATTCGTTCAACGACCAGGTGCAGCTCAGCGGCAACGTCTATTACCGCCACTACCGCAACGCCAATACCAGCAGCAACGTGAACGACGATTTCGGCAGCGTCGACGCCGCCGGCCAGACCGACACCGTGCAGGCGAGCAACGACCGGTCGGTGATCACGACCGACAGCTACGGCGCGAACCTGCAGCTGACGCTGCTCGGCAAGCTCGCCGGCATGGACAACCAGTTCGTCGTGGGCGTGTCCGCCGATCTCGCGAACTCGGGTTTCGACCAGTCGTCGCAGGATGCGGCGTTCACGGACACGCGCGCGACGCTCGGCATCGGCGACTTCATGCAGACGACGCGCGCGAAGACGCGCAACGCGAACTACGGCGTCTACTTCGACGACACGCTGGCGCTCACGCAGCAATGGTCGCTGACGCTGGCCGGGCGCTACAACGGGTCGCGCTCGGCGATCGAGGACGTGAGTGGCCGGCAGCCGTTGCTCACCGCGCGTCACACGTTCTCGCGGTTCAATCCGGCCGTCGGCGTCACGTGGAATCCGGTGCCGGGGTTCACCGCGTATGCGACGTACAACGAAGGGATGCGCTCGCCGACCGCGATCGAGCTCGCGTGCGCCGATCCGGCCGCGCCGTGCTCGCTGCCGAACGATTTCCTCGCCGATCCGGCGCTCAAGCCCGTGATCGCGAAGACGCTTGAGCTGGGCGCGCGCGGCCGGGCCGGCGACGCGACGACGTGGAGCGCGGCCGTCTACGACACGACGCTCGACGACGACATCCAGTTCATCAGCAGCAACGGCGGCGCGAGCACGCTCGGCTATTTCCAGAATGTCGGCAAGACGCGCCGGCAAGGCTTCGAACTCGCGGGCCATACGCGGCTGGGGCCGGTCGGGATCGGCGTCGGCTACAGCTATGTCGACGCCCGCTACCGTTCGACGTGGACCGAAAGCAGCGCGAGCAATTCGAGCGCCGATGCGCACGGCAACATCGTCGTCCGCTCCGGCGACCGCATTCCCGGCATTGCGTCGAGCACCGTGAAGCTGCGGCTCGACTATGCGGCGACACCGAAGTGGAACGTCGGCACCCACATCACGTACCGCAGCGGCGTGTTCGCGCGCGGCGACGAGAACAACCAGGACGCGAGCGGCAAGGTCCCCGGCTACTTCCTGATCGACCTCGACACGACCTGGCAGGTCACGAAGCAGCTGCAACTGTTCGTGTCGGTCACCAACCTGCTCGACAAGCGCTACGCGAGCTTCGGGATGCTCGGGCGGAACTTCTTCAACGGCCCGAATCACGCGTTCGACGGGCTCAATCCGGTCAACGAGTTGTTCGTCGGGCCGGGTGCGCCGCGCGGCGCGTGGGTCGGCGCGCGCTATGCGTGGGACTGAGCGGGCGATCCGGCATGCGGCGGTGCGTCGGCGGCGGCGGTCAGCATCGCGCGCACCGCGCGCGCGACGCCATGCGCGAGCGCGGCGTCGCTCGCGAGATGCCCGGCCCGCACGCGCTCGACGATGGCGGCCGGCACCGCGCGCGCGAGACGGTCGACGTTGTCGACCGGGCACACGCGGTCGCGCGTGCCGTGCACGGCGTGCAGCGGCACGCCGGCCTGTGTGGCCTGTCGCGCCAGCGCGAGCAGCCGGCGCTCGCCGAGCCAGCACGCACGTTGCAGGTAATGCGCCTGGATCCGGTATTTGTCGATCAGCCGGTCGACGGTGCGTTGGGTCGGGCGCGCACCGCGTGCCGGCCGCCCGGTCAGGATCGCGTCTTCATATGCGCTCCACGCGAGCGCGACCGCGCGTTGCCGCGCCGCCCCGGCGCCCGGCTGCAGACGCCGCGCGCAGCAGCCGATCAGGCGATCGGCACGCGTGGTGCCGGCGGCGGCGGTCAGGCGCTGCCATGCCCGCGGTGCCCGCGCACGCGCGCCGACGAACAGGCCGCACACTTCGCGCGTCGACGTGAGGAACAACCCGCGCAGCACGACGCCGGTCACGCGCGACGGATGCCGTCCCGCGTATGCGAGCGCGAGCGCCGCGCCCCACGATCCGCCGACGACACCCCAGCGTGCGATGCCCAACTGCGCGCGCAGCGCGTCGAGGTCGCCGATCAGGCGCATCGTATTGTTGTGACGCAGGCCGCCGCGCGGCGTCGACGCACCCGCGCCGCGCTGGTCGACCAGCACGACGCGCGCCCGCGTCAGATCGAACATATGCAGCACCGCTGCGGGCCGGCTGCCGCTGCCGGGGCCGCCGTGCAGCACGACGACGGGCTGGCCGAGCGGATTGCCGGCTTCCGTCCACGCGATCCGGCATGCGTCGCGGGACAGGGCGGGCGGGGAGCCGGAAGTAGCGCGGCGCGGTCTGTGTGGTCGGTGCGTCATGTCGTCGAGGCGTTCAGGCGTCGGAGTCAGGGTAATGGCCGATGCGGCGGGGAAGCCCAAACCGGCCGCAGCTTGACCGACGTCAAAGCCAGAATCGCGCCAGCAACGACGATCGGAATCGACCGGTAACGGCGACGGGTGAATTCGCGATGGATCTCACGTCGGCTGTCGTCGCGCCGCTTGCGTCGCGAGCGCCGGGCGGTTGCTTGCATCTTGCTTTCATTGGGCGCTGAGGCCGCGATACACGACGCTCGGCTGGAGCATCGTAGGCAGCGTGGCCCGAAGTTTGCTTGATTCAGGACAAACAGTCCGGCACCGACCGGAAGGATCCCCGGAGGAGACAATGCGCGATGACGTTCATCCGACGGCCAACGCACGGGCCACGCCTGCGCCCGGCTGGCCGACGCCGACGATCCAGAAGTCCCATGAGCGGTCCGAGACGTTCGGTCTGCAGGCGACGGCACGTCCTGACTACGACTTGCTGTCCGGCGCCGCGCTGGCGCTCAAGCGCGAGCAGAACCGCGTGCTGTGCGTGCATGCGATGCCGGTGATGGAGACGCTGCACGAGCAGATCGTCAATACGCAAAGCATGATCGTGCTGACCGATGCGGAAGGGTTGATCCTGCATTCGATCGGCGACGACGATTTCCTGCGGCGCGCGGAACGGGTCGCGCTGCGTCCCGGCGCGAACTGGGCGGAGAACCGGCAGGGCACCAACGCGATCGGCACCGCGCTCGCGGAGCTGTGCCCGATGGTCGTGCACGGCGACCAGCACTTCCTGGCCGCGAACCATTTCCTGACCTGCTCGAGCGTGCCGATCCTCGATCCGTACGGCGACGCGATCGGCGTGCTCGACGTGACGGGCGATCACCGCAGCTATCACCAGCACACGATGGCGCTTGCGAAGATGTCGGTGCAGATGATCGAGAACCACCTGTTCACGACGACCTTCCAGGAGACGCTGCAGGTGTCGTTCCACGGTCGCCCCGAATTCCTCGGCACCTTGATGGAAGGGATCGTCGCGTTTACCGCGGACGGCCGTTTCCTGTCGGCCAACCGCAGCGCGCAGTTCCAGCTCGGGATGCCGCTCGCCGCGCTGCGCGCGCATACGCTCGCGTCGCTGTTCGACGTGACGAGCGCGCAGCTGATCGACCGGATGCGCGCAAGCAATGAGCCGCACGTGTCGCTGAACCTCGGCAACGGCGCGGTGGTCTGCGCGCGCGTGCAGTTCCGGCGCGCGTTGCGGGCCGAGGGCAGCCGGCCCGCCGAAGTGCACGACGGCGCCGCGCCGGCCACGCGGCCGCCGGCTGCGCAAGGCGCGGCGAACCTGTCGCGGCTCAGCTATCTCGACACCGGCGATCCGCAGGTGGCGGCGGTGATCGCGAAGGTCCGCAAGGTGATCGGCAAGGACATTCCGGTGCTGATCACCGGCGAAACCGGCACCGGCAAGGAACTGCTCGCGCAGGCGATCCACAACGACTCGCCGCGCCGCGACGGGCCGTTCGTCGCTGTCAACTGCGCATCGATTCCCGAGACGCTGATCGAATCCGAGCTGTTCGGCTACGAGGAGGGGGCGTTCACCGGCGCACGCCGCAAGGGCGCGACCGGCAAGCTGCTGCAGGCGAACGGCGGCACGCTGTTTCTCGATGAAATCGGCGACATGCCGTATCCGCTGCAGGTGCGGTTGCTGCGCGTGCTGCAGGAGCGCATCGTCAATCCGCTCGGCTCGACGAAGGCGATCGGCGTCGACATCGCGATCATCTGCGCGACGCACCGCGACCTGCGCGACATGATTGCGCAGAACCGTTTTCGCGAGGACCTGTATTACCGGCTCAACGGCCTCGTCGTGCGCCTGCCGCCGCTGCGCGATCGCACGGATCTCGCGGTGGTCGTCCAGAAGATGCTGCAACGGGAAACGCTGTCGGGGCCCGGGCGCCGGCCGCTGAGCGTCGCGCCCGACGTGATGGCGCTGTTCGAGCGCTGCGCGTGGCCGGGCAACTTCCGGCAGCTCGCGAACCTGCTGCGTACGGCGGCCGCGATGGTCGACGACGACTGCGAGATCCGCTGCGAGCATTTGCCGGACGACTTCTTCGACGACGTGCGGCCCGACGACGGGCCGGCGGCACAAGGCGCCTGCACCCAGCCGCAGGCCGCGCCAACGCCTGCGTTCGCGGCCTGCGATGCGCGCTTGCAGGACGTGGCCGCGTCCGCGATTGCGGCCGCGCTCGCGCGTCATGGCGGCAACGTGTCTGCTGCTGCACGGGCGCTCGGCGTGTCGCGCAACACGATCTACCGCAAGATGCCGGCTGCCGGACCCGATGCGCTGGAGCCCGACGAGCGCTGACGGCGGCGCGACTGTTCCACGGGTGTGTCAGGTTGCAACACCCGGTGTTCAAGGATTCAACACCTGCTCAACCGGACACGCATGCCGCGAGCCTTAGGTGAAAGGTTGATGAAATATCTATGTATGGAAGTAGAAATAATGCCGGTGGCGTGACCACCCGGCGGCTGCCGCACGTCCTCGCGCGCGGCTGCGCGACACAAATCCGGCCCCGGCACGCTCCTTGCTGAATGGGTATCGGCCGCTCGATCGATGCGGTTGTTATCGACTCACTCACTCAACAAGGAGACACATCATGCAGTGGACCACGCCGGCTTATACCGACCTGCGTTTCGGTTTCGAAATCACGATGTACATCGCCAACCGCTGATCGACGCGCGCAGTGCCGCCCGCATCGACGGACACGATGCGGGCGGCACCGGGAGCACACGCAGATGAAGATCAAGATACTCGGCTCGGGCGCCGGCGGCGGATTGCCGCAATGGAACTGCAACTGCGGCAACTGCCGTCGCGCGCGGGCCGGCACCGACGGCATCGTGCCGCGCACGCAATCGTCGATCGCGGTCAGCGGCGACGGCATCGACTGGGTGCTGGTGAACGCGTCGCCGGACATCCTCGCGCAGCTGCGCGCCGATCCCGACCTGCAGCCGGCCCGCGCGATCCGCGACAGCGCGATCGTCGCCGTCGTGCTGTGCGACGCGCAGATCGATCACGTGACGGGCTTGCTGATGCTGCGCGAGCGCACGTCGCCGTTGCCGCTGTACGCGAGCGCCCCCGTACTCGACGATTTGTCGACGGGGCTGCCGCTCGTGCCGCTGCTCGGCCACTACTGCGGCGTCGACGTACACCCGATCGCGCCGGGCGAACCGTTCGCGATTCCCGGCGCCGGCGGCATCCGCTTCACCGCCGTGCCCGTCGACAGCAAGCCGCCGCCTTATTCGCCGCGGCGTGCGGCAGGCGTGCCTGGCGACAACATCGCACTCCTGATCGAAGATGTGGCCACGGGCCGCCAGGCATTCTACGCACCGGGGCTCGCCGACGTCGACGACGACGTGCGCGCCGCGATGCGCGACGCCGATCTCGTGCTGGTGGACGGCACGTTCTGGACCGGCACGGAAATGATCGACCTCGGCCTGTCGTCGAAGCACGCGGCCGACATGGGGCATCTCGCGCAGTGCGGCGACGCGGCGCAGCCGGGGATGATCGACCGGCTTCGGCCGTTGCCGGCGCATACGCGCAAGGTCCTCACGCACATCAACAACACGAATCCGATTCTCGACCCCGGTTCAGCGCAGCGTGCGCAGTTGCGCGAGCACGGCATCGAGGTCGCCCACGACGGCATGCAATTCGAGATCTGACCTTGACGTCCTCACCCGCCTAAAGGCAGGTGATTCCCACACCTGGCGATGCACGTCCGCATCGGAGAATGTTCAGCGCAGCGTTGATATCACGATCATGCTCGACACCACAGTCACTGCAGGCCCATTCTCTTATTCGCAGTCCCGCGATACCTTTCGGCCGCGTCGTGCTGTCTTTCGACCCGCACGACGAACAGGACTGGGTAGAACCGCTTTCGTCGACTTCCTCGAACGTGGCCCCGTGCGCCATCGCCTTGTAACGGAGCTTGTTTCGGAAGGACGACCAGGATGCGTCGTAGACGCTCTTCGCCATCCTGGTTCTGGCGAGCTTCGCGGCCGACACGTTGCCGACCGCGAGGTAATCGAAACGCCGCACCAGATCGAGCGCGAGCTTGTGCTGGAAATCGGCACGGGCATTCGCCACTTTGGCGTGCAGCTTCGCGATATGTCGCTTGTGCTTGCGCGCCCGTTGAGCTTTCGCCAGTTTCTCCGCCGCGCGTCGGCCGAATCGGTCATTGGGCAGCTTTTCGCCGGTCGAGAGTGTGGCGAAGTCTTTCAGGCCGAGATCGATGCCAACACCGGAACGGACCGGGCGGGCCTGAACATCGGGCATCTCGATCACGATGTTGAGAAACCAGTTGCCACGTGCATCCTGCGCAAAGGTGGTCCCATCCTTGATCTTGCCTTCGGGAAGCGCCCGGCTGTGGAATACCCGAAACGTGTTGCCGGCGAAACGGAATGCGTCACCCTCGCGCTTCAGGTCACGCCCCTTCAGCGGCACCCAGCCCAGCGATTTCCTGCCGCGATAGCGCAGGTAGGGTCGACGGCGCTGACTGCGCGACTTCGCATATTGCTCGCACGTCGCGTTGACCGTGCCGGAGTGGATGCCGAGCGCCTTGCTGCTCCCCGTCGTCAGCACGTTCAGATCGAATCCCGTCGGCCATTTCTTGCTCCACTTGAGCGCGTGCTTCTGCGTGTCATTGCAGAAGTTCCAGACGTAGTTCACCGCACGGCTCTGCTTGTTGAGCAGTCCGTTGAGCGACTTCACGCGGTAGCGGTAGACAAGAATCATGCCGGTGATCCTAACCCGTGGAAGAAGCTGCCTGTCAACAGCACTCCTTTCCTTCCCGCCATCCGCCCCGAAGGAAGTCCCCTTGGGGGAAATGGCGGGGTTTCTCGGAGCAAATTCTGATGAACGCACCGATTCCCGCCGCGGCGCTGCACGCGACGCCCTGGCGTGCGCAGGAGTTCGAGGCGCGCCTGCGCGCGCTCGAAGCGCGCTACCACATCCATCATCCGTTCAACCGGCGCCTGAATGCCGGCGCGTGCTCGCCTGAGCAGATTCGCGGCTGGGTCGCGAACCGCTTCTACTACCAGATCAGCATTCCGCTGAAGGACGCGGCGATCCTGTCCAATTGCTCGGACCGCGATACGCGCCGGCTGTGGGTCGAGCGGATTCTCGATCACGATGGTCACGGCGGCCAGGAAGGCGGGATCGAGGCATGGGCGCGGCTCGGCGAAGCGGTCGGCATCGAGCGCGCGGAACTGTGGTCGCTCGCGCACGTGCTGCCCGGCGTGCGGTTCGCGGTCGACGCGTACGTCAATTTCGCGCGGCATGCGCCGTGGCAGGAAGCCGTGTGCTCGTCGCTGACCGAGATGTTCGCGCCGCAGATCCACCTCGACCGGCTCGCGGGCTGGCCGTCCCACTATCCGTGGATCGAGGCGGACGGGCTGCAGTATTTCCGCAGCCGCGTGCCGCTCGCGCAGCGCGACGTCGAGCACGGGCTCGCGGTGACGCTGAACCATTTCACGACACCGGACGCGCAACGGCGCGCGCTCGACATCCTGTCGTTCAAGCTCGATGTGCTGTGGTCGATTCTCGACGCGATTGAAAAGGCGTACCCCGCTTGACGTCCTCACCCGCCTAAAGGCAGGTAATTCCCACACCTGGCGATGCACGTCCGCATCGGAGAATGTTCAGCGCAGCGTTGATATCACGATCATGCTCGACACCACAGTCACTACAGGCCCACTCTCTCATTCGCAGTCCCGCGATACCTTTCGGCCGCGTCGTGCTGTCTTTCGATCCGCACGCCGAACAGGACTGGGTAGAACCGCTTTCGTCGACTTCCTCGAACGTGGCTCCGTGCGCGATCGCTTTGTAGCGGAGCTTGTTTCGGAAGGACGACCAGGGCGCGTCGTAGACGCTCTTCGCCATCCTGGTTCTGGCAAGTTTGACGGCAGACACGTTGCCGATCGCGATGTAATCGAAACGCCGCACCAGATCGAGCGCGAGCTTATGCTGGAAATCGGCACGGACATTCGCGACCTTGGCGTGCAGCTTCGCGATATGCCGCTTGTGCTTTCGCACCCGTTGCGCTTTCGCGAGCTTTTCCGCCGCTTGCCGGCCGAACCGATCATTGGGCAACCTCTCGCCGGTCGAAAGTGTGGCGAAGTCTTTCAGGCCGAGATCGATGCCGACACCGGAGCGGATCGGGCGGGCCTGAACATCGGGCATCTCAATCGCGATGTTGAGAAACCAGTTGCCACGGGCATCCTGCGCAAAGTTGGTCCCGTCCTTGATCTTGCCTTCAGGAAGCGGCCGGCTACTGAACACGCGAAAGGTATTGCCGGCGAATCGGAACGCGTCACCCTCGCGCTTCAGGTCACGCCCCTTCAGCGGCACCCAGCCCAGCGATTTCCTGCCGCGATAGCGCAGGTAGGGCCGACGGTTCTTGCTGCGCGACTTCGCGTACTGCTCACACGTTGCATTGACAGTGCCGGAGTGGATGCCGAGTTCCTTGCTACTGCCGGTGGTCAACACGTTCAGTTCAAAACCCGTCGGCCACTTCTTGCTCCACTTGAGCGCGTGCTTCTGCGTGTCATTGCAGAAGTTCCAGACGTAGTTCACCGCACGGCTCTGCTTGTTGAGCAGTCCGTTGAGCGACTTCACGCGGTAGCGGTAGACAAGAATCATGCCGGTGATCCTAACCCGTGGAAGAAGCTGCCTGTCAACAGCACGCCTTTCCTTCCCGCCATCCGCCCCGAAGGAAGTCCCCTTGGGGGAAATGGCGGGGTTTCTCGGAGCAAATTCTGATGAACTCCAACGACGCCGTCAGCGGCGTGCCGCTGCGCCCCTCGCTGAGGGGCATGTACCGCCTGCAGTGGGAGGCGGCCCAGGATGCGTACGTGCTCCTCTATCCGGAAGGCATGGTCCGGCTCAATCCGAGCGCGGGCGAGATCCTTGCGCGCTGCGACGGCACGCGCGAGCTCGACGACATCATCGACGAACTCGAGCGGCTGTTCAGCACGTCGGACCTCGCGTCCGACGTGTACCGCTTCCTCGATCATGCGCGACTGCGCGGCTGGCTCGACTGACATGGACACGACACCTGCACCGACCCAGCCATCCCCGCCGCTGTGGCTGCTCGCCGAGCTCACGTACCGCTGTCCGCTGCACTGCGCGTTCTGCTACAACCCGGTCGATTTCGCGACGCACGGTGCCGAACTCGATACCGACGCATGGCGCACGGTGATCAGCGACGCGCGCGCGCTCGGCGCCGCGCAGATCGGCTTTTCCGGCGGCGAGCCGCTGCAGCGTGGCGACCTGGAGGTGCTGGTCCAGCATGCGCGGTCGCTGGGTTTCTATACCAACCTGATCACGTCGGGCGTGGGCCTGAATGCCGCGCGCATCGACCGGCTCAAGGCGGCCGGGCTCGATCATATCCAGCTGTCGCTGCAGGATTCGACGCGCGAGCTGAACGATTTCCTGACCAGCACGCGCACCTTCGACCTCAAGCGCGACGTCGGACGGTTGATCAAGGCGCACGGCTATCCGATGGTGCTGAACTGCGTGCTGCACCGGTACAACCTGCCGCACGTCGGCCAGATCATCGAGATGGCGCTCGACCTCGGCGCGGATTTTCTCGAGCTCGCGAATACGCAGTACTACGGCTGGGCGATGCTGAATCGCGACCAGTTGATGCCGACCGCCGAACAGCTGCGCGAAGCCGAGGACACGGTCAACCGTTACCGCAAGCTCGTCGGCGAACGGTGCAAGATCCTGTTCGTCGTGCCCGACTACTTCGAGCAGCGGCCGAAGGCCTGCATGAACGGCTGGGGTTCGGTATTCCTCGGCGTCGCACCGGACGGCACCGCGCTGCCGTGTCACGCCGCGCGCGGGTTGCCCGGTCTCGTGCTGCCGAACGTGCGCGACCGGTCGCTGAAGGAGATCTGGTACGACAGCGACGCCTTCAACGCGTTTCGCGGCGACGGCTGGATGCGCGACCCGTGCCGTACCTGCGACGAGCGCCATACGGATCATGGCGGGTGCCGGTGCCAGGCATACATGCTGGCGGGCGATCCGGCGGAGGCCGATCCGGTCTGCGCGAAGTCCGCGCATCACGGCCAGGTCGAGCAGGCCGTGCAATTCGCGCGGCGGGCAGGGCGGCAGGACGAGCGTCCGCTGATCTTTCGCAGTGTTGCCAATTCGATCGGGCGCTGAGCGCTGCATTCCGTCGCGTTGACGCCAGTCATTCAGACACGCGTTTGATATGTGCGCGGCGCATTCGTGTGCCGCGCCGCGCGTGGCCGCCCGAGACCGATTTCCCCATTCGACCGCCGCACGACGGTCATGAAAACGTTTCGATCCGGATGCGATTCCGCTCGAGTCCGTGCCGGACGAAATCTCATACGACGAGTGGGTGCCGACAAATCCTCTAAATGACGGGGATTCGCATGGCACACGAGTCTCGAGTAATCCCGAGTAATTCCCCGTAATTCCCTGTATTGGTTCACGGGTAAATCCGTTTCACCGACAACGTTTGCGCGGTGCTATCCCGGCAGATTCGACGATGACACCGGTATTTCATTGTTGAAACGACGCGACACATTCGCGTAATGTCCATTCGTGTTCGATGAAAATTGCCGCATCAGGCGCTTGTCCGAAATTGAAGCGTGTACGATGCAAAAGAGGCATCGCCGATTCACATTCAGCGCTTCCCCGACCGAACTCGCTCAATTCCGTCGACTGCCGCCTGTATGACGTTTAAAGCCGGTGCATCCGGCTTCGACGCTGACATTTCATCGCAATACCCGATCGATCGGAGTGTAGCCCGGATCCGGCCTCGGCGGCACGCCCGCGCGTGTGGTCGTGTGCTCTATTTGCCGGCCGGCTTCACTCACACCGGTATCCGACCATGCACGATTGAAACGAATCCCGGCAGTGGACGCGCATTGACGTCGCGATACTGTCCCTTCGTCCATTCCGGCAGTGCCAGCCGGAATGGATGACGCATTCAACCGATATCGGCTTCTCCTCATTCATCTGGAGATAGACCGGCTCCGTTATCCCGATTCAAATCGCGGAGGGTTGATGCACGTCAATTGTTCGCGAATCTTCATGAAGATATTTATCTCGGACGTGATGAAACTCAATAAATAGTGCCACACCATAGGCTTGATTGATTCCGACAACAACACGGCGAAAACAGACACTGGGAAATCGGCGGGTGAGGGTCACCCCTATGATGCGGCGCAGAAAACGAGAAATGTAAGAAATTGTTAAAGGGCCGCAATGATGCAAACAGTGTCGAATCATTCATCGACGGGGTTAAGCGTGAATCGTGGTAGAGGCGCCGGCAACGGGCATCAACGAGCAAGCGTAATCGTACTGTTGCTCGAAGGTTTCTCCATCATGCAGATAGGCAAGCTGGCCGCCGTCTTCGAACTCGCGAATCAACTTGGACGCGCCGACGGCGCCTTCACCGACCGTTACGAGTTGCGCTTGTATTCCGTGCATGGCGGCCCGGTTCGTTCGTCGTCGGGCGTCGGCATCTGGACGGAAGCGGCACGCACGCTCGAAGCCAGCACGGTACACGCGATGTTCGTGTTGAGCGGCCAAGACGGGATCGACGCGCTCGACGAGCAGTTGATCGCGTGGCTCAGGCATGCGCACCAACGCGCGCGCGTCGTTCGCGGCAGCCACGGCGGCCGCAAGTTGCTCACGCAGATTCATCTGTCGCAGAAAGAGGTCGAGAAGGCCGCCCCGGACGTTGACGGCAGCAGCGCGTCGTCCGCCGGACGCGATGACGATGAACCGGCCGGTGACGAAGACGACGGGCCGTTCTCCGATGCGTTGTCGATCGTCCGCGTGGACATGGGTTACGAGATCGCGCAGGAAATCGTGATGTGCATGGTGTCCGGCGCGAACCGCAAGCTGACCGACGTGCTGTTCGGCGCACGGGTCGCGCGCGCGAGCACGTTGATCCGGATGGCAGCGCATCACCTGCGCGTGAACAGCGAGAACCGGATCTCCATCGCCGACGCGGCGCAGGCCGCCGCGATGAGCGAGCGCAATTTCCTGCGGCGCTTCAAGAATGAAATCGGCGTCACGCCTACCGAGTTCGTGCTGAGGATCCGCCTCGAAAAGGCGTGCCGCATGCTGATCGAAACCGATCTTCCGGCGGACAAGGTCGCGCGACGCACGGGCCTCGGCAGCGGCGACCGGATGGCGAAGCTGTTTCGCCAGCACTTGCAGACTTCGCCGACCGAATATCGGGCGGCCGCCCGCAAAGGCGGCGACGCGTCGACCGACATGCTGTACGCGTCGGACCTCGGTGACTGGATGAATGGCACACCGTCCTAGACGAGCGATTGCAATTCGCCGTGCGCTGCCATTCGGTGGAATGGCATTGCGTGAATTAAATTCGATATCCGAATATTAATGTTTCGTCCGAGTGACAATGCTGTTATTCGCGTGTGAAAGATGCCGGATATAAGCCGGTCTCCATGCGACGAAGGCGGATTCGGCCACAATCGTGGCGCGGTCCGACACCGGTCACTCGAAACCATTTTCCACTGTTTAAATTATCGACTGGCCTTTCGAGGAGGCGGCACCCCGGCACTCCTCGGAATTTTGCCTGCCGTGTCGCCGTGAGCGCACTGTGCAGGCCTTTTTATTCGTTGAGCGAGCATCCGGCCGATCGACCCGGCCGGTGCTCGCTTGCAGGTCGCGGCAGCGCCAGGTGATGCGTGCGCCGTCCGCCGCGCCGGCAATGTCAGGCGAGATGAATTGCGAATCGACATGTAAAGACGTGTCGTCATCCTGATCGAAATTCGAGCATGAATCGTTGTGCGCGCACGTTATTCGTGCGCGGCGGATGCATTGCCTGATTCGTGAAATGGATCGAATAATTCGCGCGCGGAATTGGCCTTGATTTGTTCCGCCATCAACAAGGCGGATTCGGACGCAAGCGATAAAAGCGCGAGTCGCCACGAATATGATGCACTGCGGAAACGTTGAGGCAACGGATCTGCAACGAGCGCCGCGTGGAATGCGCATCGCATCCAGCCGGATCGTGATGCGTCGGAGTCGCGGCAGGCTGCCGCGGCGAGATCGAATGGACGCCCGGCGCGACACGCGTGGCAGACGTGACATGCCGCTGCACCGCGAACGGATGTTGGATCATGAATTAGGAGTTCATATCAATGAATTCGTTGATCAATCGAGCGACCGATATCGGACTGATCGTGCTGGGCGCGTTCATTCCCGCGTTGATCGGTGCCACCGGCGGTGCGCGCGGCACCCTGTTCGACGGTGCGCTGGTCGCCTTTGCCGCCGCGCTGGCGTTGTCGGTATTTCCCGCCTGCGGCATTTACGAGGCGGCGCGCAGGCGCTCGGCGCTGCACGTGCTGGGCCGCACGGTGCTGGCCTGGATCGTCGTGCAGGGCATGAGCACCGCGCTGCTGTACGTGCTGCATCGTGCGCATGTGCTGTCGAGCGAGTGGTTCGTGTACTGGACGCTCGCGAGCGGGATTGGCCTGATCGCGTTCCGCGCGCTGACGCTTGCGATCTTCGGGATGATCGAGCGTGCGGGCGACCAGGTGCGTGCGGCGGCCATCGCGCATGCGGACCTGCGCGGCCAGCGCGAGATCGGCCATCGGACGGTCGGGCGCGTCAAGCGGATGGTCAAGCGCAGCTTCGACCTGGTCGGCGCGTCGATGCTGCTCGTCGTGCTCGCGCCGGTATTGCTCGGCATTGCATGGACCGTGCGGCGCGACGGCGGCCCGGCGATCTTCGGGCACGAGCGGGTCGGCCGCAACGGCCGACGGTTCAAGTGCCTGAAATTCCGCTCGATGGTGACGAACGCCGATGCGGTGCTCAAGGCCCTGCTGGAGCGCGACGCCGACGCCCGCGCGGAATGGGATCGCGAATTCAAGCTGAAGAACGATGTCCGCATCACGCCGATCGGCCGTTTGCTGCGCAAGACGAGTCTCGACGAATTGCCGCAGTTGCTGAACGTGCTGAAGGGCGACATGAGCCTGGTCGGGCCGCGCCCGATCGTCGAGGCCGAACTCGAACGCTACGGCGCCGACGTGCGCTACTACCTGATGGCGAAACCCGGCATGACCGGCCTGTGGCAGGTCAGCGGCCGCAACGACACCGACTATTCGACGCGCGTATCGCTCGACGTGTCCTATGTGCGCGAGTGGTCGCTGCGCCGCGACATCGGCATCTTGTTCCGGACGATCAACGTGGTGGTGCGCGGTTCGGGTGCGTATTAGCCGCTGCGACGCGCCCGGATGCCGCGAAGGATGCGCGGCGGCGGCGCGTGACGGCGGCAGGCATGGCGGTGTCCAGCAGCAAGCAGTGGCAGCAAGCATGTCCGGTCTCGACAGGGGTGCTGTACTCGCGGTCGACACGACGCGGGGCGACCGGCGCAATTTCAAATTAAAAAAGTGCGAGGTTGTAATGCAGAGGTTGCGTCAAATGGAGTCGGCGCGTGCGTGCGCGCCGCGCCGAGCGTCGCGTGTCGGTCCGCTCGTGATGATCCTGCCGCTGTGTGCATTGCTGGGCGCGTGCGGCATCGCGCCGGGCATGCGCATGCAGCAGCCGGCGTCGATTCCGCTGCAAAGCGGCGCCACGCCGGCCGACAGTGCCGCGTTGCCGGTTCCGGTCACGAACATCGACCTGACGCTGATCCGGCGCATGCGCGATACCGAGCGCGACACGCGCGGCGAAGCCCGCGATGTCGTCGCGTCGCCGGACGCGTACACCATCGGCCGCGGCGACGTGCTGCAGATCACCGTATGGGACCACCCCGAACTCGCGGCGGCGCTCGGTGCGCCGGCGCAGGCCGCGCCGCGCGCGGCGGATGCGCCGCCGGGTTTCGTCGTCGACCAGGACGGCACGCTGCAGTTTCCCTATGCGGGCCGGTTGGCGGTCGCCGGACTGACGGCCGAGCAGGTGCAGACGCAGCTCACGCGCCGTCTCGACAAGACGTTCAGGAATCCGCAGGTCACCGTGCGCATCGCGTCGTTCCGCGCGAAGCAGGTGTATATCGAAGGCGAGGTGCATACGCCGGGCTCGCAAGCGGTGAATGACATCCCGATGACGCTGTATGACGCGATCGGGCGGGCCGGCGGCTTTTCGGCGGCGGCCGACCAGAGCCGCATCGTGCTGGTGCGCGACGGCGTCGAGCGCCGGATCGACCTGACCGAGATGGCCGAGCAGGGGCGCAATCCGTCGAAGATGGTGCTGCGCAACGGCGACCTCGTGCGTGTGCTGCCGCGCGACGAGAGCGGTGTGTTCGTGATGGGCGAGGTCAACAAGCCCGTGACGGCGTTGCCGATGCGCAATGGCCGGCTGACGCTGAGCGAGGCGATCGCGCAGGCCGGCAGCCTGAACGCGAACACGGCCGATGCCGCGCAACTCTATGTGGTGCGCGGGATGCAGGACGAGCAGCCGCAGGTCTATCACCTCGACGCGCGCTCGCCGGTCGCGATGGTGCTGGCGAATCAGTTCCAGTTGAAGCCGAAGGACATCGTCTATGTCGACGGCAACGGGCTCGTCCGCTTCAGCCGCGTGCTCAGCCTGTTGCTGCCGGCCATCAACGCCGGCCTGACCGCGGCGATTGCGACCAAATGATGGAATCCATCCTGATCGTCTGCGAGGGCAACATCTGCCGCAGCCCGATGGCCGAAGCGATGCTGCGTCAGGCCATGCCCGGGCGGCGCGTCGCATCCGCCGGACTGAACGCGCTGGTCGGCATGCCGGCCGCGCCGTACGCGCAGGACGTGATGCGCATGCGCGGGTTCGACGTGTCGACGCATCGCGCGCAGCAGATCGGCCGCTCGCTGTGCACCGACGCCGACCTGATCCTCGTGATGGACCGTCGCCAGCGCACGTCGCTCGAGAACCAGTTCCCGTTCGTGCGGGGACGCGTGTTCCGTCTCGGCGAGTACACGGATTTCGACGTGCACGACCCTTACCGCCAGCCCAGATTCGTGTTCGAACGCTGCGCGCGCCTGATCGAACTCGGTGTGTCCGAGTGGTCGAAGCGCCTGCGTATCGTCTGAAGCGGCCGTCGGTCGATGCCCCACTGGAACCCAATACGCCTCATATCGTTGCCATGACCCAACCCTCCGCCCCGCCGCAGCAAACCGCCGAAGACGGCAGCGAGACCGATTTCGTCGCGGTGCTCGACATCCTGCTGGAAAGCCGCTGGCTGATCGCGGCCATCACGTGCGTGGTGCTGGCCGCCGGCCTCGCGTACGCGATTCTCGGCAAGCCCGTGTTCGAAGCAAACATCATGGTCCAGGTCGAGGACAGCCCCGACACGTCGGCCGCCAAGTCGTTGCTGGGCGATGTGTCGTCGCTGTTCGACGTGAAGTCGTCGGCCGCCGCCGAACAGCAGATCCTCGCGTCGCGACTGGTCGTCGAACGCGCGGTCGACAAGCTCAACCTGTTCATCGATGCGTCGCCGAAGCGCTTTCCGTTGATCGGCGACTGGATCGCGCGCCACGGCGACGGCCTGTCCGATCCCGGCCTGGCCGGCTTCGGCGGTTACGCCTGGGGCCGAGAGCGCATCGACGTGCCGCGGTTCGACGTGCCGCGCAAGAACGAAGGCGACGCGTTCACGCTGACGAGCCTCGGCGGCAAGCGCTATCGGCTCGAAGGCGGCGATCTCGACGCCGCGGTCGAGGGCACGGTCGGCAGGCTCGAAACGTTCCGCTCGCCGCGCGGCCCGATCACGCTGCAGGTCGCGTCGATCGCCGCGAAGCCCGGCGCCGCGTTCGTGCTGGTGCGCAACTCGCGTCTGAAGACGATCGAGGACATCCGCGACCGCCTCAACGTGCAGGAGCGCGTGAAGCAATCGGACGTCGTCGTCGCCAGCCTTCAGGATACCGATCCGAAATGGGTCAGCGACACGATGAACGAGATCGGTCGCCAGTACGTGCGGCAGAACATCGAGCGGAAATCGGCTGAGGCCGCGCAGTCGCTCGAATTCCTGACCGCGCAGCTGCCGCAGCTCAAGCAGCAACTGACCGATTCCGAAGCGCGCCTGACGAAGCTGCGCAACGAGCACGGCACGGTCGACCTCACCGAGGAAGCAAAACTCGCGCTGGCGCAGACCGCCGACGCGAAGACGCGCCTGCTCGAACTGCAGCAGAAGCGGCAGGAGCTGATGTCGCGCTTCACCGAACGGCACCCGAGCGTGGCCGTGATCGACGAGCAGATCGCCGCGCTGAACGGTTATCGCAGCACCGCCGAGCAGCAGATCCGGCGCCTGCCCGACCTGCAGCAGGAAACCGTGCGGATGATGCTCGACGTGAAGGTTAACACGGACCTCTACACGGCGCTGCTGAACAACATGCAGCAGCTGCAGCTCGTGCAGGCCGGCAAGGTCGGCAACGTGCGTCTCGTCGATACGGCGGCGGTGCCGGAAGTGGCGGTGCGGCCGAAGAAGGTGCTGGTCGCGCTGGCGTCGCTGCTGCTCGGGCTGCTCGCCGGATGCGGCACCGCGATCGTCCGCTCGATGCTGTTCCACGGGATCTCGGATCACAACGAGATCGAGCGCCGTCTCGGCCTCGCGGTGTACGCGACGGTCCCGATCAGCGACCATCAGCGCGACCTGGCCGAGGAGGCCGCGCGCAAGAGCGGCCACAGGTCGATCCTGTCGATCGACTTCCCGAACGAGCCGGCCGTCGAGTGCCTGCGCAGCCTGCGCACCGCGCTGCAGTTCGCGATGCTCGAGGCGAAGAACAACGTCGTGCTGATCGCGGGTCCGGCGCCGGGTGTCGGCAAGACCTTCCTCTCGTCGAACCTCGCAGTCGTGATGGCGAGCGCCGGCAAGCGCGTGCTGCTGATCGACGGCGACATTCGCAAGGGCCGGCTGCACGACTATCTCGGCTTTCCGCGCGGCCGCGGCTTCACCGAGCTGATCGCCGGCAGCGCGCGCGTGGAGGACGTGATTCACCGCGAGGTGGTCGACGGTCTCGACTTCATCTCGACCGGCACGATGCCGAAGAATCCCGCGGAACTGCTGCTGAACCGCAATCTCGCGACGCTCGTCGGCGATCTGTCGTCGCGCTACGACATCGTCGTGATCGACTCGGCGCCGGTGCTCGCGGTGCCCGATACCGGCATTCTCGGCGCGGTCGCCGGCACCGCGCTGCTCGTCACGATGGCAGGCAAGACGAAGCTCGGCGAGATCGGCGAATCCGCGAAGCGCTTCGCGCAGAACGGCGTCCGCCTGAACGGCGTGATCTTCAACGGTGTCAATCCGCGGCTCGGGCAGTACGGGTACGGGTCGAAGTACGGCGGTTACCGCTATGTCGCCTACGAATACGGGGCGCAAGATGCGTGATGCGCGCAGCGCCACCGCCGGCGGCCCGGCCCGCACATCCGGTCGCGCGCGGCGCACGGAGGCGAGATGATCAATCCGCGGGATTCGATCGTTTCGCTCGCCGGCGTCGTGGTCGGCCAGATCGCGCTGTTCGTCTGCATCTTCGTGATCGGACGGCGCTTCGGACCGGCGTCGCTCGGCCACTTCAACTACCTGCTCGCGCTGGCGACCTTCGCCGGCACGCTGCTCGCGTTCCGCTACGAACTCGCGTGCGTCGACGACGCGCCGGGCGAGTCGTTCAACGCGTTCGTCAACGTGACGGCGCTGAGCCTGGTCGTCGCCGCCGCGTTTGGCATCCTGATCGCCGTCGCCGGCCGCGCGGATCTTTATCTTGTCGCCGTCTATGCGCTGGCATCGTTCGTGCAGCTGGCCGCCGGATCGTATCTGAACAGTCTCAGGCGCTACGGATGGATTGCACTGTCGCGCGTGGTGGTCAACGGTGCCTTCCTCGCAGGCCTCGTGCTGTCGCTCGCATGCCCCGCGTGCGGCCAGGTCGACGTGTTCGCGCTGTACGCATGGGTGAGCGCCGGGGTCTCGACCGTGATGGCCGCGGCGATCCTGTTCTCCGGCTATCGGGGCGGGTATTCGTTCAAGCTGTCCCGCGCATTCTTCGTCAGGAATCGCCGTTTCGCGCTGTACATCCTGCCGTCGACGCTGTGCGCGTCGGTGCTGACCTACGCGCTGTCGATCGCGATTCCGCACTGGTTCGACGCGCAGAGCGCCGGCTACTTCGCCGCGGCTTACCGGCTCGGGTTCTTTCCGGTTTCGCTGATCGCGCAGAGCGTCGGCGGCGTGTTTCGCCGCGACGCGATCGGCGCGATGGCGCGACCGGATGCGGGCACGACGGTGCGGCGCGTGTACCGGACCTACGCGCGCGCGCTCGCGGGCCTCGCGGCCGTGTACATGGCAGGCGGGCTGCTGCTGTTCGCGCCGCTCGTCAACCTGTTCTTCGGCGAAAGCTGGCGCGGCTCAGTCGCGTTCTATCACAGCCTGATGCCGCTGTTCGCGCTGCAGCTGCTCTACGTGCCGCTGTCGCAGATCTTCCTCGCGACCCGCGCGCAGCGCATCGATTTCCTGTTTCAGCTGACCTGTGGCGTCTGTCTTGCCGGTGCGCTGGGCATCGCGCGACTGATGAACCTGTCGGCCCCGACGAGCGTGCAGGTCTTTTCGCTGACCGGCGCGGCGCTGATGGCGGCCGGCATCGCGCTGACGTACCGGGTCCTCGACACGAATCTGTCCCGATCCGGGGCGCTGGCGTGAGATCGCCGATACGACGAACGAGCACACCATGATCCTGATAGTCATCGATTCCCTCGAGCGCTACTACTTCGCCACCCGCCTGGTGAACGCGGTCCGGCACGAGTACGCGTTCGCGTTCCTGACGAGCGAGCCGGTCGCGCATCTCGGCCTGCTGCTGAACGGCTACCGGTCGGTGTACCTGAACCGGCTGAAGCCGATCGACGTGTCCGAGGACCAGCCGGTCGACCGCACGCCGTACCACCTGTCGATCGAGGTGCTGAACGGGCAGATGACCGAGGCCCGGGCGAAGCGCGAGTCGGCGGCGATCTTCCAGATCGCGTCGGAAGTCCTGCGCGGCCTGCGGGTCGAGCAGTGCGTGATGTGGAACGGGCAGCAGCTGGTGTGTCGCGCGGTGCGGCAAGCCTGCGCGGTGAACGGCGTGGCGACCCGCTTCATCGAGATCTCGAACCTGCCGGGCAAGCTGTTCGTCGATTCGCTGGGCGTCAATGCGCTGTCGACGATCAGCCGCCACCCCGAGGTCATCGATCGGCTGCCGCTGCCCGACGAGGACACGCATGCGCGCTGGCTGTCGGCCTACGAACGCTACAAGCAGATGCCGCTGCCGCAGGCCAGGACGTCGTTCGCGCGCAAGGCGACGTCCGCGACCAACTACCTGCTGAAGGCGGTTAGCGGCGGCGTCGCCCGCCGGCGCCTGGCGAGCGTGCGCGCGCGCAACGGGATGCCCGCGCCGCGACAGGCCACCTGCATGTCGGCCGACACGCTGGCGACCTGTCGCTATGTGTTCCTGCCGCTGCAGGTGTCCGGCGATACGCAGATCAAGCTGCATTCGGACGTCGGCAATCTCGACGCGATCCGCCATGCGTTCGAGTTCGCGGCGAACGAGAGCGCCGACCTGTTCGTGAAGCTGCATCCGGCCGAGACCGATGCGGCCGAGATCGATGCGATCGTGCGCCTGCAGGAGACCTATCACTTCGAGATCGTCACGTCGCCGACCACGGAGCTGCTCCGGCACGCGTATGCGGTCGTCACGATCAATTCGACGGTCGGGCTCGAGGCGATGCTGTACGGCAAGCGTGTGGTGTCGCTCGGCCGCTGCTTCTACAAGGAATTCGACCGCGAGCGGCTGCTGAAATACATCCATTCGTTCCTGGTCGACGGCATCGACTATTTCGGCGCCGCGCGCATTCCCGCCGATGCGGCGCGGCGCGTGTTCGCGAGGCGTCACTGACATGGCCGTCACGTTGCGACAGACCGCCGAAGCGATCGCCGAGGACTGCCGCCGCAATGCGTTCGTGAAGACGCGCGGCGTGGTGATCTTCTATCGCGTCGTGCATTACCTCGCATGCCGGAGCCGGTTCACGCTGCTGGCCGGCGCGCCGCTCATCGTGCTCTACATCGTGCTGTGCGACTGGTTGATGGGCATCGAGATTCCGGTGAAGACGAAGATCGGCAAGGGGCTCGCGATTTATCACGGCACGGGCCTCGTGATCAACGGCTACGCGGTGATCGGCGATTACTGCACGCTGCGGCACGGCGTAACCATCGGCAACACCATCCGGAAGGACGGCACGATCGGCGGCGTGCCGACGATCGGCGACCACGTCGAGTTCGGCGTGCACAGCGTCGTGCTCGGCGCGGTTCGCATCGGCGACCGCGCGCGCATCGGCGCCGGGGCGGTGGTGCTGCGCGACGTGCCCGACGGCCGCGTGGCCGTCGGCATTCCGGCGCGCATTCTCGACAACGGACAGGAACCGACATGAAAGTGTTCATTCTGCATCCCGGCAAGGCGAACTATCCGGAGATCGCCGCCTACGGCCGCCGGCTGAGAACGCACGGGTTCGAGGTGTTCGACGGCGATCTCGATGCGTATGCGCGGTTTCCCGATCGGGACGCCTGCATCCTGTGGTGCATCATGGGTTTCTATCGCGCGCTGCCGCCGGCGCGGTTCGTGATTCACGACTATCGATCGCTGTCGGTCGGCCGGCTCGCGGCCGTGAAGGACCGCGTGAAGCGCGTGCTGAACGTCCGGCCCGACTTGCGGATCTTCCAGAACGAGCGGATGCGCGACGCGATGGCGTTCCGCGATGGCGTGCGCGCGTTGCTGCTGCCGATGGGCGTGCCGGACTGGATCTTCGAACCGGCCGACGCGAACGCCGATGGCGCCGCGCGGGGCGGCGTCCATGCCGGCGCGCATGCCGGTGCCGCGCAGACGCCGTCCGGACGATTCTGCTATATCGGCGAGATGAGCCGCGAACGCGGCTTTCACAAGGTGCTGGCCGCCTACCGCGACGCGCGGCGCGACGAAACGGACACGCTCGTGCTCGTCGGCAACCCGGAGCCCGAGATTCGCGCGGCGTTCGCCGATACGCCGGGCATCCGCTTCGTCGGACGCGTGCCGCAGCCCGAAGCGCTGCGGATCGTTCGCGACAGCGAATACGCGGTGTGCTTCTTCCCGTATCACCGGCCGCATTGCTTCCAGACGCCGACGAAGCTGCTCGAATACGCGTCGCTCGGGAAGAAGATCGTATGCAACGACGCGCCGTCGAACGTGCGCACCGCGCACGAACTCGGCATCCAGTGTCACGTCACCGGTGCAACGATCTTCGACGAACTGTTTCCGCTGTCGCAGATCCGTGCGATGCGTCCCGACCCGGCGGCGATGAAGTCCCTCGAATGGGGGCGCGTGATCGAGCGCTCGGGCGTGCTCGCGTATATCGATGCGGTCGCGGGGCGCGGGCCGGGTGTCTGACGACGTCATTCGCCGTCGGTGCGCGACGGCTCATTCCTCATGGAACGGATCCCGATGAAGATCGTCCACATAGTCGAATCCAGCGCGACCGGTACGTTGTCGATGGTGTGCCTGATTGCGAACCGCCTGGCGCGCGAAGGCCACGACGTCCATGTCATCTACTCGGTGCGGCCGGATACGCCGCCCGGTCTTGCCGCGATGTTCGACACGCGCGTGTCGCTGCGTCACGTCCAGATGAAAGGCGCGGGCCTGTTGCGGATAGCGGGCCGGCTGCGCGCGACGCTCAACGAGATCGGCCCGGACGTCGTGCACCTGCATTCGTCGTTCGCCGGCTTTCTCGGGCGGCTGTCGACGCTGTTCGCGTTGCCGAAGGCGGCGTTCTTCTATAGCCCGCACTGTATTTCCTTCATGCGTCGCGATATCTCGGGTGCGAAGCGCGTGGCGTTCGTCGGCCTCGAGTGGATCGCGTGCGTCCGGAAATGCCTTTACGTTGCATGCTCGGAAAGCGAAGGCCGTGCGATCCGCGCATGGCTTCGCCAGCCGGTGGTGGTGGTCGAGAACGCAGTGAGCGACACCCGGTCGGCCGTGCGTTCGGGCGACGCCGAGCGGCCGGCGGACGGCCCACCATGCGTGGTGACCGTCGGTGGTATCCGCGCGCAAAAGAATCCCGAGTTGTTCGCGCGGATCGCGCATGGCATGCGCGCGCGCGGCACCCGCTTCGTGTGGATCGGCGACGGCGACGCAGCAGAAAAGGCGCGGCTGGCCGAGGCCGGTGTCGAGGTCACAGGGTGGCTGCCGCACGACGAGGTCGCGCGGCGGCTCGAACGCGCGGACGTGTACCTGTCGACGTCGTCGTGGGAAGGCATGCCGGTGTCGGTCATCGAGGCGATGCTGGCCGGCCGGCCCGTGATCGTGTCCGACTGCGCCGGCAACGTGGACGTCGTGCGCCATCTGCAGACCGGCGTGATCTACGCGACGGCGTCCGACGCGATCGCGTGGCTCGAGCGCCTCGCCGGCGACGACACGCTACGCCGGGAACTGGCCCGGCGCGCGAGCCGCGAGGCGCGGCAGCGCTTCGGCGAGGAGCGCTTGTTCGGAGAGCTCGCGCCGCTCTATGCTGCATGGGTGGCCCGCTGACGACAGCATCCGGCTGCGACCGACGGGCGCGATCGCGCGGCATCCGCCGCGGCGCATCGCGCACACTGCCGCCCCAATTTGGAGGAGAACTGTTTGACGTCCTCACCCGCCTAAAGGCAGGTGATTCCCACACCTGGCGATGCACGTCCGCATCGGAGAATGTTCACGGCAGCGTTGATATCACGATCATGCTCGACACCACAGCCATCGCAGGCCCACTCTCTCATTCGCAGTCCCGCGATACCTTTCGGCCGCGTCGTGCTGTCTTTCGACCCGCACGACGAACAGGACTGGGTAGAACCGCTTTCGTCGACTTCCTCGAACGTGGCCCCGTGCGCCATCGCCTTGTAACGGAGCTTGTTTCGGAAGGACGACCAGGATGCGTCGTAGACGCTCTTCGCCATCCTGGTTCTGGCGAGCTTCGCGGCCGACACGTTGCCGACCGCGAGGTAATCGAAACGCCGCACCAGATCGAGCGCGAGCTTGTGCTGGAAATCGGCACGGGCATTCGCCACTTTGGCGTGCAGCTTCGCGATATGTCGCTTGTGCTTGCGCGCCCGTTGAGCTTTCGCCAGTTTCTCCGCCGCGCGTCGGCCGAATCGGTCATTGGGCAGCTTCTCGCCCGTCGAAAGTGTGGCGAAGTCTTTCAGGCCGAGATCGATGCCAACACCGGAACGGACCGGGCGGGCCTGAACATCGGGCATCTCGATCACGATGTTGAGAAACCAGTTGCCGCGCGCATCCTGCGCAAAGTTGGTCCCATCCTTGATCTTGCCTTCGGGAAGCGCCCGGCTGTTGAACACGCGGAAGGTGTTGCCGGCAAAACGAAACGCATCGCCTTCGCGCTTCAGGTCACGCCCCTTCAGCGGCACCCAGCCCAGCGATTTCCTGCCGCGATAGCGCAGGTAGGGCCGACGGTGCTGACTGCGCGACTTCGCGTATTGCTCGCACGTCGCGTTGATCGTGCCGGAGTGGATGCCGAGCGCCTTGCTGCTCCCCGTCGTCAGCACGTTCAGATCGAATCCCGTCGGCCACTTCTTGCTCCACTTGAGCGCGTGCTTCTGCGTGTCATTGCAGAAGTTCCAGACGTAGTTCACCGCACGGCTCTGCTTGTTGAGCAGTCCGTTGAGCGACTTCACCCGGTAGCGGTAGACAAGAATCATGCCGGTGATCCTAACCCGTGGAAGAAGCTGCCTGTCAACCGCACTGCTTTCCTTCCCGCCATCCGCCCCGAAGGAAGTCCCCTTGGGGGAAATGGCGGGGTTTCTCGGAGCAAATTCTGATGAATGTAACCATTACGCCGGACGTCACCGTCGGCAACGACTTGCCGTTCGTCCTGTTCGGCGGCCTCAACGTGCTCGAGAGTCTCGACTTCACGCTCGACGTCTGCAACACGTTCGTCGAGGTCACGCGCCGTCTCGGCATTCCGCTGGTGTTCAAAGCCTCGTTCGACAAGGCCAATCGTTCGTCGATCCACTCGTATCGCGGCGTGGGATTCGACGAAGGGCTTCGCATCTTCGACGAGGTCAAACGCCGGTTCGGCGTGCCCGTGATCACCGACGTGCATGAAGTGTGGCAGGCCGAGCCGGTCTCGAAGGTCGTCGACGTGCTGCAGGTGCCGGCATTCCTGGCGCGCCAGACGGATCTCGTGGTCGCGATCGCGCAGACCGGCAACGCGGTCAACATCAAGAAGCCGCAGTTCATGAGCCCGACGCAGATCGAGCACGTCGTGTCGAAGTGCCGCGAGGCCGGCAACGACAAGGTGATCCTGTGCGAGCGCGGCTCGTCGTTCGGCTATGACAATCTCGTCGTCGACATGCTGGGCTTTCGCCAGATGCGCGACGCGACGGGCGACTGCCCGGTGATCTTCGACGTCACGCACAGCCTGCAGATGCGCGATCCGCACGGCGCCGCGTCCGGCGGCCGGCGGCGCCAGGTGCTCGATCTCGCGCGCGCCGGGATGGCGGTCGGGCTGGCCGGGCTGTTCCTCGAAGCGCACCCGGATCCCGACCGCGCGCGCTGCGATGGCCCGAGCGCACTGCCGCTCGCGCTGCTCGAGCCGTTCCTGCAGCAGGTGAAGGCGGTGGACGACCTGGTCAAGCGGCTCGCGCCGCTCGATATCCGGTGAGCGCGGTGAGCGGCGCGATGTATCGCGGCCCCGTGCGGCTGGTGCTGTTCGATGTCGACGGCGTGCTGACCGACGGCTTGCTGCATGTGACGACGGAAGGCGAGTTCATGAAGAGCTTTCACGCGCACGACGGCGTCGCGGTCGCGCTGCTGCGCGCGCATGGCATCCGCGCCGGCATCCTGTCGGGCAAGCACAGCGGCGCGCTCGCGTGGCGGGCGAAGCAGCTCGGCATCGACGTGCTCGTGACCGGCTGCGACGACAAGGGCGCCGGCTACGCGGATATCAAGGCGCGACAACAGGTCGACGATCACGAGATCGCGTATGTCGGCGACGACGTGAACGATCTGGCCGTCATCGAACGCGTCGGCGTGTCGTATGCGCCGGCCGATGCGCATCGGCTCGTCCGCGCGCGCGTCGACCATGTCGCGCGCACGGCCGGCGGCCGCGGCGTCGCGCGCGAGGTGGCCGAGCATCTGCTGACCGAGGCGGGGCTGTCGCTTGACGACGCGTACCGGCCGTTGCTCGAACGATGGAGCGGTCATGACATCGTTCAATGACGGGCGGACGGTGCGCGTCGTGATTCCGGCCCGGTACGGGTCGACCCGACTGCCGGGCAAGCCGCTCGTCGATCTGGACGGCGAGCCGATGATCGTCCGCGTGCATGCGCGCGTGCGCCGCGCGCTGCCCGATGCCGACATCGTCGTCGCGATCGACGATGCGCGCATTGCCGAGGTACTCGACGCTCGCGGGATCCGCTTCGCGATGACCGATACCGGTCATGCGTCCGGCACCGATCGCGCGGCGGAAGTCGCGCGCGTGTCCGGCTGGCCCGGCGCGGATGCGGTGCTCAACGTGCAGGGCGACGAACCGCTCGTGCCGACGGCGCTGCTGCAGGCATTCGCAGGCTTTTGCGGCGCGGCGCCGGACCTCGGTGTAGCGACGGTCGCCTGTCCGATCGACGAAGTCGCGCTGCTCGACGAGCCGGCCATCGTCAAGGTCGTCGTCGATCACCGTGGACGTGCGCTGTACTTCTCGCGCGCGGCGATTCCGTTCTGCCGCGACGGGCGGCCGGCGGACGCAACCGGTTCGAACGGCCTGTTCCTGCGGCACATCGGTCTCTACGGCTACGCGAACGCGACCTTGCAGGCGCTGGCGAGCGCGGCGCCGTGCGAACTCGAGCAGCTGGAGAAGCTCGAGCAGTTGCGCGCGCTCTGGCTCGGCATGCCGATCGACGTGATGCGCTGGCCCGACGCGCCGCCTGCCGGCATCGATACGCCGGACGACGTCGCCCGTGTCGTCTCCCTTCTCAAACGACAAACTCACGATGCGACAGAACCATATTGAATCCGCCCGGCAGGTCTTCGAGATCGAGTCGCGGGCATTGGCCGGCGTGGCCGCACGGCTCGACGCGAATTTCGAGGAAGCGGTCGAGATCATCCTCGCGTCGAGCGGCCGCGTCGTCGTGTGCGGCATGGGCAAGTCCGGTATCGTCGGCAGGAAGATCGCCGCGACGCTGTCGAGCACGGGCACGCCCGCTTTCTTCATGCATCCGGGCGAGGCCTATCACGGCGATCTCGGCATGGTGACGCCGGACGACGCGTTTCTCGCGATTTCGAATTCAGGAGAAACGGACGAGGTGATCAAGCTGATTCCGTTCCTGCGCAGCAACGGCAACGACCTGATCGCGCTGACCGGCAATCCTGCATCGACGCTCGCGCACGCCGCGCGGGTCCATCTCGACATCGGTGTCGAACGCGAGGCGTGCCCACTGCAGCTCGCGCCGACCGCGTCGACGACGGCGACGCTCGCGATGGGCGATGCGCTGGCGGTCACGCTGATGCGGGCGCGCGGTTTCCAGCCGGAACACTTCGCGCGCTTCCATCCGGGCGGCTCGCTCGGCCGCCGGCTGCTGTCCACGGTCGACGACGAAATGACGCGCCGGAACCTGCCGTTCGTGACGGAGGACACGTCGACGCTCGACGTGCTCGATGCGATGACGCGCGGGCGGCTCGGGCTCGCGATCGTGAAGCGCCTCGCCGGATGGGGCATCGTGACCGATGGCGACATCCGCCGCGCGATCGAGCGGCATGGCGATGGCGTATTGCGGCGCACGGCGGCCGACATGATGTCGATCGAGCCGTCGACGGTGCGGCCCGGCACTCGCGTCGAGGATGCGTTGCTGCTGATGCAGCAGCAGCGGATCGGCGCGTTGCTGGTGGTCGACGGCGGTGATGTCGTCGGTGTGTTCAAGAAGTAAGGCGCCGGCCTCTCCCGCCGCGTCGCTCGACGGGCGGGAGGCGCGGGAGGCGCGGCCGATACCGGCGCGCGCTATTGCAGGCTTTGCGTCAGTGCACTGGACGAGGCATCCTGGCGGAACCGCCGCACGCGCAGGAACGTGATGAAATTCGAGTCGTGCTGGCTTGCAGCCCCGCCTTCCGGGTCGTCGAACGCGACGCGCAGCACCGCGATGAGGTCGCTGCCGTCGAATTGCCAGTCGACGTACTGGAAGCCGTGCCGTTTCGTGTCGGCGTGTTGCAGCAGGACGCGCCGCGCGGCCCACTGCCGCAGATCGGGCGACGACAGCAGCACCAGCGTATTGCGCACGCGCTCGAGGTTCGTCCGCCCGATGCCTTTCGGCACCGCGTTGGTGATCGTCCAGTATTGATTCGACTGCGGGTCGAAGCGAATCGTGAACTTCTTGCCGGCGCCAGGCAGGTCGACGAAATCGCGCGCCGGGTCGAACGACAGCGTGCGGCCGTCGTCGCTCGTCGTCACCAGCGCCGCTTTCTCGGGGCCGTTCGCTGCGTTCACGCGCAGCATGACGGCGGGCGCTGCGCCTGGTTTGGCGACCACGTTGCCTTCTTCCCAGGACTGGAAATTGCCGTCGAGCCAGCGCTTGTCCGACGGCAGATGCGTGGACACGCGCCAGTTGCGTGCATCGAGCAGGTCGCGATCGACGGGCGCGGACATCACCAGCGCGCGCAGGTCGTCGTCCTCGACGCTTTCATAGGCGCGCCACACGCGTCCGCGATCGACGAGGACCGGCACCGGCCCGGTGATGAAGCGCCCCGGATAGGGCAACTGCCCCGTGGACGCGTCGACCGGCGTGGTCCACGACGCGCCGCCGTCGTCGGACCGGCGAATCGACGGCGTGCCCATCGAGCGGTTGGTGCCCATCAGGTATAGCGCGCCGTTCAGCACGAACAGCGACGACCAGTACTGGTCGGGCACGTCGCCGAGCCTGGACCAGGTCGCACCCTTGTCGTGCGACGTGAACACGAACACCCGGTTCTGCGCCGACGCGGCGCCGAACGTGTCGAAGCTCGCGACATAGTCGCCGTTCGGCAGCACGGCGAGCGACGGCGAGCCGAGGTACACGCGCGTGGCGGCCCGGCTGTGCGCAATCACCTCGCCGGGCGGCGCGGGGACGGCTTCCGCGTGGGCGACCATCGACGCGCAGCCCATGCAGAGCGCTGCGATGAGCGACCGTTTCAGCGCGCGTAACGTCGGCGCATGTCGGTGTGAGGTCATGTCAGGTGCGCGAGCGGCTTGCCGCCGGCCATGTTGGGGAGGGGACGGGCGACCGTGCGCCGGTACGGCGCGTCCTGGTCGGCCAGCACGACGAACAGCAGGATGGTGAGCCAGAGCATGCCATAGAGCACGTGATACTTGAACAGCAGGATCGGCAGCAGATAGAGCAGATACTTGCGCCGGCCCTTGCGGCGGAACAGCATGGCGAGCGTACCGAAAAACACGACGAAGCCGGCGACGCCCGCGGCGAACACGAGGTAGATGTAGAACGAGCTGTCCCGCACCTGATAGCCGCGCAGGTGTGTTTTCCCGACGTTGTTGCGCTCGTCCCAGAACAGGCCGCCGCCGAACACGCCCGCGACCGCGTCGCGTTCGGACAGCTCGGTCAGCACGAGCGTGCGGCTGCCGACCGCATCGTAGTCGACCGACTGGTTCACTCGCTGGTCGTACACGCTGTAGAGCCACGGCATGCAGGCGAGCGCGACGACGATGACGGCGATCCGGGTCCGCAGCCGCCCGCGCCCGGTGAGCACGTGCAGCCCGCACAGAGCCGCACAGACCGCCATCGACGCGACCGAGAAACTGAGCAGCGCGGTGGCGAACCCGACGACGGGCGCGAGCGTGATGCGCCGCTGCGACAGCAGCAGGACCACGGCGCTCGGGACGACCGTCATCGCATAGAACGACGGTTCGGAATACAGGCCCAGCGCGCGGATCGAGATCAGGCTGTCGGACAGCGCCTTGGTCGCGTAGAGCGCTTCGGAGTCGGCTTCGCGCACGTAGCTGTCGAAGTCGACGAAGGTGCCGGTCCCGAGGTAATAGACGAGCTGGAACGTGAAGAACGCGGCGTGGACGTAGATGAGCGTCTTGCATGCGGTGTCGAGCGATTCGCGTGTGAGCACGCCGCCGGCAAACATCCAGTAGCACAGCGCGATATACGTCTGGATCAGCACGAACTTGATGAAGAAGTTCACGTAGAAATCGCCGAACGCGGACAGGATGAACGCGAGACAGGTGCTGATCAGCCAGTACGCGCACACCGGAAACAGGTGCCGCTGCCGGTTCATCAGCGTCGGTGCGCGCAGAAAGGCGAGCGCGCACAGCAGGAAGTACGCGGCGAAGGTCGCACGCACGCTGAACGCGTTGAGAGAGAAGAACAGTACGCTGGCTGAAAAGAGCAAGGTCGACATGCGTGCGCCCGATCGGAGATTCCGGATTCGCCGCGTGCCGGCCGTTCCGGCGTCGCGCGGCGAGATGCGGTGCGACGCGGGCAAGCCGCCTGTCGGGCAGGGCCGGCTTGCGCGGCGGTTCGCACGCGGAACACGCGTCCGTCATGCGGGACGAAGCGATTCCGGCGATCAAGCATAGCGGGTTGGGCGGCCGGGCGAGCAGGGTTGTCCGATTGGCGCGGGATTCTGTCTTTTTTCGGCGGGGTCGGCAGCTGTCACGGCTGCAGCGCGAACCGCCCGCACAAAAACGGCGAATACATCTCGATCGCCGCCTGAATCGGTGCGTGACGACCATACGCTACGGCCGACACGGCCAAGAGCGAGCCGGCGACGAGCGCACGATACCGCGCGTCGACACGTGGCGCGCCATGCCGCCACACGAACGCCAGCGCGACCGCCGAGCCGACGAGCCAGCCGATGACGACTTCCGACGGCGTGTGCGCGTCGTCGAACACGCGTGCGACGCCGATCAGCGCGCCGAGCGCAAGCCCGAGCGACAGCGACGTCCTCGCCCGCAGCGGCACGCCGCAGCCCAGCGCAAGCACGCATGCCATCGGCCAGACCGCCGACGCGAGCATCGTGTGTCCGCTGATCACGCGGAAATCGATCGCACGGATCTGGATCCCGCAGCCGGCATACAGCATCTTGGTGGCGCCGACGAGCGCCATGCCGGCCGCGAGCATCAGCGCCCATGACGCCGCGAGATGCCGGCCGGCCGTCGAGCGCGTGAGCCAGACGATGCACACGACGGCCAGCGGCAACGTCAGCGCCGCGTCGCCGAGATCGCTGACGGCGGTCCACATGACCGGGTTCGTGACGGCCGCCCGGTCAGGCGACCAGCAGCGCCGACATGCGCGTGGCCAGATAGCTTTCGAAATCCGCGGCTACTTCCGGATGCCGCAGCGCGAACTCGACCGTCGCCTTCAAATACCCGAGCTTGCTGCCGCAATCGAAGCGCATGCCTTCGTAGCGATGGGCGAGCACCTGCTCGTCCGCGAGCAGCGACTGGATCGCGTCCGTCAACTGCAGTTCGCCGCCGGCGCCGGGCCGCAGCGCGCGCAGATGTTCGAACACCTTCGGTTTCAGCACGTAGCGGCCCACCACGCCGAAATTCGACGGCGCCTTCGCCGGCTCCGGCTTCTCGACGATCCCGGACAGCTTGAACAGGTTGTCCTCCCAGCGCTTGCCGTCGATCACACCGTACGACTTCGATGCGTCGGGCGCGATTTCCTCCACGCCGATCACCGACGCGTGATAGTGATCGAACACGTCGATCATCTGGCGCAGCACGGGCGTCGGACCGTCGAGCAGGTCGTCGGCGAGCATCACCGCGAACGGCTGGTTGCCGACCAGCTTCTCCGCGCACAGCACGGCATGGCCGAGCCCCAGTGCTTCGGCCTGGCGCACGTAGAAGCAGTCGACATGGCTCGGCTTGATGCTGCGAACCAGCGACAGCAGCTTCTCCTTGCCGCGCGCTTCGAGCTCCGCTTCGATCTCGTAGGACTTGTCGAAGTGATCCTCGATCGCGCGCTTGCTGCGGCCGGTCACGAAAATCATTTCGGTGATGCCGGCGTCGATCGCCTCCTCGACCGCATATTGAATCAGCGGCTTGTCCACGACCGGCAGCATTTCTTTCGGGCTCGCTTTGGTCGCGGGCAGAAACCGTGTGCCGAGACCGGCAACCGGAAATACGGCTTTCGTCACTTTCAACATGGTTATCGGATTCCATCCATTCAGGATCTGGCATCAACGATGCCGAGGAAAGGCGGCGACACGTACATGCAATCATCGTTCGCCGGTGCCGTATCGTTCGCGCAAACGAATTCGCGCGCCGTCCGAAAAATCGTATGGGCGTTCCGGTTTCGGGGGGTGACCGAATCTAGGCTGAATCCGACAGCGACGAATTACGAATCGCGAATTGCACGCGCCGATTTCAAGAATGTCGGATGCCATCTAGGAATTGTCGGCATGACGCCGATCGCATGACATAGATTCAGGCATTCATTACTGGACGGCCGGTCACGGCGCCGCACGCGCGGCACGCACCAACCGCCGTCGGCTCGGGAGCGGTCATGACGGAACAGGGCGATATCTTCGATGCAATCGCGGAATTCAATCGTGCGTATCTCGTGCTGGCGCAGCGCATGCTGCGTAGCGACTACGAGCAGGGCAAGCGGCAATTGGGAATTTCGGATGAAATTGCCGCATCGATCGACGCATTGACGCTGGATCAGATCGATGAACTCGCGGCCGGCGGCGAACTGGTGTGTGAATTCCGCATCGAAAACGCGCCGGGCCGCGCGTGATCCGTTTTTCCGGTTTTCCCGAATGAGCGTTCGTCTCACGGCCTTCAAGTGGATTGCATCGCAGCAATCCCGCGCTCATTCGGTCTTTTATAACGTCATATCAATAGGGAGGAATCGCATGTCCGGTTATCGCGAACTGAAGGCGCAAGCCGATGAATTGATGAGGCGCGTCGAGGAAGCACGACTCGCCGAACTCGACGCCGTCATCGAGGAGATTCGCAGCCGGGTCGCCGAATACGGCCTGACCGCCGGACAGATCTTCGGCCGCCACGGCGGCACCGCAAAAGCGACGCCGCGCACGAGCGGATCGGCGCCCCGGTATCGCGATCCGAAAACCGGCGCGACGTGGAGTGGACGCGGTCGCGAGCCGCGCTGGATCAAAGGCGGCCGTCGCGAGCGGTTCCTGATCGAGCGCAATGCCGGTTGATGTGAGCGGGTAACGGCTGGCTCATCGACTCGTCCGTCGTCGATCGCGGCGCGCGGCCTGCTCGAGCAACGCCGCGAACGCCGCTTCGTCCGCGCGCAGCCCTCTCGGCGTGCGGCGCACCTCCAGCGTCGCGAGCAACCCGGCCTCGAACGTATCGAGCACCACCGGGTGGATGTAGCAGCGCCGGCACACGGCCGGCGTGTTGCGCAAGATGTCGGCGACGGTCCGCACCGTTTCGACGATCTGCTTGCGTGCATGCGTGACGCCCTGATGCGGGATGCGCCTCAACAGCGCAAGCGCTTGCACGCTGCCCGCCCACGTCCGGTAATCCTTCGCGGTGAACTCCGCGCCCGCGGCGTCGCGCAGATAGTCGTTTACGTCGGACGAGCCGACGGAATGGCGCACGCCGTCGTCGTCCAGATACTGGAACAACTCGTGCCCCGGCAGCTCCGCGCAGTGCCGCACGATCCGGCCGATGCGCGGGTCCTCGACGGTCACGTCGTGCTCGATGCCGCTCTTGCCCGTAAAGCGCAGGCGTACCTGTCCCGGCCGGATCGTCACGTGGCGCTTGCGCAGCGTCGTCAGCCCGTACGACGCGTTCTCGCGCGCATACTCGGCGTTGCCGATCCGCGCGAGCGTCGTGTCGAGCAGCCGCACGATCGTCGCGACGATCTTGTCGCGCGGCATCCCGGGTAGCGCGAGATCGCGGTCGACCCGCGCACGGATGCGCGGCAGCGCGCGGGCGAACGCCGCCATCCGCGCGTACTTGTTCGCGTCGCGCGTCTCGCGCCACAGCGGGTGATAGCGATATTGCTTGCGTCCGCGCGCATCGCGGCCGGTCGCCTGCAAATGGCCGCGCGGGTCCATGCAGATCCACACGTCGGTGTACGCGGGCGGAATCGCGAGCGCGTTGATGCGGGCGATTTCGTCGGCGTCGCGAATCCGTCCACCGTCCTTCGTGTAGTACGCGAAACCATTGCGCAGCCGCCGGCGCGTGTAGCCGGGGCGGCGGTCGTCGACGTGGCGCAGCGGCGCGGCCGAACTCGCGACGGCTGCTGCAAGGGCTTCGGCGGCACCGCGGGGCGTACGCGTCTTCATGCTGCGATGCGGCAGTCGACCGGAACATCCGCGCGCAGCGTGCTGCGTTCATGCATGGCGGGCATTGTTGTTCTCCTTGTTGCAGGCGGGCCGCCGCGATGCGCGAACGGTCCTGCCAGCGCGGCAGCAAGATTCGTGCGCCGTCGGCGCGTTTGCCACCGAGCCGACTTCGCGCGTTCCGCGCTGCCTGCACAACGGGGCCGCTGCCGCGACCGCCAAAACGCGGGCGACGCCGGTCGAGGCCGTGCCTGCCAGCCGTGATGCAGCGGCCCACCAACCACTTAGGTGTTTATACGTATGCCGATACCGATATCGCTTCAATCCAAGATTTCATTGGAAGGTTATCGGACTTGTTCCTAGACTGATCCGGGGCATGTATACCGGGTTGGCGCGCAAGCGCCGGCCGGGCAGCCCCGCACCGCTTCCGCGCCACGCAGAACCAGAACAGCGCAGCAGACACCGCGCAAGGCCGGCGCAGCGGCATACAACGACACCATCGGAGACGGACCATGACATTCATCAGGAAGCTGGCGGTCGGCGCGATCGTCGCCGCGGCGACGGTGCTGGCCACCGGCGCGCACGCGCAGCAAAAACCGATCACGCTCGGGTTCTCGCAGGTCGGCGCGGAGAGCGCGTGGCGCACGGCGAACACCGTGTCGGTGAAGGGCGCGGCGAAGGACGCCGGCATCAACCTGAAATTCTCGGACGCGCAGCAGAAGCAGGAGAACCAGATCCGCGCGATCCGCTCGTTCATCGCGCAGAAGGTCGACGTGATCGCGTTCTCGCCGGTCGTCGAGTCGGGCTGGGAGCCGGTGCTGACCGAAGCGAAGGCGGCGCATATCCCGGTGATCCTGACCGATCGCGGCGTCGACGTGAAGGATCCGTCGCTGTACGTGACGATGATCGGCTCCGACTTCCTGGAGGAAGGGCGGCGCGCCGGCCACTGGATGGAAGAGCATTACAAGAACGACCCGGGCCCGATCAACATCGTCGAGCTGCAGGGCACGGTCGGCTCCGCGCCGGCCAACGATCGCCGCGCGGGCCTGCTCGAGGTGATCAAGAGCAATCCGAAGTTCAAGGTGATCGCGTCGCAAAGCGGCGACTTCACGCTCGCCGGCGGCAAGCAGGTGATGGAAGCGTTCGCGAAGACCTACGGCAAGCAGATCAACGTCGTCTACGCGCACAACGACGACATGGCGCTCGGCGCGATCCAGGCGATGGAAGAAGCCGGCATCAAGCCCGGCAAGGACGTGAGCGTCGTGTCGTTCGATGCGACCAAGGGCGGCTTCCAGGCGATGGTCGCGGGCAAGATCAACGTCGACGTCGAATGCAGCCCGCTGCTCGGCCCGCAGCTGATGACGGCGGTGAAGGACGTGGTCGCCGGCAAGCAGTTGCCGAAGCGCATCGTCACGAACGAGACGGTGTTCCCGATGAACGTCGCGGCGCAGGTGCTGCCGACCCGCAAGTACTGAGCGCCCCCAAACCTGTCGCTTCGCGACAGGCCCCCCGAGGGGGGCAATCCCCCAAGGGGACTTCGTACCGGGCGGAAAACTTGGGGCGGCCCGGCGTTTTCTTGAGAGTCCCAACGGACGCGGGCGGTAGCGCGGGCTGCCGCCGTCCGGCAACCGCTTCGAAGCGAGGTCGTTCCATGACGAATCCGCCGGTGGTCGAGATGATCGGCATCGACAAGGCGTTTCCCGGTGTCCACGCGCTGCAGCGCGTGAATTTCCGGCTGTTTCCGGGCGAGATCCATGCGCTGATGGGCCAGAACGGCGCGGGCAAGTCGACGCTGATCAACGTGCTGACCGGCGTGCATGCGCACGACGCGGGCGAGATTCACGTCGGCGGCGCGCCGGTGCGCTTCGCCGCGCCGCGCGAGGCCGAGGCGGCCGGGATCCAGACGCTGTACCAGGAAGTGAACCTGTGCGCGAACCTGTCGGTGGCCGAGAACATCTTCGCGGGCCGGCAGCCGATGCGGCGCGGTGCGATCGACTGGAAGACGATCCATGCGCGTGCGCGCGACGCGCTCGCCGAGCTCGACCTGTCGCTCGACGTCACGCGCTCGCTCGACGCGTATCCGATCGCGGTGCAGCAGATGGTCGCGATCGCGCGGGCCGTGTCGGTGGACGCGCGCGTGCTGATACTCGACGAGCCGACGTCGAGCCTCGACGACGGCGAGGTCGCGCGGCTCTTCGACGTACTGCGCCGGCTGAAGGCGTCGGGCATCGCGATCCTGTTCGTCACGCATTTTCTCGAACAGACCTATGCGGTGTCCGACCGGATCACGGTGATGCGCAACGGCGAGCGCGAAGGCGAGTATCTCGCGCGCGACCTGCCGGTCGACAGCCTGGTCGCGAAGATGACCGGCCGCGCGCCGATGTCCGGCACGCTGCAGGCCGGTGCGGCGGCCGTGCAGCGTGATGCCGGCGCGGCCGCGCCGTTCCTGTCGATGCAGCAGGTCGGCCGGCGCGGGATGATGAGCCCGCTCGATCTCGACGTGCGGCCCGGCGAAATCGTCGGGCTGGCCGGGCTGCTCGGCTCGGGACGCACGGAAACCGCGCGGCTTGCATTTGCCGCGGAGCGCACCGACACCGGCGCGATCGAGATCGACGGTGCGCGCAAGCGGCTCGCGTCGCCGCACGACGCGGTGCGCAACGGGATCGCGTATTGCCCGGAGGATCGCAAGAAAGAGGGGATCGTCGCCGCGCTGTCGATCCGCGAGAACATCGTGCTCGCGCTGCAGGCGCGGCGCGGCTGGTGGCGGCTGATCAGCCGCGCGCGCCAGCGCGAGCTCGCCGATACCTACATCGCGCGGCTCGGCATCAAGGCGCGCGACGCGGAGCAGCCGATCGGGCTGCTGTCGGGCGGCAACCAGCAGAAGGTGCTGCTCGCGCGCTGGCTCGCGACGGAACCGAAGCTGCTGATCCTCGACGAGCCGACCCGCGGCATCGACGTCGCCGCGAAATTCGACATCATGGAGCGCGTGCTCGCGCTGTGCGCGCAGGGGCTCGCCATCCTGTTCATCTCGTCGGAGATCAGCGAAGTCGTGCGCGTGAGCCACCGGATCGCGGTGCTGCGCGACCGGCGCAAGGTCGCCGAACTGAGCGGCGACGACGCGTCGGAGGAACACGTGTACCAACTGATCGCGGGAGGCCGGTCATGATGCGGCTACGCACGTTGCTTCGTCATCCGCTCGTATGGCCGGTGCTGACACTCGCGCTGCTGTTCGCGCTCGACGTCGCGCATCGGCCGGGCTTCCTGTCGATCTCGCTGCTCGACGGCCACCTGTTCGGCGCGCCGATCGACATCCTCAACCGCGCGGCGCCGCTCGTGATCGTGTCGCTCGGCATGACGCTCGTGATCGCGACGCGCGGGATCGACATCTCGGTCGGCGCGATCGTCGCGATCGCCGGCGCGGCCGCGGCGATCGTGCTCGACGGCGATCCGTCGCGGCTCGGTGTGGCGCTGGCCGCCGCGCTCGGCGTCGGCGTGCTCGCCGGCGCGTGGAACGGCGTGCTCGTCGCGTTCGTCGGGATGCAGCCGATCATCGCGACGCTGATCCTGATGGTCGCCGGACGCGGCATCGCGCAGTTGCTGACGGGCGGGCAGATCATCCCGATCGGTGCGCCCGGCTATCTGGAGATCGGCGGCGGCTATCTCGCGGCCGTGCCGTGCTCGGTCTGGATCGCGATCGCGACGATCGCGGCGACCGCGCTGCTGGTGAACCGTACCGCGCTCGGCCTGTTCATCCGCGCGATCGGCGTGAATCCGGTTGCGACGCGGCTCGTGGGGCTGCGCGCCGGCGCGGTGGTGTTCGGCGTGTATCTGTGTTCCGGCGTGATGTCGGCGCTCGCGGGCATCCTCGCCAGCTCGAACGTGCGCAGCGCCGACGGCAACAACGCGGGGCTGCTGCTCGAGCTCGACGCGATCCTCGCGGTGACACTCGGCGGCACGTCGCTGCTCGGCGGCCGTTTCAGCCTCGCCGGCTCGGTGCTCGGCGCGCTGATCATCCAGACGCTCACCTACACGACCTATTCGATCGGCGTGCCGCCGGAGGCGACGCTTGTCGTGAAGGCGATCGTCGTGATCGTCGTGACGTTGATCCAGTCGGACGCGGCGCGCGCGCTGGTGCTCCGCCACGCGTCGCGGCTGCTGCCTTCCGCGCGTTCGCGCGCCACCACCGGAGCCACGCCCCGATGAACCGATTCCTCGCCCGGCTCGCCGACCCGCGCACGCTGCCGATCGTCGTGACGATCGTGCTGTTCGCCGCGCTGTTCGGCTTCGGATCCGTGATGTACACCGGCTTCTTCTCGATGCAGGTGTTGACCGGGCTGCTCGTCGACAACGCGTTCCTGCTGATCGTCGCGATCGGGATGACGTTCGTGATCGTGTCGGGCGGCATCGACCTGTCGGTCGGCTCGGTCGTTGCGCTGACAACGATCTTCTGCGCGGTCGGCGCCGAGCGGCTGCACTGGCCCGTCTGGGCCATCGTGCCGCTCGTGCTCGTGTTCGGCGCGCTGTACGGCGCGGCGATGGGCGCGCTGATCCATTACTTCCGGCTGCAGCCGTTCATCGTCACGCTGGCCGGGATGTTTCTCGCGCGCGGCGCGTGCTTCTTGATCACGACGCAGTCGATTACGATCAACGAGCCGACGTTCCATGCGCTCGCGGGCATCAGCGTGCCGATCGGCGGCGGGACGCTGAGCGCGGGCGCGCTGATCGCGCTCGCGACGCTGGCCGCGGCGATCTACGTCGCGCATTTCACGCGCTTCGGCCGCAACGTCTATGCGATCGGCGGCAACGAGCGCTCGGCGCTGCTGATGGGGCTGCCGGTCGCGCGCACGAAGGTCGGCGTGTATGCGCTGAGCGGCTTCTGTTCGGCGCTCGGCGGCGTGGTGTTCACGCTGTACGTGCTGTCCGGCTACGGGCTGCAGGCCCAGGGGATGGAGCTCGACGCGATCGCCGCGACGGTGATCGGCGGCACGCTGCTCACGGGCGGCGTGGGCTACGTGATCGGGTCGGTGTTCGGCGTCGGCATTCTCGGCACGATCCAGGTGCTGATCACGTTCGACGGCACGCTGAGCTCGTGGTGGACGCGGATCGTGATCGGCGCGCTGCTGTGCGTGTTCTGCCTGCTGCAGCGGGTCATCGAGCGGCATGCGGCGCGGCGGCGTACCGGCGGCACCGGGCTCGATCCGAAACGCCGCAAGCGCGAGGCCGCGCAGGTCAGGCCGGCCGCGGCGGGCGACGACGCGGCGCTGGTGTCGACGATGCGGCGCTTGTAACGACCGTCGCGTTCGTCTGCACGCACCTGGGATGGCGTGCATGCTCCGCTGTCGGCGGCTTCATCGGCGGCGCGACAGCACGGCGCAGGCGTCGATCACGCCGACCGTGCCATGTCCGGCTCCGCATCGAACGACGCATCGACGATGCCCATCCGTTTCAGCGACTCGGCGAGCCGCTCGATCGCGTGCAGATCGAGCGCGTCGAGACGCTCGCGCATCGCCTGCACGAACGCGGCATGGCGCGGCGCATGCGCATGCTGGCCGAGCCATTCCTCGATATCGGTGAGGCGGCCTTCGCTCGCGAGCACGGCCAGCTCGTCGAGCGCACCGGGCGGCGGGCAGCGCATCGCATGCGCCGCGCTCAGCGGTTCGTCGGGTTCGACGGGCTCGGCCGGCCGCATCAGCGCCGACGCCGGGATCAGCGCATGCCCGAGCGCCGGTGCGACGATCTGGAACGTGAACGTCGTGCCGACACCCGGCTGGCTCGACACGGAGAGCTCGCCGTTCATCGCGCCGACGATCCGCTGCGCGATGAACAGCCCGAGCCCGGTTCCGCCATTCACCGCCTGAACCTGCTGATATGCGCGGAAGATGTCGGTCGTCTTGCCGATGTCGATCCCGATCCCGGTATCGGCGACCTCGAACACGATGCGCCACGCATGCTCGTGCGGATACGCGCCGACCGACAGCGTGACCGTGCCGTCGCGCGTGAACTTCGACGCATTCGACAACAGGTTGAGCAGCACTTGCTGCAGCCGGATGCCGTCGATCGACAGCTTGCGCGGCAGCGGCGTCAGCGGCCGGTAGTCGAACCGGTTGTCCTGCTGCGAGCACAGCGCGAGCGCATAGTCGCCGATGTCGTTCAGCAGGCCGGGCAGGTCGGTCGCATCCGGCGAGATGCCGAGCGGCTGCAGTTCGGACTTGGTGTACTGCAGCAACTCGTCGATCAGCGTGAGCTGGTAGCGGATGCTGCGGTCGATCGAGCGGATCAGCCGCGCCTGGCTGCGGGTCGCGCTTTGCAGCAGCAGCTTCGCGTAGCCGTTGATCGTCGACAGCGGTGCGCGCAGGTCGTGGCTCACATAGCCGAGCGTTTCGATCTTCTGCTGCATGTGCGTCCTCGCCTGGTGCAGCGCGTCGTTGAGCGCGAACGTGCGTTTCGCGACCTCGTCGCGCAGGCGATCCTGTTCGGTGAGCTGCCACTGCTCGAGCCGCTTGCGCGCCTCGGTGCGTTGACGGCCCACGTGGTGGATCCAGGCGGCCAGCACCACCAGATGCGTGGCGAACCCGAGGATCGAGATCACGGGATTCGGATGGACGTCGGATTTCAGCCAGAATAGCCAGGCCGGTATCGCATCGCGTCCGTCGAGCACGCGCACCAGCATGTTGAAGCTGGCGAACATGACGGCGAGCAGCATCACGCGGCCGGTCGGCGTGCGCCGGATCGCGAAGGTCAGCGCGAGGCCGATGTTCACGACCGCCGTCACGCTGTTCAACCGCAGGCAGAACCACGTGAAGGTGAGCAGGTCGCCGTACGCGGCGCCGACCATGCCGATGCATTCGAGCGCGAAGAACGCCATGTAGACGGCGCGCATCGGCATGCCGGCCTTCTCGCGGTGCGCGACCATCAGGATGAATGCGAAGAAGCACGCGACCGACAGATACGCGAAGATCACCTCGGCGCGTGCCGACCATTCGTACGCGCCGGGCCACAGATACATCACGGTATAGCCGCGGTACGTCGCCTCGAACAGCGTCATGCTCAGGGCCACCACGGCCAGCACGACGAACACGCCGCTGCGCGAAAAGAATCCGATCAGCAGCGCGCACCAGACGAGTGCCAGCAGGCCGCCGAAGAAGGCGAAGTTCCACATTGCGGCGCGCAGTTCGTGCGCATGCCATGCATTGGGGGTGTACACGGACGGCGCGAGTCGCATTTCCTTGCGCGACGTGATGCGGATCAGCACGGGCATCCGCTCGCCCGGGCGCAGCGTCGTGTCGAGCGTCGGATATCGGGAAGCGGGATGGTCCGCGTCGCGGAGGTCGGCCGGGAAGCGTCCGGCGAGCGTCCACGCGCCGCCGCGCTCGACATAGAAGTCTGCATGGTCGAGACGGGCGTCGTGAATCTCCAGCACCAGCGGGCGCTCGACGCTGTCGTGATTGACCAGCGTCGTGCCGACCCACCATGCCGAGCGGGAAAACTCGACGTTGAACGACGGGCGCGCCGCGGACGCGCCGCGTGGCGCAGCCGCGAGTCGCGCGGCGATCTGGTCGGCGGACATCTTGGTGCCCGGATCCTCGACGATCGAAACCGCGTCCAGTTGTGCAGCGTTTTCCGTCGCTTCGGCACGGTGGGTCGCGCAGGCGATCAGCGCCACCGCGAGCAGCAGGAAGGTGTGCCAGCCCGACGCGCGGCGCCTAGGCATCGCGCGGGTGATCATGCGATGCGGGCAGTGCGTCGACCGTCGGACGCTGGCGCCGCCAGTCGGACGGCGTGATGCCGAACCGTTCGCGAAACGCCGTCGCGAAATTGCCCGGCGTCGAGAAGCCGATTTCCTCGGCGATGTCGCCGATCCCCATCGACGTCTCCGCGAGAAAGTGCTTCGCGGCGCGCAGCCGTGTGTCGCGCAGGTATTCGAACACGGTCTGGCCGAGATGATCGCGGAACACGCGCGACAGCCGCTTTTCGTGCGTGCCGACCTGCCGCGCGAGCTCCTCGAGCGTCGGCGGATTGCGCAATTCGCGCAGCAGGACGTCGCTCGCCGCGCGCACCAGCGCGGCGTCCGGATGGTCGGGCAGCTCGGGCAGGTGCGCGAACGGCTGGCTGCGCCGCGCGCGCTTCAGATGATTGCGGATCCGCGCAATGACCTCGACCGGTTCGAACGGCTTCACGATGTAGTCGAGCGCACCGGTTTCGAGCCCCGCGATGCGATCGTCGAGATCGGCGGCGGCGGTCAGGATGATGACGGGTATGTTCTGCGTCGACGGCGTTGATGCCAGCAGGCGGCACGCGGCGAAGCCGTCCATGCGCGGCATCCGGACATCCATCAGGATCAGGTCGGGCGAGACTGCCTGCGCGCGGTGATAGGCCTGCAGGCCGTCGAACGCGACACTGATCCGGCACCGCGCCGAACGCAGGATCTCCGTCAGGAGCCGCAGGTCGTTCGGTCGGTCGTCTACGACAAGAATGTGTGCGCCAACGAGATCCGGCGTGGCGCGCAGCGACGCCGGACTGGACGAGCGGGATGACATGGTTGCGAACGCGTTGGGGAGGTAGGCCGGGGTCGGACTCGATGCATCTATGTGCACGATTGTTGCAAAAAATTATATGTCGACAATAGCGCCCGCGGTGGGGATTCCGTGCGTCGCGTGTGGGCATGTTTGACAGCGTGCGCAACCTTCGTGGCAGCGCGGCCGCGCCGGGAAAATGGCCTGGGAAAAAGTGCCGAATTGGATATTAAATACCGGTCGTTATTGCCGATTTCAATTGACGTAAATGGAATTGGCCCGAATGATGAATCGAGTTGAAATGTGTCGTGCAGGCAGCCGATTTCGATGCGGATCGCGTCCATCAATTCCGTGTCACTGTGATTAATTTTTTATTGATCGCTGGTAAAAATGCTTTCACATTTAAGTCGATTGGGAGGCCGGAATGTATGAATGTAAATATCGTCCGGCCGGGAAAACAATTTGTCCGCTCGGGAAAAGGTTCGAGCGCCGGAGTCCCGGCACACTAGGCCCGATGCGGCTGGATCGGTTGTTCGGCAGAACGGCGTTCCACGCGAATTTCATTTGTCGCGGCGGCATGTTTGAGTGCGCAATATTCAATGTGACATTGAGTGCTGACAATCTCAAATTCCGGGATTCCGGTGCTGCGACGAGGGTCGGCACGAGGGCAATGCAAGCTTCCCGCCCTTCGAATGGGTTGATATAAGAGACGAAGGGAATGGCGTAGAAGCTGATGAGAGTGTGACATACAAGGCAACCAGAAATAGTCAAAGAAAGTCAGTCGATTAATTCGATGCAGGGGTCGTCCGGCCAATCGTCGGTTTTTCCGGAAATCCGGAATCCGCGGCGCGTGCCTGGATGGAAAAGGGGTGAGTGGGTTCGCGTCGACCGCCGGGTCCTTCAGGCGGCGGTCGCGCGGGCGCGCTCTCGAATCAGGCGGCACGAAAAACATGAATATGAAAGGCTCGGCAGATCACAGCACCGGTTCGCCCGAACCGGCGGCGGCTGTCAGCGTCCGCGGTCCGGCGGCGCATGCTTCATTCCCCGGGGCCGCACGACGTCATCCTCCCCCTGAATGACCCAGGACGGGCCGCCCGGCGGATTCGTCGCGGCTTCCGTCCCACCGGCGTCTGAACGACGCTTCCACATGAAATTCGAGTTCGCCGCCCACGGGTTGGCGCGACGGCGTGCGCACGCGCTTTCCCGCGCTGCGCCGCCCGGCATGCCGCCTGATCGGCGAGCTCGACTTCCATGATTCGATAACCCGCGATCGTCGCCGTGCAGCGTGTCGTCCGACACGGGCGGCGTGCGGTCGTGTGATCGCGACGTGTGTCGCGCGTGTCGTGCAGAGCCGTTGAGCAGTTAAGTTAGATATCCGAATCAAGTAGCGGGGCGTCGCGAGACGGGAGACAAGGAAGGTGGAGACGGTCAGCTCCCGGCCGCGTTCGCTGTTGCGTCATCCAGCACATGTGAACTGAGGGAAAACAAGATGAACAAGTCGTTCAAGTCGATCTGGAACGAAGCACTGGGGGCGTGGGTTGCGACGTCCGAGCTCGATCGTGCGCGCGGCAAGCGCGTGGCGTCGTCGAGGAGTGCGGGCGAGCAGGCTGCCCACGAAGGCGCCGCCGCGAGCATGGCAACGCCGCCTGGGTTGTCGCCCCGGCGACTGGTCGTGATGATGGCGGCCGCGTACCTCGGACTGTTTCAGACGGGCGCCCACGCGCAGTACTCGGCGGGTGGCGGCTCCGCGACGGGCGGCGCCAGTTCGACCGCGGTCGGCAACGGCGCGCTTGCCTCGCAGACGAATGCGACCGCGTTCGGCAACCTGGCGACGGCGGCGGGCCTGTCGTCCACGGCGATCGGCCCGGGTGCGCACGCGATGGCGGATGGCGGAACGTCCATCGGCATCAACTCGCAGGCGACCGGTGTCAATAGCGTGGCGATGGGCGTGCAGGCGCTCGGTTCAGGGGCTTACGCGGTTGCGCTCGGCAACCTGTCGAGCGCGACGCAAAGCGGCTCGGTGGCGCTCGGTAGCGGTGCGGCGGCGACCGGCGTGTCCGCGATCGGGCTGGGCAACAATGCGCTCGCGTCGGGCCAGTATGCGGCGGCACTCGGGCTCGGGGCGAGCGCGGCGGGGGCGCAAAGCATCGCGCTAGGCTATGCGTCGCATGCCGACCTGACGGGCGCGGTCGCCCTCGGCAACCAGTCGACCAGCTCGGGCGCGGCCGGTGTCGCCGTGGGCAGCGGCGCGCTGGCTTCCGGAAACTCGGCGGTGGCGATGGGCGTCAACAGCGGTGCGAAGGGCACGTCGTCGATCGCCATCGGCTGGGGCGGCACCGCCGGCGTGCCGGGCTCGGGCACGCAGTCTCTCGGCACCAGTTCGATTGCGATGGGCTCGGGGACGACGGCCGGCGCCAACAACGCGGTCGCGTTCGGCCTGAACGCGAATGCATCGGGCGTCAGTTCTATCGCGATGGGCGTGCAGTCGACCGCGACGCAGCAGTTCGGTGTTGCGCTCGGCGATCTCGCGCTCGCGACGGGCACGTCGGCCAGCGCGCTGGGCTCCGGCGCGACGGCCGCGGCGCTGAATTCAACCGCGATCGGCATCAACAGTGTGGCGGCGGCGACATCGACCGTCGCGATCGGCGACAGCAACTCGGTCGCCGCGGGTGCAGGTGCCGGCTCGATCGCCGGCGGCAACTTGTCGAAGGTCCTGGGCGGCACCGGCGCCGTCGCGCTTGGCTTTGGCCAGACCGTCAGCGGCAACGGCGCGGTCGCCATCGGCGACCCGAGCACCGCGATCGGCACCGGCGCGGTCACGGCCGGTTCGAACAACACCGCGAACGGCGACGGCGCGGTGGCGATCGGCAATTCGAACAACGCGCAAGGTACCGGCTCGCTCGCGCTCGGCAATACGTCGACGGCGGCGGCGGCGGGCGCGGTGGCGTTCGGCGCGTCGGCCGTGGCGACCCGTGCAAACGACGTCGCGCTCGGCTCCGGTTCGGTGACGGCCGCGCCGAATCCGACCGCCACAGGCACTATCGGCGGCGTCACGTATACGTTCAACGGCGTCAATCCGGTCAGCGTCGTCAGCGTCGGCGCGGTGGGAACCGAGCGTCAGATCACCAACGTCGCGGCAGGGCGGATCAGTCCGACGAGTACGGATGCGATCAACGGCTCGCAGCTCGATGCGACGAACCAGGCGGTGAATTCGCTGTCGACGTCGACGTTGTCCAGCATCACGTCGTTGTCGACCGGGGTTTCGTCGTTGTCGACGGGGTTGAGCTCGACCAACAGTTCGGTCGCGTCGCTGTCGACTTCGACGTCGACCGGCATCGGTTCGCTGTCCACCGGCCTGAGCGCGACGAACAGTTCGGTGACGTCGCTGTCGACCTCCACGTCGACGGGGCTGTCGTCGGCGAATAGCGCGATCACGTCGCTGTCCACGTCGACGTCGACCGGCATCAATTCGCTGTCCACAGGCCTCAGCTCGACCAACAGTTCAGTGACGTCGCTGTCGACCTCCACGTCGACGGGTCTGTCGTCGGCGAATAGCGCGATCACGTCGCTGTCCACGTCGACGTCGACCGGCATCAATTCGCTGTCCACCGGCCTGAGCTCGACGAACAGCTCGGTGACGTCGCTGTCGACCTCCACGTCGACGGGGCTGTCGTCAGCCAACAGCGCGATCACGTCGCTGTCGACTTCGACGTCGACCGGCATCAATTCGCTGTCCACCGGCCTGAGCTCGACCAACAGCACGGTGACGTCGCTGTCGACCTCCACGTCGACGGGTCTGTCGTCGGCGAATAGCGCGATCACGTCGCTGTCGACTTCGACGTCCACGGGCATCGGTTCGCTGTCCACCGGCCTGAGCTCGACCAACAGCGCGGTCACGTCGCTGTCGACCTCGACGTCCACGGGCATCAGCTCGTTGTCGACCGGCCTGAGTTCGACGAACAGCACGGTTACGTCGCTGTCCACGTCGACCTCAACGGGCATCAGCTCGCTGTCGACCGGCCTGAGTTCGACGAACAGCACGGTCACGTCGCTGTCCACGTCGACCTCGACGGGCATCAGCTCGCTGTCGACCGGCCTGAGTTCGACGAACAGCGCGGTCACGTCGCTGTCGACTTCGACGTCCACGGGCATCGGTTCGCTGTCCACCGGCTTGAGCTCGACGAACAGCGCGGTCACGTCGCTGTCCACGTCGACGTCCACGGGCATCAGCTCGCTCTCGACCGGCCTGAGCTCGACCAACAGCACGGTTACGTCGCTGTCCACGTCGACGTCGACCGGCATCGGCTCGCTGTCCACCGGCCTGAGCGCGACGAACAGCAACCTGACGTCGCTGTCGACCGCCACGTCGACGGGCATCGGTTCGCTGTCGACGGGCCTGAGCTCGATCGTGAACAACAACACCAATCTCGGCAACAGCACGGCCGGCGCGATCGGCGGCGGCTCGACCTACAACCCGACGACCGGCACGATTTCGGCGCCATCGTACGTGACGTACAACAGCGACGGCTCGACGATCATCAACAACAGCGTCGGCTCGGCGATCGACAACATCAACGCGCACGGCATCAAGTATTTCCACGCGAACTCGACCGCGCCGGACAGCCAGGCGATCGGCGTCGACAGCGTCGCGATCGGCCCGAACGCGATCTCGCTCGTGAACGGCAGCATCGCGCTCGGTTCCGGTTCGGTCGCGGATCGGCCGACGGCGCCGTCGTCGGGCATCATCCGTAACGGCACCGCGGCGATCCCGTTCAACACGACGGACCAGACGCTGCTCGGCGCGGTGTCGGTGGGCGACACGACGAACCGCACGTATCGCCAGATCACCAACGTCGCGGACGGCACCGGGCAGCAGGACGCTGTGACGGTACGGCAGCTTACCGGTGCATTGCAGTCGTTCGCGGTCACGGGCCAGAAGTACTTCCACGCGAATTCGACGGCCGGCGACTCGCTCGCGGTCGGCGCGGAATCGGTCGCGGTCGGGCCGACGACGGTCGTGAACGGCGACAACGGCGTGGGCATCGGCAACGGGGCGATCGTCGACCAGACCGCACCCGGCGGCGTCGCGATCGGGCAGGCCGCGAGTTCCGCGCAGGCCGACGCGATCGCGCTCGGCAGCGGTGCGTCGGCCCTCGGCGCGCAGTCGGTCGCGCAGGGTGCCAATGCGTCGGCGGTCAGCGTGGGCAGCGTCGCGCTCGGCTCGGGTGCGCACAGCACCGCCACCGATGCGCTCGCGCTCGGCGCCGGCGCATCGGCGACGCTCGCGAACAGCGTCGCGCTGGGCGCCGGTTCGCTGACCACGGTCGGCGCGCTGACGAACTACGTCGCGTACGGCCTGAGCAGCCCGCAGTCGTCGGCCGGTGAAGTGAACATCGGCAACCGGCAGATCACCGGCCTGGCCGCCGGCAAGAACGGCACGGACGCGGTGAACGTGTCGCAGCTCGACTCGGTCGCGAACCAGTTGACGACGCTGATCGACAAGCGCACGACCAATCTCGGCGGGCAGTACACGACGAACCCGCCCGGCGGCAACGTGCCGCCGGGGGCGAGCGGTTCGAATTCGTCGGCGGGCGGTTCGGGGGCGGTCGCATCGGGCTCGAACAGCACGGCGGTCGGCAACGCGTCGACGGCGTCTGGCAACGGCTCGACGGCGATCGGCGTCGGCTCGACCGCATCGGGCAACAACTCGACGGCGATCGGCACGGGCAGCAACGACGGCGGCCGCTCGAACGTCGTCGCGGTCGGCTCGGCGGATTCGCCGCGACAGGTCGTCAACGTCGCGGCGGGCACGCAGGGCACCGATGCGGTGAACGTGAACCAGCTGAATGCGGTCTCGAACCAGTTCACGCAGTCGCTGAACACGGTCAACAACCAGCTCACGCAGATGCAGCAGCAGATCCAGCAGACGGATTCGATGGCGCGTGAGGGGATCGCCGCGACGGCCGCGTTGGCGTCGATCCCGCACATGGACCGCGACTCGAACTTCGCGATGGGGGTCGGTACGGCGACGTTCCAGGGTCAGAAGGCCATGGCCGTCGGTGTGCAGGCGCGCCTCACGGAGAACCTGAAGGCGACGCTGAACGGCGGCTTCGCCGGCAGCCAGCGCGTCGTCGGCGCGGGCGTGCTGTATCAGTGGAAGTAATCGCGCGCGGCGGTCCGTTCCGGCACGCGTTGCCGGAGCGGACCGCGTCGAACGCAACCGCACGCGGATGCGGCCGCGCCATCGCGCCGCACGCGCTGCGCCCATCGCATTTTCGGAGTAATCAAGTGAAAAACATCCATCTTGCCCTGCTGGCGTCCGTCGTTTCCCTCGCTGCCTGTTCGAGCGCGTCGGGGCCGACGTACAACGCATACGAACTGCAGTCCCGTGACGGCATCCGCACCTTCCGCGTCGACTGTCACGGCATCCTGTCGAGCGCGCAGACCTGCATGAAGGTCGCGACGCGCATGTGCGGCAACGAGGCCGTGCGCGTGGTCGATTCCACGACGCCGTATCGCGACGGCGCCGATCCGCACGCGATGGTGTTCCAGTGCGGCGCGGCAGCCGCGCCGGTCGCCGCGGCCGCCGCGCCGGCGCCCGCCGCGGTCGAGAAGGTGAGCCTGACCGGCGATGCCTATTTCGCGACCGACTCGGCCGTGCTGACGTCGGCCGCCACCGCCGCGCTCGACAAACTGCTGAACCAGCAAGGCGACAGGCATTTCGCGCGCGTGGAAGTGGACGGTTATACCGACGCGACCGGCTCGGATACGCACAACCAGACGCTGTCGAAGCGTCGGGCCGATGCGGTCGCGGGGTATCTGCGTGAACACGGGCTGAAGGCGGATTCGTTTGCCGCGACGGGGCATGGAGAAGCCAATCCGGCGGCATCGAACGATACCGTCGAAGGGCGGGCGCGCAATCGCCGGGTGGAAATCTCGCTGCAGAAGTAAGACGTGGCGACCGGGTCGCCGCATGCGTGGCCGTCGAAACCGGACGGCTCGCTTGCGGCGGCGGCGGTGCCGTGCGTGGATGCGCGACGTCGACGAAGGCAATGCGTCACGCGGTGCGTGCGCAACGTCGCCGTCGTCGTCGCATGGACAACGCTGCCGCATGGCGACTTGCGTCCGGCACGCGGACCATCATCCGCACCGGGCAGCCGATCAGTGCCTGATCACGCAGACGGCCACGATTTCGTATCCGGGGTCAGCATGCGTGTTTGCCGCTTTTTCGGCTTCCTCATACGAACCGAAGGACGTGGCATTTTCAATCGCTGGTGCCATGCCGATATCGCCGTCCTCGGCGGTGCAGAGGAACTGCTCGCCGGTCTTCACGACGTACACGGACATCATGATTCCCTCCAGGGTTTGCAGGGGGATATTCCAGTCTAGCAGGCAGGAAGGCGGGCGGCGGTGGTCCGACCGTCGGTCGGCGCGAATCGGTGAGCAACGCGGCGCGGAGGCCGTCGCGCGCAAAGCCGTGCACAATACCGGCATGCGCGCCCCAGACCTTGAATGCCTTGTCACCGTTACCATGCCCTTCGGAAAATACAAGGGCCGACTCCTTGCCGACCTGCCCGGGCCTTACCTCAACTGGCTGGCACGCGAAGGATTCCCGCGCGGCGGACTCGGCCGACAGCTCGCGCTGATGCACGAGATCGACCACAACGGTCTGAGGGAACTCCTGGCGCCCCTGCGCAAACCCGGCTATCCAGCCGCCGATGCTGACATAAAATAACAAAAGGCTCTGTCGCGGATAAGCCGCTGGCAAAAGAGGGGTGCCAACATGAGACGCCTTTATTTTCTCGTACCCGATACGCAGATGGCGAAGGCGATCGTCGATGACTTGCTGCGCGCTCGCATCATCTGGCGCCATATTCACGTCCTCGCCGATCACAGCGTCACGCTCGATCAGTTGCCCGAAGCATCTCTGCTGCAAAGCAGCGATGTCGTGCACGCGCTCGAGCGAGGCGTCGCACTCGGCGGCGCGACAGGCGCGCTTATCGGTCTCGTCGCGCTGGTATTTCCTCCCGCGCAGCTCGTGATCGCGGGGGGCGCCGTCGTCGGATTGACGGTGGCGGGCGCGGGCTTCGGCGCGTGGACGGCCGCGATGATCGGCATTGCCGAACCGAATGGGCGACTCGCGCGCTTTCGCGAGGCCATCCGCGAAGGCCAGATCCTGATCATGGCCGACGTGCCGCCGCTGCGAGAGGAGGAAATCTCGCAGATGGTCGCCCAGCATTTTCCCCAGGCGGACATGGAAGGCGGCGAGCCCACGACGCCGATCTTCCCCTGACAGCGAAAACCGGCACACGCGAACACCTGCGCTCATCGACGCGATTCGTCGGACGCGTGTTCGCGTTATCGCGACCGTGGGCGGCATGGCGTTGCGTTTTGACGCGGCCGCCCGTGGCGTTACCGAATCGCGGGGCGAACGTGTCGCGATTCCGAATCGCACACGGAACACACTTTTTGACGCGAAGGGCGCGTTCTGAACCTGAGTGCTGAAGCTGAACCGTCGGCAAGGAGGTCATATGGAACTGCACATGCAATCGCACTATTGGGAACGGCGCACGCCGGACTGGGTCTCCGCGGCGGTGGCCGGCCTGGCGGGCGGTGCGCTGGTGATCGCGCTGGAATTCTTCTGGTCGACGCTGGTGCTCCATGAAAGCCCGTGGCGACCGACCCACAAGATCGCGGCGATGGTGATGGGCCGCGGTGCGCTCAGCCAGTTGTCGCAATTCAGCCTTGAAATCGTCGCGATGGCGCTGCTGCTGCACTACGTGCTCGGCGCAATCATGGGGATGATGCTCGCCGCGATCATGGCGCCTTTCCGGTTCGATTCGAGCGTGGGCATGGAGGCGGTGATCGGGCTGGCCTTCGGGCTCGTCGCGTACCTGTGGAACTTTTATGTGATGACGGCCGTGTTCCCGTGGTTCATCTCGGAGCGCGGTTCCGGCCCCTTGCTGGCGAACCTGCTGTTCGGCGTGGTTGCCGCCGTCGCCTATGGCCAACTGGAGCGATGGCGCAGGCCGAGCAGGATGGAGTGACGCGGCGCTTTTGTTGACGCCGCGCCGGCCCTGAACACACGTCGGCCCCGTAGACGGCCGCGTCGGCAATCCCTGCCGGCGGCGGCCGTTTTTGCATCGCATCGCCGCATGCGACGCCGCCGTTCGCGCGGTTCGTGCGCGGCATGCGCGTCCGCGTTTCGCCGCCTTGCACGATGCAGGGCCGAGGACTACCTTTTCTTAAGAGCCGTCGTGGGCAGCGCGTCGCGAAGCGGTCCCGGCACAGGTGCCGGCGCGGACGATACGACGAATGCGACATGCGCCGACGCGGCGCGACGACGCCAGCAGCGTCGTGTCGGCGGCTCGGGTGCGTGACACGCAGCGAGGCGGCCTATGGCCCTTGCGATTGCTCTGGTCCTGATCATCGCAGTGGCGGTGGGGTTTCACTTTGCCAGTCCGTGGTGGATCACGCCGATCGCGTCGAACTGGGTGCGCATGGACGACATGCTGACGATCACGCTCGTGATCACCGGCGCGTTCTTCATCGCGATCAACCTGTTCATCGTGCTCGCACTGGTGCGCTACCGCCATCGCAGCGGCCGTCGCGCCGCCTACGAGCCGCACAACAGGCGGCTGGAATGGTGGCTGATCGGCCTGACCTCGGTCGGCGTGGCCGCATTGCTGGCACCGGGGCTCTTCGTCTATGCGGACTACGTACGACCGCCGCACAAGGTGCTGCAGATGGAAGTGCTCGGCCAGCAATGGCAATGGCGCTTCCGCTTCGCCGGCCCCGGCGGCAAGCTGGGCACGACGGACGTGCGCTACATCAGCAACGACAACCCGTTCGGCCTGAACCCCGGCGACCCCAACGGCCGCGACAACTACCTGATCGACGCGTCCGAAGTGCACTTGCCGCTCAACCGGCCGGTCCAGGTGCTGGCACGGTCGCGCGACGTGCTGCACGACTTCTACGTGCCGCCGTTCCGCGCGCGGATGAACATGGTGCCCGGCATGGTGACCACCTTCTGGTTCACGCCGACCAAGGCCGGGCGTTACGACATCCTGTGCGCGCAGCTCTGCGGCATCGGGCACTCGAACATGCGCGGCGTGGTGGTGGTGGAAGACGAAGCCTCGTTCGCGCGCTGGCTCGCGCGGCAGCCGACGTTCACGCAGCGGCAGCAGGCGAACGTGCAGGCCGCACCGGCCGCCGCGGGCGGCAGCGCCCAGGCGCTGGCCGACCAGGGCAAGGCGCTCGCGGCGGCCAAGGGCTGCGTCGCCTGCCATACCGTGGACGGCACGCCGCGCGTGGGCCCCACGTGGAAGGGCCTGTACGGCAAGACCGAAACGATGGCCGACGGCAGCACCGCGAAGGTGGACGACGCCTATCTGCGCGCGTTCATCAGCAACCCGACGGCCCGCGTCGTGAAGGGTTTCTCGCCGATCATGCCGCACTTCGACCTGAGCGATCAGGAACTGGCCGCCCTGGTGGCCTATATCAAGGCGCAAGCCGGGCCGGACGCCAGCAGCGCGGCGCAGCGCTAGCGGAGCACACCCCATGACCTACGCGCACTCCGATCACGGCCCGCAGAGCTTCTGGACCCGCTACGTCTGGAGCCAGGACCACAAGGTCATCGCCGTGCAGTACGCGCTGACGGCCATCGCCATCGGCCTCGTCGGCCTGGTGTTGTCGAACCTGATGCGGCTGCAGCTCGGCTTTCCGGGCAAGTTCGCGTTCATCGACGCGAACCACTACTACCAGTTCGTCACGATGCACGGGATGATCATGGTGATCTACCTGCTGACGGCGCTGTTCCTGGGCGGCTTCGGCAACTACCTGATCCCGCTGATGCTGGGCGCGCGCGACATGGTGTTCCCGTTTCTCAACATGCTGAGCTACTGGGTCTACCTGCTGGCCGTGCTGGTGCTGACCGCGAGCTTCTTCGTGCCGGGCGGGCCGACCGGCGCGGGCTGGACGCTGTATCCGCCGCAGGCCATCCTGCCGGGCACGCCGGGCGTGGAATGGGGCATCGTGCTGATGCTGGTGTCGCTGGCGATCTTCATCGTCGCGGCGACGATGGGCGGCCTGAACTACGTCACCACCACGCTGCAGGCGCGCACACACGGCATGACGCTGATGCGCATGCCGCTCACGGTGTGGGGCATCTTCACCGCGACCATCATGGCGCTGCTGGCGTTTCCGGCGCTGTTCGTGTCGGCGGTGATGATGCTGTTCGACAAGACGCTCGGCACGAGTTTCTTCGTGCCGGCCGTGGTGTCGATGGGGCAGACGCTCAACCATGCCGGCGGCAGCCCGCTGCTGTTCCAGCACCTGTTCTGGTTCTTCGGGCATCCGGAGGTCTACATCGTCGCGCTGCCGGCGTTCGGCATCGCGTCGGACCTCATCAGCACGCACGCGCGCAAGAGCATCTTCGGCTACCGGATGATGGTGTGGGCGATCGTCATGATCGGCGCGCTGAGCTTCGTGGTCTGGGCTCACCACATGTTCATCGCCGGCATGAATCCGTACTTCGGCTTCTTCTTCGCCACCACCACGCTGATCATCGCCGTGCCGACCGCGCTGAAGGTCTACAACTGGGTGCTGACACTGTGGCGCGGCGATATCCACCTGACCGTGCCGATGCTGTTCGCGATCGGCTTCATCAGCACCTTCGTCCTCGGCGGGCTGACCGGGCTCTTCCTCGGCAACGTGAGCGTGGACATTCCGCTGTCGAACACCTACTTCGTGGTCGCGCACTTCCATATGGTGATGGCCGTGTCGCCGATCCTGGTGGTGTTTGGCGGCCTCTACCACTGGTATCCGCTGGTGACGGGCCGCATGCTGAACGACACGCTCGGGCGCCTGCACTTCTGGTTCACGTTCGTCGGCACTTATGCGATCTACTTCCCGATGCACTATCTCGGCGTGCTCGGCATGCCGCGGCGCTATTACGCGTATGAAGGCTACAGCTTCATTCCGCATTCGGCGCAGACGCTCAACGCGTTCATCACCGTCGTGGCGCTGATCGTCGGGGTGGCGCAGCTGCTGTTCCTGTTCAACCTGGCGTGGAGCCTCGTGCACGGCAAGCGTGCCGACGGCAATCCGTGGCGGGCCACCACGCTGGAATGGCAGACGCCGCAATCGCCGCCGGCGCACGGCAACTGGGGCGCGGCGCTGCCGGTCGTCTATCGCTGGGCATACGAATACAGTCCGGCGGGGCAGGAGGAAGACTTCGTCCCGCAGAACCGGCCGCCCGCGACGGCGCCCGAGCCCGCGCCGGCCCGGCCGACGCTTCACTCCGGCGAGGCACACGAATGACCACGCTGCCGCGCCCCTTCGGTCCCGACGCGCAACCGGTCTTGCCGAATGCGGGCCGCACGGGCCTGATCGTCTTCATGGCGGTGGCCACGACGTTGTTTTCCTTGCTGCTGCTCGCCTATGGGATGCGCATGCGCGAGCCCGACTGGCAGCCGATCCCGCATCCGGCGCTGCTGTGGTGGAACACCGGTGCGCTGGTGCTGGCCAGCATCGCGATGCAGCGCGCCCGGCGGATGACCTTGCACCGCACGGCGTGGCTGGTATCCGGCGGCGTGCTGGCGGCGCTGTTCGTGATCGGGCAACTGACCGCGTGGCGCGTGCTGTCCGCCGCCGGGCAGACCGTCAACGTCAATCCTTCCAACAGCTTCCTGTACCTGCTCACCGGCCTGCACGCGTTGCATGTGCTGGGCGGACTGGTGGCCTGGGTCGTCACGATCGCGCTTGTGCGGCGCGCGGACCCGTTCCGGGCGCAGCGCGCCATTGCGCTGTGCGCGACCTACTGGCATTTCCTGCTGGCTGTCTGGCTCGTGCTGCTGGCGGCGATGTGGTGGATGACCCCCGCGATCGTCGCCGCCATCTGCGGGCCGCTGTATGGAGCCGCGCCATGACCGTGCCCACGCTCCCCACTGAATCATCCGTCGGCGAATCGGCCGACATCGCCCGCGCCGACGCCGGGCCCGACGGCTGGCGCGGCATCGTCACCGACTGGGCGGGCGACCGCGAAGCCTTCAAGGTGCCGTGGGGCAAGGCGATGATGTGGATCTTCCTGCTGTCGGACACCTTCGTCTTCAGCAGCTTCCTGATCGGCTACATGTCGGTGCGCATCTCGACCACGGCGCCGTGGCCCGATACGTCCAAGGTATTCGGGCTCACGGTGGGCGGCGTGGATGTGCCGTTGCTGCTGATCGCCATCATGACGTTCATCCTGATCAGCAGCAGCGGCACGATGGCGATGGCCGTCAACTTCGGCTACCGACGCAACGCCAAACGCGCCGCCGTGCTGTTGCTGGCGACCGCGCTGCTGGGCGCGGCCTTCGTGTCGATGCAGGCGCTCGAATGGACCAAGCTGATCGTCCATGAAGGGATCCGCCCGTGGGGCAACCCGCTGGGCGCGGCGCAGTTCGGCGCGTGCTTCTTCACGATCACCGGATTCCACGGCTTTCACGTGACCTGCGGCGTGATCTACCTGCTGCTGATCGCACGCAAGGTGCTGCAGCCGGGGTTCACCGAGCACGGCAACTTCCAGATCGTCGAGATTGCCGGCCTGTACTGGCACTTCGTCGACCTGGTGTGGGTGTTCATCTTCGCGCTGTTCTATTTGTGGTGAGGCAGGCCATGGACCATACCGATCCCGCCGATCGACCCGAGGCCGCGCACGGCCAGCAGCATCCGATCGGCGTCTACCTGAAAATCTGGGGCTTGCTGTTCGTTCTGAGCACGTTGTCGTACCTGGTGGACTACTTCCACGTGCAGGGCCTGCTGCGCTGGGTGCTGATCGTCGTGCTCATGATCGCCAAGGCCGGGCTGATCGTGTCGATTTTCATGCACATGATGTGGGAGCGGCTGGCGCTGGTGTACGCGATCCTGATACCGCCGCTGTGCCTGCTGGTGCTCATGGTGCTGATGGCCGCCGAAGCGCATCACACGTTCGGCATGCGGGAACTCTTCTTTCACTGATCCCAGCGCATCCGTTCAAGGGAGACTCTCATGAAATTTTCACGCCGACGTTTCCTTACAGCCACCACCGTGCTGGCTTCCGTGCTGGCCGTGGGCCGTCGCGCGGCGGTGGCGGATGCCGTTGCCGTGCAGGAATCCGATGCAAACGCGCAGGCCCTCGGCTACAAGACCGACGCCAGCCGGGTCGACCGTAAGAAGTTCCGAAATTTCAGCCGGGCGAGGCCTGCGCGAATTGCCAGTTCTACCAGGGCAAGGCCGATGCCGCGATGGCGCCGTGCGCCATTTTCGGCGGCAAGCAGGTCAATGCAAAAGGCTGGTGCAGCGCCTATGCGAAAAAGGCGTAGCGAGCAGGGCTGCCCGCGCGGCGCACCGGATCGAGCACATACAATGTGAGCGTCCGTCGGCCTGCGCTTCGCCATGACCTGGGTGACGCGCGGGCCGCTCCGCCCGCGACCCGCCAAGGCCAACATGGAAATCAAATGGATCGAGGACTTCCTCGCGCTCGCTCAATATCAAAGCTTTTCCCGTGCGGCTGAATTTCGCAACGTCACGCAGTCGGGCTTCAGCCGTCGCATCCAGTCGCTCGAGCAATGGATCGGCGCCGAACTGATCGACCGCAGCAGCTTTCCGCCGGTGCTGACGCCGGCGGGCCGGCTGTTTCGCGAGACGGCCGAAGACGTGCTCAGCCGCCTGTTCGACACGCGGGCCATCATCCGCACCGAGCAACGGATTGCCGGCAAGAGCCTGCAGATCGCCGCGGGCCATACCATCGCGCTGAGTTTCCTGCCGGGCTGGCTCAAGGCGCTCGCCCCGCATTTCGGCGAAGTGCGGGCGCGCGTCATTCCGACCAACGTGCATGACTCGATCCTGATGCTCGTCAACGGCAACTGCGAGCTGATGTTTGCCTATCACCATCCCGAGCTGCCGCTCCATCTCGACCCGGCGAAGTACGAGCACCTGACGGTCGGCCTCGACACGTTGATGCCGGCATGCCGGCCGAACCGGCGCTCGGCGCCCGCGTTTCGCCTGCCCGGAACGAAGCAGAGCCCGCTGCCGCTGATCTCCTATACGGAAACCAGCTACTTCGGCCGCTGTCTCGCGCTGCTGCTCGGCCGTGCCCCCGATACGCCGGCCCTGCAGCTGCACTACGAGTCGGACATGGCCGAGGTGCTGAAGAAACTCGTGATGGAAGGCGAGGGCGTCGCGTGGCTGCCCCGCAGCGCAATCGCCGCCGAGCTGGCGGCCGGCGAACTCGTCCCGGCCGGGCCTGCGGCGTGGAACCTGGAAGTCGAGTTGCGCGTGTATCGCGACGTGTCCAACCGCAGTGAATTCCTCGACACGCTGTGGCAGCACCTGCGCGCGGCGCCTTCCCGGCTCGGCTGAATCAGGGTTTTCCCGCCTTATGCGGGACTCGCATACCGCCATGTTGCACCGGCATCACGGTTTTATCGACCGTCCCTACCATTCGTTCCAACGGCAATCGTGACGCGTGACCGGCGTCGCGCGGCCTTCTTCGCAGCGCTCGTCCGCCTCCGGCGGCAGGGCGCCACCCAAGGACGAATGGACATGAAAAATCGCCTTACCTTCAGCATTGCAGTCGGCATGATCCTCGGTGTCGTCGCCGGTTATGCGTGCCACACCCACATCGCGGATCCGGGCACCCTCAAAACCGTTGCCGGCTATTTCTCGATCGTCACCGACATCTTCCTGCGCCTGATCAAGATGATCATCGCGCCGCTGGTGTTCGTCACGCTCGTGTCCGGCCTGGCCGGCATGGACAGCGGCGAGGACGTCGGCCGCATCGGCCTGCGCTCGATCGGGTGGTTCGTCTGCGCGTCGCTGATTTCGTTGAGCCTGGGCCTCGTCATGGCCAATGCGCTGCAGCCGGGCGCGGGCCTGAACCTCGCGGCATCCGCCGGCGAGGTCGACACCGGACTGAATACCGCCGCACTGAACGCGCGGGACGTGATCACGCATGCGTTCCCGACCAGCCTGCTCGACGCGATGGCGCGCAACGACATCCTGCAGATCCTGGTGTTCTCGGTCTTTCTCGGCATCGGGCTGAGCGCGCTGAAGCACGACAAGCGGGTCGGCGTCGTGATCCAGTCGATCGACGGCATGGTGCCGGTGATGCTGCGCCTGACCAACTACGTGATGCGCGCGGCGCCGCTCGGCGTATTTGGTGCGATCGCCGCGTCGGTCACGCTGCGCGGGCTCGACGTGATCTATACGTATGGCAAGCTGATCGGCGCGTTCTACCTCGGCTTGCTCGTCCTCTGGACGCTGCTGATCGGCGCCGGCTACGTGTTTCTCGGGCGACGCGTCGGCAGCCTGCTGAAGGCCGTACGCGAACCCGCGCTGATCGCATTCTCGACCGCGAGCAGCGAGGCCGCCTATCCGCGCCTGACCGAGCAGCTCGAGCAGTTCGGCGTGGACAAGAAGGTGGTGGGCTTCACGCTGCCGCTGGGTTACGCGTTCAACCTGGATGGCTCGATGATGTATCAGGCGTTTGCCGCGATCTTCATCGCGCAGGCGTTCGGCGTGCACATGCCGGTGTCGGAGCAGGTCTTCATGTTGCTGGTGCTGATGTTGAGCAGCAAGGGGATGGCGAGCGTGCCGCGCGGCTCGGTGGTCGTGGTCGCGGCGGTCGCGCCGATGTTCCATCTGCCGGTAGCCGGCGTCGCGATGATTCTGGCGATCGACCAGATTCTCGACATGGGCCGCACGATGACGAACGTGATCGGCAACAGCGTGGCGACGGCGGTGATCGCGAAGTGGGAGAGCCGGCGCGCTGCGAAGTCGCAAGCCGCCGCCGTATTCGATCAGCCGGAGAACGCATGATGCACACGGATGGCGTGAATGCCCGGCGCAAGTTCGGCGTGGTCGGCGGCCTCGGGCCGCTGGGCAGTGCCGACGTGTTCTTCAAGATGGTGAAGGCGACGCCTGCGTCGTCCGACGAGGAGCACGTCGAGCTGATTTTCGAGCAATACCCGTTCAAGGGCTCGGGGTCGGGCAGTGCGGCGACCATCGAACGCAAGCTGTACGTGTTCGACATGATCCGTGCGTTCGAGAAGCGGGGCGTGACGACGGTCGTGCTGCCGTGCTTCCTGAGCCACACGTTCATCGACGAGCTGAAGGCGAACACGCGCCTGCCGATCGTGGATATCGTCGAAGCGGTACGCAGCCATGTGCGGCGCAAGTATCCCGACGCGACGCGTATCGGCGTGCTGGCGTCCGACTACGTGCGGGCCAAGCGACTCTTCGAAGCGTATTTCCCGGCGCCGCAATTCGACATCGTCCATCCGCGGTCGCACGAGGGGATCGACCTCGTGACCGAAGCGATCTACGGCCGCGACGGCATCAAGCGCGGCAATCTCCGAGGCCGTCCGGTCGAACTGCTGCGCCGCGCATGCGAGGACCTTGCCGATCAGGGCGTGCAGGTGATCGTCCCGGGGCTGACCGAGATCGCGCTGGTCGCCGATGAAATCGGCCCGCAGCGCGTGCCGCTCGTGGATTCGAACCTGGCGTATGCGCAGTACGCGGTGGCCGGGCAACCGGGTTCGCGCGCGGCGACGTTCAAGATCGGCGTGGTCGGCGGCGTCGGCCCGGCCGCGACGGTCGATTTTCTGGACAAGATCGTGCGCAACACGCCGGCATCGCGCGATCAGGACCATATCAAGCTGCTGGTCGAACAGAATCCGCAGATTCCCGATCGAACCGAGAACCTGGTGGGCGCCGGCGCGGATCCGACGATCTCCCTGTACGCGACCTGCAAGAAACTCGAGGATGGCGATGCCGACGTCATCGCGATTCCGTGCAACACCGCGCATGCGTTCGTCGAGCGGATTCAGCCCTGGCTCGGCATTCCGATCGTCAACATGCTGACCGTCACGGTCGCCCACCTGCGCGACGCCTATCCGGCGCTGCGGGAGGTCGGTGTGCTGGCCACGTCCGGCACGATCGAAAGCGGGGTCTACCAGAAGGCGCTGGAATCGCAGGGACTCCGGCAAGTGGCGCCGGGGCCGGCGTTGCAGGCGCGCGTGATGGAAGCGATCTACGGCAGGCAGGGTGTCAAGGCCGGCTTCACGACCGGACGGTGCGAGGAAGATATCGGCGCGGCCATCGACGCGTTGATGGACGAAGGCGTGAGCGTGATCGTGCTCGGATGCACCGAACTGCCGATCCTGCTGCCGGGTGGGGAATATGTCGCGCGGAACGGGCGCCGGGCGACGCTCGTCGATCCGACCGACGTGCTTGCCCGCACGTGCATTGCGTATGCGACGGCGGCCGGCGGCTGAGTCGGTTCCTGATCGGGGCGGGCGTCGATGAGCCGAGTGATCCGGCCCGTTTTCGCCCCTTCGCGCCGCTCGTGGAAAACTGTATGAATATACAGTATAGTATCCGTCGAACTCGAGCGGCGCGGGCATGACCCGTGCGGCACGTGCGCCGCGTCTGCGGGCATCCGCCGCAGCGTTCCGGCACCGTGATTCCGGCTAACTCATTCAGACGGGCAGGCAAATTGTCATCCAGCAATCTGATCCGCATTCGCGGAGCACGTCAGCACAACCTCAAGAACCTCGATCTCGATCTGCGTACCGGCGAAATGACGGTCGTCACCGGCCCGTCGGGCTCCGGCAAGTCGAGCCTCGTATTCGACACGCTGTACGCGGAAGGCCAGCGGCGCTACGTCGAGACCTTCAGCGCGTATGCGCGGCAGTTCCTCGACCGAATGGACCGCCCGCAGGTCGAGCGCGTCGACGGAGTGCCGCCCGCGATCGCGATCGACCAGACCAACCCGGTCCGCAGCTCGCGCTCGACGGTCGGCACGATGACCGAGCTCAACGATCACCTGAAGCTGCTGTACGCGCGCGCGGCCGAGCTGTTCGACCGCCAGACCGCGCGGCAGGTGCGGCATGACACCCCCGAGACGATCTACGCGGAACTCGTCGAGCGCACGCGCGCCGACGATCCGCGCGTCGTCGTCACGTTTCCGGTGGAGCTGCCGGAAAGCGCGTCCGAGGACGAAGTCGCGCAGTGGCTGTCCGCGAGCGGCTACACGCGCGTGCAGGCGCAGCGCGAAGTCGCGTCGCCCACCGGCCCGCGCAAGCTGCTCGACGTGGTGGCCGACCGCTTCCGCGTGCAGCAGGCCGACAAGGTGCGCGTGGTCGAGGCAATCGAGGCGTCGCTGAAGCGCGGCGGCGGCCGCGTGAACGTCTACGTGCTGGCGCCGGACGCGGACACCGCGCTCGCCGCAACCGCCGAGCCGCAGGTGTGGCGCTTCTCCACCGGGCTGCACGATCCCGACAGCGACCTGCGCTACGCGGAGCCGCAGGCGGCGCTGTTCTCGTTCAACTCGGCCTACGGCGCGTGCGAAACCTGCCGCGGCTTCGGCCGCGTGATCGGCGTCGATCTCGGCCTCGTGATCCCCGACGCGCGCAAGACGCTGCGCGGCGGCGCGATCAAGCCGATGCAGACGCCCGCCTGGAAGGAATGCCAGGACGACCTGATGCGCTACGCGGCGAAAGCCGGCATCCCGCGCGACACGCCGTGGTCCGACCTGACGGACGCCCAGCGCGAATGGGTGATCAACGGCTCGCCGGACTGGAACGGCAAGTGGCAGAGCCAGTGGTACGGCGTCAAACGCTTCTTCGGCTATCTCGAATCGAAAGCCTACAAGATGCATATCCGCGTGCTGCTGTCGAAGTACCGCAGCTACACGCCGTGCGACGTGTGCGGCGGCGCGCGCCTGAAGACGGAATCGCTGCAGTGGCGGCTCGGCTCGAAGGCGAACGCCGACGCGGTGCTCGCGCCCGCCAATCGCTTCCTGCCGCGCGGCGTCGACTGGACGCGCGCGCAGCTCGAGGCGCTGCCGGGCCTGACGGTGCACGACCTGATGCTGCTGCCGATCGAGCGCATCCGCCGTTTCTTCGACGACGTGAGCCTGCCGAGCGCGCTGCTCGACGACGCGCTGAAGCTGCTGCTCGCCGAGGTGCGCACGCGCCTGAAATACCTGTGCGACGTCGGGCTCGGCTACTTGACGCTCGACCGGCAGAGCCGCACGCTGTCCGGCGGCGAGGTCCAGCGGATCAACCTGACCACGGCGCTTGGCACGTCGCTCACGAAAACGCTGTTCGTGCTCGACGAGCCGAGCATCGGGCTGCATCCGCGCGACCTCACGCGAATCGTCGAGGCGATGCAGCGGCTGCGCGACGCGGGCAATACGCTGGTCGTCGTCGAGCACGATCCGTCGGTGATGCTCGCGGCCGACCGGCTGATCGACATGGGCCCGGGGCCGGGCGAGCGCGGCGGCACGATCGTCTACGACGGCACGCCGGGCGACATCCGTTCCGCGAACACGCTGACGGGCGAGTATCTCGGCGGCCGCAAGCACGTCGCGCATGCGTCGAACTGGGCGCGCCGTCCGGTGGACGCGAACACGCCGCGCATCGTGCTCGCAGGCGCGACCGAGCACAATCTGCGCGACGTGACGGTCGAGATTCCGCTGCAGCGGCTCGTGTGCGTGACGGGGGTATCGGGTTCCGGCAAGTCGACGCTGCTGCAGGACGTGCTCTATCCGGCGATGGCGCGCCAACACGGCAAGGCGACCGAGTCGCCGGGCGCGTTCCGCGACCTGACGGGCGCCGACCAGGTCGGCGATGTCGTGTTCGTCGATCAGTCGCCGATCGGCAAGACCACGCGGTCGAACCCGGCCAGCTATGTCGGCGCGTTCGACGAGATCCGCAAGCTGTTCGCGAAGGCGCCGCTCGCGCTGCAACGCGGCTACGGCGCCGGCACGTTCAGCTTCAACTCGGGCGACGGCCGTTGCCCGACGTGCGGCGGCTCGGGCTTCGAGCACATCGAGATGCAGTTCCTGAGCGACGTCTACCTGCGTTGTCCGGACTGCGACGGTAGCCGCTACCGCGCCGAGATTCTCGAAGTACGCATCGAGCGCGACGGCCGTGCGCTGAACATCGCCGACGTGCTCGACCTGACCGTCAGCGAAGCGACCGCCTTCTTCGCGACCGACGCCGAGGTGCTGCGCGTGCTGCAGCCGATCGTCGACGTCGGTCTCGAATACGTGAAGCTTGGCCAGCCGGTGCCGACGTTGTCCGGCGGCGAAGCGCAGCGGCTGAAGCTGGCCGGCTTCCTCGCCGAATCGGCGGCGGCGGCCGGCGGGCGCCGCGTCGCCAGCGAGGAGGCGCGCGTCGCGCGGGCGAAGCTGTTCATGTTCGACGAGCCGACCACCGGGCTGCACTTCGACGACATCGCGAAGCTGATGCAGGCGTTCGGCAAGCTGCTCGCGGCCGGCCATTCGCTGATCGTGATCGAGCACAACCTCGACGTGATCCGCGCGGCCGACTGGCTGATCGATCTCGGCCCGGAAGGCGGCGACGGCGGCGGCCGCGTGCTGTGCGCGGGCACGCCCGACGACGTGAAGGCCTGCGCGGAATCGCATACCGGCGTCGCGCTGCTGCAGTACGACCGCGCGATGGATGGCGAAACGGCGCTGGCCGACGAAGGCGTGCCGCTGCAGGCCGTGCTGAACGCCGCCCGCGAGCGGCGCGCGATCGAGGGCGAGGACGTCGTGCGGATCGTCAATGCACGCGAGCACAACCTGAAGGCGCTCGACGTCGACATCCCGCACGGCAAGTTCAACGTGATCACCGGCGTGTCGGGTTCCGGCAAGTCGACGCTCGCGTTCGACATCCTCTTCCACGAAGGCCAGCGCCGCTACCTCGAATCGCTGAACGCGTATGCACGCTCGATCGTGCAGCCGGCCGGGCGGCCGGAAGTCGACGCGGTGTACGGCATTCCGCCGACGGTGGCGATCGAGCAGCGCCTGTCGCGCGGCGGCCGCAAGAGCACGGTCGCGACCACGTCCGAAGTCTGGCACTTCCTGCGGCTGCTGTATGTGAAGCTCGGCCTCCAGCATTGCATCCACGACGGCACGCCGGTCACGTCGCAAACCGTCGAGTCGATCGCCGCGCAGCTGCTGCGCGATCATCGCGGCGAGCACGTCGGGCTGCTCGCGCCGCTCGTCGTCAATCGCAAGGGCGTGTATACCGATCTCGCGAAATGGGCGAAGGCGCGCGGCAGCACGCATCTGCGCGTGGACGGCGAATTCGTGACGGTCGATCCGTGGCCGAAGCTCGATCGCTTCCGCGAGCACACGATCGAGCTGCCGGTGGCCGATATCGTCGTGTCGCCGGACGACGAGGCCGAATTGCGGCGGGTGCTCGACGAGACGCTCGAACTCGGCAAGGGCGTGATGCACCTGCTCGCGCCGCTCGACGGGCTGCACCACGCGATGCAGAACGATCATTCGACCGCGCGCGTCGGCGAGGTCAAGGTGCTGTCGGTCAAGCGCGCGTGCCCGGTGTGCGGCACGAGCTATCCGGAACTCGATCCGCGGATGTTCTCGTACAACAGCAAGCATGGCTGGTGCACGACCTGCGTCGGCACGGGCGTCACGCTCACGCGCGAACAGCGCGCGGCGTACGACGATACGGTGCGCGCCGGGGACGATCGCGGCCGCGAGCAGACGCTGCCGTCGGACGAGCAGGAACCGGAAGGCGTCGGCAACGAGCCGTGCCCGGATTGCGGCGGCACGCGCCTGAACCCGTCCGCGCGCGCGGTCACGTTCGATGCGCATCCGATCGTCGAGGTCGCGCAGTGGACGGTGTCCGATACGCGCCGCTGGATCGACGCGCTGGAACTGACCGGCCGCGACGCGCAGATCGCGCGCGACATCGTCAGCGAGATCGGCAGCCGCCTCGCGTTTCTCGAGGAAGTCGGGCTCGGCTACCTGAGCCTCGATCGCGCGGCGCCGAGCCTGTCGGGCGGCGAAGCCCAGCGCATCCGGCTCGCCGCGCAGCTCGGCAGCAACCTGCAGGGCGTGTGCTACGTGCTCGACGAGCCGACGATCGGCCTGCATCCGCGCGACAACCGGATCCTGCTGGACGCGCTGCGCAAGCTCGGCGACAAGGGCAACACGCTCGTCGTCGTCGAGCATGACGAGGACACGATTCGGCGCGCCGATCACATCATCGACGTCGGCCCGGGCGCCGGCAAGCGCGGCGGCACGCTGGTCGCCGAGGGCGCGGTCGCCGATCTGGCCGCGCAGCCGGATTCGGTGACGGGGCGCCTGCTCGCGCAGCCGATGACGCACCCGCTGCAACCGCGCCGCGCGGTGAGCCTGGCGGGCAAGAAGGGCGCACCGGCGGTGCCGGAAGCCTGGCTGACCGTGCACGGCGCGACGCTGCACAACCTGCGCGACGTCACCGTCGGCATTCCGCTCGCGCGGCTCGTCGCGGTGACGGGCGTGAGCGGCTCGGGCAAGTCGACGCTCGCGCGCGACGTGCTAATGACGAACCTGCTCGATGCGGTTGGCCGCTCGGTGCTGTCGTCGCCGGCCACGCGGCGCGCGCGCAAGGCCGCGCAGCAGGACGCGCCGGCTGCCAACCGCCGCTCGAGCGTGCTCGCGCGCAGCGCGCCGCGGCCGTCGCTGAACGTCACGCATGCGTGGCAGGGTTGCGCGTCGCTGAGCGGCTGGGAGCGGATCGACCGCGTGCTCGAAGTTGACCAGACGCCGATCGGCAAGACGCCGCGCTCGTGTCCGGCCACCTACATCGGTGTGTGGGACACGATCCGCAAGCTGTTCGCCGATACGCTGGAAGCGCGTGCGCGCGGCTACACGGCGTCGCGTTTCTCGTTCAACACCGGCGACGGGCGCTGCCCCGGCTGCGAAGGGCAGGGCGTGCGCACGATCGGCATGAGCTTCCTGCCCGACGTGAAGGTGCCGTGCGACGTGTGCCACGGGCAGCGCTTCAATCCGGAGACGCTCGCGGTCACGTGGCGCGGCCGGAACATCGGCGACGTGCTGACGATGGAGATCGACGAAGCGGTGGAGTTCTTCGCGCCGATTTCGAACATCGCGCATCCGCTGCAGCTGATGAAGGACGTCGGCCTCGGCTACCTGACGCTCGGCCAGCCGTCGCCAACATTGTCCGGCGGCGAGGCGCAGCGCATCAAGCTCGTCACCGAGCTCACGAAGGTGCGCGACGACATCACGCGACGCGGCCAGAAGGCGCCGCACACGCTGTACGTGCTCGACGAGCCGACGGTCGGCCTGCACATGGCCGACGTCGCGAAGCTGATCCGCGTGCTGCACCGGCTGGTCGACGGCGGGCATAGCGTCGTCGTGATCGAGCACGATCTCGACGTGATCGCGGAAGCCGACTGGATCATCGATCTCGGTCCGGAAGGCGGCGTGGGCGGCGGCACGATCGTCGCGGCGGCGCCGCCGGAAGGGCTCGTGCAGGTGAGCGCGAGCCATACCGGGCAGGCGTTGAAGCCCGTGCTGGCGCGAACGGCTGCGGATGGCGGTGAAGCGGAGCGGCAGGACGAAGCGCGGGTCGGTTAAGCGCGGTGCTTGCGGTGAGCGGCCCCGGTGTCTGGCAAGACACCGGGGCCGTTGTCATTTCGTCATTCGCGCCGCCGCGCTCAATCGCTCTTGACGCCGATCGCGTCGATGATGGTCTGCAGTTGCTGGCTCATCGGCAGGTTCAGACTCACGCCTGACGGAAGCGGACGCAGGAACCAGCGCTTGTACTGACGCGTGATCTCGCCGTCGACGGCCAGCTCCTCGAACGTGCTCTTCACGACCTGCGCGAGCTGCGGATCGTCCTTGCGGAACATGATTCCGTACGGGTCGTATGACAGGAAATCGCCCACCACGTCGTACTGGCCGCCCTTGCCCGCATTCTCGGCAATCAGGCCGTACAGCAGCACGTCGTCCGTCGCGAACGCATCGGCGCGGCCGCTCGCGACGAGCGCGAAGCCCTGCGCATGATCCGGCACCACCTGCAACTGGATCCCGAGCTTGAACCGTGCGTCCAGGTCGCGCAGCGCCTTCTCGTTGGTCGTGCCGGCCGTCACCGCGACCTTCTTGCCGGCGAGATCGCGGAACGAGCGGATCGGCGAGCCTCGCTTCACCATCACCTTCGTGCCGGCCACGAAGATGATCGGCGAGAACGCCACGCGCTGCTGGCGCTCCAGGTTGCTCGTCGTGGAGCCGCACTCCAGATCGACGTTGCCGCTGACCACCGCGTCGATGCGGTTGTCGGACGTGACCGGCACCCAGCGGATCGTCAGGCTCTTGTTGACCGCATCCTCGATCGACGACACGAGCGCCTTGCAGAGCTCGATCGAATAGCCGATCGGCTGGTTGCGCGCATTCAGGTACGAGAACGGTATCGACGCGTCGCGGTAGCCGAGCGCGATCGTGCCGCTGCTGCGCACCTTCGCGAGCGTGCCGGTCAGTTGGGCCGGCGCGAGCGGCTCGACGCGCGGCGGCGGTGACGGCGCATCGTCCGCGCGCGCGGTTGCGCCCGCGGCAAGCAGGCCTGCGAGCGCGAGCGCGCGCCAGAATCGCTGCATCTTCATCGCCGGGCCTCCGTCAGACGTCCGCCGGATGTGCGATCGTGCCTTCCTGCTCCGCCTCGATGCGCGCCAGGTTGGCCTCGGCTTCCGCCTCCGACATGAGCTGGCCTTCCCACTTCGCGACCACGGCGCTGGCGATCGAGTTGCCCACCGCGTTGGTGGCCGAGCGGCCCATGTCGAGGAACGTGTCGACGCCGAGGATCAGCAGCAGCCCGGCCTCCGGCAGCCCGAACTGGTGCAGCGTGGCGGCGATCACGACGAGCGATGCGCGCGGTACGCCGGCCATGCCCTTCGACGTGAGCATCAGCACCAGCAGCATCGTGATCTGCGTGCCGAGCGACAGGTGGACGTTGTACGCCTGCGCGATGAACAGCGACGCGAACGTGCAGTACATCATCGAGCCGTCGAGGTTGAACGAATAACCCATCGGCATCACGAAGCTGGAGATCTTGCGCCGCACGCCGAACCGGTCGAGCGCATCGAGGATCTTCGGGTATGCGGCTTCGGAGCTGGCGGTCGCGAACGACAGCATGAACGCTTCCTTGATCAGCGCCAGCAGCTTGAACACGCGTCGCCCGAGGAACGCCATCCCCGCACAGACGAGCAGCGCCCAGAGCAGGAACAGGCTGAGGTAGAAGTCGCCCATGAAGACCGCGAACTTCAGCAACACCGACAGCCCGTTGACCGCGACGGTCGCGGCCATCGCGGCCAGCACGGCGAGCGGCGCGAGCTTCATCACGTAGCCGGTGATCTTGAGCATCACGTGCGACAGCTGGTCGATCGCGGCCACGAGGATCTTGCCGCGCTCGCCGAGCGCGGCGAGCGCCACGCCGAAGAACATCGAGAACACGACGATCTGCAGAATCTCGTTGTTGCTCATCGCCTCGGCGAACGACTTCGGCACCATGTGGCCGACGAAATCCTTCAGCGTGAACTTGGAGGTCGCGAGGTTCGCCGAGGCGCCGATGTCCGGCAGCGGCAAGCCGAGGTTGTCGCCGGGCCGCAGCAGGTTCGCCATGAACAGGCCGAGCAGCAGCGAGATCAGCGACGCGGTGACGAACCAGCCGAACGCCTTCACGAACACGCGCCCGACCGATGCCGCGTCGCCCATGTGCGCAATGCCGACGACCAGCGTGGAGAACACGAGCGGGCCGATCACCATCTTGATCAGGCGCAGGAACACGTCGGACACGAGCGAGATGTAACCGGCGATTTCGGTGGTGGCTTTTTTGTCGGGAAAGCTCGTGTAGATCATGTAGCCGATCACGATGCCCGCCACCATCGCGATCAGGATCCAGACGGCTGCAGCATTCTTTTTCTGCATCGTGAGCCTCCCATGCACCGGTTCGGCAACCGGGGATGGAAGGACAATACAGGACACGAACGGCGATGAACAGTGCAACCGGGGTCGGGGTTTGCGCTAGCGCCGGGTCGCGACGGATGGCCCGGCGACGATTGCGTCGGTAGCGCCCCGATGCCCGGAAGCGGTGCAACCCGATGCCCGATTTGTGTGGCGCAGCGCGGTGGCCGTTTGACCGCGCCGTGATCGCCGTGAGCGGATGCCGGAGCCTCCCAATGAGGGCGCGAGTCATGCAGGCATGCATCGCGTGATGGCCCGCGGCGGGACGTCGTGCCTTAGTCATGGGCGCCAGGGTCCAGCAGGCTCGTGCTGAAATCGCACGCCTGCGCCGCGAGCCGAACGATGTCGGCGGTCAGCGAATGCGCGCGCTCGGCCCGGTGCAGCGCGACATAGCGAACCGGGGGCAGCGCAGGCCGCGTGCGCACGATGTCCAGCGCCTCGCACGCGACCAGATGCGCGACGCACGCCTTCGGCAGATAGCTGACACCGAGCCCCGACAGCGTCAGGCCGATCTGCGCGATCAGGCTATTGCTCGTCAGCACGCGCTGCATCGCGACGCCATGTTCCTGCAGAAAGCGCGTGTACAGGTGACCCGTGCCCGACAGCGTGCCTTGCAGGATCAGCGGAAACCGCGCGATGTCCGTCAACGAAATGGCCGTCTTGCGCTTCGGCATGAACCCGGGCGCGCACATCCACGCATTGTCGACCTCGCCGACCACCGTCGCCGCGAACGATTCCGCCGCATGAATCTGCGGGACGACGATCAGGTCGATCGTGTCGGCCGCCAGACGCTCGCGCAACGTGGCGGTGAGGTCCACCTCGGCCTCGACGTGCACCCGCGGATACGCGGCCTGGATCGCCGCGATCAGGCGCGGCAGCCAGGTCAGTGCGGTCAGTTCGGTCACGCCGATCCGGACATGCCGCACCAGCGCTTCCTTCGAACTCATCCGCTCGACGACGCGGTCGCGTTGCTCGAGCAATTCCTTCGCATGGTCGAACAGTTCGGCGCCCTTGTCGGTGAGCCGGGCGCTACGATGCGCGCGGTCGAACACGGTCAGGTCGAACGCACGTTCGAGCTCCTGGATCCGTTTCGAGACGGCCGATTGCGTCGTGTTGAGGCGCGTGGCCGCCGCGTCGAAGGAGCCGAGCTGCACGATCCAGTACAGCGCTTCCATCTGCTTGAACGTGAGCATCGCGTCGCCCTCAATAGATGAGAAAAAGCGATATTTTCACATACCAAAAAATCGCTTTTTTTACATATATCGGCTGTTTAAGGTTCAGCCATTGCATTGCTTGCCGAGTGCGTTCGCCCAGAAAGCGCGTCGCATCACCGCCAGCGTTCAATCGAACCCCTTTACTTGGAGACAGCATGGACACCGTCATCGAATCCCCGCCCGTGGGCGACGCGGCGCGCAAGCCGCGCATCGGCCTCGCATGGCAGATCGTCATCGGGCTCGTCATCGGCATCGCGACCGGGTTCGTGTTGAACCGGTTCCCGTCATTGCGCGACACGGCCGTGTCCGGGTTGCTGCAGCCGGCCGGCGACATCTTCATCAAGCTGGTGCGGATGATCGTCGTGCCGATCGTGTTCACGAGCATGGTGATCGGCATCGCCGGCGTGGGCGACGGCAAGTCGCTCGGCCGCATCGGCATCAAGACGCTCCTCTATTTCGAGGTGATCACGACGATCGCGATCGTCCTCGGGCTCGTGATCGGCAACGTGCTGCAGCCGGGCGTCGGCACCGACATGTCGCAACTCGGGCACACGGACATCTCCCGCTACCAGCAAGCGACGCAACAGGTGCAACAGGCGCACCACGGGCTGATGGCGCTGGTGCTCGGCATCATCCCGGACAACATCGTCGCGTCGATGGCGAAGGGCGACCTGCTGCCGGTGATCTTCTTCTCGCTGCTGTTCGGGCTCGGGTTGCAATCGGTGCCGGACGAACATCGCAAGCCGGTGATCGCGATGCTCAAGGGCGTTGCCGACACCATGTTCAAGGTGACGAACATGGTGATGCGCTATGCGCCCGTCGGCGTGTGCGCGCTGATCGCGGTGACGGTCGCGAGCTTCGGATTCGGGTCGCTGCTGCCGTTGCTGAAGCTGGTCGCGGTGACTTACTTCGCCATCCTGCTGTTTGCGATCGCCGTGCTCGGCGTGACCGCGCGGCTGTTCGGGTTCCGCATCCTGACGCTGCTGCGCGTGATCAAGGACGAGCTGATCATCGCGTTTTCGACCTGCAGTTCGGCGACCGTGCTGCCGCAACTGATGAAGAAGATGGAGGACTACGGCGTGCCGAAGAGCATCACGACGTTCGTGGTGCCGACCGGCTACACGTTCAACCTCGACGGCGCGTCGATCTATCTCGGCATCGGCACGCTGTTCGTCGCGCAGCTCTACGGCGTGCATCTCGACTGGCAGCAGCAGATCCTGCTGACGCTGACCATGGTCGTCACGTCGAAGGGAGCCGCGGGCGTGCCGGGCTTCATGTTCGTGATCATGCTCGCGACGCTCGCGAGCGCCGGGCTGCCGCTCGAAGGGCTGGCCTTCATCGCCGGTGTCGACCGGATCATGGACATGGGCCGCACCGCGCTGAACGTCGTCGGCAACGCGCTCGCGCCGCTCGTCATCGCGAAATGGGAAGGCCAGTACGACGCCGGCAAGGGCCGCGCGTACCTGGAATCGCTGCGCGGGTGAACGCCGCCATGCCTGGATCGCACAACATTCCGAAGCAAACAGGAGCATCGAAGATGAGCAGTACCCATGGAGCATTTTTTCCCGACGCATTGATGCAGCAGGTCAAGGCGCGCTTTCATCACGTCGATCACGATCTCGACGGTCGCGCGCGGTTGTTCTTCGATAACGCGGGCGGATCGTTCCGGCTCAAGGCCGCGGTCGACGCGTATGCGCGGATCGATGCGCTGCCCGATTGCCCGGAGCGCATCCATGAGCGTGCGCTCGACCTTCAGGCGATCCAGTCGCGCGGCGAGGACGACGTTCGAACGATCCTGAACGCGCAGGGCGGCACGGTATACGCGTCGCTGACGGCATCGGGCGCGATGTTCGACATGGTGCGCGCGATCATGGAAAACGTGCCGGGCACCAATGCGGTGACGACCGTTCTCGAGCATCCGTCGTCCTACGACGCGATGACGTACTACGCGGAACGTACCGGCAAGACGCTGCGCATCGCGCCGAGCAATCCGGAGACCGGCGGCGTGGACGTCGACGCGATCGTGTCGCTGATCGACGCCGATACCGCGCTGCTCAGCGTGATGTTCGCGTCGAATATCTCGGGCGCGAAATTCGACATCGAGGCGATCGTCGCGCGTGCGCGGGAGAAGAAGCCCGGCCTGTTCATCGTCGTCGACGCGGTCCAGCATGCGCCGCACGGCATCATCGACCTGCAGCGTACGCCGGTCGACGGGATCAATTTCGCGCCGTACAAGTTCTTCGGGTGCCGCGGCTCGGGCATTTCGTGGTTGTCGCCGCGTGCGGCCGCGTTGCCGCATCACCGGCTCGCCGCGAAGGAGCGCGGCGTTTGGGAACTGGGCAGCCCGGCGCCCGCGCAGTTCGCGGTCGTGACGTCGATCGTCGATTACGTCACGTGGATCGGCAGGTATTTCGTCGATTCGGACGATCGCCGCACGCTGTTCGTCGAGGGCATGCACCGGATCGAACTGCATGAGCGCGCGCTGCTGGCCGCGTTGCTCGACGGGTGCGGCGGCCGCCGCGGGTTGCGCTCGATCGACGGCGTCGAGGTCTACTGGGATCACGACGACCTGACGAAGCGCGACCTGATCGTCGGGATCGGCTTCGCGCACCTCGAACCGACGCAAGCGGTGCGGGAATACGAGAAGGACGGCGTGATCGTCTATGAACGCGTCGCGTCGAGCCTGTATTCGGGCCGGATGTTGAAATCGTTCCGGCTTGGCGGCGCGGTGCGGATCTCACCGCTCCATTGTCATGCGCCGGACGATATCGCGCGATTCCTGGCGATTACCGGGGCGCTGGCGGCGAACCGCTGATTGACGACACGGCCCGGATCTTCCGGGCCGTGTCGCATCCGGCGCCGGAAAAGGGCCGCGCAATAGGTTCGGGCTATGACCGGCAGAGCGAATCGATAGTTGTCGCCATGTGGGATTGCGCGTGTAATGGCTCGCGATACCGGATGAGGCCAATGACCCGATGGAGGAGCAGCGCGTGAAGATCGTAGTGGCGGTGAAGAGGGTGGTCGATTACAACGTGAAGGTCCGCGTGAAGTCGGACAACACGGGCGTCGACATCGCGAACGTGAAGATGTCGATGAACCCGTTCGACGAAATCGCGGTGGAAGAAGCCGTGCGCCTGAAGGAAGCGGGCGTGGCGACCGAAGTGATCGCGGTGTCGGTCGGTGTCACGCAAGCGCAGGAAACGCTGCGCACGGCGCTGGCGATTGGCGCGGATCGCGCGATCCTGGTCGAGTCGAATGACAGCGTCGAGCCGCTGGCCGTCGCGAAGATCCTGAAGGCGCTGGTCGACAAGGAGCAGCCGCAACTGGTGATCCTCGGCAAGCAGGCAATCGACGACGATTCGAACCAGACGGGCCAGATGCTGGCCGCGCTGGCCGGTCTGCCGCAAGCGACGTTCGCGTCGAAGGTGACGATCGCCGACGGCAAGGCAACCGTTGCACGTGAAGTCGACGGCGGCGCGGAAACGCTGTCGCTTCAACTGCCGGCGGTCGTGACCACCGACCTGCGCCTGAACGAGCCGCGCTACGTGACGCTGCCGAACATCATGAAGGCGAAGAAGAAGCCGCTGGAAACCGTGAAGCCGGAAGACCTCGGCGTGGATGTCGCGCCGCGTCTGAAGACGCTGAAGGTGGTCGAGCCGCCGAAGCGCGCGGCCGGCGTGAAGGTGCCGGACGTGAAGACGCTGGTCGAGAAGCTGAAGACCGAAGCCAAGGTGCTGTAAGAGGGAGCGGAAAGAAATGACGATTCTGGTGATTGCAGAGTGCGACGCCCCGAAGGAAGCCCCCTTGGGGGGCAACGCGTCGATCAAGGCCGCGACGCTGAACACGGTGGCGGCGGCAGCGAAGATTGGCGGCGACATTCACGTGCTGGTCGCGGGCCACAACGCGCAAGGCGCAGCCGACGCGGCAGCGAAGATCGCAGGCGTGTCGAAGGTGCTGCTGGCCGACGCGCCGCAGCTCGAAGCGGGTCTGGCGGAAAACGTCGAAGCGACCGCGCTGAACATCGCGAAGGATTACTCGCACATCCTCGCGCCGGCCACGGCCTACGGCAAGAACATCGCGCCGCGCATCGCCGCGAAGCTCGACGTTGCACAGATCTCGGACATCACGGCGGTCGATTCGGCCGACACGTTCGAGCGCCCGATCTACGCAGGTAACGCGATCGCGACGGTGCAGTCGAGCGATCCGATCAAGGTGATCACGGTGCGTGCGACGGGTTTCGATCCGGTAGCAGCCGAAGGCGGCAGCGCATCGGTCGAGAAGATCGAAGCGGCAGCCGATGCAGGCAAGTCGCAGTTCGTGAGCCGTGAAGTGACGAAGCTGGACCGTCCGGAGCTCACCAGTGCGAAGATCATCGTGTCGGGCGGCCGCGGTCTGGGCAGCGGCGAGAACTACACGAAGGTGCTGGAGCCGCTGGCCGACAAGCTGTCGGCGGCACTCGGTGCCTCGCGCGCCGCAGTCGACGCCGGCTTCGTTCCGAACGACTACCAGGTCGGCCAGACCGGCAAGATCGTCGCACCGCAGCTGTACATCGCGGTCGGCATCTCGGGCGCAATTCAGCACTTGGCCGGCATGAAGGATTCGAAGGTGATCGTCGCGATCAACAAGGATCCGGAAGCGCCGATCTTCAGCGTGGCCGACTACGGCCTCGTCGGCGACCTGTTCGCGCTGGTTCCGGAGGTGGTCGATGCCGTCTGATGCCGCGGTGCGCGCGAGTGTCGGACGCTCGGCACCTGCCCAGTCATACCTGTTCGTGCCGGGGAACAAGCCGGAGCGGTTCGACAAGGCGCTCGCAAGCGGCGCCGACGCGGTCATCATCGATCTCGAAGATGCTGTCGAACCGGACGCGAAAGCGGCGGCGCGCGACGCGATCGCACGGTGGGTTTCGCCCGAGCATCCGGTGCTGGTGCGGATCAATGCGCGGAACACGCCGTGGTTCGACGCCGACGCCGCGCTTGGCGCGTTGAAGGGTGTGGCGGGTATCGTGCTGCCGAAGGCCGCGTGTGCGGACGATGTGTGCGCGGCCGTTGCGCTTGCGCGCCGGCGTGTACCCATCTATCCGTTGATCGAAAGCGCGCACGGCATGTGGAACGCGCTCGACGTCGCGAAAGCGCCGTACGTCGCGCGGCTGATGTTCGGCACGCTCGATTTCATCGCGGACATGGGCATGTCGGACGATGGGGTTTCGCTCAATCACTTTCGGTCGCAACTGACGTTGATTTCGCGGGTGGCCGGCATCGAGTCGCCGGTCGACGGCGTGACGCCGGACATTCACGACGGGGAACGGATCGCGCGTGACGCGTTCAACGGGAAGCAACTGGGGTTCGGCGCGAAGCTGTGCATTCACCCGAAACAGATCGCATTCGTGCACAAGTGCTATCGGCCGAGCGAGGATGAGGTGCGCTGGGCGCGGCAGGTGCTCGATGCGATGCGCGAGTCGAATGGCGGCGTGGTGACGGTCGACGGGAAGATGGTCGATCGGCCCGTGTTGCTGCGTGCGACGCGAATCGACGAGCTGGCCTCATCCGCCGGCGCGGCAGCGGAGGGGGCGGCTCGCGCATGATCCGACGCGGATGCCGCCGCCACCCGGACGAAGGGCGCGGCTCGCGCATGACGCACGTAACGTGCTCATTGCGGCTCCACGGGAGCAGGGCCGTTCATCAGCTCGACGACCCAGTCGATGAACGCACGCAGTTTGGCGCTGACGTGGCGGTTCGGCGGATACGCGATGTATAGCGGCATCGGATCGAGTTGCCAGTCTTCGAACAGCGTGACGAGTTCGCCGCGTTCCAGATGCGCTTTCGCCATATAGTGCGGCAGCCACATGATGCCGAGGCCTGCCACGCCGGCCGCGAGATAGGCATTGCCGTCATCGACGGCGAGCGCGTAACGGCCTTGCACCGCGACGGTCTCGCCGTGGCGATGCATGACGAGCGGATAGAGTTTGCCCGCGCGTCCCCACGAGAACCCGACGATGCGGTGATGCGAGTTTTCGAGTTCCGCCGGATGCGAAGGCGTGCCTGCGAGTGCGAGATAGCCGGGCGACGCAACGATGCCGAGCGACAGGTCCGCCACGCGCCGGGCGACCATCGACTGATCGTTCGGCTCGCCGCCGCGCACGACGCAATCCACGTTCTCGCCGATGATGTCGACGGTGCGGTCGCTCACGCCCATGTCGAGCTGAATGTCCGGATAGCGGGCGAGGAATGCCGGCAGCGCGGGGATCAGGATCAGGCGCGCGAACGGGCTTGGCACGTCCACGCGCAGGCGCCCTCGTGGCACCGCCGCTGCGCTCGACAGGCTCGTTTCGGCGTCGTCCATATCGGCGAGCAGCCGGGTCACGCGCTCGTAGTACGCGATGCCGTCCGGCGTGACGTTGATCCTGCGCGTCGTCCGGTTCAGCAGCCGGACCCGCAAGCGCGCCTCGAGCTGCTGGACCAGCTGCGTGACCGTGGTCTTGCTCATATGCAGCGTCTCGGCGGCCTTCGTGAAGCTGCCCGCCTCGACGACCCGGACGAAAGCGCGCATCGCATCGAAGCGATCCATGAGTGTGTGCCTCGCATTTGAATTGTTTGCATTTTACAAACGGTCATGGACAGGGATGGTCGTTTATCGCGCGGGTGTCGGTCGGTACAGTGGGCCGATCGAAACCAGTGATCCATGGAGGTGAAGGTGGGCAAGCGCGATGTGGTGTTTGCGCCGGGACGTCGGGCGCTGTACGAGCGCAACCGGTACTCTCCGGCCGTACGGGCGGGCGGGTTGCTGTTCGTCTCCGGTCAGGTGGGCAGTCGTGAGGACGGGACGCCCGAGCCGGATCTGCAGGAACAGGTGCGGCTCGCCTTTCGAAACCTGAATGCGATCCTGCACGCGGCCGGCTGCACGTTCGACGATGTGGTCGACGTCACGGTGTTCATGGTCGATCCGCAATCGACCTTCGAGCGCGTCTGGCAGGTCGTGCCGGAGTTCTGGGGCGACGCGCCGCATCCGGCGCTCACCGCGGTCGGCGTGACCTGGCTTTACGGCTTCGACTTCGAGATCAAGGTCGTGGCGAAGCTTCCGGTTGCCGAATGACGCAATTCGAGGGTTCCCGGTAAAATTGGCCTTTCTTGAGTTTTCGGTAACCGCTTGTCATGCATCGAATCGGATTCTTCGTTTGCCGTGGCTACGATGCGCTTGATCTGGGCGGCCCACTGGCGGCCTTCAATCAGGTGGCCACGGCCGCGGGCCATACGCCCTACGATCTTCATGTCATCTCGCAATCCGGCGGCCCGGTTCATGGCAATACGGGCCTGTCGATCGACACGAAGCCGAGCGGAAGGCGCACGTTCGACACCGTCGTTTTCGTGGGCGGCGATATCGAGCCGATGCAGACATCGGAAAATATCGCCGCCGCCAGAAAATTGGCCGCCAAGGCATCGCGGGTGGCGAGCGTGTGTACGGGCGCGTTTCTGCTCGCGGAAACGGGCTTGCTGGATGGCTTGAGAGCCGCGACGCACTGGCGGTACGCCGCGTTATTGCAGGCGCGCTTTCCTCGCACCCGGGTCGACGGCGACAGCATCTACGTGGTGGACGGGCGCGTCTGGACGTCGGCGGGCATCGCCTCCGGAATAGACCTGGCGCTCGGCATGATTGAAAGAGACATGAGCGCGGAGACCGCGCGCGCGGTCTCCAGGCTGTTGGTCGTTCCGTATCGTCGGCCGGGAGGGCAGTCGCAATTCTCCGCCATGTCGCAGATGGAACCGGAATCGGATCGCATCCGCATCGCGCTGAATTTTGCCAGGGAGCATCTGGCTGAAGCATTGCCGGTCGAACGGCTTGCCGAAGCCGCAAGATTGAGTTTGCGACAGTTCGGCCGCGCCTTTCGCCGGGAAACAGGAGAAACGCCCGCCAAGGCAGTCGAGCGTTTGCGCGTCGAAGCCGCGAGGCTGCGCCTGCAGAGCGGCAGCGAACCGATCGAACAGATCGCGTTGGCGGTCGGGTTCACCGATCCGGAGCGGATGCGACGGGCCTTCATCAAACTGCACGGGCATCCACCGCAAGCGATTCGACGCGAGAGCAGATCGAACGGCGCGCGCTGATCGACCGCCGGCTGATCGGCGCGCTGCGTGGTCAACGCCCGTCTGACGGGCGATTTCGCCGGCCGCTCAATGGTCGGCGGTTTTGACCGGAGGGTAGTCGTTCCACATGTCGCGATGCAGCTTCCACTCGCCGGCCTGCTTCACAAACACGAGGATCTGCTTGCCGCGGATCTGGAGCTTTCCATCGTGGTCGCGCACCTCCGCATCCGACACCTCCGTCACCATCCGGTCGTCACCGTAGAACTCGTAATGGCTGAACGATACGGTGCCCGGTTTCGTTCCGGCATAGCCCTTGGTTAAGTACTCGGCGATCGCGCGGCCCCCGGTGACTTTGTCGCCTCCGGGCGGCAGGAGCGTGCCGTCGTCGGTGTAGAGGCGGCCGATCGCCTCATAGTCCCCTCGCGCAAAAGCATTCGCCCATCGGGCGTTTTCGGCCTTGATGGCCGCTTCGGGCGGACGTTGCGCGCCACCGGCCGTGGCCGGCGCCGTGAATGCGAAAAAGGAGACGCAGGCTGCCAGCGCAGCGGTACAAAGACGGATCTGTTGCATCGTGTGATTCCCGAACGGGCGTGAATAGAAAGGACGGCGCCAAATGGGCCGGTGGAGCGGGCAGGTGGCCGCGGCCTTCATCGAGGCCGGCGGCGGCCTGCACCTGTTGCAGACGAGCGTTTCAGCGAACGCCGGGGATCCGTGCGAGCCCCCTAGATGCGCCGGGCAGTTTCTTGTCGACCATCGCGATGACTTCCGGCCGTGCGTCCCTCGGATGACCGGAGTGGAACGGCGGCGCGGGGTCATATTCGATCGCGAGCTGCGTGAATTCGGCGGCCTGTCGACCGCGCAGTTTCGCCGCCACGCGAAGTGCGAAGTCGATGCCCGCCGTCACGCCGCCACCGCTCATGAACCGGCCGTTGTCGTCTTCGACGAAGCGCTCGGGAACGGGAATGGCGCCGTATTCGGACAGCTTGTTGACGAAGGCCCAATGGCAGGCGCTTCGCTTGCCGTTGAGCACGCCGGTCGCGGCGAGCACGAGCGATCCATTGCATACCGACGTGACGTGCTTGGCGCTTTGCGCCAGACGCCGGATCTGCGCCTGATACGCCGGGCGCATCGGCGCCGTCAGATCGGACCCGCCGGGGACGAGGATCACGTCGGTCTGCTCGATATCGGCCAGTCGTTCGGTGTTGCCATACACGACGCCGAATTCGAGCGTCACGTTGCCTCCATCGAGGCTCGCGTAGCGAACGTTCGTATTGGGTAGCCGGTGGAAAATCTCGCTGGGGCCGGCGAAGTCGAGCAGCGTACCGCCGTCGTAATTGACGATCAAAATGTTGAGCGGGGCGGTCGGGGCAAGTAACCCCTCGCTGCTTGCTTGGGCGCTAACCGGTGTGGCGTGCCCGAGCAACGCGCTGCCGCCCAGCACGGCGCCGAGCGTGGCGGCGCTTCCAAGCTTGAGCACATCGCGGCGCGAGCGACCTGCTCGGGTGAGTGGCTTTACGAAAGCATTGTTATCGCTACTGTCGGTCAAGATGATTTCTCCTTGCACTTCGGCCGCTCGGCGAGTGCCACCGGGCTGGGCCGGATTGAATAACCGCCACGACGAACCGCGTGGCGGACGTGAACCGCAGGCTTAAAGCTGCGACGCACCGCCATCGACGACCAGCTCGGTGCCGACGACGTAGGAGGACTCGTCGCTGGCGAGATAGAGCGCCGCATAGGCAATGTCCTCGGCCTTGCCCAAGTGGCCCACCGGAATCGTCGCGGCGAACTCGGCCCGACGATCGTTAACCCATTCGTCGGACATGCCCCACTTGGTGATCAACGGCGTGTTCATCACGCCGGGCGCGATCGCGTTGAAGCGGATTTTCCGGTCGAGAAACTCGTAGGACCAGCTGCGCGCAAGCGAACGCACGGCGGCCTTCGCCGCGGCGGTCAACGAGATGCCGTGCTTGCCGGTCTGCGCAACGAACGATGTGTTGAGGATCACTGAGGAACCTTCTCGCAAGTACGGCAGCGCCGCTTGAAGCGTGAACACCACGCCCTTGACGTTGACGTCCATGATCTCGTCATAGAGTTTGTCGTTGATGTCGGCGACCGCGGACGGATAAGCCCAGCCGGCGTTGGCGAACACGACATCCAGGCCGCCGAATTGTTCGTTTACGTCGGCGGCAATCGCTCGCATGTCCTGGAGCGAACGCACGTCGCCCTTGAGAACGAGCGCGTGCTCGCCAAGCTCGGCCTTCACCCGCTCAAATACGGAATCGTCGCGACCCGTAACCGCTACTCGCGCGCCTTCCGCAATGAACAGCTTCGCGGTTGCAAGACCGATGCCGCTGGTTCCGCCCGTGATCAACGCGGACTTGTTCTTGAGCCTCATCTTCCATTCCTTTCCATATCGTGATTGATCCGGGCGAACGCTCGAAACGCACTCGCGGTCGTGCGCCTTTCCCGGCGTGATCTTCGATGTGAAGTATGGAATGTGAGACAAATGGCGCAAAGGTCGTATAACCCTCAAAAAGCGCCATTCAAGCCGCACGTCGGCCGGAAGCACGAGTCGCCCCGCGCGGCCGTGACAGGCCGACGGTACCTGCCAATCTCGACAGGTTGTTCCGCCGTACCGCGCGCGCGATGATTTGCGTGCTCATTGCGAGCCTGCCCCGCTTGCGTTCCGTGCAATCAAGCCCCATTCCGATCCGCTGCGGCGCAACAGGGGGTGATCGGCTTGTTCGCAATGACCCCCTTCCGCAGCGCAACGACGAGGCGAACCATGACATCCAGCAGACTCGAGCAAATGCAGGCCAATCTCACGTTGGCCTATGTTCTTAACAACGCAGCAGTCGACGGAGTCGGGAGGGAACTCAAGCATCCCACTGCGTCGCAGGTCAAAAAGATCATCGTGGATCGCCTGAACGGATCGAAGATGACCCGGAACGATCGGTTCGAAATTGCCTGGGGGCCGGCGATCGTATCGGATCCGAATGGCGAAGCTGCCAATGTCACCGTCGTCTTGCAATTGGCCGGTACCGGCGAATATACAGTGGTGACGAGCGGCACCAATTTCGCGTCCCCGCTTGATGTTCTGAGCGATTTTTCCTATGACACCCTCGAGCCGTTCAGCGCGTATGTGCCGAACTGCCCGTCGGACGCACGCATATCGGCGGGTACGAACGGAGCGTTGTACCAGGTACTGAAGACGCCTGATGAAAGTCATCTGACGCTCGTCGAATTCCTGAGAACCGTGCCACCGTCATCGGTAGTCAACGTTGTCGGGCACAGCCTCGGAGGCGCGCTGGCATCCGGGATCGTGTTGTACCTGAAGAATCAGAGCGGCTTGCAGTCTCTGACGTACCACTGCCAGACGTTTGCCGCGCCGACAGCAGGCAACGATGTGTTCGCCGGCTATTTCGACGAGCAGATGCGAGGCAATGCGGTACGCATATTCACGACGCGGGATATCGTGCCGATGGCATGGAATGCGGACAGCCTCCAGAAGGTGAAACACGTCTACAGCGACGTTCCCTACCATGACACCCCTGACAACGTGAAAATTGCTGTCGATATGGTCAGCATTGCGACAAAGTCGCTGAAGTACACCCAATGGGGAACGTCCGAACCATCAGGGCCCGTGGCGACGGCGATGGAGTATCAGCTGAAGGCGGACGTCAATGTAGCCATTCTGGATTTCCAGGCGCAGGTTGGCTTTCAGCATATCGACGGATACATTGCCTGCCTGGGTATGGCCCGCAGCGACATTGATCTCCCCCCGCTGCCACAGGTCAACCCCAAGGTCGGTAAAACGCCCGTGTGAAGCAGCACGAAGCAAAACCCATAAGAACACTGGCACGCAGTGAGAAAACCCGCTTCGGCGGGTTTTTTCATGGCCGGTTTATGCCGGGCCGTAATGGCCTGGGTTGCCGCCGTCGATATGTCGTGGGATCGACGCTTGGCAAAGATCAAGCGCACGTCGCGTGCTTTGCATTGTTCACTCCGGAAGTAACAGAACGTTCAATCGGCCGTCATTTATCACCCGCTTGCGACTCAGTAGAGTGCTTTCCCATGTCGACGCCCGGCGACAACCTGAATGAAAGGAAGCCAGGCATGACGCAACACACTTTGTCGCCCGGGCATCTCGAGACGGCACGCCGGTATGGCGCACGTGTCGCAACGAGTGCCGGCCCATTTCGGGCAGCACACGCTCGAATCCGCTGAAATCCAGGTGTGCGGTGCGTGCCGGACCGGACACCGCCGCATTCTTTCCAGCCGATCCACAAGGAAACGCTCATGCAATACAAGCAACTGGGCCGCACCGGCCTGTATGTCTCCGAGCTGTGTCTCGGCACGATGACGCTGGGCGGCAATGCCGATGCCGGCATGTGGGCGGCGATCGGCGCGGTCGGTCAGGACGACGCGACCCGATTGATCGCCCGCGCACTGGCCGCCGGCATCAACTTCATCGATACCGCCGATATTTACTCGTTTGGCCACGCCGAACGCCTCGTCGGACAAGCGCTCCGGGACCTCGGCGTCCCGCGCGGCGAGATCGTGCTGGCGACCAAGACGGCCGGCGTGATGGGCCCGAAGCCCAACGATCAGGGCGCGTCGCGCGGCCACATCATGGATTCGGTGCAGAGAAGCCTGGAACGGCTGCAGGTCGACCATATCGACCTTTACCAAATCCACGCGAACGATTCCGTCACACCGATTGAGGAGACGCTGCGGGCGCTCGACGCTCTGACGCGCCAGGGGCTGGTGCGCTATGTCGGCGTCTCGAACTGGCGCGCGGGAAAGATCGGCAAGGCGCTCGGGCTCAGCGAAGCGCTCCGCGCGACGCGCTTCGAGACGCTCCAGGCCTATTATTCGATCGCCGGACGTGACGTGGAGCGCGAACTGGTGCCGCTCGCGATCGAGGAGCGGATGGGGCTGCTCGTCTGGTCGCCACTCGCCGGCGGATTGCTGTCGGGGAAGTTTGGTCCCGGGGCGCCCACGGAAGAAGGCTCGCGGCGCAGCCATTTCGATTTTCCGCCGGTCGATCTTGACCGGGCGTGGCCGTGTGTCGCGGCGATGCGCGCCATCGCCGACGCGCGAGGGGTGTCGGTCGCCCGGATCGCGCTCGCGTGGTTACTCGCCAAGCCGCATGTCACGAGCGTCATCATCGGTGCCAAACGGGTCGAACAGCTCGAAGACAATCTCGGCGCGGTCGATGTCGTCCTGACCGATGACGAGTTGGCGCGTCTCGACGCCGTGAGTGCTTTGCCCCCGTGTTATCCGGGCTGGATGATCGATCGTCAGGAGTCGGGCAGGCGGCCGAAGCCATTCTCGCGCGTCGTATCGAATTAGGATCGGCGACGCCGGGTCCATCCCTGCGCGTTAAAGCGACGCGCCACCACACATGACGATCTGCTGCCCCGTGATCGCGCTCGCATCCGCGCTCAGCAGGAAGCCGGTCAGCGCGGCGACTTCCTCGGGCGTGATGAATCGCCCGATTGGCGGAAGGCGGGGAGGCGTTGCCGCGCGCGCCGGATCGCGCAGAAACGGCGTGTCCGTCGCGCCGGGCGCGACGACATTGACGGTGATGCCCCGCGGTGCGAGTTCCGCGGCCCAGGACCGCGCCAGGCCGACCAGCGCGGATTTGGTCGCCGCATACTGACTGCGTGTGGCCGCACCGTTGGCGGTGCGGCTGCCCAGCAGCACGATGCGTCCGCCGGCGGGCATCCGGGGCACCAGGCGATCGGCGAGAAAGGTGGCGGACTCAACGTGCAGGCGCCACATGGCCGCGCCGTCCTCGTGTGAAAGCTGACCGAGCGGCGCGGTACGCATGAAGCCGGCCGCATGCACCAGCGCGTCCACCGCACCCAATGCATCGCACATGGGCCCGAGTGCCGCGAAGTCGGTGACGTCGACCGGCACGATGTTCAGGGAACCATGCGTCGTTTCAATGTGCGAGCGGCACAGTCCCGTGACGCGCCAGCCGTCGGCGAGCAGACGGTCGACGATCGCTCGTCCAATTCCCGACGACGCGCCCGTCACGACTGCATGGCGCGAACCCGAACCCGAACCCGACTGCTCCCGTTGACCCACGATCGCTCCTGCTACGTTTGAACCTGCGATGAACCGCCGGATGTCGTCGCAGTCTTCGTGCTGACCGCGTGAACGGTGATCCGCGCTTGCGAATGGAACGGCGCGAGCTGCTCGGGCAGGGCCGCGTCGTCCGTCACGAGCGTCCAGTCGCGCTCGAGCGGCGTCCAGTGCTGCTGGCTCGCGCGTCCGAGCTTGTCCGCGGTCACGAGCACGAACACCTCGGCTGCCTGCCGCATCACGCACTCCTTCAGATACGACTGTTCGCTGCTCGCCTCGCACAAGCCCAGTTCCGCGACGACGCCATCCGCGCCGAGGAACGCCTTGTCGACGCTCAGGCGGCTCAGCGCGATCTGCGCGAGCGGCCCGAGCGTGCTCATGCTGGACGACCGGACGTCGCCGCCGATCACCGTCACCTGCACGCCCGACGCGGCGAGCGGGCTCACGACCAGCAGGTTGTTGGTGACGACGTGAACGGCTGTCCGCCCGGCAAGCAGGCGCGCCAGCGCCGCGGTCGTGGTGCCGCCGTCGAGGAATACGGTGTCGCCGTCCTCGACGAACGCGCTCGCCGCGTGCGCGATCGCTTCCTTCTGTTCCTGCGAACTGACGCGCCGCTCCTCGAGCGAGGGCTCCGGCTCATGGCCGCCCACCGCGGCGGCGCCGCCGTAGGTGCGCAGAATGCGACGGTCGCTCGCGAGCGCACGCAGATCCCGGCGAACGGTCGCTTCCGACATCCCGAAGTGCTCGCACAACGTCGCAACGTCCGTCATGCCCCCGAGCACGGCCTGCAGCATCGCCTCCCGGCGCCTGGTCACTTTCATGTGCGTGATTTCCTGGTCTGATCGCATTGGCGCGCAAGTCTGCGCATCCCGACCGACAAGTTTATCGAATTGCCGCAGTGACCGGCCAGTTGCTTCGACGGGTGTCATCGCCCGCGAACCCACGCCTCGTCGACGCGCACGTATTTGATTTTCTGCCGAAACCAGGTGAAGGCGATGTGCAATGCGCCGTCTTGCGACTGCACGATGGACGGATAGGAATACTCCCGGTTGCGCTGATCCGCGGAATTGTTCGTCATGCAGTACCCGTCGCCGATTTCCAGGTTGCGGCGGCGGCGCCATGTCCTGCCGCCGTCCTCGGAGATGGCCAGCGACATCGGCGCGCGCGGAGCGCCCCAGAAAGCGGTGCCGCGCGCGGACGCCTTCTGGTCGCGCAGCTCGCCGCTGTCCTCCGAGTCTTCGATGTCGTCGTACAGGGACGCGCGACGCGCGTTACCGTGCGACGCATCGCTCTCGTTGAACACGAGTGCGAGGTGGCCGTTCTGCAACACCGTGAACTGGATCGACGAGTTGTTGTTCGGCACATCGGTCGGCTCGGGCGCGCTCCACGTGCGGCCATCCGTCGAGCGACTCGCGTAGACGAAGTCCGCCCAGCGGCTGCGGTAAAGCGCCAGCAGCGAGCCATCGCGCAGCACGTGAACGTTCATGTGCACGCACCCGACGCTGTCCGGCACCTCGTGCAGCGCCCATGACGCGCCCTGGTCGTCGGAGACCATGACCGCGCTGACGTCGTCGTTGCCGACCCAGCGTTCACCGGGCGCCGTGCGGCACAGGAATACCGGGCAGAGCCACGTGCCGCTGTCGAGCGCGATGATCGGCTGGCGGACGAATGTCCCGGGGCGATCGAACAGGGTCTCGACGGGGCCCCAGGTGACGCCGCCGTCCGTCGACACGCGGCGGCGAACGATCGCGGTGTTCTGATGGCCGGACAGTTGCGCGGTGTAGATCAGCCACAGGCGGCCGTCCGGCGCGGTGAACAGCACCGGGTTCTGTTCCGAGCGGGTCGGGTCGTCCGACAGCTTTTGAGGCGACGACCACGCGTTCGCGCCGGCGGCGAGACGCGACAGATAGATGGAGACGTCGGGAATGCCTTCCTGGGTGCCGCCGAACCAGACGCACAGCAGGTCGCCGTTTTCGAGGCAATGCAGGTTGGCCGCATGGTTCTGCACGCAGACGGTGGGCAGAAACGCTTCTTGCCGTTCCGCGTCGGCATACGCCGTGCGAACGCAGTGATCCGACGCGGCGCTCGCCGCTTCAACGAGGTTCGTGCTCATGAAATGTGTCTCGAGTGGCGAGGTTAGTGCGATTCGCGATGCGTGAGCGGCTTGTCGCGCAGATTCGAGCCCTCGCCATGAAACAACAGCTTGCCGATGACCAGCACGATGGCGGGCGTCACCAGGGCGACGTACATGTTGTCGATGCCGAACGGATTGCCGAGCAGGTACCAGACCGTCGTGGCGAGCGTCGCGACGATCAGGGCCGAGACGGCGCCGCGTTTGCCGCTGAAGAACGGCAGGTAGATACCGATCAGCGCAACGACCGACACCGACAGACGCAGCGCACGGCTGAAGAACGACAGCGCGAGGATCTGCGGGACGAACAGCACGAAGATCAGCGGGAGGAAGCCGACGACCAGCGAGATCCAGCGCGTCATTCTCAGTTCGACGTCGGGCGTCGGCTTGAAGCGCGGCACGTAGAAGTCCTTGACGATCAGCGATGCGATCGCCAGCGCGACGGTGCAGACGCTCACGAAGATGGATGCGACGAGCGACGTCGTGACGATGCCGGCCAGGATGGGGTTCATGTGCTGCAGGAACACCGGCAGCGCGTACAGGCTCTTGATGTTCGGATACAGGTACTTGGCCGTCACGCCGATGAAGCCGAGCGCGAGCCCGATCGGCACGCACAGGAGCGCGGCGATCAGCGAAGACGCGCGCGCACCCTCGGGGCTGCGGGTGGCCGAGATGGCCTGGATGATGAACTGCGTCGAGAAGATCGCGCCGGCCGTGCCGATGATCCATGCGCCGATCGTGCCGCCCGACAGCGCACCGGACCACGTGAAATAGTGCGCGGGCATGTTCTGCGCCATCGGCTGGATGCCGCCCGACAGCTTCCACGCGACACCGACCAGGATGGCGATGCCGAGCAGCTTCACGGCGCTGTGAATGACCGTCAGGTACGCGACGCTCTTGAGGCCGCCCCACACGAAGTAGACGGTGCTGACGATGGCGGTGATGATGGCGGCCGTGGGCAGGTTGATCCGCATGACCGTCGAGATGGCCGCCGCCCCGCTCACGTAGTTGCCGACGTTCACCACGAACAGCGCGTAGATCATGATCGCGGACACGGCGAGCTTCGCGCCGTTGCCATAGCGTTGCGCGATGAAGCCGGAGATCGTGAACTCGCCCGATGCATACAGGCGCTTGGCCATGAACAGACCGAACAACAGAAAGCCGATGGCCGCAGCCAGGACCGACCACGACGCGGCGATGCCGGCCGAGAACGCTTCCTGCGAGGTCCCGACCGTCGATTTCGCGCCGATGAATTCCGACATCAGCAGGATGGCGACCACCAGCGCGGGCATCGAGCGCCCGGCCACCATGAACTGTTCGGAATTACGGCTGCGCAGGCGAATGCTGATCACGCTCGTAATCACAATGTAGGCGACAACCATGCCGATGATGGTGGCTGTGTCCCAATAACTGAAGGTGGCCATCGCTTGTCTCCACGTTACCTTCGGTTGATATGCGTTCGGGTATGTCGGGCGATCCGGCATGTGCCTGCCGGTATCGCCCCTTGGTCGATGCGGGTTGTTGCGTGTCGTTGCGTGTCGGTGCGGATGCCGCTTACGCGGCGCTGGCGACGGGTGCCGGCTCGTTGCGTCGCGTGGCGAGCTCCACGGCCTGGCGGAACGCCTCCAGCAGGCTGCGTTCGTCGGCAATGCCCTTGCCGGCGATGTCGAACGCGGTGCCGTGGTCCACCGATGTGCGGATGACCGGCAGGCCGACCGTCACGTTCACGCCGGCTTCGAGGCCCATCACCTTCACCGGCCCGTGTCCCTGGTCGTGATACATCGCGACGACCACGTCGAAATCGCCGCGGCCCGCACGGAAGAACAGCGTGTCCGCCGGCAGCGGGCCTTCCACGTCCCACCCGCGTGCCTGGAGGACCTGGACCGCCGGAACGATCTTTTCTTCCTCTTCGCCGTAGCCGAACAGGCCGTTCTCGCCGGCATGGGGGTTGATGCCGCATACGCCGATGCGGGGATTCGCGATGCCGGCGCGAACCAGCGTGTCATGTGCGCGCTCGATCGTGCGTTGCACGAGGCCCGGTTCGATCTTGCGAATCGCGTCGAGCAGGCCGATGTGCGTCGTCACGTGGATCACGCGAAGGTTGGGCGCGACCAGCATCATCGACACCTCGTCGATGCCCGTCAGATGCGCGAGCATTTCCGTGTGTCCGGGGAAAATATGGCCGCCGGCATGCAACGCTTCCTTGTTGAGCGGCGCTGTGCAGATCGCGTCGAGTTCGCCTTTCGACGTCAGCTCGACGGTGCGGGCGATGTATTGATAGGCGGCGTCTCCGGCGACCGCGGACAGCTTGCCATAGGGCAGGTCGGCGGGAATGAGCGCCATGTCGATGCAATCGACGACCCCTACGCGGAACGCGCCGTCGGACGGACGGCCGACGGCACGCACCTCGAGATCGACGCCCGCCCTGCGGCCGGCGTCCCGCAAGCGCGCGGCGTCGCCGATGACCACGGGACGGCACTCCTCATACACGGACGCATGGGCAAGGCTTTTCATGATGATTTCCGGTCCGACGCCGGCTGCGTCGCCCATGGTGATGCCGATGATCGGACGGTTGTCCATGGCAGTTCCCTTCACAAATTGGTTTGAGCGGTATTGGCCGTCTTGCCTTCATTCGCAAGCCGGCGCCACGCGTGATGGATCGACCCGGGCTGGCCGAAGCCGCCGGCCTTGGTCACGACGGGGAGTGTCTTTCCTTGCAGCCGGCATTCGAGCAGCGGCATGCCGTCCTCGATTTCGTCGATGACGCGCAACGCGCTCGCGCCGGCCGCGGTGAGCAGCGCGCGCGCCGTTTCGCCGCCGGTCGCGATGATCGCGCCTGCATGGCGCACGGCGGGCGCAAGCAAGGACGCGAGACGATTGCAGAACAGCAGGCCGTCCTTCACGTCGCCGCGCTGCGTCTGGCTCAACGAGACCACCACATGCCGGCCGCGGCGCAGGGCGTCGCATACGACCGTCGTCACGTCGCTGCGCGGGTCATCCAGCGCGGGGACGGCGACCTCGAGCGCAACGAGACTGGCACCGGCGTTGGCCTTGAGGTACTCCACCTGCGCATGCGAGATGCTCGACATGCTGCCGACGACCGTGAGCACCGGTCCTTGCGGAGCGTCACCGTTGGCTGCCGGTTCGGTGATGCCGCGGGGTGGCACCAGCGCTTCGATGACCGCGGGGGCCAGGCCGGCCGAGCCGACCCAGAACACGTTGTCGAGCGCCGCGGATGCGCGGGCAATGCGTTGCAGATCGTCGTCGGACTCCGCATCGCACACGACGGCTTGCGCGCCCTCGGATTGCATCTCCCGCAGGCACGCCGTGAGCGCGCCCGGTTCGCCGCGCACCGTGCCGATTGCCGCGTAGGCGACGCGCAGATGTTCGGCGCAGAGCAGCGCAACCAGGTCGGCCTTGCCCGGGATGTTTTCGTTGCGCCAGTATTCGCTGGCTTCGACCGGCACGCCGCGCACCCATTGCCGCGCGTCCCGCGTGGCGCGGCCGGATGCCGGGTAGGCGGGACACACGATCGCCATGCCAAGCTGCGACGCCAGCGCGGCGACCTCCGCCGCGACATTGCCTCGCAGCGTCGAGTCCACCTTCTTGTAGATACGCGTGCCGGCGTGCGACAGCGACTCGACGGCGGCGACGTTGCGTCGGGCGGCCTCGTCCTTCGATGCACGGCGCGAGTCCACGTCGACCGACAGGATGTCCACGCCGTTCGTCGGCGCCCGCGCATGCTCGGTGTCGAGCAGGACCATCGCCGTCAAGCCGTGACGCAGCCCGGCCACCGCGCAATCGGCCGCGCCCGACAGGTCGTCGGCGACGATCAGGAGCCGTGCCGCGTGCTGTGCGACCGCGTTCGCGTTCATGGCAGCAGGCGGCTGTAGATGGATTTCATGTCGTCGAGCGTCAGCGCCTTCGGATTGTTGCCGAGCAGGCGCTTGACCTTCGATGCCGCGACCGCCAACGCGTCGAGATGTTCTTCGGACACGCCGAACTTGCGCAGGTCCTGCGGAATGTCGACGGCCGCCGTCCATTCCTCCATCTTGTCGATCAGCTTGCGCGCCGCGACCGGGTCCGCGTCCGTTTTCGATGCCAGATCGAGTGCGCGCGCAACGTTCGACAGCCGGCCTTCGATCGCATCGAGGTTGAAGGCCATCACGTGCGGCAGGAGCATCGCGTTCGCGACGCCGTGCGTGACGTTGAACATGCCGCCGAGCGGGTAGGCAAGCGCATGCACCGCTGCCGTGCCGGCGGCGGTGAGCGCGAGGCCGCCGTACATCGATCCGAGCATCATCGCTTCGCGTGCTTTCAGCGACCGGCCGTTTTCGTACGCTTCGACGATGTTGGCGCCGATCAGGCGCATCGACTCCATCGCGTACATGTCGCTGATCGGGTTCGCCTTCGTCGAGATGTACGATTCGAGCGCATGCACGAATGCGTCCATGCCGGTCGCGGCTGTGATCGGCTTCGGCAGGCCGAGTGTCAGCTCCGCATCGAGAATCACGATTTGCGGCAGCAGGTGACGGCTGACGATTCCCACCTTCAGCGCTTCGTCCGGCAGCGTCACGATCGCGTTGGGCGTGACTTCGGAGCCGGTTCCGGCGGTCGTCGGCACCAGGATCATCGGCACGCCCGGGTGCTTGATCAGGTCGATGCCGAGCCAGTTGCGCAGCGGTTCGTCGTTGGTCAGCCGGACCGCGAACAGCTTCGCCGCATCGAGCACGCTGCCGCCGCCGATGGACAGAATCGCCTGCGGTGCAAAAGGCGCGATCTGCTCCTGGTACACCGTCTCGACGTTGCCGATGGTCGGCTCCGGCTCGACGCCGCGAATGATGCGCACGTCGACGTCTTTCGCGTTGAGCGATTCGATCACGCGATCGGCGATGCCCAGTTCTTCCATGGCAGGTTGCGTGATCAGCGCAATGCGCTCGACCGGCGTATCGAGCAGCGACAGCTTGTCGGGAAGCGTGTCGAGGCTGCCGGCGCCATGGATGACGTGCTTGACGGTCTGGAAGTGATAGGTAGTCATGCTGATGACCTGTTTCAGTGGCCGCGCGCGGCGTCGTGGTAGATGGAGAGCGCTTGCGCCAGGCGCTCGCGCGCGCTGGCGTCGAGCGGCTGGGCGGGGGAGCGCGCGGGGCCTGCGGGCATCCCGAGCATGTGCGCGGCGGTTTTCAGCACGACGGGCATCGTGCCCAGCGCGAACGCATCGCGCAGCGCACGCAGCGATTCCTGGGCGACGCGTGCGCCGGCGATATCGCCCGCCTGGAATTTGTTCCAGATGGACATGACGACCTGCGGGACGGCATTGGTCGTCGCGGCGACCGCACCGTCGCCGCCGGCGATCAGCGTCCAGAGAATCATCGAGTCGGTGCCGGTGAAGACCGCGAAGTCGTCGCGGCGCAGGTTGATCAGTTGCAGCAAGCGATCGAAGTCGCCGCCACTGTCCTTGATGCCGCGAATGTTCGGAATCTCCGAAAGCCGGCGCACGGTATCGACCGTCAGCGTGATGCCCGCTTTCGCGGGGATCGTGTAGAGCATGACCGGAAGCGGCGTGGCCTCGGCGATCTTCTTGTAGTGAGCGTAGAGCTCCGGTTGCGTCGCGCCGTTGAAATACGGCGTGATCACCGAAACGGCATCCACGCCGACCTCGGTCATCTTCCGGTTCAGGTCGATCACGTCACGCGTCGCATAAGCGCCGGTGCCCGCGATGACGGGCACGCGCGAGCGGGCCTGGCTGACCGCGGTGCGCGCGATGCGCAGTTTCTCTTCTTCGCTCAGCGCGATGAATTCGCCATTGGTGCCGAGCACGAAGAGCCCGTGCACGCCCGATTCGATGAGCCGTTCGACCAGCGCGCGCAGGCCGTCTTCATCGACGTCCTCGTCCGCCGTCATCGGCGTGATGAGCGCGGGAACGATCCCCTTGAACGACATTGACATGCGTGCTCCATCGCGGAAGGGACGGCGGGCGAAAGCGCCGTCTCCATGGGTTAGGCAGACATCGGCAGGACTGCGCGCTTGCGGGCACGATGGCGCCGCCACGCACGTCAGCCAGTGCAACTCGAATGACGGAACGGTGTGCTCGTTTCAATCAAAACAGTTGCGCGATGTGTGCATTCTAGCTGATTTCATGACTGAATCAGTCAATGAAAACCCTAATATGACCGAATCGATCATTTTGATCGGTGTCATCGGGTCGCTTCCGCCCACCCGACCAACAAGGCGGTGCTCGCCATGTTTTGGCGCTACGTGCTGAGTCAGCTTGCGTGGGGCGTCGTCAATACCCTCATGACGGCGATGAAGCTGTTTCGGTGAAGGCGCGTGGGCGCACTGATCTGCACGGTGCGATCAGCGGCAACCGCTAGAATTGCGGTTTTAGCCCGGAACACGTCCATGTCTTTTGCCTCGCTCGGCCTGATCGACCCCTTGCTGCGTAATCTGCAGGATCTCAATTACCAGACACCTACGCCGGTGCAGGTCAAGGCGATTCCCGCGGTGCTCGGCGGCAAGGACGTGATGGCTGGCGCGCAGACCGGCACGGGCAAGACGGCGGGTTTCGCGCTGCCGCTGTTGCAGCGGCTCGTGCAGCAGGGCCCGGCGGTGTCCAGCAACCGTGCGCGGGTTCTGGTGCTGGTGCCGACGCGTGAACTGGCCGAGCAGGTGCTGCAAAGCTTCGTCGCTTACGGCAAGGGCCTCGACTTGCGATTTCTGGCCGCCTACGGCGGCGTGAGCATCAACCCGCAGATGATGAAGTTGCGCAAAGGCGTCGATGTGCTCGTTGCCACGCCGGGCCGTCTGCTGGATCTCAACCGCCAGAATGCCGTGCAGTTCGATCAAGTCGAAACGCTGGTGCTGGATGAGGCCGACCGCATGCTCGATCTGGGCTTCGCGCGCGAGCTCAATGCCGTCTTTGCCGCGCTGCCGGTTCAGCGCCAGACCCTGCTGTTCTCCGCGACGTTTACCGACGATATCCGCGCGATGGCGGCGAGCATTCTGCGCGGCCCGGTCAATATCAGCGTCAGCCCGCCCAATGTCACGGCCAGCAAGATCAAGCAGTGGGTGGTGACGGTCGACAAGCGGAACAAGCCGGACCTCTTCATGCACCTGGTGGCCGAGAACAACTGGGACCACGCGCTGGTGTTCGTCAAGACCCGCAATGGCGTGGAGTATCTGGCGGCCATGCTGGACGAGGCGGGCTATGCGGTCGACACGATCCACGGCGACAAACCGCAACCGGCGCGGCTGCGTGCGCTCGAGCGCTTCAAGACGGGCGAAGTGCAGATGCTGGTCGCCACCGATGTGGCTGCGCGCGGGCTGGATATCGATGACTTGCCGCTCGTGATCAACGTCGATCTGCCGATCGTCGCGCAGGATTACGTGCACCGGATCGGGCGTACCGGGCGCGCGGGTGCCAGCGGCGTGGCTGTGTCGCTCGTGTGTGCGGATGAAGCACCGCAACTGGCCGCGATCGAGGCGCTGATCGGGCAGACGCTGCGCCGCGAAGAAGAGCCGGGGTTTGAAGCGGAACACCGCGTGCCGGAAACCAGCTCGACCGGGCAGATCATCAAGAAGCCTAAAAAGCCGAAGAAGCCCAAAGTGCCGCAAGGTGGGGCGGCGGCCATGCCGGTGACCGGGGAAAAGCCGCGGCCGCAAGGCGGTGAGGGCAAGCGCAAGGCGGTGGGGCAGGGGGCCGGAGCCGTGGGCAAGGGCGCGAGCGTGTTGAACGGTAGCCCGTTCAGCGTGCAAAAGCCGCGCGGTAAAGGCAAACCCGCGGGCAAGGCGGTTGCGGGGGCGCGCAAGCCGGCTGGGAAGCCTGCGGGTGGTCGCGGTAAACACTAACGCTGATCCGTTGGGCGGCTGACGCCAGCCATCGAAAAGACGGGCGATTGGAGGCCCGCAGGCGGGTGGCGCGGCTTTGCCGCACATCGGGTCGGCCGGCAAGGGCGCACTGAATCCAGGATCGCTTACAACTTGGCGGCCGAACGGACGTTTGAACTGTGCAAGTCAAGACCTGATCACTCAGTCAGCGTCAGATCAGGTCTGAGATTGCTCGGCCGTCACTTCATCAAGGGCCGTGATCGACCCGTCTGAGTCATTCAGGCGCGATCCGCCTCCGTCCGCCTCCGTCCGCTTTCGAACTGACTTCAGCCGATCGTCATAATCGATCCAAATCATTCTGATTAAAGAACTACAATTCAAGTCAGGCAACTGTCGTGCGGCGAGGTCGGCAGTGAACTGAATTGACGACGCTGACCGGCACACCGATCCTCCGAACGCAAAGGAAGAGACCGTCATGACCAATGGGACCACCAGGGTGCTTACCGCACACGTCCCTTTGCCACTGGCAGAGAAAGTCGACCAGCTTGCGACGCGTCTCGACCGTTCGCGTGGCTGGATCATCAAGCAGGCACTGGCCGCCTGGATCGAGCAGCAGGAAGGGGCTATCCCGGTGTCGCCAGCAGATGACGTGGAGCCCCTCATAACCGGTCCCCGGAACCGTTGAAACTGGCGGCCCCTTCCGGTGTCGGCGGGCCACGGGAGTATTGCGGGGGATGGCACGTGAAGTGCGCACGGATTGTGGGTTTCTTCCGCGTCGCCGTGCGACCCGCACAGACGACTTGTTCGCATCACTGGAGACGACTTGACCCATCCCGCAACAACGGCGCCCGAATCGCTGTCACCGGCCTTTCCCCTGGTCGGGATCGGCGCCTCGGCAGGCGGACTTGAGGCGATTTCCGAATTGATGGCCGACATACCGGCTGTCAGCGGGATGGCTTTTCTGGTCGTGCTGCATCTCGATCCTTCCCGGCACAGCATCGTTCCAGAAATCCTCGCCAAACGCCTGTCCATGCCGGTTCAGGAAGCCGTTGATGGGATGGCCGTCGAAGCGGACCATCTGTACGTCATTCCTGCGAACACAAGCATGCTGGTGGTCGAGCGCCGTATCAGGTTGCGGCCACGCGACGGGAGGCCCGGGCCACCTATGCCTGTCGACGACCTGCTGGAGTCACTTGCCAGGGACCAGCGCTCCAACGCAATAGGCGTCATTCTCTCCGGCAGCGGTTCGGATGGCGCGCTGGGTCTGCAGGCAATCCAGAGCGAAGGCGGCATCACGTTCGCCCAGGATGCGTCGGCGCACTTTAACAGCATGCCCCATGCGGCGATCGGGCTGGGCTGCGTCGATCGAGTGCTTTCTCCGCGAGATATCGCACAGGAGATGATGCGCATCGGGCGACATCCTCATCTCAGATCAGTACCGGTACCCGCGAAAGGCACTTTTATCGAGCCCACGGACACGAGTCTGCGCGCCGTATTCCGCCTGCTTCGCACGGCCTGCGGCGTGGACTTCACCCGCTATAAACATGGCACGATGCAGCGCAGACTATCGCGCCGCATGGCATTGCGGCAACTGACATCGGTTGCAGACTACGTCGCGGTACTCGAATCCGATCCTGCGGAGACGCTGACACTCGGGCGCGATCTGCTCATCCACGTGACCGAATTTTTTCGGGATCCGGAGACATTCGAGGCGTTGACCGAGATTGTATTTCCGCGTGTCGCGGAGGGCAAAGAAGCGGGAGAATCCCTCCGGATCTGGGTGCCTGGGTGCGCAACTGGCGAGGAGGTCTATTCGATCGCGATATGCCTGATGGAATATCTCGGCGACCGTGCGGCGAACATGATTATCCAGATCTTCGGGACCGACATCAGCGCCGATGCTCTCGAAACGGCGCGCGCCGGTCGGTATATCGAGAACATCGCGCGCAATGTGTCGCCCGAACGGCTGGAGCAGTTTTTCATGCGCGACGGCGAGTATTACTGTGTCGACAAGTCGGTGCGGGACCTTTGTACATTCGCGCGGCACGACGTCGTGAGCGACCCACCGTTTTCGCGAATGGATCTGGTGAGCTGTCGTAACCTGCTGATCTACCTGAGCGCGGCGGCCCAGAAGAGCGTGATGCCGCTCTTTCATTACGCACTGAAGCCAGACGGCGTGCTGATGTTGGGCCCTTCGGAGACAGTGGGCGCCTTCTCAGAGCTCTTCGGTGTCGTCGAAAACAAGCGCAGCAAACTATATAGCAAAAAGCCCCGCCTTGGACCGCTGCCCGAGGTTCGCCTGAAGTCGCCATCGGTCCCGCAGTCTGCTGCCAGCTCCCGAAGCGTATCTGACAGCCGAAACGGTCGCGGTGAGGCGTCGTCGCTTCGCGCCGAAGTCGATCGCATCACACTGGCGAAATACGCGCCGTCCTCTGTCCTGTGTGACGAGGATCTGAACGTCATCGAGTATCGCGGCGACACCTCTGCCTATCTGTTCAACCCGAGTGGCCCTCCGATCACCAGTCTCCAGCGGCTTGCGCGCCCGGAAGTTTTTCTGGCGATCAGTGACGCGATCAGGCAGGTTCGACAAGAAGGCGTGGCCGTACGCAAGACCGGATTGCAGATCGGTAACGCCAGCGGGCCGGGAACCGCGAGCCTTGAAGTCCATCCCCTGCAGATCGCTGACGTGGAGGGTCGGTGGTTCCTGATCTTTTTTGAGAGCGCACCCCAACGCGCAGACGGGCTGTCGGGGCCTGGGCAGGAAACGCTGAAGGCGCTGATGTTGCAGGCGTTGCGCAAGCGTCTGCACCGTAAGGCAGCCGCTGAAGAGACGGACCCCAGGGACGATGAGATCGCGCGACTGAACGCCGAAGTGGGCGCGATGCGTACGCAGATGAGGACAATACTGGAGGAGCACGAAAGCGCACGTGAGGAGCTCAAGTCAAGCGAAGAGGAACTCCTCTCGAGCAACGAGGAATTCCAGAGCACCAATGAAGAACTTGAGACGGCCAAGGAAGAGCTTCAGTCATTGAACGAGGAGCTCTCGACCACCAATGACGAGTTGCGCTATCGCAATCACGAACTCAGGTCCCTTCACGACGACGTGGTCCGTGCGCGTGACCACGCCGACGCGATCATCGAGACGATGTCCGAGCCGCTGCTCGTGCTGGGAGCGGACCTTCGTGTGGTACGCGCCAACCGTGCGTTCTATCAGACCTTCCAGACCAGTGCGGAAGATACGATCGGCGCACTGCTTTTCTCACTCGGAAACCGGCAGTGGAATATCCCTAGGCTCCGTGAGCTTCTCGAGACGCTGCTCCCGCAGCGAACGGTGATCCGGGACTTCGAGATCACTCATGATTTTGAGGGCATTGGCCCGCGCACGATGCGATTGAATGCCGCCCGTGTGGCCGAACGGGCGCGCGAACTGATTCTGTTGACCATTAACGACATTACCCAGCAACACCTTGCGGTGGAACGACTGGAAGCAGCCGATCGTCAGAAGAACGAGTTTCTCGCGATGCTGGCGCACGAACTGCGCAATCCCCTCGTCGCGATCAGCAACGGCCTCGAGGTATGGGAGTGTGCGGACATCGACGCGGCGACACAAGAGCGCGCGCGCGTGGCGGCAAGACGCCAGCTGAAGCACGAAATCGACCTGGTTGACGATTTGCTGGATGTGTCCCGGATTACGCGTGGCATCATCAAGCTCAATCTCGAGCCGGTCGATCTCGGGGAGATTGTGCAACACGGCGTGGCCGCAATGCGCCCGGAGATCGATGCGCATCAGCACGAGCTGACGCTTGAATTGCCGGCCCAGCCGCTTGCGGTCGAAGGAGATGCGATGCGACTTGAGCAGATCACGACCAATCTGCTGGGCAACGCTATCAAATATACGCCGCACGGGGGGCGCATAGACGTGTCGCTGGTACGCGACGGCGACGACGCGGTGCTGACAATCGCCGACAACGGCATTGGTATGGCGGCGGACTTCCTGCCAACCATCTTCACCATCTTCGTACAGGCGGAGCGTTCGCTCGACCGGAAGGGCGCCGGCCTGGGGCTGGGTCTCGCCCTGGTACATCAGTTGGCTGAGCTGCACCACGGAGCCGTCCACGCCGCGAGCGATGGGCCGGGCCGGGGCAGTACATTTGTTTTCCGGCTTCCAGTCTTGGCGGGCACGGTACCTGGAACGCCGCAATCAAAAGCCGGTGACGAAGGACAACTCGCACTTCCGGCCGCACCGCGACGCATTCTTGTCGTGGATGACAACACCGATGCAGGCGAAAGCACGGCGATGCTGCTGAAACTCAACGGACACGAGGTGAAGGTCGCACGCGATGGCCCATCCGCGCTGCTGCTCGCGGTGGACTTTCATCCGGACGTTGTCCTGCTCGATATCGGTCTTCCGGGCATGGACGGCTACGAGGTCGCCCGTCGACTACGCGTGATGCCCGGTTTTGCAGACACCTTGCTGGTCGCGCTCAGCGGATACGGAGGGGAGAAAGATTTCCACCGTGCAAAACAGGCGGGTTTCGATCAACACCTGGTCAAACCGGCTGATATTGCCCGGTTGAATGATCTGCTTATTGCTTCTCTCAACAGCAACGGCCCCCACGGGGACGAAACGCCTTAGTGGACGGGCAAGCTCTCCCGTCCTCAGGCTGGGGTGCCGTCACGATTCGGACTTTTTTGTTGCGGCGCTGATGCCACAGGCGCGCGCGGTCGATAAATAGAAACGTTCACCGTGTAATGTTTTTCACGCGCAGACGGATAAGTGGATCCCCTGTCTCTGCACCGCAGCGTAAAAGGTCTTCAGATTTGCTGGCGGGGCTGGTTCCAGCGCGTTTGCCCTTTGAACGCCACCAACATTGTGAAGGACGGGAATGAAGTTTCAGGCGGGCGCGCAAGCGAAGTTCCTGCACCGTCGCCGTTCGAATCGCCTCAGCGAAGCGCAGCAACGCATCCTTTGATCCGGATACGCTGCTGTACTCCTGCCGGCCGATGCGCGCCTCCAGGAGCACTGCCAACCCCGCTTCCTGCGCCACTCTCAGCACGTCCATTTTGATAGCCTCCGGCGCCTTGGAACCTGGCGCCTTATCAGTCTCGATACCATTACGTGCGCATTTTCCATACCGCGTCGACAACTTTAACGTCTGGAAAATGTATCGATTGGTTGTCCGGTCGTGGTTCGGACCCGGTCAGCCAGCGTACGCTTTTGATCGTCTGTTCATGGCCGGACTGAGTCAGACGAACTGACGCTGTCTGTTCGGTCCAGTCCCGCCTTATACATTTAAACCAGGCGTCGCGAGCGTCGGATCGCGAGTGCCACGGCGATGCGTCCGCTTTTCATAACGGCTCGTCGCGAACGTTCTGCTTGTCCGCCGGCGATTCGCCGCCTGCTACTCCGTCTGCTGGCGGCGGTATTCGTCCTGTTTCATCCGCATGTACTGCTGCCGGTCGATTTCGTGCAGCTGCCGCGCATATTGCTCGCTGGAACTGAACCACGTGCTCAGGCGTTGCTCCAGCTGCTTGTCGGGCGGGCTCGATAGTGCGGCAAGATAGGCATCGATGGCCAGGTAGTAGCGCATGGTGTTGCGCTCCACGAGGCCTCGTACCCCGTCGACGTATTCCCCTTGTGCCGCGGCCGGACTGGCGACCTTGGTGAAGCCGACCTTGCCGCGGTCAAACGTTGCCAGAAAGCTTTTCATCGCAAGGCGCCCGACCAGGCCATAGCTGAATGCATAGGTCAGATGCAGGAACGTGTGGTCGCTACCGAGCTGCACCGCCTCCAGGACAATCTGGTAATCCCGGGTGTTCAACGGCCCGCTGTCGGCGCGGAGTTTGACCTTGAAGTATCCCGGGGCCCTGGCCGCCGCATCGTAACGGAAATACAGGCGGTAAGTGGACTGGAGCTCCGCGGCGGCTTCCCGTTTGCTGAGATTCAGGGTCAGCATGTTGTCGCTATTCGTGCCAGAGGCGCGGCAGTACTTGATATTCGGATGCAGGATCAGGAGATCGCACCAGTTCGCCAGGCCTTGCGACCGGTAATCAAGGACGTCGCTGACGGTCGCGAATGGGTAGTCCACTTCTGCGTAGATTTCGCCCGTGACCGTGGAGGATGATTCCTGGGAATCCAGATACAGCCGCCGATGAAACGCGTTGTGGTCGAGCTGGGGTTTCAGATTCTGGTATAGCGCGCGCAAGCTGGTGGTGTCGTCGGACGCACGCGCCGACAGCCCCACGCACGACAGCCAACATGCCGCCAGAATGGTCAACGTGCACGCTCTTCTGCGTACCGGCGCGCTGGCTGGGTTTCGGTCACGCTTGCTCATCAACGTGCTCCGGCTGATTGTTCGAATGGGCGGGGCGCACATGGCGTCTGGCGACTTTCTTCGACTGTCGAACTTCCGGTCTACGGATGAATGGTTTCGCCGCGATTCAGCATGCCGATGAACTCCTCGATCTTGCGCACCCGTGTTGCGGGCATTTTGGCGTTCTGTATCCGAAACAGGATCGCGTAGCGGTTTCGGCCGTTCAGCGTCGCAAAGAACGCGCTGGCCTTGGGATTGGCATCCAGCGCGGCCTGCAGGTCGTCCGGCACGACCGAGTTGCTGGCGGACGTATAGGCCGCCTCCCAGCGGCCATCCTGTTTGGCTTTCTCGATTTCCCGCATACCCGCAGGAAGCATTCTGCCTGCGGCGATCAGCGCTTCGGCCCGCTCTTTGTTGAGCCTGGACCAGATACTTTTTGCGGAGCGTGGCGTGAAGCGTTGCAACCAGGTTGCTTCACTTTCGGTTTGCTTCTTGCCGTCGATCCAGCCATGACAAAGGGCGCTTTCCAGCGCCTGTTCGTAAGTGACGGTCGGCTGGCCGGCGCCCTTTTTGGCGAGGCGCAGCCATATCCCGGTCGAGGTGCCGCCGTTTTGCGTCAACCAGGTTTCCCATTCCTTCTGGTCAAGGAATGTCAGACGAGGCTCAGTCATGGCGCGATCCGAATGGTTGCATTCAGGCAGCGAGGCTGTTTCGTTCACCGAACCCTCGTAGATTACCGATTTGCACGGATTTGGGAATATCCGATTTTATCGACAATCAAACTTGCGTCGCCCCGGGCGCGACCGCCGCACCATCCGCGTCGCTCGTCCCCGGCGCAACTTCCTCCAGCGCCTGCCGCCCCGTTTCGACCCGCAGCAACCCGATCGCGACACACAGCACGCCGAGTGTCGCGCTGACCATCGCGATCACGCCTGATACACCGAACGCCTGATAAAGCGCGAGTGCCAGCGCCGGCGTCCCGATCGACGACATCCGCCCGCACATCCCCGCGACACCCGTGCCACGCAGCCGCACCTCGGTCGGAAACAGCTCCGGAATATACCCAAACAACCCAAGCGTCGTGATCGTATAGATCGCACTGACGAGACAGAACCCGACCAGAATGATCGCCGTGGTATCGCGCAGCGACACATACAGCCAGCCGAGCGCGATGCTGAGCAGCGAAGCGATCACGATCCCCTTCGCACGGCCGATCCGGTCCGCGATCAGATACCCGATCAACCCGCCGACCGGCGACCCGATCGACATCAGGAACACGAAGCCGAGCGATTTGACGACCGACAACCCCTGCGTGACGAAAAACGTCGGCAGCCACGCGATGAAGCCATAGAGCCCGACGTTCACGCCGATCGCAGTCAACGCGGCGACCGCCATACGCCCACGCATCCCCTTCGAAAACAGCACGCCGAGCGGCACCTTCCCGACATGCAGATCCACGGTGCGCCGCACCGGCGGCAGCGTGCCGACCTGCTGGCTCACCTCCTGCTCGATCGCGGCAAGCGTCGCCTCCGCCTCGTCGAGCCGCCCGACGGATTCGAGCCAGCGCGGCGATTCCGGCATCCGCTTGCGCATGAACCACACGACCAGCGCCCCGACACCGGCCAGCGCGAACATATAGCGCCAGCCGAGATGCGGAATGATCCAGTATCCCGCGGCCAGCGCGGCGAACAGCCCGCTATTGGTAATGATCGCCAGCAGCGACACCCACTTCCCGCGCGTGTCGGGCGGCACGAACTCGGCGAGCGTCCCGGCCGCGACGACCAGTTCCGCCCCGAGCCCGATCCCCATGATGAACCGCAGCACGATCAACCACTCGATGTCAGGCGCAAAACACGCGGCGATCGACGCGAGCCCGAACACTGCGAGATTGAGCTGATACGAATACCGCCGCCCGAGCCGGTCACCGACATACCCCGCGACGAACGCGCCGATCATCATCCCGACGAACGTCGACGACACGAACATCGCGCCGTGCCGCAGATCGGTGAACCCGTCCTTGACCATCGACGCGACCGAGCCGTTGGCGAGATAGATGTCGAACGCGTCGAGGAACGCGCCGCCGGCGATCAGCCCGAGTATCTTCCAGTGGAACCTTGAAACAGGCAGCCGGTCGAGCCGGCCGGCGGCATTGACGGTGTTCGCCATGATGTCTCCGGATGTGTGGCGCTCTCGCGTCTGCTGACCAGGCGCGGAGACGCTTCGATAGTGTGATGAGGGGCGCGCTGCGATCAGCGCGGAAAGGCCCGGTCAAACGGCGCCGGATGCATGCAACGTGTGAATCTGTTCATCGGCATAGCCGAGCTCGCGCAGCACGGCGTCGGTATGTTGTCCGAGCGCCGGCACGGGATCCATGCGCGGCTCGTCGCTCGGCGCGATGCCGGGCGGCAGCAGCGCGGGGATCTCGCCGGCAGGCGTGTCGACCCGCGTCCAGCGGTGCCGGGCGGCGAGCTGTTCATGTGTCCACACGCCATGCATGTCGTTCATCCGCGCGTTCGCGATACCGGCCTGCTCGAGCCGGTCGATCACGTCGGCGGCCGTGAGCGTCGAGAACGCGCGGACGATGACGGATGCGAGGTCGTCACGATTCGCGACGCGGCGGCTGTTCGACCCGAAGCGCTCGTCGGCCGCGAGCTCGGGCATGCGGAGCACGGTCTCGCAGAAGCTTTTCCATTCGCGCTCGTTCTGCAGGCCCAGCATCACGGTGTGGTCGTCACCGGCCTTGAACGGACCATACGGAAAGATCGTCGCGTGCGACGCGCCGGCTTGCCGCGGCGGCGACTGGCCGTCGATCGCGTAGTAGAGCGGATAGCTCATCCACTCGACCATGCTTTCGAGCATCGACACGTCGATGTGCCGGCCGCGTCCGGTGCGGCCGCGCTCGATCAGCGCGGCAAGGATGGTCGAATACGCATACATGCCCGCCGCGATATCGGCGATCGAGCACCCGGCCTTGGCCGGCTCGCCGTCGGAGCCGGTAATGCTCAGGAATCCGGATTCACTCTGGATCAGCAGGTCGTACGCTTTCTTGTCGCGAAACGGCCCGTCGAGCCCATAGCCGGAGATGTCGCAGACGATCAGCCGCGGATAGCGCTCGCGCAGCGTGTCGTAGTCGAGCCCCAGGCGCTGCGTCGCGCCAGGTGCGAGGTTCTGCACGAACACGTCGGCATCCGCGAGCAGCCTGTGCACGACGTCGAGCGCCGCGGGCTGCTTGACGTCGAGGGTAATGCTTTCCTTCGAGCGGTTGGTCCACACGAAGTGCGACGCGAGTCCCGACACGCGTTCGTCGTAGCCCCGCGCGAAATCGCCGACGCCCGGCCGCTCGATCTTGATCACGCGCGCGCCGAGATCCGCGAGCTGACGCGTGCAGAACGGCGCGGCGATCGCATGCTCGAACGTGACGACCTTGATGCCTTCCAGTGGACGCATGCTCGTCACTCCCGTCAGAACGACCGCGGCAGGCCGAGGATGTGCTCCGCGACATACGACAGGATCAGGTTCGTCGAGATCGGCGCGACCTGGTACAGGCGCGTCTCGCGGAACTTGCGCTCGACGTCGTATTCGCACGCGAAGCCGAAGCCGCCATGGAATTGCAGGCACGCGTTCGCGGCTTCCCACGACGCGTCGGCCGCGAGCAGCTTCGCCATGTTCGCCTGCGCGCCGCATGGTTCGTGCGCGTCGAACCGGCGCGCGGCCTCGAAGCGCATCAGGCTCGCGGCCTCGACATTGATGAACGAGCGGGCGATCGGAAACTGCACGCCCTGGTTCTGGCCGATCGGGCGACCGAACACGACGCGATCCTTCACGTACTGCGACACCTTGTCGACGAACCAGTAGCCGTCGCCGATGCATTCGGCGGCGATCAGCGTGCGCTCGGCGTTCAGCCCGTCGAGGATGTACCTGAAGCCCTGGCCTTCGTCGCCGATCAGGTTCTCGGCGGGGATGTCGAGGTTGTCGAAGAACAGCTCGTTCGTCTCGTGGTTGACCATGTTGGGAATCGGCCGCACGGTCATCCCGTTGCCGATCGCGTGATGCAGATCGACGATGAAGATCGACATCCCCTCCGATTTCTTCTGCACGTCGGACAGCGGCGTCGTGCGCGCGAGCAGGATCATCAGGTCGGAGTGCTGCACGCGCGAGATCCACACCTTCTGGCCGTTGATCACGTAGCGGTCGCCCTTGCGCACGGCGGTCGTCTTGATCCTGGTCGTGTCGGTGCCGGTGGTCGGCTCGGTCACGCCCATCGACTGCAGGCGCAGCTCGCCGCTCGCGATCTTCGGCAGATAGCGCTGCTTCTGCTCGGCCGAACCGTGGCGCAGCAGCGTGCCCATGTTGTACATCTGGCCGTGGCACGCGCCGGAGTTGCCGCCCGCGCGGTTGATTTCCTCCATGATCACCGACGCCTCGGTCAGGCCGAGGCCGGAGCCGCCGTATTCCTGCGGAATCAGCGCGGCGAGCCAGCCGGCTTTCGTCAGCGCGTCGACGAACGCTTCGGGATAGCCGCGCGCTTCGTCGATCCCGCGGAAATAGTCGGCGGGAAACTCGCCGCACAGGTCGCGAACGGCTTCGCGAATGTCTTGGTACGCGTCGGTAGGGTTCATGGGTCGTAGCAGGGAAAGCGTCGGTATGGATCAGGCGAGGGTCGCGCTCGCGGACATGGTCAGCCAGCCGTCGTGGTCGCTCGCCCAGAGCTCGACGGTCTTGCCGTCGTCGGCGAGGCGGCCGCACACGCTGAAGGGGTGGCCAAGAAAGGTCGGCCGCACCGCGCGATACGCGTATTCGCTGATCGTCGCGCCGGGCAGCGAGCGCGTGACGAGGTCGAGCAGCAGCGTCGAGATCAGCGGCCCGTGCACGACGAGATCCGGATAGCCTTCGACGTCGCGCACGTAGGTGCGGTCGTAATGAATGCGATGGCCGTTGAAGGTCAGCGCGGAATAGCGGAACAGCATCACTTCGTCCGGCGTGATGTCGCGCCGCCATTGCGCAGGGTCAGGCGCGGCCTTCGGTGGAGGCGTGGCGGCGCCGGGCGCGGCCGCGCCGCGATAGACGATGTCGTGTTCCTCGCGGATCGCGACTTCGCCCGCGGTTTCGATCACATGCTCGACGGTGACGAAGCCGAGCGTGCCGCTGCGGCCTTCCTTGCGCTCGATCGACAGCACACGCGACGTGCGCGTCGCGATCGCGCCGATCGGCAGCGGGCGTTCGAACGTCAGCCGGCCGCCGGCCCACATGCGGCGCGGCAGCCCGAGGTCCGGCAGGAAGCCGCCCTTGCGCGGATGGCCGTCGGGGTCGAGCTCGGCCTGCGGCGCGATCGACCAGAAATACAGCCAGTGCCAGGCGGGCGGCAACGGATCGCCGGCGGCGGGAACGATCGGGTGGTCGAGCGTGGCCGCGAATGCGACCGCGCGTTCGACGCTGATCAGGTCGGTCGCGACCTGCTGGACATCGTCACTGGCATTCGACCGGGGAGCATTCACTGTCACCTCCATCGCCGGGCGGCCGGCGGTTCTGACTGGGCATGAAGTGACTGTAGGTGAAGCGCGGGCGCGGCGGAAATACCGTTTGAATGTACCGGTCATAGGGGTATCCTATGACTTTCGCGTCGATCGAACCGCCATGGACATCCGTCAGCTCCGCTACTTCGTCAGCATCGTGGAATACGGGAGCCTCGGGAAAGCGGCCGAAAAACTCTTCGTCGCGCAGCCGTCGCTGAGCCAGCAGATCGCGAAGCTCGAAGGCGACCTCGGCGTCGCGCTGCTGGTGCGCAGCCCGCAGGGTGTGAAGCCGACGGCGGCCGGGCAGGCGCTGTACCGCCATGCGCGGCTCGTGCTGCGGCAGATGGAGCAACTGCGCCAGGAAGTGCGGGAGGGCGCGGGCAGCGAGTCGGGCACGGTCGCGGTGGGGTTTCCTACCACGATGACGTCGATCCTCGCGGTGCCGCTGTTCGAACGGATCCGGGCGCGTTATCCGGGCATCCGGCTGCAGTACATCGAGACCATGAGCGGCTTCATCAGCGAGCTGCTGGCGAACGGGCGGCTCGACCTCGCGATCCTGTTTCGCGAATCGAACACCACCGGCATTACCGCGATGCCGCTGTTCGACGAGGTGCTGTATCTGCTCGGCGAACCGGGCGGCGCGGTGCCGTCGCGCACGCGAACCTGTTCCCTCGCGTCGCTCGCCGGCGTGCCGTTCGTCGCACCGGGCGTGCAGAACGGGCTGCGCCTGTTGCTCGAGCGCACGTTCGCGCGCGAAGAGGTGCCGCTGAACATCGTCGCGGATATCGATTCGCTGCCGACGATGATATCGCTCGCGCAGGCGGGCCTCGCGTGCACGATCCTGCCCGCGTCCGCGCTGGCGTCGCGCGAGCCGTCCAGCCGGCCGAAGATGCGCCGGATCGTCGAGCCGGAGATTCGCCGGCCCGCGAGCCTGTGCTGGTCGAACACGTCCCCCGTCAATTCCGCCGCGCTCGCCGTGCGGCAAACGATCGTCGAGCTGATCGGCGAACTGGCCGCAAGTGGCGTATGGACGGGCATCACGCTGCGCGAGAGCGATGCCACGCCGTCGTGACGGGTGGGATGAGCCGGCATGCGTGGGCTTGGTCGGCGAGCCAGTGCGCGGACGGCCAGGACCCGCATTCACCGGATGCCGCGATCGGTGTTCCGTTCGTCGTGCCGATTGCGGACGGATGGGTGAAAACGCGTGACATGACACATTCGCGATCGCGTCCGCGCGTGTCCGGGTCGATCGGCTCACACCCGCACTGGCGCGCCGGCATGTCGTGCGCAAGCGTCGGCGCGTGGAAGGTTGTACGAACCTCGATATTGACACTACACTGATTATCGGCCGGCGTCGTGACACGCGGCTATCCATTGAACACGCATTCCAGTACTAATTAAACGCGTGCCAACAATCGCCATCGAGGATGGTTGCCTTGTTCCTCAACATCCAGCGGGGGGGAAGTGGCGATGAAATTCGGGGCTGCGCATCATCCGTCAACGGTTTGCTAGCCGGACGGCGCGCGCATGAGCACGACCGGAGGCATTTGCGCGACGTCACTCGGGCTGCACGGCTCGAGCATGGCGATGATCGACCTGCGTCGCTATCTGGCGAAGGTCGCGCAAACCGATACGACGGTGCTCGTGACCGGTGAAACCGGCACCGGCAAAGAGCGCGTCGCGACCGCCGTCCATCACCTCAGCACCCGAACCGACAAGCCGTTCATCGCGGTGAACTGCGCCGCCGTGCCCGACAGCCTGTTCGAATCCGAGATGTTCGGCCACGAGCGCGGCGCGTTCACCAGCGCCCAGCACGCGTTTCCCGGCCGCTTCGTCGAGGCCGACGGCGGCACGCTGTTCCTCGACGAAGTCAGCGAGATGCCGCCCGCTGTCCAGGCGAAGCTGCTGCGCCTGCTCGAAGACCGCACGGTGATGCCGGTCGGCTCGCTGCGCCGGCGCCCGGTCGATGTCCGGATCGTGGCCGCCAGCAACGAAAGACTGGAGGACCTGGTCGCGGCGCGCCGTTTCCGCGCCGACCTGTTCTATCGCCTGAACGTCGCGCGCATCGAGATTCCACCGCTGCGGGAACGGCCGGAGGACATCGCGTCGATCGTCGATCACTTCGTCGCCGAACACAACCAGCGGCGGGCGATGCGGGTGGGGCGGCCCGATCCGGCATTGCTCGAGTACATGCGGCACTACCCGTGGCCCGGCAACGTACGTGAGCTGCGCAACCTGGTCGAGGCGTTGTTCATCGATGCGCCGGAAGGGCGCCCGTTCGGGCTGGGCGACCTTCCGCCGGCGTTTCGCCGCCTGTTCCTGCAGGATTTTTCCGCCGGCGAACAGGAGCGCGAACGGCTGGTCTCGGTCCTGCGCCAGACCAACTGGAACAAGATGGAAGCGGCGCGCCAGATGAACTGGTCGCGCATGACGCTGTACCGCAAGCTGGCCAAGTACAACCTGGACGCCGGCAACACTGCATCGGTGTGACAGCCCGGCTGTCACATGGTACAGCCCGGCAGCGTTCGCGAATTCCGCTCCAGTCGGAAAATTCCACGGCTAATCATGCGCTTGCGTCGGCGCGCGCGCGTTGGCCCGCTCTTTGCGAAGCAGAACGGACAGACCGACCGTCGCCATGCAAGGAGGCCGTCGTGCAGGTCATCGAGCCACTCCAGGACGCCCCGCCGGACCCGGCCCAGCCAGCGGGCCCGGCCCGGCCGCTGCTCGCCAGTTATGCGAACTATTTCGAGGTCGGGCATAACGCGTTCGAGTTCCTGATCGATGCCGGACAGGTCGAGCCGCAGTCCGGCAACGTCCAGTTGATGAGCCGCGTCGCGCTTAGCCCGGTTCACGCCAAGCTGCTCGCGCAGTTGCTGGCGCGCGCGATCGCCCAGTTCGAGGCGACGCACCACGAAATCCCCGACATCGGCGACCCGGAACCGGATCTCGCGATTCTTCCCCCGCAGGAATTCGAACGGCGCGCGATCGATGCGCGCAGCAAGCCGATGCTCGGCGGCCGTCGCGACGAGCCCGATCAAAACCAGAGCTGAGGACACGACATGGCAGCGCAACTCCATCCCAACCGCATGGTCCTGACCGACCGTTTCCCGATGCTGGGCTTCACGATTCGCGTCGGCCACGCGCCGTGCGTCGCGGAACTGGTGATCGCCACCGATCCCGCGCTGTTCATGCGCAAGGAAGGGCGCACGTCGTCGACGTTCTATACCAGTCGCGAGGACGGTCTGCTGGCGATTCCGCGCGGCGAAGCGGTGTTCATGGTGCCGCCGGCGGTGCTGGCGCGCTTCGCGGGCGCGAGCCGCCTCTGGTTCGGTCTCGCCACCGCGGCGTCGCCCGATGCCGATGCATGGACGGTCGACGTGCTGCCGAATGCCGACAGTCCCTACGTGTCGCTGTCGGGGCTCAGCGATCGGGGATTGCGCAGGGTCCGCGTGTTCCCGACGCGCGGCCCCGCCGCCGTCAGGAGTCCGCTGCTGAACTGGGCGGGCGACGGCACCCGGCCGGGCGCTACCGCCGTGCCGGCGCCTGCCGTACCGGGCGCCGTGTCCGTCCCGCCGCAGCCGGCCGTCGAGCCCGCCGCGCCGCGCCACGACGTCCATTACGACGACGGGTTCGGTCCGCTTCCGCCGCTCAATGCCGCCACGCCTGTCGTGGCGACGCCCGTCGCTCCGGCGCCGGCCGCGCGCCCGGCGCCCGCTGTCGCACCGGCGCCCGCCGTTGCGCCGGCGCCCGTCTCGCAGGGAATGAGCGGCGATGCCGAGTTCCGCATTGCCGGCGAGCGCCGCGGCTTTACCTGGCCGCGACCACGGAAGCTGTCGAGCGTCGAGCGGGCCGCGCTGCGCGCGATGCTGAGCGCGAATCCGGCCACCGCGTCGCTGCTGTTGCTGCTGCCGGTCGCGACGCGCAACGGCCTGTCGGTCTCGATCGGCGCGGGCGCGGGGGCAGGGCTGGAAACCGGGGGCGCCGGCGCGGTCGGCCTCATCTTCGACGCCAATGGCGACGACATCGGCGTGTTCGTGTCGGGCGAGCTCGACTTCGGCTACATCGTGTCGGCGAGCCTCACGGGCCAGATCAGCTTGCTGCGCGGCCATATCGACGATTTCTCTGGCACCGGTACGACGGTGGGCGTCATGGTCGGCGAAAGCCCGGCCGGCGGCATCTCGGCGTTGTTCAACGCCCGCGACGAATTCGTCGGCGTCACGCTGGCGGCCGGCGTGAGCGTCGGCAGCCCGGTGAGCATCTTCGTCGGCGTCTCGCGCGCCGCGTCGGGCACGATCGCCACCGCGTCGGCGCTCGCATGGTCGCGCGGCCTGAGCGACGACCCCGAGGCGTACGGCATCGATACGCCGCCGTACAGCGACGACGATGCGGCCGCCGAGCCGCCCGCGACGGCCAGCGCGCTGGCGCTGGGCGCGCGTGAGAACAGTCTCGTCACGCGCACCGCGGCCAGCCCGAATTTCGACGAGGGGCGCGGCAGCAAGACGATCGACCGGATCATCATCCACATCGCCGATGTACCCACGGTCCAGCAGGTGGTGAATACCTTCACCAATGCGTCGTCCAAGGTGAGTTCGCATTACCTGGTCGGGCAGGATGGCGAAGTCGTCCAGTTCGTCTCGGAGGCCGACACGGCGTGGCACTGCAAGGGCTCGAACCAGCGGAGCATCGGCATCGAACACATTGCGGTGAAGCGCGGCGGCGCCGATTACCCGCGTCGCAACGGCACCGTCCAGCATTTCGACGCGCTGGCGCCGACCCAGCTCGAGTACGAAACCTCGGCGGCGCTGGTCGCGTCGCTGTGCGACAAGTATCAGCTGCCGATCAATCGCACGACGATCATGGGCCATCGCGAGGCGGATACCTCGACCGGCCATACCGCGTGCCCCGACGGCAACTGGGACTGGGACTACTACATGCGGCTCGTCACCAGCCGCACCTGCCAGCCGCAGGCGGCCGGCCAGGCGCTCGGGTTCGCCGCGCGCGGCCTCGGCGACGACATTCCGCTCGATCCCGGCGTCGGCGGCCTGTCGATCGGCACCGACGCGCTGGAGATCGGCGACATCATCCTCAGCACCACCGGCAATCCCGGATCTGGCGTCATTCGCGCCGGCTCAGGCGCCGAGGTCAGCCACGCGATGCTCTATGTCGGTCAGGGCGGGCAGGTGATCGAGGCGATTCCGGGCGGCGTCCAGCTGCGCCCGCTCGGGGATGCGCTGGCCGACGCGCGCCTCGCGGTCGCGTTTCGGGTGCCGGGCCTGACCGATACGCAGCAGCGGCAGGTGGCCGATGCCGCCGCGCGCTACCTCGATCGCGGCTTCAACTATGTCGGGCTGGTGCGCTGCGGCGGCTACCTGATCGATCGCCGCGCGTGCGACCTGCTGTCGGGCGACGCGGCGCAGCGCTGTCGCCGTTTCGTCGGCCGCATCGAGCTTGGCGACGGCACCGACACCGACAGCTTCTTCTGTTCGCAACTGGTCGCCCAGTCGTTTCAGGACGCAGGCAAGCCGATCGTCAGCGTGCCGCCGCACTGGGTGCCGCCGGGCGATCTCGCCAGCCTGTCGACCGGCACGATGGCCCCCGGAACGCTCGCGTATGTCGGCCATCTGAAGGCGCCGATCCCGAGCCGCGGTTTCTTCGGCATGAGCCAGGCGCTGGCGGTGGCCCCGGGCGCCGCGCGCGCGTTGGGCGCCGACGACTGGACGGTGAACTGGGACGAGGTGCAGATGGTCCCGCAGCCCACGGACATGGGCTGCTGGGCGACGGCCGCGTCGATGGTGCTCGGCTGGCGCGACAACCAGAGCGTCGATCCGGCGCTGCTCGCGCGCTGCATCAGTCTCGAGCGCCAGATGCGGGACGGCCTGGCGCCGGCCGAGGTGGCGGGGTTCGCCGCCGCGTCGAGCCTCACGGTGGAACCCAATGCATGCTTCGCGCCCGAAGGCTTTCGGCGGCTGCTGGAAGCGAACGGCCCGATCTGGGTCGCCGAAGTCGTGCGCGCGCCGGTCAACTTCTTCCATGCGGTGGTGGTGACGGGCATGTATCGCAGCGGCGACGCGTATTTCGTGCGGATCACCGACCCGCTGGACCGGGTGGTCGGCACGCCCGGCCATCCCGGCGCGCGTACGCTGCCGCCGACCCACGCGACCGGCAGCCGCTACATCATGACCTACGAGGATTTCGTGTCGGAGTACGAGGCGGCGGCCGGCATCGGCGTGATCCAGCTGATGCATTCGGGCGGCACGTTCGGTCACCTGATCAATCGCGGCAGCGCGGCGGGCGCGGGCTACGCGCTCGGCGTCGCGCCGCCGGCCGCGGGCGGCGAATTCGGCTTCGGCGTGAGCCTGACCCGGCGCACCGAGCGCCGCGACGGGCGCAGCTACGACCTTGCGCAGCTGGCCGGGCTGGTCCAGCCCGCCAATGCGCTGGCGGGCGGCGCCGGGCAGCCGCGCATGGCCGGTCCGCACATCACGCTCGACGACTGGCCGTACATCGACGGGCCGAGCGGACGCACGTCGGCGCCGGTATCGATCGACTGGGCGTGGCAGGGCGGTGCGATCGGCGACGTGACGATCGCCGCGGGCGACGGACAGATGCTCGACGGCTGGAGCGCATTCGTCCGCGCGGATATCGGCCGCGGTGCCGGCACGCCCGAACGGGCGAGCGTCACGCTGCGCATCACCACCACGTTCCGGCATGCCGGCGAGGAGGATCAGGTCGGCGTGACCGAGGTGACGCTGAACGGCGACGGTCGCTTCCAGACCGTGCATGGCGCCGACGGCGCGCCGCCGCTGCCGGCAAGCGGCACGCAGCCGGCGGCACGCGAACCGCAACCTGCCTGATTGCCGAGGGACACGCGCGATGGCTCGCCACATTCCCCCTCCGCCCCCACGCGGCGCGATCACGCCCGCGGTGGCACTGGCTCGCGACGCGTTCGGCCGCGAGATCGTCGACGGCTCCGGGTCGGGCGACCCGGCCAGGCAGGACGGCGCGTTGCCGCAAGCGGCGCCGGCCGGCGGCCCGGGCGCGTCGGCGCCCCCCAAGGAGAAGGCGACGGACGCCATCGGCCGGCGTGCGGCGGCGCTGGCCGACGCGATCGACTTTCCGACCTTCGTCGCGAGTCTCGTGCATGGCACGTACGACGCGATCGTCGACAGCTCGATCAAGCAGGTGGAGAGTTTCGCCGACCTGGTCGGCGCGGTGGCCAAGCCGCTGGACCAGTTCACGCAGGAGAACGTGACCGACGGGCAGGCGCGTGCGTGGCTGGTCGAGCAGTATCCGCACGACGTGACGCTGGTGCAGGACGGCGGTGAATACCGCCTTGCGCCGGCGGTCCGGGCAAGCGACGACGACGCGGCGCCCGCGCCCGCGTGGCTCGCCGATTTCGGCGCCGCCGACGCCGCGTTCGACGCCCAGACGCTCGAATCGGTGGTGCTGCCCCGCGCCCGCGAGCGCGTCGCGCAGCATCGGTTGTCGACGCTGTCGACGATGGTGCTGCTGGGCATGCAGCGGGTCGTGGTCAAGGACGGCACGATCGCCGCCAGCCTCAATTTCCAGGCCAAGGCGCGTGACCGGGCCGCCGTGCAGTATGCGACGTCGAACGACCCGTCGTCGGGACAGACGACCTGGGGCGGACGGGGGACGTCGGGCGACGTGGTCACCACGGTCTCCACCGTTGCGGTCAATGCGCAAACCGACACCGATCTCAAGGCGACGCTGACCGGGAAGGTGAGCATCAATTTCGCGTCGGAGACGCTGCCGCTCGACCGTTTCGTCGACGAGGCGTCGCGCAATCTGCTGGAGCGGCACAGCCGGCCGGCGGCGCGGATCGCGCCACCGGCGGCGGCCGCCCAGCCCGCGGCGCCGGCGGCCCCGGCTCCCGCTGCGACGCCAGCGCCCGCCGCCGTGCCGGCGACGCCGGCCGCGCCTGCTGCTCCCGCCGCGCCCGCCGCGCCCGCCGCTTCGGCGACGCCCGCATCCGCCCGGGGAGAACCGGCATGATTGCGCCGCGGCCGCTGGGCGAGACGCTGGGCGCGTTCGCCGACATTGCCGACCAGCTGACCGACGGTGCGGCGCAGGGGCTGCGGGTGCACTCGGTGATCATGGAGCTGCCGCTCGACCTGCGCATCGCGCGCGGCGCCGACGGCATCGAACTGGTCGGCGATCTGCCGCAGTTCCTGACACGCACGGCCTTCGATCCGGAGCCGGCACGGCTCGCGATCGTCCTCGAAGCCGTGCCGATCGACGGGGCGGGGCAATGAACAGCAACGCCAGCCTGCGCCTCGAGGATTTCATCCAGGCCGTGCAGAGCCAGCTCGACAACGCGCAGGCGGCGATGGCGATCAAGGCGCGCAACCTCAACCTGCCGCTGACCTTCGCGATCAAGGACGTCAACCTCGATCTGCGCGCCCATGTCGAATTCGTCGAGAGCGAGGTCTGGATTCGCCCGGCCGGCCCGGGCGACACCGACAGCAGCACCTTCCATCTCGTCTTCACGACCATCACGCGACCGGCGATCGAGGAGAACGCGATCGCGCTGTCCGAGGACGGCAAGGACCAGCCGCTCGACGCGCTGGGCGACGAACTCTCGGCCGAGGACCGCAAGCGGCTGGAATGGGCCGGCGTCCGCACGGTCAGGCAATTTCAGCAGGCCGAGCAGCGCGACATGGTGCATGCGATCGGCCGCGTCACCAATCTGTCCGTGGACCGGCTGCGCCGGGCGCTCGATCGGGCGTCCGCGCCGAGCGTCGAGCGGGTCGAGCCCGTGGCGCCCGCCACCGATGCGCAGCCCGATGCGTCGCCGCTGCTGCGCGTGATCGGGCGCAATCTGGTCAACGGCACGCATGCGCCGCTGGTGCGGATCGGCAATCGCCCGGTCGCCGTGTTGCAATCGGCGGACGACGAGTTGCTGCTCGCGCCCGGTCGCGACCAGTGGGCCGGCGAACTTGCCGTGTCGCCGACGAGCCGGCATGCGGCCGCCATGGCGTTCGACCTGAGCGCATTCGCGCCGCCGGCGGCACCCGCGGCCAGGCCGATGACCCTGGCCGCGATTCCCGGTCAGGAGGAGGCGCGGCCATGACGATCTGCGCACTCGGCACGCCCTGGGCCTCGCCCGGCGAGCGGCAGTTCAGCCTGCCGACCAGCCTGCTCGTCAAGCTGGCGCTCGGCGAAGCGCCCGAGGACGTGCCGTCGATTCGCGACGTGACGCGCGGCGCGCTGGCCGCCGCGCAACGCATCGACGGCGGTCCGGTCGACCGTATCGTGGTTGCGTTCGCCGGCCGCTTCCTGGCGGTGCGCCCGTTCAGCGCGGCGGCCGGGCGCTGGGTGCCCGGGCACGCGCACTGCGGATACGACGCGATCGAGCAAGCGACGGGCATGGCCCGCACGCTGCTGCTGCGCGTGCCGGCCGGCACGGCAATCGGCGAGCTGTGCGACGCGCTCGCCCAGCTGTCGACCGTGGAAAGCGTGACGCCCAACTACGTGGCGATGGTCCCGATGGACGCGCCGGGCCGGCTGGCGCCCGTGCCGCCGGCCGCGCGGTTCGCGCAGGATGCGCGCGCGCTGGTGCGCATGGCCGACGCGCATGCGATCGAGCGGGGCGACAGCGGCGTCACGGTCGGTCTCATCGACAGCGGCGTCGCCCGCCGGCATCCCGAATTCGCCCATGCATTCCGCACGGGCGCCGACACGGTGCGGCTGGATCCCGGCGACTTGTCGCCCGGCGTGCAATTGCTGAGCGGGCACGGCCATCGCGGCGATTTTCCCGAGGACCGCTTCGTCGGTCACGGCATGGGTTGCGCGGGCATCATCGCCGCGGAAGGCGTGGCGATGCCGCGCGGGCTCGGCGGCGACTGCCGCATCCTGCCGATGCGCGCGCTGGCGGCCGCCCGTCTGCCGGGCAACGCGCATGCGGTCGGGCTCGGCGCGATCGCCGATCTCGATCGCGCGCTCAAGCTCGCGGTCGACCTCGGCGCCAAGGTCATCAACATGAGCTTCGGCACCGACGACGCGACGATCGCCGCCAACCGGCCGAAACCGCATGCCGACACGATCGCGTATGCCGCCGCGCGCGGCTGCATCCTCGTTGCCGCGAGCGGCAACAACGGCAGCGTGACCCGCTACTGGCCCGCGGCCTACCCGCAGGTGATCGCGGTCGGCGCCGTGGGCGACGACGGGCGGCCGACCCGGTTCTCGACGCGTGGCCCGCACGTCGCGCTTTGCGCACCGGGCGAGCGGGTGCTGACCAGTGCGATCGAGGCCTATCAGCTGGCGACCGGCACCAGTTTCGCCGCGCCGTTCGTCGCGGGCGCCGCGGCGCTGCTCGTCGCGTACGCGCAGCGCCGCGCCTATCCGCTCGACGGCGCGACGGTGCGCGATCTGCTCGTCGCCACCGCCCGCGCGTTTGCGCCCGGCGCGGCCGACGGCTGCGGCGCCGGCATTCTCGACGCGGCGGCCGCGCTGCGGGCGCTGTCCGGCCGCATCGACGCGTACGAAGCGGCGGGCGACGACGGTTGCATGGGCAAGGAAGGCACGGCCGACGACGGCTGACTTGCGCGCCGGATCCCGTTCACTCCCCGAACCGACCGGATTTCAAGGAGAAGTTAAATGTTTCAAGTCAATCATCAAGTCCGCTTCCTCGACCTCGTCGACCTCGAGACCCGGGCCCGCGACGGGCTGGTCGATATCGTCAACCGGCTCGAGTCGCTCAAGCGGCCACCGGTCGCTGCCGAGCGGGAGCAGCTCGCGCTGTGCAAGGCCATCCTCGCGGCCGTGTACGACACGAAGTCGTCCGAGGGCGTGCCGCAGGTATGCGATCCGCTGTTCGTCGCCACCCGCGAACTGCTCGCCCGCAAGTCGCTGATCAACCCGCCGCTGCTCTCCGAGCTGAACGGCCAACTGGTGTTCGGCGCGGGCGACGCGGGCGGCGCCAATGGCGCGAACGGCGCGGACACCGAGCCCGCGTCGATCACGCTCGTCGCGCTGGTGCTGGGCATCCTCGCGGTGGACGGGGCCACGCCGCCTCCCGTGAAGGTCGTGGACGGCAGGACCGTGCCGGACGACGCCAGCGGGTTGATGAACACGTTTACCCGCCAGTTCTTCGCGGCGGTGGGCGAAGCCAATTCGTACGGGGTGCTCGCGCAGCGGGTGCTGGCGCTGCTGTGCATCGAGGGCGATCCCGACGGCCGCGGCGGCGAGAAGCCGGGCGTGGTCACCACCGAATTCGCGCGCGTGATGCGCGGCCTGCAGGCCCGCAAGATCCAGGCCGACGAGCCGCAATTGCGTCGCCGCATCAACGAGGAGCTGAACACGGTCCAGAACATCGGCGGCGAGAACGCGATCGCGGATCTCGGCATCGACCTGCCGAACCTCGAGGATCTGGAGGACGCGAACATCGTCGCCGACAACGTGCGCGTGATGGGTCCGATGATCGTCGCCGCGATGTTCGACGAGCTCAAGGTGTTCCAGGTCGTCGACCGCATCGTCGAGCAGTTCCAGCACGGCACGCTGCCGATCGGCCCGGGCAACGCCGGCAAGCTGCTCTATCGCTACTGGCGCGAAACGCCGAACCGCATCTCCGAGCAGGAGCGCAAGAACTTCGCGGCCATCACGCTCGGCGTGCCGGGCGGCGACCCGAACACCGCGGGCAACCGCGAGTTCAACGACCTGTGGATCCGCTTCGTGTCGTCGGTTTCGTCGTTCGTGCGCCAGACCGAAGTCGACTCGTTGCTGCGCGCGAGCGTGCCGAACCCGATCAACCACCAGCAAGTGCGCAAGGCCGCCCGGGATCTCGCCGGCAACCTGTCGCTGCACGGCTACGGCATGGCGCATTACGCCGCGCGCGAGATCCAGTCGCAGGTCAAGTTCATGATCGATCTGCTGCAGGATCCGGAGATTCGCGGCTGCTACGGCGCCAAGGACATGTGGCAGGTGATCGACCAGGTCGCGACCTACGATCTGGGCGGCGCGCGCACCAGCTCGCGCTATCGCACGCTGGCGACCTGCGGCACGATCATTACCGCGTGGCTGGCCAACAACGTCGATCGCGTCAACAAGGCGACCGGCCCGCTGCTCAGCATCGACCAGATCGCCAATCCCGACGTCTCGTCGAACCACAAGTCGACCGTCGACCCCACCGACTACGACCTGGTCAACGCGTGCGAGCTGTGGCTGGCCGATACCGCGACCACCGATACGCAGATCGAGCAGTTCTCGCAGCCGCGCGAGGCGCCGCAGATGACGTCGAAGCCGGTGCCGATCCCGGCGATGGCGCGCGAGATGCTGGACGGCGTCGGCGATATCGGCGCGGGCATCGGCCTCGGCGCGGGCATGCCGGTGAAGGCGGGCTACGGCGTCGGCGCGCACAACGGCGCGAGCTACTACTCGAACCGCCCGAACTGAACCGGCGTTGCGTGCACCGCGCCATTCCCGAACCCTGCCGGAGCCGAGCCATGCCCCTGACCTCCTTCCGCGAGCCGGTCGTCGCCCGGGTCGAACGCCGCCTGAAAAGCGCCGCGCGAAGCCTCGGCACCGCCGATCCCTTCGCGCCGTCGCGCGACCTGTTCCTGCGTACGTTCGGCGACGGCGCCGACGATCTGCGGTTCCGCGACAACGCGCTGATGCCGATGGCGGTACCGTTCGAACCCAGCTTCTCGGAAAGCCAGCCGGGCAAGCTGCGCTTCACGATCGAGCCGTTGCCGCCGGAGGCGTCCGCGATCGACCGGCGCGACGAGTCGACGCGCGAAATGCGCAAGCTCATCCGCGACTTCATCGGCCGCGAAGCGCTGCACTGGTTCGACCAGGCGAGCGAGCCGTTCCGCGGCTTCGCGCGGCCGGGCGGCAACCTCGACTATGGCGCGTTCTTCGGCTCCAGCTACGATCGCGACGGGCTCTACGCGTCCAAGGTGTACTACGAACTGCCCGGCGACGCCGGCACGATCGAGAACCTGCCCCGCGACCTGGCCGGCGTCGTCCAGGCCGCGCTGCGGATGGTGCCCGGGCTCAAGCCGCTCTTCACCACGATGGCGGCCCAGCGCGATCTCGGCGGCCAGCGGCTCACGTTCGCGTGCACCCAGGCACTGCGGCTCGCCGATCTGCAGCCGGTCATGGATACGCTCGGCATCGGCCATCGCCTGCCCGGCATCATGCAGCTCGTGGGGCTGGTGCTCGGCGGCCGGTTCGATCTGCCGCCGCACGGTGCGCTGCTCGCGTTCGGGCTCGGACCGGACGGGCCGGATCTCGAACTCTACGTGCTGCTGTCGGCGATCCCCGACGTGCCGCCGGCGTTCCTCAGCCTGCTGACGATGGGGCTCGCCGAGCGTCCGCGCGGGCTGCACGCGCTCGAGCGATGGATGGGCGCGTTCACGCCGGAGGACGCGCACTGGCCGGGCCGCTTCTCGATCGTCAGCCTGCGCACGGACGCGGCCAGCCCGGCGCGCGTGAGTCTTTACCTGCGCCCCATCGAGTTCGAACTGCCGGTGGACGCGCCTGCCCAGGCCCACTGAATCGTTTCGTCACGCGTTTCCCGCGAGGTCGCCATGTTCCCGCAAGCTGCCCGTCACACGCCGATCGCGCCGCCGCCGCGCGCCGCCGCGGCCGCCCCGCGTCACACGCCGCCGGTGCCGGCCGACGCAGTGCGCCACGGCGTCGCGCAGATGCTGACCCGGTCGCAGGCGTTCAACGCGATGCCCGACGCCGATCGCCGCGACATCGCCCGCAACACCGCGTTGATCGCTGACTATCTGGCCCGGCCCGAAGGGTTCGCCGGCCACGAGATTCCGGGCGGGGTGGGCACCGCGCCGGCGCGCGCGCTCGACGACAACACGGATCATTCCGCGCACGAGGCGGATTTCTCGACGCACAACCAGGCCGTCGAGAGCATCGGCAAGTCCAAGTTCAACGCGGCGGCCGCGCACGAGGGCGCCGCGGTCGCGGGCGAATTGCTGAACCAGGTCAAGTTTCCGACCTTTGTCGCCAGCCTGATCAGCGGCGTGTTCCAGTCGATCACGCACAGCTCGATCGAGCAGATGAAGGCGTATCAGGAAATGATCGCGCAGGTCGCGAAATCGCTCGGCCAGTTCGCCGACGAACACGTGACGGAGAACCAGGCGCGCGATCATATGGTCGGCCAGTTTCCCGACCTGTTCGAGATCGGCATGGACGACAGCGGCGATACGCCGAGCCCGCGCGTGCAGGTGCGCGACGGGGTCGATCCGGACGAAGCGTCGAAGACCGTGCGCGCCCGCTTGCAGATGGGCGACGGCGACACCTTCGACCTGTCGGACGAGGCGTCCGAACTGGCCGTCGTCAACCGCTTCAAGATGCAGCTCGCCAAGCAGCGCCAGCAGATGCTGGCTTCGATCGTGCTGATGGGCATCAACCGCATCGTGGTCACCGACGGCAAGATCTCCGCGAAGATCATCTACGACGTGCGCGCGCAGGACACGCTTTCCAAGCAGCGCACCGCCACCGCGGTCGACCTCGCCCGCGACAAGGACGGCAACGTGCAGACGACCTACGCCGGCAAGGGCACCTACGATCGCGGCGGCAAGTACGACTCCAGCAACGACAAGGACAACGGCCGCCAGTACAGCGCCGACTACTACGCGAAGGGCGACTACGAGTACGAGAACAAGCCGATCATCACCGCGTCGACTGCCGCGTCCGAAACCAGCAACTCGGCGATGCAGACCAAGATCCAGCTGTCCGGCGCGGTCGACGTCAACTTCAAGAGCGACTACCTGCCGCTCGACAAGATGGCGACGCCGCAGATGATCGCCACCATCACCGGCAACGCGACGCCGGCCGATCCCAACGTGCTGCCCAGTCCGAAAACGCCGCCGGCCGCCGTACCCGCCGCAGTGCCGGCTTCAGCTTCGGCTTCGGCCCCGGCCGCCGCGCCGGCCAAGGGAAACTGAGCCATGCGCCTGTCCGCTCCCCCCGACGCGCTTCACCCGGTGCGGCCACCCACGAGCGCTGCCGCGTTCGACGCGACGCGGCCCGAAGTGCGCCGCCTGCTGACCGCGATTCCGTCGTTCCTCGACCTGCCCGACGACGAGCGCCGCCGCATCGCCGCAGATACGGTGCGGGTGCTCGCCTATCTGGCCGATCCCAACGGCGTGCATGCCGAGATCGCCGAGCGCGAGGCGAACGGCGAACTGCCGCCCACGGGCCTCGCGCGCCCGCTCGCGTCGCCGCATCCGGTGCCGGCCGCGACGGCGCTGGCCGACGATCCCGTCACCGCGACCAAGCGCCAGCTCGCGCAGGATCCCGGCTTCGCCGGCAAGGACTTCCAGGCAGGCGCGGTCAAGCAGGGCGTCGAGCAGTTCGGCCAGATGGTGCAGAAGGTCGATTTCCCGAAATTCGTCGGCGGCCTCATCAAGAACGTGTTCCAGGCGATCGTCGAAAGCTCGATCGAGCAGATGCGCGCGTATGGCGAGCTGATCGCCAATGTCGCCAAGACCACCGGCCAGTTCATGAGCGACAACATCAGCGAGGGGGCCGGCCGCGACTATCTCGCCGATTCGTTCCCGGACGTGCTGTCGGTGCAGGCGCAGGACGGCGCCGACGCGTTCGACGCGGACAGCGCCGGCGCGGCGGCTGCCGCCGCTCCGTCGCGGCTGGTGGCGCAGGGCGACAACGCGCAGCAGCGGCTTGCCGAGATCAGCCGGAACTACAACCTCGATCCGCCCGTGACCGACCTGTCCGACGACAAGTCCGAGCTGCGCCTCGTCACCGCGGCGCGCCTGCAGATGGCGAAGCAGCGCCAGCAGCTGCTGTCGTCGATGGTGATGCTCGGCATCAATCGCATCGTCGTCACCGACGGGTCGATCAACGCGAAGGTGGTGTTCGACATGCGCGCCAGCGACACCGCGAAACGCACCTACACCGCGTCGATGCACGACCGCGAGAGTCAGAAGTACAAGGAATCGCTGAGCGCCCACTACGGCAGCTGGTACACGCCGTATTCGGCCGACGCCGCGTTCGAGGGGCAGCAGGAGCACGTGGCCACCGTTGGCTCGGCGCTCGACGACACCAGCGAATCGAAGGCGGAGGTGAAAGCGAAGCTGTCGGGCGAAGTCCGCGTCAACTTCAAGAGCGACTACCTGCCGCTCGACAAGATGGCGACGCCCGAGATGATGTCGGTGATCCAGGGCAACTCGACGCCGTACAACCCCAACAAGCCGGCCCCCGCCGCCGGCTTGCCCGCCGGGCAGCACTGAATCATGGCGCGCATGCTCATCGCCCCGCCGGCGGATGCCGGGCTCGCGGCCGCCATCCGGTCGGGGGAGCGGCTGGTCGAGCGCGCAACCGCGCACGGCCTGGCGTTCGCGCTCGACGAACTCGGCGACATCGCGATCCCCGATCCCGTTGCCGCGCGCGTCGACAAGGCGCAGCTGCGGGCGCTCGCGTCGCTCTATCTGGCGGCCGACCTCGAGCCCGCGGGCGTGATCCCCGCGGTCGAGGCGCTCGCCGGCCTGTCCGCGAGCGGCGCCGTCGGCGTCGATCTCGGCGGCGCGGCGCCGCTGGTCGCCAACTGGTGGCGCCACCGCGCCGAGAAGCTGGCGGCCGGCGAGCGCGCGGCGTTCTATTCGCGATTGTTCGGCACCGCGTACGGCCCGGCGGCGGCGGATGCCGAGCGCAACGCCCCGTTCGAGGAATGCATGCTCGTGCTGTGCGAGGCGCTCTACAAGCTCGACGAGACGCCCGGCGCCGACTCGAGCGGGGATCTCGCGCACCAGGCGCGAGTGCGCAACGCCGCGCGCGCGCTCGCGCAGAATCTGGGCGCCGCCTGTACCGGGGTGACCGCGTTCATGGCCGGCGAGATCGTGGGCATGCTCAGGGACGCGTTCGCGATCCTCGGCCATGCGGACCTGCGTCAAGGCTTCGCCGCGCGCGACATCTGGGGCGTGGTCGCCGGCATCGGCAGACTCTCGCGGCAGCCGGCGCGCCAGCCCGCCGCGTATGTCCGGCGCGGCAAAGCCGGGATGACCGTGATCGCGTGGCTGGCGGATGTCGCGGATGCGCTGGGCGGCGCGTCGCCGCTGGTGGCCCTCGACAACCCGGTGATCGCCTCCGCCGCCGACTGGATCGAGGCGACGCTCAGCCTCGGCGAGAAACCCGATGGCCAGGCGCCTTCCGTACCGGACGACGGCCGCGCCGTGCCGTCGGCTGCGCGTCCGGCCGTGCCGGCGAACGCGTGGGCAGCACTCGGGCGCTGACAATGAAGCCGCGTCGCTCAGGCCCTCGCGATGCGGGCGGCACAACCGGGGTGGCGGGGGCGGCGCATGCGCCGTCGCCCTCCCGGCAGCACGTCACGCGTCGCGGGACGCGCGCCGCGCGGCGGAGTCGCTGAGATGGCGGCTACCGCGCACCTTGCGCGTTCGCCGGTGCCGCGGCCCGACGTTCGTCACCGTGTCCGCGAACTGCTGTCCGGGCAGCAGGGCTTCGACGCGCTCGATCCGGCCACGCGCCGCGATCTCGCGTCCGGACTGGTACGGATCGGCTCGCTCGCGCTCGATCACGACGAGCTCGCGGCGCAACCTCGCACGCCGCTGGCTGTCGCGCAGAACGCGGGCTCGGAGTATTCGGGCACCGCCATCGACCGGATGGCCGGCACCACCCGGGCGGTGCTCGACGCGGTGTCGTTTCCGCGCTTCGTGACCGAGCTGATCACGGGTGTCTTCAAGGCGATGAACGATTCGAACCAGCAGCAGTTGACCGCGTTCGTCGACCTGATTCGCAATGTCGCGCAGACCACGGAAGGGTTCGCGGACAGCAATGTCGGCATCGCCGGCGCGCGGCAGTGGCTGGCCGAGCATTTCCCCACTGCGTACCAGGTCAGCGGCGACGACGAGGCCGCGGACGACGCCGACGAACTCGCGGGCCTGCCGCCGGACGAGCGCCGCCAGCGCCAGCAGGAACTGCAGGCAGAGCGCGATGCCGCGACCCGGCTGGTGTTGCGCCCGGGCGCGACGCCGCCGGCCGAAGCGGCGCTGCGCAGTGCGCTGGGATTGGGGCCGGGCGACGGGGTGCCGGCATCCGATCCCGAGCGCCTGGTGCCGCTGGCGCAACAGGTGCTGGCCCGCAACCGCCAGCAGTTGCTCGCGACGATGGTGCAGATGGGATTGCAGCGCATCGTCATCGAGAGCGGGCGGCTCAACGCCGCGATGAATTTCCATATCGATGCGAGCAGCGCCGCCGCCAACGACCGCGGCTCGCAATTCGACACGCGCAACACGGTGGGCGTGAGCGGGGGCGCACGCTTCGGGCCTTGGGGCGCCGAGGCCAATGTGCAGAGCACGATCGGCTACGTGTCGACCGACCGGACCCAGACGACCGAGAGCTCGCACGCCGACGTCAACCTGAGCAGCGGCGTGGAGCTGGTGTTTCGTACGGACTACGTACCGTTGAACCGGCTGGCGGGCGTGGGCGACATCGAACGCATCCGCGTCAATACCATCAATCCGGATGCCGAGGCGGCGCGCCTGTCCGCCGATCGCACCGCGCAGCGCGGCGCCGAACAGGCCGACATGGCCGCTCGGCGGACCTCGCTGGACGGCGGGCTGCGCGCCCCGCCTGTCGCTGGTCCCGCGGCGTCGGGTCCCGCGGCTTCGGGTTCCTCGGCGTCAGGCTCGGCAGCGGGGGGCAGCGCCAGCCAACCGGCAGCGGTGTCGCCGAATCAGGCGTCTACGTCCAGACCAGCATCCGGAGCAGGCGCAGGCGCAGGCGCAGGCGCAGGCGCAGGCGCAGGCGCAGGCGCAGGCGCAGGCGCAGGCGCAGGCGCAGGCGCAGGCGCAGGCGCAGGCGCAGGCGCAGGCGCAGGAGCAGGAGCAGGAGCAGGAGCAGGAGCAGGAGCAGGAGCAGGAGCAGGCGCAGGAGCGGCACCCGCGCCGCAGCCGACTTCCGGGCCAAGCGCCGCTGCGTCCCCGTCGCCCACGCGTCCCGCGACGGCCGCACCTCGATCGCCTGTGGGCGCAACGACAGCGGGACACCGCGCAGCGTCATGAACGCGCCTATCGTCGGCCGGGCCGTTTCGCAGGCCGGGACGTCGCGGCCGCGCGGTCCACGGCGGCATTGCGCCACCTTCAAGAGCTGCTGTCGGCGCAGAGCCTGTACGACACGACTTCGCGACGAGCGCCCCGGCGCCCGTCAACCGTGACCGAGATCGCCCGCCACCGGCGCCAGCGCCCAGTCGAGCGCGAAGTCGGCGACCGCTTCCCAGCCCTGCTCGCCACAGGTGTAGTGACTGCGGCCGGGGAACAGCCGGTATGCCGAAATCGCCCGCGAGCGCCTTGCGTTCTTCTCGTAGTTCTCGCGCTGGACGGCCGGCGGCAGGATGTGATCGTTGCCGCCGGCGATGAACAGCAGCGGCGCGCGCTGGTCGTTCGCGAAGTTGACGCTCGTCGCGGCATTCGGTGTCACGTTCGCGAATCCGCCCTGAAACAGGATGCGCCCCGACACGGGCACCGCGTAGCGGTCATAGACCGGCTTCGATTCCGCGAGGCTCAGGTTGTTCGTGAACGCGTAGTGGAAATCCGTCTCGGTGATGGGCACGGCGCGGTGCAGGTTGGCCGGATTGCGCAGGACCGGGAAGGTCGCCTTGATCTCGCTGAACGGCAGCGCCCACACGCCCTTCACCGCGGCGCCGTCGATGGAGACGCCGGCCGTGCCGAAGCCCGCGTCGAGCAGCAGCTGCACGAACGCACCGCCGAACGAATGCCCCATGATGATCCGGCGCCGATGTACGGTGAGACACCGGCTGACACCGGCGCCGTGGTTGCGTCCATCACGCCACGGGTGCGACCGATGCGCCCGTGATCCCATGGCGCTTCAATGCATCCGCGACGAAGCCCGACGCCTTCATTTCCTCGACGAACGCGCCGAGCAACGCGGCGGCCGCTTCGCCGCGGCTCTTCGGTACCCCCATCGCCTGGCGGATCACCATGAAGCGCTCGTCGAGCAGGCGCAGGCCGGGCGTCTTCGCCGCGTCGGCTTCGAGTTGCTGCTTCACGCCCGCCGCGACTTCGAGCTGCTGTTCGACGAACGTCGGCACGACGGCCTGCGACGTCGGCGCGCGCACGATCTGCGCGGCTTTCAGCTCGCGCGTGAGGAACAGGTCGTACGCGCTGCCCTTGCCGACCGCCACGCGATTGTGCGGCTGGTCGACGTCCGCATTGCCGCGGATTGGCGAATCGTCGCGCACGAGATAGAAGCCTTCGATCAGCACGTAGGGCACGGTGAACGCGACCGTTTCGCCGCGCAGCGGATCGACCGCGAAGAAGCCGAAATCGGCGCGTTCTTCGGTCAGCGCCTGCACCGACTTGCCGGCGGCGTCGAACACCACGAGTTCGAGCTCGGCCGACAGCCGCTCGGCGAACGCGCGCGCGAGGTCGATCGACACGCCGAACGGTTCGCCGGTTGCCGGGTCGCGGTTCGCGAGGATCGGATTGCCGAGATTGATCGACGCGCGCAGCTTGCCGGTCGGCGTGAACGCGGAGAGGACGGAAGGGTCGATGGTCATGAAAACCTCGCGGGGAATCGGTGCGCCGGTCGCACGGGCGCTCGGGGTTTGAGAATGGCACGGATGCGCGACAGCGCATCGAGCGTATGCGGCAGATGTGCGCTTACTTGACCGCCACTTCCGTATGCACGACTTGCGGCGGGCTCTTGAAGAACGGCCCGGCCAACTGCCGCCATGCCTGGAAGTCGTCCGATTGCCGGAAATGCACCATGTGATCGTCCACGGTGTCCCACTTGACGACGAGCAGGTAGCCGCCGCTGCGCTCGATCACGCGGTGCAGCTCGGCGCCGCCGCAGCCGCGCGCACGCGCGAACAGCGGGAGTGCCTGGCGAACCGCCGCTTCGAATGGCTCAGCCTGCGACGGATCGATTTCGAGCGATGCCATTTCCAGAATCATGAATGCTCCACGGGTTGAATGATGCGAATGGATCGGGATGCGACGCGCGCCGCGCACGGCGCGTCCGGCAACGATACCGTAATTCGGCATCCCGCTCGGCCGAGCCGCCTGATGGCGTACCGCAAGGCCGTCGCGCGCGACCAGGCAAAACGCCGGTGCCGCGAGCACGTGACGCTGCTCGATCTGCTGCTTGCCGATCAGCGCGCGGCGGCGGCTGACTTCATGAAGCTTCACGTGCACAATGCGATTCGCGAGAAGACGGGCGATCGACGTGCGCGGTCCGGCATCGGGACCGCCTGATTGCCACGCTGCATTCAATTCCGGAGAGAGGAGCTCGACATGGCAGAACTGGACGACGTGCTTTACGAGCGGATCGGCGCGCTGAGCGAGGCGGGCGATGCGTTGGTCGAAGACGGGGACTATGCAGGCGCGCTGGAAAAATACTGGCAAGCATTCGACCTGCTTCCCGAACCCAGGACCAACTGGGAGGCTGGCACCTGGTTGATGGCCGCCATCGGCGACACGAATTTCCATCAAGGCGACTACGAGGCCGGACGCGACAATCTCGGCCATGCGATGCATTTCCCCGACGCGATCGGCAATCCGTTTCTGCACCTGAGGCTCGGTCAGTGCCAGTTCGAGCTCGGCAATCTCGACCGTGCCGCGGACGAGTTGATGCGCGCCTACATGGGTGGCGGCCCGGAGCTGTTCGAGGACGAGGACGACCAATACCTGCGGTTCCTGGCAACGCGGGCGGAAGGGATCAAGGCGCCCTGACACTGGCATTCGCTCCGCGCACGGATCAGCGTTTTCCCCGATGTGGAAGCGGCCGCACAGGCCGATGTCACAGAGGTAGTGAAGACAATTGATCCGAGGCCAATTATGACGACATCCGCGATAAACGGAGCGAACGATGCACTACCCAAAACGATCGCCGAAGCCGCATCCGGCGATACCGCCGCTGCTCCGTCGATCCTGCTGGTCGACGATGAGCCGAGCGTGCTGTCCGCGCTCAAGCGCGTGTTGCGGCCCGCGCGCTACGGCGTCCTCACCGCCGACAGCGGCGAAGCGGCGCTCGAGATCCTGGCGTCGACCGAAGTCGACCTGATCGTGTCCGACATGCGCATGCCGAACATGAGCGGCGCGGCGTTTCTGTCGCGCGCCCGCTCGCTGTACCCGGACACGATGCGCATCCTGCTGACCGGCTATTCCGACATCGCGTCGATCGTGGAGGCCGTCAACGAAGGCGGCGTGTACCGCTACCTGAACAAGCCGTGGGACGACCACGACCTGCTGATGACGATCGAGCAGGCGCTCGAGCAGCGGCGCTTGCGCGCCGAAGCCGCGCGGCTCGCCGCATTGACCGAAGCGCAGAACGAAACGCTGCGCCGCTTCAATACGGAACTCGAAACACAGGTGCGCGCGCGCACCGAGGAGCTCGCGCAAACCGTGCTGTTCCTCGAAGCGGCGCAGGCCGACCTGAAAAGCAGTTTCACCGCGATGGTCCAGGTGTGCGCGAGCATGATCGAACTGCGCTGCGGGACCGCCGGCGGCCATGCGATGCGCGTCGGCGAGATCGCGCGGCATCTCGCGCTGTCGGCCGGGATGAGCAACCTGCACGCGCAGGACGTCTATTTCGCGGGGCTGCTGCACGGCATCGGCAAACTGTCGCTGCCCGACGAGCTGCTGCACAAGCCGCTCGTGAAGATGACGACGGACGAACACAGCCTGTTCCAGCAGCATCCGCTGCGCGCGCAGATGGTGCTCACGCCGGTCGCGCAATTGCACAAGGTCGCGTCGATCGTGCTGCACCAGTACGAGCGATACAACGGGCGCGGCACACCGGACGGCCTGACGGGCGACGCGATCCCGCTCGGCTCGCGGATCGTCGCGATCGCGCGCGACTTCGAAGGGCTGCGCAACGGCGAGATCGGTGCGCCGCACTCGGTCGAGCAGGCGATCGACGTGCTGCACTCACAGGCCGGCGTGCGTTACGACCCGCTGCTCGTCGCGCGCTTCATCGAACTGATGCGGCATCCGGCGAGCCTCGGCATCGCGACGTCCGTCGCGGAGGTCCCGTCCGCGCAGCTGCGCGAAGGGATGCAGCTCGCCGACGATCTGCGCACGCATCGCGGCGTCCTGCTGATGACGAAGGGCAGCGTGATGTCGGCGCATCAGATCGAACTCGTACGCCGCTTCGAGGCACGCGAAGGGACACCGTTCGACATTCTGGTGCTGACCGGCGCCGCCGCGTCGAAGCAGCCGCCGGCCGACGCCGCGTCACCGGCCTGACGTCGCGTACCGCACGGCCGCGGCGCGCGATCGTCCGTGCGCCGCGGCAACGCGTTCATCTCGACCGAGGGCTCGATCATGCATGGCACCTACGATTCGCTGCTTGTCCTGCTGTCGCTCGTCATCGCGACGCTGGCCTCCTATACGGCGCTCGACCTGGCCGCGTTCATTTCGCTGCTCGACAACCCGAAGCTCAAGCGCGCATGGCTTGGCGGCGGCGCGGCCGCGATGGGCACCGGCATCTGGTCGATGCATTTCGTCGGCATGCTGGCGCTGTCGCTGCCGATCCCGCTCGGCTATGCGCTGCCGGATACCGGCGCGTCGCTGGCCATCGCGGTGCTCGTGTCGTATTTCGCGCTGAACGTCGTCACGCGTGCACGGTTGAGCCGCCGGCGCCTGCTCGCGGGCGGCGCGCTGATGGGCGCCGGGATCGTCGGGATGCATTACACGGGGATGGCCGCGATGCGCATGGCGCCCGGCATTCGCTACGATCCCGTGCTGTTCGCGGCGTCGATCGGCGTCGCGGTGATCGCATCGACTGCCGCGCTCTGGATGGCGCAGGCGCTGCGCGTGCAACAGGCACGCCATGCGACCGCGCTGCGCATCGGTGCGGCGCTCATCATGGGCATCGCCATCACGGGCATGCATTACACGGCGATGGCGGCCGCGCATTTCGCGCCGGATGCGCGATGCGGCGCGGCGAACGGGATCGATGGGCCGTGGCTTGCGACGACGATCGCGCTGTTCACGATGGCGACGCTGATCGTCACGCTGCTGGTCTGCCGTTTCGATGCGCGTACAACGTTTCTGCGCGGGATGACGGATACGCTCGAGCGGCTGGTGCGATTGCGGACCGCGGAACTCGAAACGGCGTTGCGACGCTACGAGCAGACGACGGCGATGCTGCAGCGCACCCGCGAGAACATGGCGACCGAGATCGACGAGCGCAAGGCGGCGCAGATCCGGCTCGAGCAGGAGAAGGACGAACAGCGGCGCCTGCTGCGGGCGCTCGAGGAAACGCACGTGCAGCTGCTGCAGTCGGAAAAACTCGCATCGATCGGCCAGCTCGCGGCCGGCGTCGCGCACGAGATCAACAATCCGGTCGGCTTCATCAGCGCGAACCTCAACACGCTGAAGACGTGGGTGCGCAGCCTGCTCGACGTGATCGCCGCGCACGAGGCCGCGCTGCCGCAGCTGGAACCCGCCCAACGCGACGCGCTGGCCGCGATGGGGCGCGCCGCCGATCTGGACTACGTGCGCGACGAGATCGTGACGCTGATCGACGAGTCGATCGACGGCGCGCTGCGGGTGCGGCGGATCGTGCAGGACCTGCGCGATTTCTCGCGGCCGGGCAGCGGCGAATGGTGCGTGGCCGACATCCATGCGGGCCTCGAGAGCACGCTCAACGTCGTCCACAACGAACTCAAGTACAAGGCCGACATCGTGCGCGAGTACGGCGACGTGCCGCACGTCGAATGCCTGCCGTCGCAATTGAACCAGGTATTCATGAACCTGCTCGTCAACGCGGCGCACGCGATTCCCGAGCGCGGCGTGATCACGATCCGGACGTCGAGCGACGACGAACAGGTGTCGATCGCGATCAGCGACACCGGAGCCGGCATGACGCCCGACATCGTTCGGCGGATCTTCGATCCGTTCTTCACGACGAAGCCGGTCGGGCAGGGCACCGGGCTCGGCTTGTCGGTGTCGCACGGCATCGTCGAGCGCCACCGCGGCGCAATCGACGTGACGAGCGAGCCGGGGCGCGGCACCACCTTCCGCATTCGACTGCCGATCCGGCGCGCAGAGGCGAATGCGAGCGCGAGCGAGACGGCGGCAGTCGGGCAGCGCGCGTGAGCGCGAGGCGGGCAGCGTCGCCGCTATCGCTTGCGCCGCCGCCTTCGAAAGAAATTCCAGAACATCGCGGTGGCGTCCGGCCCCGTCGCGGAGTGGAACGCTTCGCGCGGATCGCCGCCGCTCCACGCGTGCGCCAGGCGGCGCACGATGCAGACCCGGACGATCACCCGGCCGCCGCGCAGATAGTCCGTGTAATCCGCATCGTCATGCGTGTAGGTATGCTGCTCGCCGACGCGCAGCTCACCCTGTTCGTCGACGAGCCGATTGATCCGCGCGAACGCGACGCCGAGCTGCAGCGCGTTCTGCTCGGCGACGACCGTATCGAGTCCGCCATGCATGACGAGCGCGGGCATACCCGGATACGCGCGCACGTCGACGCATGCGTCGACGACGCGTATCGGGTCGTCGCGCAGGCCGCGGCGCATCAGGCTCATGGCGGCCATTGTCGACAACGGCGGCGCGATGGCCGGACCGGAATGCAGGCCGACGGCCGCGAACCGATCGGGATACGCGAGCGCCAGCTGCGCGGCCAGCCCCGCGCCGGCCGACATGCCGGCCAGATAGATCCGGTCGCGGTCGAACCCGCGCTCCCCCACGATCGCGTCGATCAGCGACACGACCGCCGGGAGCTCCGACTGCGACGCATCGCCATGCCAGTTCCAGCAGCGATGCGCGTGCGCGGTCTTCGCCTGTTCGGGGAACAGCACGGCAAACCCGGCACGCTCCGCGACGCGGCACATGCGCGTGCCCGCGGCGAACGACTCGGCGGTCTGCTTGCAGCCGTGCAGCATGACGACGACCGGCATGCCCTCGGTCGTTGCCGGTGCGGCGGGCAGGTACAGCGCGTAGGCAAGATGATTGACGAGGCGGCCGGCGGCAGGGCGCGCGGAATGAAACGAACGCAGCCAGGTGCCCGGTGCGTGGCGGGGCGACGGGTGGGCGGCAGGCGCCGGCGCGCGGGTGCGACGCGGGGTCCGTGTGGTGGCGGGGCGTTTGACCGACACCGCCGGTTTGGCTGTCTTCCGTTTCGGTCGCGTGCTTGTCGCGGCGGAAAACAGGTCGAAAGGCCGTAGCCAGAGGCTGGTTTTTTTCCTGGGCATGGACGAATCTCGTGCCGGCGGCTCGCGCAACAGCATGCGGCGCGGCCGGCCGTCGGATGGAAGTCGAATGCGGGCAGAGCACGATTCGTGCTTGCGGGAAGCGTCCGCGTCGAAGCGGTCTCGCACGGCTGACACGAGGGCGGCCGGCGGAGTAAATGCCATGCCACGCGACATCTTGACAGACGGGTCGCGATTCGCACGGGCCACGCGGCATGCTAGCAGGCGTCGCTCGTATCGGGTGCGATGGTTTCATGACGGATCGATGAATGTTTCGACCCTGTCGTGGGGCGGGGCATCGGTGCCGCCGTGCTGCGCGAGCTGATTGCCGACGCGGCGCGCTGCATTACCGGCCGTCGACGGCGCGGTTCGCGAGATGGTCGACCATCCGCTGGGCGGCGGGCTGCAGCGTATCGAAGCGCTGGAAACACACGATGAAGCGACGCTTCGCCCATGAGTCGGTGAGCGGAATCATGTGCACGCCGAGCGACTGCCGGTAAGCCGCCGCGACTTCGACGGGAATGACGCTGATACCGAGGCCGGCGGCCACGACGCGAAACGCCGCGTCGAAACTCGACACGATCACCCGATACGACACGGTCCGGCCGCGGTCAGCGGCTGCCCGCTTGAGCATCGTATGAACGGCGGTGGCCGGCGGCAAGCCGACGTGCTCGAATTCGAGCGTGTCGTCGAAGCCGATCGACTGACGGCCGGCGAGCGGATGCTCGGGATGCACGGCGAGCGCCAGCTGGTCGTGGCGATAGGACCGCGCCTGCAGCCCTTGCAGGTCGACGTTGTCCCAGCACACGCCGAGCGCGGAAGCCCCTTCGCGCACCTGCCGGACCAGATCGCGCGACAGACGCTCTTCCACGTCGACCTTGATGTTCCGGTTGGCGGGGTCTCGCATGAACGACGCGATGTCGTCCAGCAGGACTTCCGCGATCGCCGATGCCGACGCGCAGATGCTCACGCGCCCCTGCAGCCCGTCGCCGATCGCGGTGACGTCGGCTGCGATCCGCTCCATCGTGAACAGCATGCTGCGCGCATGCTCGAGCAGCGCGATGCCGGCCGGCGTGGGTGCGACGCCGCGTCGTGACCGCGTGAGCGCAGGCACGCCGAGATCGCTTTCGAGCTGCGCAATGCGCTTGCTGATCGCCGAAGGCTCGATGTGCGCTTCTTGCGCGGCACGCGCGATATTGCCGTGATCGCATACCGCCACGAACAGCCGCAATGTCTTGAGGTCGATGTCGCGCATCGGTGCAGTCTCCGCGTGTCGGAACGTTCCGGGCCGGAAGTGTTCGACTCGATTCCGCCGGTTTCCGGCTTCTCCGGGAATGCCAGAAATTACCACGGCGACGGCGACGCGTCGCTCCGCTTGCATTGCTTTCGAAACGCCTTCAAGGCGTGGCGTGGAGGGATTCCGTTTCGGAACGATTTCGGTTCCAAACCGGTGCTTTACGTTTTTTCGGGAATCTCTAAAGTGGGGCTATCGCCGGCGTGTGACGACCGGCCACCGATTGCGGAGACAGCCACGCCATGCCTTCTTTTCCCCCCCACGTCGTGATTCGCGAGGTCGGATTGCGCGACGGCCTGCAAAGCATCCAGGCCGTTCTGCCGACCGCGCGCAAGCTCGAATGGATCGCCGGCGCCTACGCGGCCGGCCAGCGCGAGATCGAAGTCGGCTCGTTCGTGCCGGCGCGGCTGCTGCCGCAACTGGCGGATACCGCCGAACTCGTCGCGTACGCGAAAACGCTGCCGGGCCTCGCCGTATCGGTTCTGGTGCCGAACCTGAAAGGCGCGCAGCGCGCGCTCGAAACCGGCGCCGACCTGCTGCTCGTGCCGTTGTCCGCGAGCCGCGAACACAGCCTCGCGAACCTGCGCAAGACGCCCGATGAAGTCGTCGCCGAGGTCGCGCGCATCCGCGCCGAGCGCGATGCCGCCGGGTCGACGACGCTGATCGAAGGCGGCATCGGCACGGCATTCGGCTGCACGATCCAGGGGCGCGTCGAACCGGACGAAGTCCTGCGCTGCATGCAGGCGTTGCTCGATGCGGGCGCGGATCGCGTCAGCCTCGCCGATACGGTCGGCTACGCGGGGCCGGCTGCCGTGCGCGCGCTGTTCGAGCGGGCGCGTCGCGTCGCCGGCGAGCGCTTCTTTTGCGGTCACTTTCACGATACGCGCGGCCTCGCGCTCGCCAATGTCTATGCCGCGCTCGAAACCGGCGTCGCGCGTTTCGACGCGACGCTCGCCGGCATCGGCGGATGCCCGCACGCGCCAGGCGCAAGCGGCAATGCGTCGAGCGAAGACCTGGCGTTCATGCTCGCCGACATGGGCATCGACACCGGCATCGACCTGACGGCGCTGCTGGCGCTGCGCGCCAAGGTCGCGCGCTGGCTCGACGGCGAATCGCTGCACGGTGCGCTGTGGCGGGCCGGCCTGCCGAAAACCCATCGCGCGTCGATCGCGCTCAATGCTTGAGGACCTCATGGAAACCAACGCAAGACTTCCGCTCGACGGCGTGCGCGTGATCGAGTTCACGCACATGGTCATGGGGCCGACGTGCGGGATGATCCTCGCGGATCTCGGCGCGGAGGTCATCAAGATCGAGCCGCCCGGCGGCGACAAGACCCGCACGCTGCCGGGCCTCGGCATCGGCTTCTTCCGGACCTTCAACCGCAACAAGAAGAGCGTCGTCCTCGACATCAACACGCCGGAAGGCAAGGACGCCGCGGTCGAACTGATCGGCACCTGCGACGTGATGCTCGAGAATTTTCGTCCGGGCCTGATGACGAAACTGGGTCTGGACTACGACACGCTGTCGAAGGCGTTCCCGCGGCTTGTTTATGTGTCGCACAAGGGCTTCCTGCCCGGGCCGTATGAGAAGCGGCTCGCGCTCGACGAAGTCGTGCAGATGATGGGCGGGCTGTCGTACATGACGGGGCCGGTGGGCCGGCCGTTGCGCGCGGGAACGTCGGTCAACGACATCATGGGCGGCATGTTCGGTGCGATCGGCGTGCTCGCCGCGCTGCGCGAACGGGAAGTCACCGGGCGCGGCCAGGAAGTGCAAAGCGCACTCTTCGAGAACTGCGTGTTCCTCTGCGCGCAGCACATGCAGCAGTATGCGATGACGCATGAAGTGCCGCCGCCGATGCCCGCACGCGTGTCCGCATGGAGCGTGTACGACGTGTTCACGCTTGCCGACGACGAGCAGCTGTTCATCGGCGCCGTCAGCGACAAGCAGTTCGTCACGCTGTGCGACGTGCTCGGCCGGCCGGATCTGCCCGCCGAACCGCGCTTTGCCAGCAACGCGTTGCGGGTGGCGGTCCGGCCGGCATTGCTCGACGTTCTCGGTGACATCCTGAAGGGCCACCGGGTCGACGAACTGACGCCGAAGCTCGAAGCCGCGGGCATTCCGTATGCACCGATCGTGCGACCGGAGCAATTGCTCGATGATCCGCATTTGAAGGCCAGCGGCGGCCTCGTGCCGATGGAGGCCGACGACGGCACGACGACCGACGTCGTCCTGCTGCCGTTGACGATGGGCGGCCGCCGGCCGGGCGTCCGGCAGGCGCTGGCCCGGGTCGGCGAACATACGCACGAGATTCTTTCGCGGCTGACCGGCCGCGCGGCCGCATGACCCGCTACCGCCTCGGCAGCGAGCCGATCCGTCGAGGTGTTGCAGCACAAAACCGTTGAGAACCACGCGCCGCGCATGACGTGCGCGGCGCGCAACACCGGCAGACGGACCACGATCGAACAACAAGGCCGTCGACATTCGCCGTATCAGGAGACAGACATGCAGCCCACCGTCACCGCGGATTCGCGTCCGCATGATTCGCCCTTCATCGATGTCGACGTCATGCCGGGCGCTGCGATCGCCGCGCGCATGGATCGCCTGCCGATCACCCGCCATTTGTGGATGCTGGTGCTGCTGATTTCACTGGGCGGCTTTTTCGAAGTCTACGATTTGATCTTCACCGGCTATATCGCGCCGGGCATGGCGAAGAGCGGCGTGCTGCAAACCACCACGCACGCATTTTTCGGCTTCACCGGGATCGCCGGCTTCATCGCCGCGACGTTTGCCGGCCTGTTCGTCGGCACGTTCGGGCTGGGCTGGATGCCCGATCGCTACGGCCGGCGCGCGGTGTTCACGGTGTCGCTGCTCTGGTATTCGATCGGCTCGGTGATCATGGCATTTCAGACGACCGCCGAAGGCATGATCCTGTGGCGCTTCATCACCGGGATCGGCGTCGGGGTCGAGATCATCACGATCGACAGCTACGTGACGGAACTCGTCCCGCAGCAGATGCGCGGCCGCGCGATGGCGTTCAACCAGAGCGTGATGTTCGCGGCGGCGCCGGTCGCCGCGATCCTGTCGTACTGGCTGGTGCCGACCACGGTGTTCGGCATCGACGGATGGCGCGTCGTGGTGCTCGCGGGCGCGCTCGGCGCGTTGCTGGTGTGGTTCATCCGGCGCGGTGTGCCGGAGAGTCCGCGGTGGCTCGCGATGCACGGACAGGTCGACAGGAGCGACGCGATCGTGCGGCACATCGAGGCGATCGTCGAACGTCAGTCCGGGCGGCCGCTGCCGGCGCCGTCGCCGATCGTCGAACAGCCGCGGCATCGACGCGCATCGCTCGCGGAGTTGTGGCAGCCGCCGTATCGCTCGCGTCTCGTGATGCTGATCGTCTTCAACTTCTGCCAGGCGATCGGCTATTACGGTTTCGCGAACTGGGTGCCGACGCTGTTGATCAGCCAGGGCATCACGGTCACGAAAAGCCTGCTCTATTCGTTCATCATCGCGTTCGCGTTGCCGGTCGGGCCGCTGCTGGCGATGGCCGTCGCCGACCGGATCCAGCGCAAATACCTGATCGTCGGCGGCGCGCTGGTCGTGATCGTATGCGGGACGGCGTTCGCGCAGGTCAGGGCCGTGGTGCCGCTCATCCTGCTCGGCGTGTTGATCAGCTTCGCCGGCCAGATCATCTCGGTCTGCTACCACGCTTACCAGGCAGAGTTGTTCCCGACCGCCGTGCGGTGCCGGGCCAACGGGATCGTGTACTCGGCCAGCCGGGTTGGCGCGATGATGTCGGGTTTTTCGATCGCGTTCCTGCTCCGGGATTTCGGATTGCCCGGGGTATTCGCCGGCATCACGGCGTGCATGCTGGCGGTCGCGGTATCGATCGGGTTCTTCGGGCCGAAGACCAACGGCCTGCGCCTCGAGGAACTGAACCGTTGATGGACCGTTGCGGCGGGCGCGGACGTGCGGTCGTGCTCGTCGCTGGCGCCGAGCCAGCAACGTCTCGCTCAATACGCTGAACGTCGCGCCCGGCCGGCAAGCCCACGCGGGCGCCGCAGATCCTGCATGAAGGCATCTCGAAGGGCGGCGGCGCGCTTGCCGCCGTAAAACTTTACCGATACGTCCACACCCGATGCATCACGAACATCGTCGGCGGGATCAGCAGCGCGATCGCGACGATGGCCCAGCCGCGCGGCACGTCGAGCAGTTCGGCAACGCGCGCGAGCAGCATCGTTTCGGCGAAGCCGGCCAGCGCGACCGTCAGATAGCGCACGAGGTTGCGCGAATGCACCGTCGACGAGAAGCTCCACAGCGTATTCGCGAGATATGAGAACGCCGTCGCGCACACGAACGCGACGGCGTTCGCGAACACCTGCGTCGCATCGAACAGCGCATACATCGCGGAGGCGACCAGCACGTGCAGCGCGGTCGAGCCGAGTCCGGACAGGCCGAAGCGCGCGAGCCGCACGCGCTCGGCGCAGAGCAGTTCGAACATCGCGATCTCCGCCGGTCAGCGTGCGCCGACCCGCACGCGTGCCGGCTGGACGCGGCGGCGTGCGGCCGTGCGCCGCGTATCGCGCGCGACCGGCAGCTCGATCACCTTGGCGTGCGCCTCGTAGCGGCGGCGAATCAGATAGACGGGACGTTGCTTCGACTCGTCGTAGATGCGCCCGATGTACTCGCCGACCACGCCGATGCCGATGAGCTCGATCCCGCCGATGAACAGCGTGACGGACAGCAGCGACGCGTAGCCGAGCACCGGGTTGCCGAACAGCAGCGTACGGCCGACGATGAACGCGCCGTACAGGAAGGAGAGCGCGGCGATGCCCAGGCCGATATAGGTCCAGCTGCGCAGCGGCACGGTGCTGAAGCTCGTGATCCCCTCGAGCGCGAAGTTCCACAGCTTCCATCCGGAGAACTTCGAGTGCCCGGCGCTGCGCGCTTCGCGCTGGTACTCGATGATCACGGTCTGGTAGCCGACCCACGCGAACAGCCCCTTCATGAAGCGATGCCGCTCCGGCAGGCTGCGCAGCGCGTTCACGACCTTGCGATCCATCAGCCGGAAGTCGCCGACGTTCTCCGGCAGCTTCACGTCCGACAGCAGGTTGTGGACGCGGTAGTAGATCGCGGCGGCGGTGCGCTTCGCGAATGAATCGCATGCGCGGTTGCTGCGCTTCGCGGCGACGACTTCCACCCCGTCGCGCCAGTGCTCGAGCATCACCGGAATCAGGCTCGGCGGATCCTGCAGGTCGGCGTCGAGCGGGATCACGGCGTCGCCGGCGGCTTCGTCGAGGCCTGCCGTCAGCGCCGCTTCCTTGCCGAAGTTGCGCGTGAGATCGATGACGCGCACGCGGCGGTCGCTCATGCTGATCCGGATCAGGCGTTCGAGCGTGTCGTCGCGGCTGCCGTCGTTGACGCAGACGATCTCGAAGCGGATCGCGTCGAGGCCGGCCATCAACGGAATCACGACGTCGAAGAAGCGTTCGACGGCTTCGCCTTCGTTGTAGAACGGCACGACCAGCGAGACGAGCGGCGTGTAGAGTGATTCGCGCATGATGGTTTCCCCTGTAGTCACGTGTCAGCGATCGGCGCGGAAGCTCGCGCGGCCGATGCGGCGCAGTCCGTGCGCCGGGCGGTGGTGCGATCGGACCGGATGCGTGAAGCCGGTCTCGGTCGAGTGGTCGCGCGCGTCGGGCATCGACGGCGCGTCGTGTCTTTCTTGTGCAATCCGGGCGACGAGCAGCGCCAGCGATGCGAGCGTGACGAGCGGCATGAACTGGAACGACAGGTGCGGCACGACCAGCAGGCCGGCGAGCGGCATCACCCACAGCAGCAGCAGCCATTCACGATCGAAGCGCCGCCAGCCGTGCGTCCACGCATAGCGTGCGTACCACGCGATCACGAGCCCGTACCAGGTCAGGTCGTAGTCGTACAGATAGGGACCGACGACCAGGGACGCGCACGCGAGCGTCGCGGCGCGCAGCGCATACGAACATGCCCCGCGCCACGCGTACACGACGGCGATCGCGGCGGCCGCGGCCGACAGCAGCTGCAGGCCGAGCGCGACGGAATGGGGCCAGCCGAGATCGGTGGCAAGCACGAACACGGTCGGCATGCGCGCGAGCCGCGCGTGGCCGGCCCCGACGATCTGGTATGCGGCGTGCAAGCCGTGCGCGAATGCGACCCAGGCGTCGAAGCCGAACATCAGCGTCGACAGCGCGAAGCCGCTGGCGATCGTCGCGACCCATGCGGCCAGCGCACGCCATTGTCCGGCGCACAGCAGCGCGAGCGGAAACAGCACCGCCATCTGCGGCTTCATCGTCAGCAAGCCGAAGCAGATGCCGGCGATGACGGGGCGGCGATTCAGCGTCAGCAGCCCGACGCCTGCGAGCGTCGCGGTCAGCAGGCTTGTCTGCCCGACGATCACTGCGAGAAACGCGCCGGGGAAGGCGAGCGCGCAGAGCAGCGCGCCCTCGCGCTGTACGGTTGCGCGGATCGTCGTCACGAACAGCGCGTAGGTGGCGCCCAGCCACAGCACCACCGCGAACATGTACGGCAGCCAGCCGAGCGGCAGCACGAACATCAGCATCGTGGGCGGGTAGAGCCACGGCAGCGAGCCGTTCCCGGCGTTCATCAGCGGGAGCGCGACCTTCTCGACCTCGAACAGCGACGGCAGGTTCCACGCGTTGATCCCGAGGCCGTGCGCGGCGAGCCACGCGGCGCCCCAGATCGGCGCGACATCCTGTGCCAGGGGTTCAGGCAGGGATGTTTGCGACCAATGTACGCGCGCGAGATACACGAACATGAACAGCAGTTCGGTAAACAATACCGCTGCCGCATAGAGGCGCACCCGATCGCGATTGAGCCAATGCGGGAAACGGCGCGGGCCGGCGATCGGCAGCTCCGGATGGGCGTCCATTGCTGAATCCGCATGCATGAGGGAGAGCGGTGATTTCATGGTGCGCTCCGAGGTGCAAGGTTGGCGCGACGCACGACGACGAACAGGACGGCGAGCAGCACGATCGGGCCGATCTGCGGCAGCTTCGTTATCCGGTTGAACACCTCGAATATCGGCAGCAGCCACGCGAGCACGATCACGATCTGATCTCCCGGCAGCCAGCCGTCTTCCAGTCCGTGGGCGATCACGCAGAAGACCGCGATGCCGAGCCACGCCAGTTCGTAACTCCACAGATAGGGTGTCGTCAACAGCGCGGCGACCGCCAGCGCCGCGCCGCACAGCCGCATGTCGGTCGTGCGGCGCCACACATGGACGGCGGCTGCGATGGCGAGCAGTCCGACGGCGGCTTGCGCGACGAGCGCGATCGGGATCGATGCACCCGCGAGCCGCAGCGCCGCGAACGTCGTCGGTGAAACGAACCAGTAGGCAGGCAGGGTGAAATGCATGCCGCGCACGATCGACATCGCGTGGGCCAGGCCGGTCAGCGAGCTGGTGCCGGTCAGCGCTATGCCCGCCACCACGAACAGCGTGGTCGTGAGCGCGGCCGCCGCGAAGGTGCGCCATGCACGCGCCGCGATCAGCACGAACGGAAACACGATCGCCATCTGAGGCTTGATGGCGAGCAGCCCGATCAGCACGCCGGCGACGATCGGGCGTCGGCCGAGGAAATGCAGCGCGAGCGCGGCGATACCGGCGGTCAGGATGCTGTTCTGCCCGTACAGGACGGACGCGAACACGCCGGAATAGGCGAGCACGACGAGCGCGGCGGCGCGCGGAACGGGCAGGTACGCACGCAGGCCCGACAGTCGCAAGACGGCGTACGCATAGCATAAAAGGCTGCCCGCAAAAAAGAGGAAATACGCGGGCAGGAAAGGCACGAGGGCAATCGGCGCGACGAACAGCAGCATCGTCGGCGGATAGAGCCAAGGCAGCGATTGGCGACCCAAATAGCCACCGAACTGCGCTACCTCGGCATGGGAGAAGAAGACCGGATCGTAGATCGCTGCGGCATGGCCTTGCAGCACGAGTTGCGAGGCGGTCCAGAAGACGGAGAAGTCGACGCCCGGCCGGGCGGTGGTCTGCGATGTGAAGGTATTCGTGACGGCGCCCCAGGTGATCAGGAATCCAACACAGAGCATCAGCATGATGCAGCTGTACGGAATGATCCGGTCCGCTGTCAGCCATTGAGCACAGCGTTTGGCGCGATAGCGCACTCCACGATTGGCTGTGTACATGATGCCCCGTTTGCAGTGAAGGCCGCATGGTGTGCCGCAGCCTTTTTGTGTTGTCGTGTATCCGGAGCGAATCGCATTCAATGGCGCTGTCCGGTGAATGCATTGTTGGAGAAAAAATCGCGTGACGCAAACCGCGGGCTGAATCGTGAAATATCGATTTGGCGGCGACAGGGCTGAAAACCGGGTTTTTACGTCTGAAAAAACCGCGCCGGCGCAAATGATGTTTCTCGCTTGAAACATTCCGGGTTTTTGGCCGGTCCGGCACGTCTCGGAACCAGCGTCCGGGGAGCGGCTTCGCGCATTCGGGAAAATCCCGAGAAAATTTTTTGGTGCCTTGCACAGCACGGCGGCGCTCGGGCCGGCACGCCATGGCGACCGGAACGCGTATATCAAATCTGAAACATTTCGCGCATGGCGCCGAGGCCCGACTGGCGGGCGAATGGCCCGAACCCTTGCTGCGCCTGGCTTTCTTTCCGGCTGGCCTGCTCTTTGCGTCAAGGTCCGCACGACAGTCGACGATGTGATGAATGACCGGTTCAAGCAACGGACTCACCCAACCGGACTGAATCACCTGCGGAAAGCAACGGATCGAGGGCGCGTCGGGGAATACGCCGCCCAGGCCTTGAAAACCGCCGGAAACGTCGACCGAGCAAATAGGCGACGGCATCGTCCGCGCTACAAGAATCACATGACAGCATTGGGGAATAAAAATGAAAGACCAGAGCACGCCGCGGCTTGCATGCCGCGCAGAAGACCCGCAGCAGCATCGACGCGCTTGCGTCACCCGTTCAATTCGAATCCATGCGCCGGACGGCAGTCGTTCCGTTCCGCTCGATCGTCGCGTCTCGCCGATCGAATCGCGCATGCGCATCGCCCGCTCCAGCTCACCGACATACGCTCGCCCGGACAGTCTCGACAACTGCCGTGCCTGTTGCTGAGCGCAGCATCCGAATCGCTTTGTTGTGCCGGTAGTACCCCGCTCCCCGCGTCGATCCCCGACAACGGGATTTTCATAGTAGTGCGAAAGGAGAAGAGCCATGTCCAAGTTCATCCAGAAGGTCCGCGGTTTCGTCCAAGACGAACAAGGTGTGACGGCCATCGAATACGGCCTGATCGCCGCACTGATCGCCGTCACCCTCGTTGCAGCACTGACGTTGGTCGGCAAAGACCTCAACGACGTCTTCAACACGGTTGCAGACGATCTCAACGCGGCCATCTGAATGGCGGGGCGACGAACGGTGGGTCCGGCCCGTTCGTCGCCATCCCGTCACGCGTGCAGGGCCGGACGCAACCCCAACAGATGTCGGATGGAACGAACGGCGGATGGCTCGGCCGGTGCAGTGCTCGAGCCTCCCCCGCTCCTTGATCGACCGAATCGGAGGCCGCCATGCGGGCCAGGGAACGCGCGGTATCGGTATTGCGATGGATCGGCGACGACCAGGGCGTGACGTCGATCGAGTATGCGTTGATCGCGGCGCTGGTCGCCACCGTCGTCATGGCAAGCGTAATGACGCTGGGAGGCTCGCTTGACGACACGTACAACATGATCGCGTCGGTCGTGACCGATGCGGTCAATACCGCACTGGGTCAGTGATTCCGACCATTACGTCCAATCGAGGTTCGCCATGTTGCTGCCTGCCGCGCTGCCTTACCCGGTTCCGTTGTGCGTGACGCTGCTCGCGATCGTCGCGGCCAGCACCGACATCACGAGCCGACGCATCCCGAACCGGCTCGTCGCGCTCGGTCTGGTCGGCGCGCTGATCGCACAGTGCGCGCTGCACGGCGTCCAGGCAGGTGCGCTTGCGTGGCTGGCGGGCGCGGCGACCGGCTTCGGCCTGCTGCTGCCGTTCTATCTGCTGCGCGGAATGGCTGCAGGCGACGTGAAGCTGATGCTCGCGATCGGCGCATGGGTCGGCGCGCAGATGACGTTCTACATCGTGCTGGCCACCTTTCTGGTCGGTGGGATCGGCGCGATCGGCTTTGCGCTGCTGCGCGGACGCATGCGCCAGATGTGCGCGAACGTGTGGGCACTGATTGCGCACCGCGCGACCGGCGCGTATGCAGGGGCAACCGACGGCCCCGTGGAAGTCGCGTCGGTTGGCGCGTTGCCGTATGGCGTGGCGATTGCCGCCGGCACGCTGGGCATGCTGTTCGTTTCGTCTGTATAGAGCGTGACGAACCCGCAACGAGGATGAAACGCACATGAACACGATCCCCACCGAACCGAAACGCGACGCGCAGGTTGCACACCTGCCGTATCCGCCGCCGTCGCGGGAGGTGCATGCGAAACCGGGCGCGCTGCTGCCGCCGGCGCCGCGCTCGCTCGAGGAAACCGGCTTGACCCAGGCGTTCGTCGCAGGGCTCGTGCTGAAGTCGACGCTGGTGCTCGGTCGCCCGTCGTACGGCGTCCTGATCGAGCGCCACTGCCTGCCGCTCGCGGTGCTCGACGACGTCTTCGCGTTCCTGGTGCGCGAGCATCTGGTCGAACTGACCCATCGCGGCAAGACGGACCTCGACGTGACGTTCCGCCTGACCGACGCGGGCCGCGTGCTCGCGCTCGAAGAGCGTTCGCGCAGCAGTTACAGCGGACCCGCGCCGGTGACGCTCGACGCGTATCTCGACTGTGTGTCGACCCATTCGGTGCGCAAGCTGCGCGTGGCCCAGAACGACGTGTGGGCCGTATTCGAAGGCGTCGTCATGGACACGGCGATCCTCGATTCGGCGGCCGCCGCGCTCAACGCCGGCCGTCCGCTGCTGATCCACGGCCCCGCCGGCAGCGGCAAGACCTTCCTCGCGGAGCGGCTCGGCGCGCTGATGGGCGGCCACGTGCCGGTGCCGCATGCCATTTACGCCGCCGGCGAAGTGATCCAGATCTACGACCCCATCGTGCATGTCGACGCGGCGTCGCAAGCCGACGGCCAATCGGTCGATCGCCGCTGGTGCCTGTGCGAGCGGCCGGTCGTGATGTCCGGCGGCGAGCTGACGCTCGACGAGCTCGACCTGCGCCGAGACGAAGGGGCGGGCTTCTACCAGGCGCCGCCGCACATGAAGGCGAACATGGGCATGTACATCGTCGACGATCTCGGCCGCCAGCGCGTCGAGCCGCGCGACCTGCTCAACCGCTGGCTGCGCCCGCTCGACCGCGGCGTCGATTTCCTGACGCTCGAGTCCGGCAATCGTCTCGTGCTGCCGTTCGACGTCTGGCCGGTGTTCTCGAGCAACCTGGCGCCGGAGCAGTTCGCCGACGACGCGTTCCTGCGCCGGCTCGGTTCCAAGCTTCACGTCGGCGCGTTGTCGATCGACCACTACCGCACGGTGTTCGATGCCGCATGCGCGTCGCTCGGGCTGGTGCCGGCGCACGACGCATTCGACTATCTGCTGTACCGGCTGCACCTGCCGAGCGGCAAGGCCTATCTCGCATGCTTCCCGATGGATCTGCTGCGCCTCGTCGCCGCCGGCGCGCGGTATCGCGGCGATCCGCCCGAAGTGACGCACGACGCGCTGTACGACGCATGGGCCAGCTATTTCGGCTCGGCGCCCGAGCGCGACGGCGTGCATCCGCCGCCTGTCGAGCACGGCGGGCGCACGTACATAACCGGTTGAGCCGTTTCTTTCACGATTCGTTGAGGAGCATTGCCATGAAAAACAGTCGAGCGCTCTTGATGCTGATCATCGCGATGGTCGCGGGGCTTGCCGCGGTCGTGTTCGCGTCCCGCTGGCTGATGAATACCTCCAGCAGCTCGGTCACGTCGGTCGCGGTGGCGACCACCGACCTGAACCTGGGCGAGCCGCTCGGGCCGAACCAGATCCACATGGTGAGCTGGCCGTCGGGCAGCGTGCCGACCGGCGCGTTCGCCGACACGAAGGAACTCGAAGGGCGCGTCGTGCGCACGAGCCTCGCCCGCGGCGAGCCGGTGATCGAGTCGAAGCTCGCGCCGGTCGGCACGAAGGGCGGGCTGTCCGCGGTGATTGCCGACGGCAGCCGCGCGATCACCGTGCGCGTGAACGACGTGGTCGGCGTCGCGGGCTTCGCGCTGCCGGGCAACTACGTCGACGTGATCGTCAACACGCAGGAACAGCAGGGCAAGACCGACGGGCAGAGCATCTCGAAGATCGTGCTCGAGCACATCCTCGTGCTCGCCGTCGCGCAGCAGGTCAGCCGCGACGACACCGCACCGAAGGTCGTCAACGCGGTGACGCTCGAAGTCACGCCCGATCAGGCCGAACGCCTCGACCTCGCGCGCAGCGTCGGCACGCTGTCGCTCGTGCTGCGCAACCAGGTCGACCAGAAGACGCTGACCACCGACGGCGCAACCAAGCTGACGTTGCTCGGCAAGGCCCCGGTACCCGACGCGACGCCCGCACCGGCACCCGCACACGTACGGACCGTGCGCGTGCATGTCGCGTCGCACGCCGCACCGGAGGCGCGCCGCGATTGCGTCGGTGTGCTGACCGGCGTGCACGGCAGCGTCGAATGTTTCTGAACACGCAAAACACATCCAGATAACCAGATTAACCAGATCGGCCGCCGTCAGGGCACGGCGGCCTTGCAAGGCAAAAGCCGGCGTCTCGCCGGTCACTCGGGGGATCAGACGAAATGAAGATCAATCCGCAATACTCAGGTACCGGCCCGGTGCGCACGCGCATCGCACGGGGCGCGATGATGGCCGCGATCCTCTGTGCAGGAACGCTGACCGTGTACAGCGCACTGGCCCAGGAAGGCGCCGAATCGGCTGCGCTGATGAAGGGCGGTGCCAGCGCACCGGCCGCCGTCGCGAAGGGGCCGATGCAGATGACGATCAGCATGGCGCCGGCACCGGCCGCCGCGGCCGCCGCGTCGGCGGCGCCGATGCGCGGGCCGAACTGCGTGGGTGCGGTGCGTGATGCGACCAGCGTCAGCGTGCCGCTCGGCAAGTCGCTGCTCGTGCCGATGCCGGAGCCGGTGCGCAACCGCACCATCGGCAACCCGGCCGTCGCGCAGGCGACGATGGTGTCGCCGCAGACGCTGTACATCCTCGGGCTGTCGGTCGGCACGACCAACATGATCGTGCAGGGCAGGAGCGGTGCGTGCCGCGTGATCGACGTGGCGGTCGGCGCGGACGCCGGCGGCCTGCAGGCGTCGCTGCAGCAGCTGATGCCGGGCGAGCGCGACATTCACGTGTCGACCGCCGCCGGCACGATCGTGCTGGCAGGCAACGTGTCGAACTCGCAGGCCGCGCAGCAGGCCGTGCAGATCGCCCATGCGTACAGCGACAGCGCCGGTGACGGCGGCGGGGCCGGCAAGGGCGCCGGCGTGCTGAACATGCTGGCCGTCACGTCGCCGCAGCAGGTGATGCTCGAGGTGAAGGTCGCCGAAGTGTCGAAGACGCTGATCAACCAGATGGGCAGCGCATTCAACATCCAGGGCGGCTTCGGCTCGTGGAGCGGTGCGCTCGTCAGCAACCTGCTCGCGGGCGTTGCAAGCGGCGCGATCTTCAACAAGGCGAACAACAAGCCGTTCCGCGTCGCGGCCGACGTGCAGAACACCGACAACCTCGTCAAGATCCTCGCGGAGCCCAACCTCGTGACGATCAGCGGCCAGGAGGCGACGTTCCTTGCCGGCGGCAAGATCTTCATCCCGATACCGCAGAGCAGCGGCAACGGCACGTCGTCGATCACGCTGCAGGAAGAGGAGTTCGGCGTCGCGCTGAAGTTCACGCCGACGGTGCTCGCGAACGGCCGGATCAGCCTGAAGGTGGCGCCGGAAGTGTCGGAGCTGTCGCAGACGGGCGTCACGCTGAGCGCGACCAACATCGGCGGCACGTCGATCCTGCCGCTGATCACGACCCGGCGTGCGTCGACGACGGTCCAGATGAGCGACGGCGAATCGTTCGCGATCGGCGGGCTGATCAAGGACAACGCGACCGGCGCGCTGAAGGCGATCCCGGGCGTCGGCGAGGTGCCCGTGCTCGGCGCGCTGTTCCGCAGCACGTCGTTCCAGCAGGACCGCACCGAGCTGATCTTCCTGATCACGCCGCACCTGGTGAGGCCGCTGCAGACCGCCGACGTGCCGTTGCCGACCGACAGCTTCTCGAAGCCGAGCGAAGCCGACGTGTACGCGACCGGCAACATGGAAGGCCGCAAGGGTGTCCGCAAGGCGGCCGTGCAACCGTCGAACAACGCGACGGATGCACCGCAGACGCCGGCACCGGCTCCCGCGCCGCAATCGGCCGCACCGGCCGCACCGGCCGCACCAGCCGCCGCACTGCCCGCACCGCGTGCGCCGCAGCCTGCCGAGGCACCGGCGCCGGTGCCGGCCCAGCCGGAGAAAGCTGCGGCTGCAGCGGCCGAGGCAGCGGGGGCGGTGAACGCCGAGCCGACGCCTGCCGCGCAGCCGCAGCCGCCATCGCCCGCACAACCGCAGGCCGATGCGGCCGGTGCGGCGCGGATCGCGCGCATCGAAGCCGCAGCGGCGCGCCTCGCGGCGGCCGCCTCCGGCACGCCGGCGAAACCTGCACCGCGTCCGACGCCCAGCGTGCCGGCCGCCCATGCGCAGATCGCGCGGGCGAGCGCGGCACCCCAGTCCACCGATCGTTGAAGCTATCCAAGGGGAAGCTCATGAAATCCGCCTACCTCGTATTCGTGCGCCGCGCGGCGCTTGCCGTCCCGCTCGCGTTCGCACTCGCCGGCTGCATGTCGTCGAGCCCGGTGTGGGACAGCCGCTTCGGCGACTCGGTCCGCGCCGTCACGCAGGCCCAGATCATCGATCCGCATGCCGGGGAACACGCGGCAGCGCACCCGGGGGTCGATGGCCGCGCCGCCGCGTCCGCGCTCGACAGCTACGACAAGTCGTTCAAGCAGCCCGAGCCGAAAGCCAATGCATTCGTGATCGGCATCGGCAAGTCGGCGCAATAACACAGGCACGCTCAGGGAGAACGCCATGTCCAGCGCAGCTCGTCATCCGAAGCTCACGCGTCGCGGTCTGCATCGTCAGCAAGGCGCCGTCGCGATCATCGTCGGTCTCGCACTGGCGATGATGATCGGGTTCGTCGGTCTCGCGCTGGACCTCGGCAAGCTGTACGTCACGCGCAGCGAACTGCAGAACAGCGCCGATGCCTGCGCGCTGTCCGCCGCGCGCGACCTGACGTCGGCCATCAGCCTGCAGGTCGCGGAAGCCGACGGCATCGCCGCCGGCCACGCGAATTTCGCGTTCTTTCAGCAGAACGCGGTACAGATGCAGACGGATTCGAACGTCACGTTCAGCGATTCGCTGACCAATCCGTTCCTGACCAAGACGGCGGTCGCCACGCCGGCGAACGTCAAGTACGTGAAGTGCACCGCGCAGTTGAGCAACATCGCGCACTGGTTCATCGAAGTGCTCAACACGATTCCCGGCCTGCAGGTCGCGAACGCGGCGCAGGTCGCGGCCAGCGCGATCGCGACGGTCGGGGCCGGGCAGACCACCTGTGCGATTCCGGTGTTCGTGTGCAAGCCGGCGTCCGCCGCGCCGTACAAGGTCGGCGACTGGATCTCGTCGCCGTCCGGCTCGTCGTCGACGTACGGGCCCGGCAACTTCGGCTGGGCGGCGCTCGATGGTTCGACGAACGAGCCGACCATCGCCGGCGAACTGTCCGGCAACACCTGCAACATCACGTCGCCGCCGGACCTCGGTTCGACGGGCCTGAAGTCCGCGTCGCTGCGCGCCTGGAACACCCGCTTCGGCATCTACACGAACGGCGCCAACGGCTCGAGCGGCCAGCCGGACTTCACCGGCTATGCGTATGTCGGCCCGAAATACGGACCGCCGGGAACCCCGGGCATCGTCGGCGACGCGTACACGCAGTTCGTGCTCGATCGCGCGAGCTTCAAGACCTACCAGGGCGACGGTACGCCGCCCACCGGCAGCGGCATCTCGACCAACGGGACCGTCACGGCAAGCAACTACCAGACGTATGGCGGCGACCGCCGGGTCGCGCTGGCCCCCGAGGGCGACTGTTCGACGCTGTCGGGCAGCAGCGGCAAGGTGCACGTCACGCAGTGGGACTGCGTGCTGATGCTCGATCCGCTGCCGTTCAGCCCGGGAGCCGGCGGGGTCGTGGCGCACCTCGAATACCTCGGCTCCACGGCCTCCGGCAGCACGCCGTGCGCGACGCACGGCCTGCCGGGCAGCGGCAGCTCGGTCGGTATCAAGGTACCGATGCTCGTTCAATAGAGGAGACGCGATCATGAAAAGGGTCCCGATTCGCCGGTCACGCATGCGCGGTGTCGCCGCGGTCGAATTTGCGCTCGTGCTGATGCCGATGATCGTGCTCGCGACCGGCGTGGCCGAGTTCGGCCGCGCGATCTACCAGTACGAGACGCTCACCAAGGCGACGCGCAACGCGGCGCGCTACCTGTCGGTCTTTCTGCCGAACGACAGCGCGTATCCGCTCGCGGAGGCGCAGTGCCTCGTCGTGTACGGCAGCACCACGTGCGGCTCCGCCGGCAGCGAGCTGGTGCCGGGGCTCACGACGTCGATGGTGATCGTCTGCGACGCCACGCATTCGCCCGATTGCGCCGACGCGTCCGACCCGTCGCAGTTCGCGAACCTGCCGACGTACGACTCGACCAACAACGCGGCAAGCGGCACGGCGACCGGCAGCATCAACGTCGTCGAAGTGAAGGTGAAGGGCTATCAGTACCAGCCGATTCCGGCCTACCCGGGGCTGTCGTCGATCACCTTCGGCAACATCGTCACCGTGATGAGGCAAGTGTCATGACCCCGCGCCCCTCTCCGCCGTCGCGCCGTCGCGCCCAACGCGGCTCCACGATCGTCGAATTCGCGCTGATCGCGTCGATCCTGATCACGCTGCTGATCGGCATCTTCGAATTCGGGCGCGTGCTGTTTTACTGGAACACGGCGAGCGAGGCCATCCGGCTCGGCGCCCGCACGGCGATCGTCTGCGACGTGAACGCGCCCGGCGTCGTGAAGCGCGTGAGGTCGCTCATGCCGATCCTGGCCAATTCGAACGTGTCGGTGACCTACTCGCCGTCGGGCTGCAACGTGAGCTCCTGCTCGTTCGTGACCGTCAGCATCAGCAACGTCACTGTCAACACGATGATCCCGATCGCGAACGTTGCGATCACGATGCCGTCGTTCACCACGACGCTGTCGCGGGAAAGCCTGAACTCCTCGACGGGCGGCACCGCCTGTCAATAATCGAACCGACGAGGCACAGTCATGATCAATATCCTCGTAGCCGCCGACGATACCGCCCGGCTCATGCAGATCGCGCGTCTGGTTACCGACAGCGGACACTATCGTGTGACACGTGCGCACGGTCGGCCGTCCCAGATCGAGCATCGCACCGATGGACTCGATTCATTCGATATCCTGCTGATCGACGGCGCGACGACCGATGCGGCCGAGCTGTCGGCGATCGAGCGGATCTGCCGGCTGCACCCGTGCCTGATCGGCATCCTGGTGACCGCGGATGCGGCGCCGCACGTGCTGCTGGACGCGATGCGCGCCGGCGCGCGCGACGTGCTGCAGTGGCCGATCGATCCGGCGGCGCTCGCCCGCGCGCTCGAACGTGCCGCCGCGCAAAGCACGCGGCGCGACGGCGGCGACACACGCTTCGTGTCCTTCATGTCGTGCAAGGGCGGCGCGGGCACGAGCTTCGCCGCGAGCAACGTCGCATACGAGATCGCCGAAACCCACAAGCGTCGCGTGCTGCTGGTCGATCTGAACCAGCAGTTCGCGGATGCCGCGTTCCTCGTCAGCGACGAGACGCCGCCGTCGACGCTGCCGCAGCTGTGCGCGCAGATCGAGCGACTCGACGGCGCGTTTCTCGACGCGAGCGTCGCGCACGTGACGCCGACCTTCCACGTGCTGGCGGGCGCGGGCGACCCGGTCAAGGCCGCGGAGATGCGCGAGGATGCGCTCGAATGGATCCTCGGCGTCGCGGCGCCGCGCTACGACTTCGTGATCTTCGATATCGGCGTGAGTATCAATCCGCTGTCGATGATCGCGCTGGATCGCAGCGACCAGATCCAGCTCGTGCTGCAGCCCGCGATGCCGCACGTGCGCGCGGGCCGCCGGCTGCTGGAGATTCTCGTGTCGCTCGGCTACCCGGCCGACCAGTTGCGGCTGGTGGTGAACCGGATGACGCGCGCGAGCGAACGGTCCCGCGCCGCGCTCGAGGAAGTGCTCGGCCTGCACGCCAGCTGCACGATACCCGACGACGTCGACACCGTGCGCGAAGCGCTCGACCTGGGGCATCCGGCCTCGCGCGTCGCACGTGGCGCCGCGGTGACGCGGGCATTGCAGGCCTGCGCGAAGCAGATCGTCGAAGGGGACGTGCGCACGCGGCACGGCACGTCCAGCAGCGAACCGTTGATGTCCCGGCTGTTCGGCCGCAAGGCCACGCCGAAGCTCAAGTCCATGTGAATCTTTCGGGGAAACCATCATGTCATTGCGCGAACAGATGTCCTTGCACCGGACGCAGCCGCAGGCGGCGGGCACCGAACCGGCAGGTGCGGCCCATTCGTCGGTACGCAACGCGTACCAGAAGCTGCGCCGTGAAATTCACCTGACGGTGCTCGAGCGCGTCGAGCTCGAGCGCCTGTCACGCCTGCCGCAGGAACAGGTCCGGCAGGAAATCTCGTCGCTGATCTCGCGCATTCTCGACGAGGAGCGGCTGCTCGCGAACGACATCGAGCGGCGCCAGCTCGCGATCGACGTGTACGACGAAATGTTCGGTTTCGGCCCGCTCGAGTCGCTGCTGCGCGACCCCGGCATCTCCGACATCCTCGTGAACACGTACCGCCAGGTCTACGTCGAGCGCAGCGGCCAGCTCGAGCTGACCGACGTGACGTTCTACGACGACGCGCACCTGATGAAGGTGATCGAGAAGATCGTGTCTCGGGTCGGGCGGCGCATCGACGAATCGACCCCGATGGTCGATGCGCGTCTGCCGGACGGCTCGCGCGTGAACGCGATCATTCCGCCGTCGGCGATCGACGGGCCGCTGATGTCGATTCGGCGCTTCGCGGTCAACCCGCTGAAGATGGACGACCTCGTGAGTTACCAGAGTCTCACGCCGCCGATGGCGGAGCTGCTCGACGCGCTGGCCCACGCGAAAGTGAACGTGCTCGTGTCGGGTGGCACCGGCAGCGGCAAGACGACGCTGCTCAACATCCTGTCGGGCTTCATTCCGCGCTCGGAGCGGATCGTGACGATCGAGGATGCGGCCGAGCTGCAACTGCAGCAGCCGCACGTGCTGCGGCTCGAAACGCGGCCGCCGAACATCGAGGGCAAGGGCGAGATCACGCAACGCACGCTCGTGCGCAACGCGCTGCGGATGCGGCCGGACCGGATCATTCTCGGCGAAGTGCGCGGCGCGGAAGCGCTCGACATGCTCAATGCGATGAACACCGGCCACGAAGGCTCGCTCGCGACGATCCACGCGAACACGCCGCGCGATGCGCTCACGCGGCTCGAGAACATGATCAGCGTCGGCGGCCTGACGCTGCCGCCGAAGACGATGCGCCAGCAGATCGCGTCGGCGATCTCGGTGGTGGTCCAGGCGACGCGGCTCACCGACGGCAAGCGCAAGATCGTCAGCATCCAGGAGTTGACCGGGATGGAAGGCGACATCATCAACATGCAGGAGATCTTCACGTTCAAGCGCACCGGCATGGATCGCGACGGTACGGTGCGCGGACACTTCTGCGCGACCGGCGTGCGGCCGAAGTTCGCCGAACGGCTGCAGGCGTTCGGCATCAACCTGCCGGATTCGCTGTACGACCCGGCGCAGCGTTACGAGACGAAGTGACGACGCGCCATCGTCTGATTCCGGGGAGGCCTCATGGACTCGATCTATTACGGTTTTGTGATTCTCACCTTCGTCGCGGTCGTGCTCGCGATCGAGGGCGTCTATCAATGGTGGAACGCGCGTCACGGTGCCGCGGCACGCCGGATCGAGTCGCGCTTGCGCGCGATGTCGGCCGGCGGCGGCGTGCAGCAGGAGCGACTGTCGATTCTCAAGAAGCGGATGCTCGACGAGTCGAAGCCGTTCGACCGGCTGCTGATGCGGATGCCGCGCATTCAGGCGCTGGACCTGGTGCTGCAGCAGTCGGGGCTCGACTGGACGGTCGCGAAGCTGGTCGTGATCAGCGCCGTATTGCCGGTCACGGCAGCGCTCGTGCTGACGGTCACCCCGTTGCCGCTGATCGCCGTGCTGCCGATTGCGCTGCTGACCGCATGCCTGCCGGCCATGTACGTGATGCGGCATCGCAACCGCCGGATGCTCAAGCTCGAGCGCCAGCTGCCGGAGATCTGCGACATGATCGCGCGGGCGTTGCGCTCCGGCCACTCGTTCTCGAGCGCGCTCGGGATGATCGGCGAGGAGTTTCCCGAGCCGATGGGCGGTGAATTCCGGATCACGTTCGACGAGATCAACTACGGCGTGTCGCTGCACGATGCGCTGGTGAACCTCGCGACGCGCGTGCCGGCCCACGACCTGCGCTACTTCGTGATCGCGGTGCTGATCCAGCGCGAGACCGGCGGCAACCTGGCCGAGCTGCTCGACAGCATCGCGTCGCTGGTGCGCGAGCGCTTCAAGCTGTTCGACAAGGTCCGCGTGCTGTCGGCGGAAGGGCGGCTGTCGGCCTGGATCCTCGGGCTGCTGCCGTTCGGGACCGCGGCCATGATGGCAATGTTGAACCGGGAGTTTCTGTCGGTGCTCTGGCAGGATCCGGCCGGCATCAAGATGGTCGGCGCGATGCTGGGGTCGATGGCACTCGGCCTGCTGTGGATTCGCCGCATCATCCGGATTCGCGTCTGACGCGTGTCTCAGGCTTCACGAACCGATTCGAGGCTGTCATGCAAAACCTGAGCGTAATACATACCGTGATGCTGGCCGGCTTGTTCATTTTCGTCGCCGGCGGCGTGCTGGTCGCGATGCTGCTGTTTGCGCCGCGCAACATCGAGCGCCGGATTCAGCAGGCGAGCGGGGCAAGTGTGGGCATCGGCGGCGGTGCGGACGGCGACGGGCAAACGTCGCGCTGGATCGCGAAACTCGTCGAGCTGTCGCAACCGATTTCCCGGCTGTCGGTGCCGCAGGAGGGCTGGGAGAATTCTCCGCTGCGGATCCGGCTGATGAATGCCGGCTGGCGCAATCCGAGCGCGGGCGCGCTTTACTTCGCGGCGAAGACGGTGCTCGCGCTGGTGCTGCCGGGCGCGGCGCTGCTGGCGCTCGCCACGACGCGGCTCGCGGATCAGCGCATGCTGCTGTCGTTCATCCTCGTCGCGCTCGCCGGGATCGGCTACTACGTACCGAATGTGATCCTGTCGCGGCGGATCGCGACGCGGCAGCGGGTGATCTTCGAGGACTTTCCGGATGCGCTCGACTTGCTGACCGTCTGCGTCGAAGCCGGGCTCGGGCTCGATGCGGCGCTGATGCGGGTGAGCGAGGAACTGCGCTTTCGCAGCGAAGTGGTCGCGGGCGAGCTCGACTTGCTGCTGCTCGAGATGCGTTCCGGGTTCACGAAGGAAACCGCGCTGCGCAATTTCGCGCTGCGCACCGGCGTCGAGGATATCGAATCGTTCTGCGCGATGCTGATCCAGGCCGACCGCTTCGGCACGAGCATCGCCGAATCGCTGCGCGTGCTGTCCGACATGCTGCGCACGCGGCGGCGGATGCGCGCCGAGGAACGCGCCGCGAAGATCGCGCTGAAGCTGCTGTTCCCGCTGATCTTCAACATCTTCCCGGCGCTCATGTGCGTGTTGCTCGGGCCGGCGATGATTCACGTGTATCGCGTGCTGCTGCCGTCCCTCGCCAGCATCGGACACTGAGTAGCGGCGCGGGTGGCCGCGCGAAAACGAATTGGCGTGCCGACCCGGCCGCACCGGTCGGCCGGCACGGTAAGGTCTTCATGGGAGGCTCCTCCTCCCCCCGGGCGGCGCCGCGAGACAGGTCGATCATAGCGGCGTCAATGCAACCCGGACCCATGGTCGACCCTGGATACAGCCGTAGTCCACTGCCCGCGCGGGTGGCCCCCTACGGTTAATCGCGAACGCAACCGCGGCAGTGCGCCGGCCGGACGGGAAATCAGCCCGGCAAGGCCGGTCCGCACCGCTCGTGCTGCGCGAAAATCCCCTTGAAATTCCCGTTTCGAATTCCTACGATTATTCAAAATCAGGCTCGAATGACGGTGCGCACGGGGCGATTGACCTGCGTGCCGGATATATCGAACACCACATCTGAATATCGAGCGTCTGCCCGACGATACGGAAAACAGGCCAGTCGTCCACGATCAAGGCCGGGGGAATCATGAACGAACACACAGCGCGACGCACGCGGTCCGACGCTTCATCGAGCAGGCGCCCCTCCGCGTGGAGCGAACCCGCGAACCCGCCGGGCATCGTCGCGCATCCTCTGCCTCCCGACTCCTGAGAACCGGCGCACGCAACCGCGCCCGGTACACCGCCTTCTCACCGACACCCTGCGCATCGGCGCCCACGCGGCCGGCGTGGCGACGCGCGTCGCGCAGTCGACGGACCGACATAACAATTCGAACGAGGGACGCAGCATGGCCATCCATGTGCCTGTGACACGCCGGACGTTTCTGAAGCTCGCCGGTAGCGGCGCCGTCGTCGCCGTGTCGGTCACCCATTTGCCGGCCGTCGTGCTCGCCGCGGGCGACACGCAGGCCGATGCGAACGGCCCGAACTGGGCGCCGGTGCCCGGCAAGGCGCGCTGGCGCATCGACGGGATGCCGAAGGTCACGGGCCAGAAGATCTACGCGCGCGACTTCAAGGCCCGCGACTTCGTCGGCTGGCCGCAGCGGGAAAACTGGCTCTATGCGCTGCGCTGCGACCGGGTCGACGCCGTGTACCAGGGCTACGATCTCAGCGTGCTGCCGGCCGAACTGCGACCGGTCGCGATCGTCGACAGCGCCTTGCTGAGCGCGCGCCGGATTCCGCTTGCGCCCGAACCCGATCCGATCGCGAACCAGGACATCTACTGGCTCGCGCGGCCCGGCCATCCGGCGGACTGCTACGGGCAACCGGCCGCGCTGCTGATCTTCGAGAACTTCGACGTCTATCGCCGCGCGAAGAAGCTGCTCGACTTCAATCGCGGCGTGATCCGCTACGGCGCGTCGACCGGCGCGGGCCCGGCCGCACCGGTCGTGCCGTATTTGCCCGTGACCGTCTACGTGCGCGACGACGAACGACGGTTCAACTACGTCGACAACTACCAGACCGACAGCAACGGCAAGCCGAGCGCGAAGTACCTGGAGGAACGCGAGGCGGCAGTCGCCAACATCGATGCGACGATTGCCCGCCAGGCGGCCGCCGGCGCGTGGATCGGCGTTCGAGCGACCGGCGACGACGGGTTCGAGACGCCGGCGATCGACCCGATGTTCATGGAGCCCGAGTCGGGACTCGCATGGTACGACGCGTCCGCCGCGAGAATGAGCCTCGTGCTCGGCACGCAATCGGCGAACGACGATGCGACCGGCGCGTGCGCGCTGTTCGACGGCAGCGACATCCCGGTCAAGGAGGCGCATGTGATCGCGTGCTACCCGGGCGGCGGCTTCGGCGGACGCGACAAGTCCTATTTCCCGCTGTATCTGGCGCTGGCGGCGCCGTTCGCGAAGGGCGCGCTGCGCTGGCAGCAGTCGCGCTACGAACAATTCCAGGTCGGCCTGAAACGCTGCGAGACGCAGTTTTCCGAATCGCTGTGGTTCGACCGTCGCGGCAAGCTCGAAGCGATCACCTGCGATTTCCTGTTGAACGGCGGCGGCAAGAAGAACCTGTCGCCGTACGTCGCGCAGCTTGCCGCGTTGAGCGCGATGAGCTGCTACGAGATCCCGCGCGCACGCGCGCAGGCCGCGTCCACCTATACGCGGGAAGTCTTCGGCGGGTCGCAGCGCGGCTTCGGCGGGCCGCAGGCGTTCATGGCGATCGAGACGCTGATGGACGAGGCCGCGCGCCAGCTCGGGCTATCGCCGTTCGAGATCCGGCGCGCCAATCTGCTCGGCAAGGCGCCCGATCTCGGCAAGGGCCGCGCGATCACGGGTGCGCCGATCCTGTTCGACCTGCAGCTCGACGCGCTACTCGACCGGCTGGAGCGTCATCCGCTATGGCTCGAGCGCGAGCAGACGCGCGCCGAGCGCAACGCGCGCAACCTCCGGTACGGCGTCGGTCTCGCGATGGCGAACGAGGCGTACGGCACGTCCGGCGACGGGATGTTCGGGATGGTGCAGATCCTGCCCGACGGCAACTTGCGCGTGATCACGCCGTATACCGACATGGGCAACGGCGCGGCCACGACGCTGGGTCTCGCCCCGGCTGAATTTCTCGGGCAGAACGCGCAAACGATTGCGATGAGCGAGATCGCGCCGTTCAACGCGCTCGGGCTCACCCCGAAGGGCCCGTCGAGCGCTCCCAATTGGGTGCGCTACTACTACGGTTCGTCGAGCGCGTGCCTCGGCGCGTTCCATCAGTACCACGCGGTGAAGGGGGCCGCGCAGGCGCTGTTTCTGCAAAGCGTGCTGCCGGCCGCGCGCGCACGGTGGGGCGTGAACGTGCGGGCCGCGGACGTGCGCTGGGTCGATCGCACGCTCGTCGCGAACGGCCTCGTGCCGATTTCGTGGCCTGTGCTGCTCGGCACGATCGGGAAGCTGGGCCTGCAGACCGTGGCGGCCGTGCATGCGAGCTATGCCGGCTACTTCTGGAAGGGCACCTATCCGTTCGCGTCCGGCAGTGCGCAGATCGACTACGACTACGTGGCGGTCGGCCTCGACCCGTATCGTCTCGCGCCGCTGCAGCGCGTGCTGCAGCCGCCACCGGTCAATACGTCACTCTACGGGCGGACGACCTATGCGCCGTCGGCGACGCTCGTCGCGGTGGCGGTCGATCCGGCGACCGGACGCGTGAAGGTCGAACACGTGGTGACGGCCGTGAGCGTCGGCCGGCAGTTGTCGCCGGAACTCGTCGAAGGGCAGTCACAGGGCGCGGTCGCGATGGGGATCGGCAACGTGCTGACCGAGACGTGCCCGCTGGGGCCGGACGGGCCAGGCGGCGGCCGCTGGAATCTCGATCGCTACGAGGTCACGCGGCTGCCGGACATCCCCGTGCAGGAGCTGATCGCATTGCCACCGCCGGCCGGCGATCCGGCCAATGCACGCGGCATCGCGGAAGCGGTGATGTGTCCGGTCGCGCCGGCGCTGCTCAATGCGCTCGCGATGGCGACGGGGCGGCGGTTCCGGGTGACGCCCGTGACGCCGGAGAAGATTCGGGAGGCACTGCAATGAGCAATCCGGTCCGGATGACCATCAACGGCAGGCCCGTCGAAGCAGACGCCGCCGACGGCGACATGAACCTCATCGACTTCCTGCACGAGCGGCGGGACCTGACGGGCACGAAGCTGTGCTGCGGCATCGGCGTGTGCCGCGCGTGCACGGTCGGTGTGCGCAACACGCCCGATGCGCCGATGGAAAAGACGCTGTCGTGCTCGACGCCGGTCAGCGCGATGGCCGACATGCACGTGTACACGATCGAAGGGCTCGCGCAGGGCGGCGCGCTGTCGCCGCTGCAGCAGAGCTTTCTCGAGTCGTTCGCGTTCCAGTGCGGCTACTGCGCGTCGGGCTTCCTGATGGCCGCGACCGCGATGCTCGACCATCTGCGTGCGCAGCCGGTGCACGAGCGCGATCTGGACGCGATGATCGAAACCTGGGTCGGCGGCAACATCTGCCGTTGCACCGGCTACGTCAAGTACATCGAGGCCATTCGCAAGGTGGCGCTGCGCTATACGAAGGGGGCGGCATGACGACGAGAACCCGCGTCGCCGCGCTGGCGATGCTGCTGGCCGTGCAGGTTGCGCCGGGCGCGCCGGGCGCGCGCGCGGCGGAAAACGCCGATGCGTCGCTGCATGAATATGCGCAGCAGTGCACCGACGAAATCGGCGAGATTCCCGCGTTCGACTGCAACGCCGGCACCGATGTGCCGATCACCGTCAACGGCCGCGTGCCCGCGCGCTATGCGGCACACATGACGTGCGATCGCCCTGCGCTGCTGCCGTATGACGCGCCGACGTCCGGGCAGTGCACGCCTTATTCGAAGATCCTCGACCTGTCCCACGGCGACACGCAGATCTCGGCGTTTTGCCGTCGCAAGCAGATCCGCGCGAACCGCAGCCCGTATTACGACGAAGTCGACATCGTGCTGCACCATGCGGGCAACGGCAAGACCTGCTGGTTTCATGCGGAGAAGGGCGGCACGGCCGGCATGAACGCCGCGCGCGTGCCGCCGCCGAACGAGACGACGCCGCCGCCCGGCCATCCGTCCGCGGCCGAGTTCTGGTGGAAGCCGGCCGCGACCGCGTCGAAGCGCTGCGTGTCGTGTCACGACGCGAGCCCGGTCATGTACAGCCCGTGGATCGGGCAGGTATGGAACAAGGTGCCGACCGATCCGTGGGGCAAGTACGTAAATCTCGGCGCCGACTTCGCGTCGTGGACCTCGCATGCGATCAGCACGCCCGGCAACACCTGCATCGGCTGTCACCGGATCGGCGACCAGAACAGCTGCAAGATCTACGTGCCGCTCGCCGCCGGAATGCTGCCGCCGCCGAAGGGCAGCAACGCGCGCGCGAGCCGGTATCCGCTCACGCACTGGATGCCGATCGACAACAACAAGAGCCTCTACGAATGGAATGCGGCGAACGTGAAGTCGGTGAGCGACCTGCTCGAATGCTGTTCGGCGCGGGGCAAGAACGATCCGAAGTGCAGCTTCACGCCGGCGGCGCAGGCGGCCCAGGCGGTGAAATAGGCCGCCCGCGATTGCCGGCGCCGGCGCGTCACGGCCGTCCCTCGCTCGGCACGTCCGACGCCTTGCTGAGCTCGGCCATGATGATTCGCGCGATCTCGTTGGCCGGTGCGCGTCCGTCGGGGCCGGCCCCCGTGTTCGCCCACGTGACGATCGTCGTCTTCGTCGCCGGGTCGTAGCCGGCGAACGTATTGAAGCCCGGTATTTCACCGGTGTGTCCGTAGAACGTACCGAACTTCGCGAGCCCCATGCAGTAGCTGGCCGATGCGGGATTCGACGGATCGATCGGCGTGCAGCTCGCGAGCCGTTGCGCCTGCAGGTCGGCGTTCAGATAGCCGCCGCCGACCATGCGCTGCACGTACGCACCCAGTTCGGTCGCGGTCGAGATGCCGGAGCCGGCCGTCCATGCCCACGACGTATTGACGGTCGTCACGTTGGCGGGCTGCAGCGTGCCGTTTTTCGCGGCCGCCTGGCGTGCCGGGGACAGCGCGTCGCTGTCGATCGTCTCGGTATTGGTGCCCCACTGATAGCCCTGCGGCGACGGCGCGGGCAGCGCCGTGTTGTCCTGCGGCGGCAGGGCGGTTTCGGTCAGGCCGAGCGGCGCGAACAGCCGCGTCCGGATCGCATCGGCGGCGCTCATGCCGGTGAGCTGCTGGATGATCAGGCCGAGCAGCACGGTATTCGTGTTCGAGTAGCGGAAATCCGCGCCCGGCGCGAAATAGACCGGCTGGCTCTCCGCGATGCCCAACAGCTCATCGGTGGTCCACACCTTGTCAGGCTGCGCATCCAGCGTCTGGTTGAACGCGAGATTCGTCGAGTAGTTATAGAGGCCGCTGCGCATGGTCAGCAACTGCTCGATCGTGATCGAGTCGCCGTTCGGCACGTTGGCGACGTACTGGCTGACGTGATCGGTCAGGTGCAGCCTGCCTTCCTGCACGAGTTGCAGGATCACCGTGCCCGTCCACGTCTTCGTCACGCTGCCGACGCGGAAGTGCGCGTTCGTCGGGATCGGCGTGTTCGTGCCGCGCACGGCCGTGCCGAACGACGCGAGCCAGTTGCCTTGTGGCGATTGCACATAGACGACGGCGCCGGGCGTCATCGTATCCGCGAGCAATGCGTCGATCTGCGGACGCGCCTCGGTCGCGTAGGCCGGTTCGCCAGAGCTCACCGAGCTGTCGCCGCCGCAGGAGGAAACCGCGATGCCGACGGCCAGCGCCGGTGCAATCGCCGCCACGCGACGCGTCAGCCGCTTGGCGGCGCGCGGGAAAAGCCGGGGAGGAGCAGAAGTCGCCATCGCGTGTTCCCTTCCTGTTCGTGATGTCTTGGTGTCTCCTTGCATCCCCAGAACTATAGGACACGCATCCACGCGCCGAAGGTGTACGTTGAATTCGTCATACGATACCGACCCCGGCCGGCGCCGCCCGACGCCGGCGGCCGGCCTGCGCGCTATTGAAAGTGGTGCACGTACCGCAACACCATCCGCGTGCCCTGCGGCCGGTTGCGCGCATGGACCTCGAAATACGCGTTGAACATCAGGTGATCCTGCGGCGAGAAGCTGACCATCGCACCCGGCCCGATCGCCAGCACGGCTTCCCGCGTGCCGGAAACGTCCTGGCCGTTCGCCTTCATGTCGGTGGTCTGGCGCAGCCAGTAGCCGTTGAGCCCCAGCCGCAGCCCGGGCCGCACTTCGTACTCCGTCGCGAAGTTCGCATGCACGGCCTGACCGGCCTGCGTCGACGTCACGTCAGGCCCCAGCGCGGTCGCCGGCTCGTGATTGGTCGCATTCCACAAATAGTGCAGCCGCCATGACACGGTCCACTTTGGCGTGACCCAGAACGTCGCGGCCCAGTACGGATCGAACGACCAGAAATGGCTGCCCGGATTGATCGCACGCGCCGGATCGTAGGCACCGGTCGGCGCGATGAACTGGAATTCCACCCGCTGCGCGAAGCGCGGGCCGTGCGCGCCCATCACAGGGTCGAACTGGATGAACGGGCCGACCAGCAGGTCGCCGAACCCGGCACGGGAATTCAGCGCGACGTTGCCGATCCCGTCGTTGGTATGCACGGACGCCACCCACGGCAGGATCACGTCAAGACCCGGATGCATGCCGCCGAACGTCAGCGGCGACTGGTAGACGAGCTGGCTCAACCCCGCGAACAGGTCGATGTCCTGCTTCGGCAGCCCGACCTTGTTGCCGGCATTGTCGTTGATGCGGCCGGCCGTGTAGTACTCGAGATACTGCGTGCCGTACCAGCCGGAGCCGGCCGGCGGCGTCCCGTCGAGGAAGCTGGTCATTCCGAGGTTGACTGCCGGCAGGTCGGTCGCATGGGCCGGCGCGGGTCCGGTCAGGCCGGCGAACACGAGGCCTGCGATCGCAAGCAGGCGAGAGCCGCATTTCATCATCACCATCTCCTGGATATTGATTGGTATCACTAATCAAACGGCGCGAGAAAAATCGGGATGCGCCGAGATCGCGCGATACTGGCCCGCGTGGAACACGAGCGGCGCGTGGCCGTTCGTATCGAATGTCTCGATCTGGCCGATGAACAGCAGGTGGTCGCCGCCTTCGTAATGGCCGACGTTGCGGCACACGAAACGCGCGCTCGTGCCGTCGAGGCAGGGCACGCCGCCCGCATCGGCGTCCACGTGCGGCACGCCGTCGAACTTGTCGGCGCTCGGCGTCGCGAAACGGCGCGACAGCTCGATCTGGTCGTGCGCGAGGATGTTGATGGCGAAGTGCGTGGCCGCGACGAAATCGGGGCGGCTCGGCGCCACCTTGCGCAGGCTCCACAGCACGAGCGGCGGGTCGAGCGACAGCGACGAGAACGAATTCGCGGTGAGGCCGACCTTGCGCCCGTCCGGCGCGCGCGTGGTGATCACGGTGACGCCGGTCGGAAACTGGCCGAAAGCGGCGCGCAGTTGCAGCGGGTCGAGGGCCGGATGGCCGGAAGTGGTGGTGTCCATGTCGCTTACTCCGAACGCTCGGCGTGTTCGCGGATCAGCGCCGCGCAGGCCGACGGCTCGAACCACCACGGCGTGAACTGGCGCGGATCGTCGAAGCCGTTGACGATCGTCGCGGCCAGCGTGGGCAACTGGCCGGCCGCGCCGAGCAGTTCGAGGATGTGCGGCGGCGGCGGGGTGAGCAGCGAGTTGGTCCAGCGCACGACGTGCTGCGCGTACCCCCAGTAGCGCTCGAATGTTTCGTGCATCCAGCTTTCGTCGAACGGCGCGGCTTCGCGCGCGAGGATCGCGTCGCCGTACACCTTCGCGCACTTTGCCGCATTGTTCGAGCCCTGGCCGGTGATCGGATCGTTGACGACCACCGCATCGGCCATGCCGAACACGGTGCGGCCCGACGGCAGGCGGAAGAACGGCTTGCGCACGGTCGGCGTGAAGCGTCCCGACAGCGTGCCGTTCGCGTCGGTGAGTTCGACGTCGCGGCAGCGGTCGAATTCCCACGGCACGTATTGCTGCAGGAACGACAGGCTGCGGTCGAGATGCTGCTCGGGTGTCTTTACGTCGGCCCAGCAGTCGAGCGGGCCGCCGGGGATGCCTTCGAACACCATGATTTCGCACGGGCCCGTCGTGGTCAGCGCCGGAAACACGAAGTATTCGCCGATGCCGGGCAGCAGGTTGAAGCGCACCCGCGAATACGGCTGGCTCGGCGTCATCCCCTTCACGTAGGTGAGGGCCAGCGCGCGTTGCGGGCGCTCGAACGCGCTGCGCGCGTCGTCGCGGCCCAGCAGGTTGACGATTTCGCCCTTGCCGGCCGCGAGCAGCACGAGATCGTGGCTGCGCGCGAGATCCTCGAGTTCCGGCACGCCGACGTCGCAGAGGCGCACGTCGGCGCCGCGGCGCTCGATCGCGTCGAGCCAGTCGGCCATCTTCACACGCTGGTCGACCGATTGCGCGTAGCGGGTCAGCCGCGACGACCAGTCGATCGCCTTGCGGCCGTTGCCTTCCGGATGCGGCACCGCGATGCCGATGCCCTCGACGGACGGGCACGCTTCTTCCCAGCTGTTCAGGCCGAGATCGCGCTCGATCTGCAGCGCGGTATGGAACATGCACTGGCTCGACATGACCTTGCCGGTACGGATCTGTTGCGCGTCGCGGTTGGTCGCGAGCGTGACGTGATAGCCCTGGTCGAGCAGCGTGAAGGCGAGTTGCAGGCCGGCCTGGCCGGCGCCGACGATAGCGATGCGTTTCATGACGAAATCCTTGGTAGAACGAATGACTCGGGTCGGAATAGGGGCGCAAGAAACGGCTTGCGGTTACTCCGCGAGGCGCGGAATCGCCGGCACCGCCTGCTCGGGGCCCATCGCGGAATAGCCGCCGTCCACCGCATAGTCGGCGCCCGTCACGAAGCTCGCGGCGTCGCTGCACAGGAACGTGACGACCTGCGCGACTTCCGACGGATCGCCGACACGACCGAGCAGATGGAACGGCGCGGCCACGCGATCGGTCTTCGCGCGGTCGCCGTGCGTCAGCTCGTCCATCACGCGCGACCACGTCCAGCCAGGCGACACCGAGTTGACGCGTATCCCGTCGGCGGCGAGATCCATCGCCATGCTGCGCGTGAGCTGGCGCATCGCGGCCTTCGAGGTCGGGTAGAGCCAGCGGCCGGTCTGCGCGCATTGCGCGGAGATCGAACTGAAGTTCACGATCGCGCCGCCGCCGCGCCGCGTCAGGTACGGATGAACGGCCTTGACCAGCATCGCGGCCGACACGACGTTGACGTCCATCGCCGCGAGCCAGTCGCGGCGCGACGCCTGGATGCCGTTGTCGACGTAGCTGCACGCGAGGTTGATCAGCAGGTCGATCGCGCCGAAGCGTTCGGCGACGGCCGATACCGCGCGTTCGATCGCGCGATCGTCGGTGATGTCGGTCGCGATGAACATCCCGCGTTCGCCGAGCGTATCGGCCACGCGCGCACCGTTTTCCGCATCGAGATCGAGGATCGCGACGCATGCGCCGGCGCGGCTCAGGTCCTGCGCGACGGCGGCGCCGATCAGCGTGGCGCCGCCGGTGACGAGCGCGACTTTGCCAGCAAGGGCAGTCATGGAGTGTCTCCTGGAATGATTGAATCAAGGCGGCGCGCGTTCGACGCGCCGCCTGCGTATCCTGCCTATCCGCCGGCGCTTACGCGCTGTCGTGCCAGCGCTGCATCAGTCCGTTCGACGGCACGGTTTCGTCGAGCAGCTTGCGCGCCGTTTCGACACCGGCGACGGGCAGCCCGGCCGCGTCGAGCAGGCCGATCTGCACGAGCACGCTCGCCTGGTCCCAATAGATGTGTTCGTGATACAGCTTGTCGCCGCGGAACTTGACGATCGCGACGAGCGGAATCTCGACGCGCTTGCCGGTCGGCGCGACGCCGGGCAGCATCCAGTCGATCTCGGTCGTGTGCGTGAAGCAGAACAGCAGCTCGTCGACGATCTGGCTCGCGCCGATCGTGCGCGAGATCGGCGTGATCGTCGTGTCCGGCGGGTTCGCATGCACGAAGTGATGCGTGTAGAAGCGCTTGAGCTCGTCATGGCCGACGCCGCCCGTCAGCGTCGGGATATGGTTCACGTAGGGTTGCGCGACCATCGTGGCCATCGTCGCGTCGACGTTGCGCGTGTCGAACTCGTGCCGCAGATGTTCTTCCCACAGGGTGGACAGGTCGTAGTGCGGGCCGAGCGCCGCGCGGAACGCGGCGATCGCGCGCTGGTGTGCCATGATCGCGGCCGCCTTGTCGAAATGATCGCCGCCGACGCGCGCGAACGCATGATCGACGCCCGGGTAGACGTATACCTCGACGCCATCGCGCCCCGCCAGCGCGGCGGCGATACGCTGCTGCGCGTCGGGCGGGCAGAAGCGGTCCTGCGCGGGGATCTGTAGCACGAGCCGGCCGCGCAGGTGAGCGGCTTCGTCGAGCGCGTGCTCGATCCCCACGCCGTAATAGCTGACGGCGGCCGCCACGTCCGGCAGCCGGCACGCGGCGAGATACGCGAGCTTGCCGCCGAGGCAGTAACCGAGCACGCCGGCCCGCCCCGTGCATTCCGGCCGTTGCGTCAGCACGGCCAGCGCGGCGGCGACGTCCTCGACGCCCTTGTTTTCGTCGTACTCGCGGTACAGCGCCATCGCGCGCTCGGAGTCGGCCGCGGTGTAACCGAGTTCGATGCCGGGCGCCTGGCGCCAGAACAAGTCGGGCACGAGCACCGTGTAGCCTTCCTCGGCGTAATAATCGGCCACGTCGCGCATCGTCGCGTTCGCGCCGAAGATCTCGTGACACAGCACGATGCCCGGCCCCGTGCCGCCGGCCGGCGTGCTCAGGTACGCGCGAAATGCCCCGCCGTCCGGCGACGGGATCTCGATGTGTCGTCCTTTCATGTGTCCCTCCAATTCGTTCGTGATTTTCATGGGCCCAGTATTGGCGGACGAAACGCGTGCTTCTATCCGCTTTCTTCGGCCGGTATCCACGGATTCCGGAAACCTGTGGATCGGCCCGCCGCGCCGGGCCGGAACGCGGTGCACTGCGGGTATGTGCGGATGCGGAAGTCCCGCACAGTTTTCTACGATGCGCGAACGGCCCGCTTCTTGCGTCATGGGCGCAGCGCTTGCGTAGTGTAACGACGCGGACTGTCCGGATACGCCGACGCTATCCGGCTCGTGCGACGGGATTCCCCGAAATCGGGATTGCGTGCACGGCGCAAGTGCGATCGGGCACGACGGGAGAACTTCGATGGGGCAATTTTCCGGAACAGGCTGGCTGGGCGACGCCGCCTGTTTCAATCACGACACGCTGCTGCTGCAGTCGAACGATCTCGACGAGGTGCGTGCGCGCGTGGCGGACGTGTTCAAGCCGCATCGGCTCACGTTGACGGGCGACTCGCGCGCGCTGCACAGCTGCATGCACCATGCGCGCTGGGGCAACCTGTCGCTGAATCTGCTCGATTACGGTGGCGAGGTGTCGATCGAACCCGGGCCGCTCGAGCACTTCTATCTGTTGCAGATTCCGCTGCGCGGCGACGCCGAGATCGAATGCGGCACGACGCGTTTCGTGTCGTCGCCCGACACCGCGTCGCTGCTGTCGCCGACGCTGCCGCTCAGGATGCGGTGGGGCGAGGCGTGCCCGCAAGTGGTCCTGCGCATCGAGCGCGAGGTGATGGAGCGGCATGCGCAGCGGCATTTCGGCGACGACCGGCGCGTGCCGGTGGAGTTCGAGCCGGAATTCAGGCTGTCGTCGCCGCAGGGCGCGTGCCTCGCGCAGATGCTGCCGATGCTCGCCGATGCGATCGCGACGGACGGGCATCCGCTGCGCCATCCGCTCGCGTTCGAGCAGCTCGAATCGACGCTGCTCAACCTGTTGCTGTACGGCCAGCCGAACAGCGCACGCAATGGCGCGCGCGTCGCGCCGGCGCCGCTCGCGCCGTTCTATGTGAGGCGCGTCGAGGAATACATCCGCACGCATGTCGACGAGCCGCTGACGATCGAACGGCTCGCCGAACTCGCGGGCGTGAGCCCGAGCACGCTGTTCGCGGGATTCCGCAATCGCCACGGCATCACGCCGATGGCGTTCGTGCGCCAGTTGCGGCTGCAACATGTGCGCGACGAACTGCTCGACGATGCGACACCGGGGCTCGCGTCGGTGACGGACATCGCGCTGAAATGGGGCTTCGCGCATCTCGGGCGGTTCGCGATCGACTACAAGCGCGCGTTCGGGGAATCGCCGTCGGCCACGCTCCGGATGCGGCGCGTGCGGTACTGACGGTCGCAACGGCGGGGTGATCATGCGCTCGGCGCTCGGCGCGCATGCGCGGCGGGCCCGTGGGAGTAGGTGTGTGACCGGCTGGCGATCGTTGCCGGTCTGACAGAGGAGGGTGCGGAGAATGCGTCGCGCCGGCAAGCATCGCGGCTTGCCGGCGGCATCGCGCGAGGAGACCGGTTGCTGCGGCCGGTTTCCTCGCGCGTGGTTCAGAAATGCACGACGGTCCGGATGGACTTGCCTTCGTGCATCAGGTCGAACGCTTCGTTGATGCCGGTGAGCGGCTTCGTGTGCGTGACGAACGGTGCGAGCTGGATCGTGCCGGCCATCGCTTCCTCGACCATGCCCGGCAGTTCGGAGCGGCCCTTCACGCCGCCGAATGCCGTGCCCAGCCAGCGGCGACCGGTGACGAGCTGGAACGGGCGCGTCGAGATTTCCTGGCCGGCGCCCGCGACGCCGATGACGACCGACTGGCCCCAGCCGCGGTGCGCGCATTCGAGCGCGGCGCGCATCACGTTGACGTTGCCGATGCACTCGAAGCTGTGGTCGACGCCCCAGCCGGTCATCCCGACGATCACCTGCTGGATCGGCTCCTGGTAGTCCTTCGGGTTCACGCAATCGGTGGCGCCGAACACGCGGGCGAGGTCGAACTTGCCCGGGTTGGTGTCGATCGCGATGATGCGGCCGGCCTTCGCGAGCTTGGCCCCCTGGATCACCGCGAGACCGATGCCGCCGAGGCCGAACACGGCCACCGTATCGCCCGGCTGCACCTTCGCGGTGTTCTTCACCGCGCCGAGGCCGGTCGTGACGCCGCAGCCCAGCAGGCAGACCTGCTCGGGGTTCGCCTGCGGGTTGATCTTCGCGAGCGAGACTTCGGCGACGACGGTGTATTCGCTGAACGTCGAGCAGCCCATGTAGTGATAGATCGGCTGGCCGTTGTAGCTGAAACGCGTGGTGCCGTCGGGCATCACGCCCTTGCCCTGCGTGGCGCGCACCGACACGCACAGATTGGTCTTGCCGCTCTTGCAGAACAGGCACTCGCCGCATTCGGCGGTGTACAGCGGAATCACATGGTCGCCGGGCTTGACGCTCGTCACGCCTTCACCGACTTCCACCACGATGCCGGCGCCTTCATGGCCCAGCACGGCGGGAAAGAGGCCTTCCGGATCGTCGCCCGACAGCGTGAAGGCGTCGGTGTGACAGACGCCCGTGTGGGTGATCTTGACGAGCACTTCGCCCTTGCGGGGCGGCTCGACGTCGATTTCGACGATCTGCAGCGGCTTACCCGCCTCAAACGCAACAGCGGCACGTGATTTCATGGCAATCCTGTTAAAAAAATCATCGAATGGCTCGGACGTCGACGATCCCCAGTCGGTCAGCGCAGGTAGGACCGAACGAGGGTCACGATATCGTCGATCGATCCGGACGAGGGCCGCGGGGCGTCCGCGAGCTGGGTGAATTCCTCGCGCAAATGGCTTTCGAGCACGCCGGCCATCACGCCGTTGATCGCGCCGCGGATGGCAGCCAGTTGCTGGAGTATCGGACCACATTCCGCTCCCTCCTCGAGCGCCTGCTCGAGCGCGTTCAATTGCCCGCGCACACGGCGCACGCGGGTCAGGACGCGTTTCTTTTCTTCGGGGGAATGCGGCATGGGATCGTGGTTTCCGGATACTGGGGGGCAGTATAGAGCATTGCCGCGCGCAGAGGAATACGGAATCGCTCGATGTTGGTGGCCGCAGCCCCACACCGTCAGATCAACAGCGTCAGCGTGCGGAACAGCGCGAGATCCTCCTTCCGCGCCGACCGCGCATGCCGCCGGATCGTCTGCAGCAGGCAGTCGATGAAGCAGCGCGCGGCGTCGCTCAGCGTGCTGCTGCGACGCGTGACGATGCCGAGTTCGCTCGGCTCGAAGGTTTCCTTCAGCGACAGCACGCGCATCCGCTCGCCGAACGGCGGCACCGCCGCGAGGATGGTCGGGCACCACGTGCACATGCCGGCCTGTTCGAGCATGGTCTGCAGCATCGCAACCGACTGCGCGCGCACGATGCGACGTTCGTCAATCTGCGCACCGTGCCGCGTGAACAGATAGTCGACGAGCGAGGCCTGCCCGTCGGCCGACGAATTCAGCACCCAGTCGCAATCGAGCAGGTCGTGCACCGACTTCGCGCGTTCGCGCGGATGGCCGGCGCGCACCATCACCGACGTGTCGTAGCGCAGCAGCGGCTCGAATGCGAATTCCTGCGCGCCGCTGCCGGGCTGCACGTGGCCGAGCGCGAAATCCATGCTGCCGTCGCGCAGCAGCGGTTGCGCGACGGCCATCAGCGCTTCGTACAGCTCGAGGCGCACGTCGGGCATCCGTTCGCGAAACCGCAGCACGGTTTCCGCGAGGAACGTCATCGTCAGCCACGGCGTGATGCCGACGCTCAGCCGCCCCTCGACGCGCCCGCGCATCCGCTCGAGATCGCTCTGCGCGTGCTCCAGTTGCTTGAGCACGAGCTTCGCGTGCGTGAGCAGGGTCTTCCCGTACTCGGTGAAGCCGATGCCTTCCGGCGCGCGCACCAGCAACGGCAGGCGCTCGCTGGCCTCCAGTTCGCGCAGCGCGCGCGTGACGGCCGCCTGCGACAGCCCGAGCGTGCGCGCCGCGCCGCGGATGCTGCCGGCCTCCGCGCTCGCGACGAGCGCCTGCAACTGATGCAGCTTGATCGTGCTCATGGTGGTGAGGGGGTGCGATACCCGACAACGAAAGGTTGTCATCATAACGAAACTGCGGCTGTTCGCCGGTTTTTTCGCTGCCTACGATTTCGCCACGATCTGCCATTCCGGCGATCGGCAACCGGCACGCATCGAGGAGTATCAGGGTTGAATCGAGCACGCATTCCGCCTGAAATGGCGGCCATCGAGACCGAGATGATCGCGCTGCGCCACCGGCTGCACGCGGATCCGGAACTCGGTTTCGAAGAAGAGGCGACGAGCGCGCTCGTCGCCGACTGCCTGACAACATGGGGTTATCGGGTCACGCGTGGCCTGGGCGGCACCGGCGTGGTCGGCACGCTCACGCGCGGCGCCGGGAAGCGGCTCGGGCTGCGCGCGGACATGGACGCGCTGCCGATCCGCGAGACGACCGGGCTCCCGCATGCGAGCCGCCGCGACGGCGTGATGCACGCGTGCGGCCACGACGGCCATACGGCGATGCTGCTCGCGGCAGCCCGGTGTCTGGCCGAGCGCGGGCGCTTCAGCGGCACGCTGAACCTGATTTTCCAGCCGGCGGAGGAAGGGCTCGGCGGCGCGAAGCGGATGCTCGACGACGGGCTGTTCACGCAGTTCCCGTGCGATGCCGTATTCGCGATGCATAACGTGCCGGGGCTGCCGGCCGGCGTGTTCGGCTTCTGCGACGGCCCGGCGATGGCGTCGGCCGACGAGGTGCGCGTGCGGGTGATCGGGCGCGGCGGCCATGGCGCGGCGCCGCACACGACGATCGATCCGGTGGTCGTCTGCGCGTCGATCGTGATGGCGCTGCAGACGGTCGTGTCGCGCAACGTGAATCCGCAGGAACTGGCGATCGTCACGACCGGCTCGATCCACGCGGGCACCGCATCGAACGTGATTCCGCCGCATGCGGATCTCGAACTGAGCGTGCGTGCGCTGTCACCGGACGTGCGCGCGCTGCTGGAGCGGCGCATTCGCGCGATCGTGCACGGTCAGGCCGACAGCTACGGCGCGACGGCCGAGATTGACTATCGCTACGGCTACCCGGTGCTCGTCAATCACGCGGCGGAAACGGCGTTCGCCCGTGACGTGGCGCGCGAATGGGGTGGCGACGACGCGCTGATTCCGCATCTGCGGCCGATCGCGGCGAGCGAGGATTTCGCGTTCATGCTCGACGCGTGCCCGGGCAGCTACCTGTCGATCGGCAACGGCGACGGCGCGGCCGGCTGCGGGCTGCACAATCCGGGCTACGACTTCAACGACGCGTGCCTCGCGACCGGCGCGAGCTACTGGATCGCGCTCGCCGAGCGCTACCTCGCGTGACGCGCGCACACGGATTCGATTCACTTTCAACAACGCAAGCAAGGAGACGGGCAATGAAACAGTGGATGGCGGCGCTCGCGGTGGCGCTGACGGCGACGACGATGGCAGGGGCCGCGCAGGCGGGCGACTGGACGGGCAAGGAGATCCGCCTCGCGGTCGATCCGACCTACCCGCCGCTCGAATACAAGCGGCCCGACGGCACGCTGACCGGTTTCGGGATCGACATCACGAACGCGTTGTGCGCGGAGCTGCATGCGCGCTGCGTGTGGGTCGAGTCGAGTTTCGACGGGATGATTCCGGGGCTGCTCGCGCGCAAGTTCGACGTGATCGCCTCGTCGATGACGATCACGCCGAAACGGATGCAGCAGATCGCGTTCACGAACCGGATCTCGAACGCGCCGGCGCGGCTGATCGCGCGCAAGGGTTCGCCGCTGCTGCCGACGGCCGCCTCGCTGAAGGGCAAGCGGGTTGGCGTCGAGCAGGGCTCCGCGCAGGCCGACTATGCGATCGCGAACTGGCAGCCGGCCGGCGTGCAGATCGAGTCGTACCAGAACCAGGATCAGGTGTACGCCGATCTCGTGACGGGGCGGCTCGACGCGGCGTTCCAGGCATCGATCGCGGCCAGCGACGGCTTCCTGAAGAAGCCGCAGGGCAAGGACTTCATGTTCGTCGGCGCGGCGATCGACGACGCGAAGTACTTCGGGCAGGGCGACGGCCTCGGGCTGCGCAAGCAGGACACCGACCTGCGCGAGGCGTTCAACCGCGCGCTCGCGACGATCCTCGCGAACGGCACGTATCAGAAAATCAACCAGAAGTACTTCGACTTCGACATCTACGGCACGAAGTAAGCCTGGCCGCACCTCGACGTGCGGCCTTGAATCAACATATCAATAAGGAAAACGAATGAACTGGAGATTGTTTTTCGTCGCGATGCCGGCGCTCTGTGCGGCGCCGGCCTTTGCCCAAAGCAGCGTCACGCTGTACGGGCTGATCGATGCCGGCATCGACTATACGAACAACGTCGGCGGCCACAGTGCGTGGCAGATGGCGAGCGGTTTCGCGCAGGGCAGCCGCTGGGGGCTGAAGGGCACCGAAGATCTCGGCGGCGGCTACAGCGCGCTGTTCCAGATCGAGAGCGGCTTCAACGTGAACAGCGGCACGCTCGCACAGGGCGGCCGCATGTTCGGGCGGCAGGCTTACGTCGGGCTCGGCAACACGCGCTTCGGCACGCTGACGCTCGGGCGGCAATATGACTCGGTCGTCGACTATCTCGCGCCGACGACCGCGAACGGCAGCTGGGGCGTCTATCCGTTCTCGCATCCGCTCGACAACGACAACACCGGCAACACGTTCCGTGTGAACAACACGGTCAAGTACGCGAGCCCGGATTTTGCCGGCTTCTCGTTCGGCGGCACGTACAGCTTCAGCAACGACACCGGCTTCGCGAACAACCGGCAGTGGAGCGTCGGTGCGCAATACGAGCAGGGCGGCCTGCTGGTCGGCGCGGCATTCCTGAATGCGGACAACCCCGGCGCGACGGCAGGCGGCGCGATCGCGGGTTCGGGCTCGGTGGGTGCGGATGCGAACTTCGCGTCCGCGCGGCTGCGGATCTTCGGGGCCGGCATCAACTACACGGCAGGGCCCGCGACGCTCGGGTTCGCGTACACGAACAGCAACGTCACGCGGCCGACTGCGAACGTCGGCTACCTGTTCGGCGACGAGACGATCGAACCCGTCGCGGGGCCGCTCGCGGGCGGCACGGTCACGGCGATCAAGTACCAGAACTTCGAAGTGAACGGCAAGTATCAGTTCACGCCGGCGTTCTTCGTGGGCGCGCAGTATGTGTATACGACCGTGCGCTACGACGCGACCACGGGCAGCGCGAAACCGAAGATCCATTCGATCGGGCTGATGGCCGACTACAACCTGTCGAAGCGCACCGACGTCTACCTGATGGGTGCGTACCAGCGGGTTGCCGGCGACGCGACCGGTTCGTCGCTCGATCAGGCGGTTATCCCGGGGGCGGCCGATCTGTCGTCGACGTCCAAGCAACTGATGGTGCATGCGGGGATCCGTCACAAGTTCTGACCGGATCGGGCGGGAAGCGGGGCGGCGGCGCGTTGCCGCCGCCCCGTGTTCATGCCGGCTGGACTGCATCGCCCGACGCCGAATTCCGGATGGCAATACGCAATGGCACGTCCCGCCGGGCGGCTGCATCACCCCGGCGCCACCCCCGTCGATTCCCGCACCACGAGTTCCGGCGCACCGATCGTATGCACGGCCGCGGCCGGTTCGATCCCGTCGATCATGTCGAGCGTCAGCGCGATCGCTCGCGCGGCGATCTGCGACGTCGGGAACCGCACCGTCGTCAACGCAGGGCGGAACTGATGGGCGAGCTGGATATCGGTCATGCCGACCACCGACAGATCGGCCGGCACGCGCAGCCCGAGATCGGCGGCCGCCTGCATCGCGCCGATCGCCATCAGGTCGTTGGTCGCGAACAGCGCGGTGAGGCCGGGCTTCGCGCGCAGCAGCGCGGCGGCCGCTTCGTAGCCGCCTTCGATCGAATCGTGCGCCGACACGGTCGTCAGCGCATCCGCCGGATGGCCGCGTGCCGTGAGTTCGTCGGCGAAACCGCGCAGCCGCACCGACTGCGGCCCGCCCGAGCCCTTGCCGACGAGCGCGCCGAACGCGCGATGCCGCAACCCGGAAAGATGCGCGGCCGCCAGCGCGCCCGCCGCCGCGAAATCGACGGTCACGCACGGCAGCGTGCGCGATGCATGCACGTGCTCCCACATGCACAGCACGATCGATGCGCCGTGACGCGCGATGTCGGCGAGCTCGGCTTCAGCGAGATCGGTGTTCATCACGATCGCGCCGGCCGCGAGCGTCCCCGCGATCCGCTCGAGGTAGTTGCGCGTGATCGCCGGATCGTCGTCGGTATTGGACACGAGCAGGTAATGGCCGCGCTTGCGCGCCTCGCGCTCGGCAGCCAGCACGAACTCCGGATAGAACGGGTTCGTGATGTTCGACAGCATCAGCGCGAGCGTCGACGTGCGGCCTTCGGCGAGCGCCCGCGCGGTGAGATTCGGCCGATAGCCGAGTTCGCGGATCGCCGCCATCACGCGTTCGACGGTCGCCGGCTTCACCTTCTGCGGATTGCGCAACACGTTGGAAACGGTCGCCGCGGTGACGTTCGCGCGCCGCGCGACTTGCGCGAGCGTCACCATGCGCGACCTGCGGCCGGTCTGGCAACGCTACGCAACGGAAGTGAAGCGGAGGAGTGTCTGCTCATATTCTGGGAGTGCGTCCCACAAGTTGCACAGGGACAGGCGATACGCTAATTTCTCGACACATCAGAGGAAGGAGACGACATGGTACGGCGAACCGGGCGAACTGCGCCACCGAAATTTAAGCGGTTAAATTTTTCGATCCGAAGCGCCTGACCCAGGAGAGGAGAGCGGGATGACCGCCATTTCATTGAAAGATGTCTCGAAGCGCTACGGCGACCATGCGCCGGTGCTGCGCGACGTCAACCTCGAGATCGCATCGCACGAGTTCTGCGTGTTTCTCGGTCCGTCGGGCTGCGGCAAATCCACGTTGTTGCGGATGATCGCCGGGCTCGAGGACGTGACCGAAGGCGAGCTGCGGATCGGCGGTGCGCGCATGAACGACACGCCGCCAGCCGAGCGCGGCGTCGCGATGGTGTTCCAGAGCTATGCGCTGTTTCCGCACATGACGGTGTTCGAGAACATCGGTTTCGGGCTGCGCATCGCCGGCACGCCGAAGGACGAGATCCGCCGACGCGTGACCGAGGCCGCGCGCGTGCTGCAGCTCGACGCACTGCTCGATCGCAAGCCGAAGGCGCTGTCGGGCGGGCAGCGGCAGCGCGTCGCGATCGGCCGCGCGATCGTGCGCGAGCCGCGCGTGTTCCTGTTCGACGAGCCGCTGTCGAATCTCGACGCGACGCTGCGCGGCCAGACACGCGTCGAGATCGCCCGCCTGCACGCGCGCTTCACGCAATCGAGCTCCGTCTACGTGACGCACGATCAGATCGAGGCGATGACGCTGGCCGACCGGATCGTGCTGCTGCACGCGGGCGACGACGTCGCGCGCTTCGGCAGCATCGCGCAGGCCGGCGCGCCGCTCGAGCTGTATCACCGACCGGCCAACCGCTTCGTCGCGGGCTTCATCGGCTCGCCGCGGATGAACTTCCTGCCGGCGGTCGTCGAGGCGGGCGATGCGCACGGCTGCCGGCTGCGCCTGGACGGCACCGGCGAAACGCTGACGCTGCGCGATCGCCCGTTGCCGCGCCATGTCGGCGGCGGCGCGCGCGTGACGCTCGGGATTCGTCCCGAGCATCTGACGGTCGCGGGGTCCGGCGAGGCCGACCTGCCGGCGATCGTGCGCGACGTCGCGCTGGTCGAGCAACTGGGCGAAGCCGCGTACGTGCATCTCGATCAGCCCGGCGGCGTGCCGCTGCTCGCGAAACTGCCGGGCCAGGCTGCGCTGCGGTGCGGCGAGCGTCATGCGTTCCGCGTGCCGCCGTCGTGCTGCCACCTGTTCGACGAAGCCGGCATCGCATTGCCGGCCATCCACGCCGAATCGGCGTTCGCCTAGCGGCGCGGCGCCGATCCGCCGCGCGCGGCGCGGCACCCATCACATCACACCAATACCAGGAGACAACGATGAGACTTCGTGCGAGCCGACTGCTGCTTGCCCTGACGACTGCCGCGGCGTTCGCCGCGGGGACGGCCGACGCGGGCACGCTCAAGGTGAACGTCGCCGCGCGCGGCAACCAGCGCGCGACGTGGCAAGCGGTGTTCGACCAGTTCCACAAGGCGAATCCGGACATCGACCTGAAGGTCAGCTACGTCGGCGAGGAGGCATACAAGGTGCAGATGTCCGGCTGGCTCGCGACCGATCCGCCCGACGTGCTGAGCTGGAACAACGGCGAGCGGCTCGCGTATTTCGCGAAGCGCGGGCTGATCGAGGACCTGAGCGCGGACTGGCAGAAGAACGGCTGGAACGACACGTATGCGGCCGTGAAGCAGTCGTCGACCTACGGCGGCAAGCTCTACAGTTTGCCGCTCGGCTATGACGCGTATGGCCTCTTCTACCGCAAGGACCTGTTCGAGAAGGCGGGCATTCACGGCGAGCCGGCGGACTGGACGCAGTTTCTCGATGCGTGTCGCAAGCTGAAGGCGGCCGGCATCGCGCCGATCGCAGTGGCCGCGCGCGACGCGTGGACGCTCGCCGCGTGGTTCGACTACCTCGACCTTCGGATCAACGGCTATGCATTCCACCAGAAGCTGATGGCCGGCGACGTCGCCTATACCGACCCGCGGGTGCGTGCCGTGTACGCGGCGTGGAAGAAGCTGATCGACGACAAGTGTTTCATCGACAACGCGCTGTCCTACGACGTCGATTCGCTGAGCCCGCTGATCGTCAACGGCCAGGCTGCGATGACGCTGATGGGCACCTGGTATTCGGCGGGCTTGCTGAGCGCGACGCGCAACCCGATCAGCTTCTTCCGCTTCCCGGTGATCGATGCGTCGGTGCCGCTTGCGGAGGACGGTCCGGTCAACGTGCTGATCGTGCCGGCGAAGGCGCACAACAAGACGGATGCGCGTCGCCTGCTCGCGTTCATGGGGCAACCGGCGATCAGCGGCGAGTTCGCGAAGGGGATGGGTCAGCTGCCGTCGAACAACAAGGCGCCCGAGCCGCAGGACCCGATCTCGAAGATCGGCTTCCGCACGCTCGCGACGACGCCCGGCGGCATCGCGCAGTTCTACGACCGCGACATGACGAAGGAGATGGCGGACGAGGGGATGAAGGCGATGCAGCAGTTCCTGTCCGATCCGACGCAGCTCGATGCGATCCTGCAGCGCCTCGAGCAGACCCGCAAGCGCATCTACCGGAAGTAACGAGGCACGCGGCCGGGCCGGCCACGCCGGTCCGGCGCCGCGTCGTCACCGCCACGCCCGGTTCGTCCGTTTCGTCTCGTTTCGTCGAAGGTCATCTCAATGTCAACCAGCTTGTCCGAAAGCGCCGCGCGCCGCGAAGCCGGCCACGAGCGGCACGCGCGCGCGTCGCTCGCGCGCCGGCGCAACCGCGCGGCGCTGCTGTTCGTGCTGCCGGGATTCGCGCTGTTCACCGTGTTCGTCTTGTATCCGATCGTCAGCAGCATCTGGCTGAGCTTCCATCACTGGGACGGGATGACGCCGATGACGTACGCGGGGCTCGACAACTATCGCGAGCTGCTGCAGTCCGATACGTTCTACGTCGCGCTGAAGAACAACGTGCTGTGGCTCGCACTGTTCCTCGCCGCGCCGCCGCTCGGCCTCGCGCTCGCGCTGTACCTGAACCAGAACGTCTACGGGATCCGGCTCGTGAAGTCGCTGTTCTTCGCGCCGTTCGTGTTGCCGGGCGTCGTCGTCGGCCTGGTGTTCTCGTGGTTCTACGACCCGACGTTCGGGCTGCTGAAGCTGATCGTCGGGCACGGGATCCCGGTGCTCGGCGATCCGCGCTATGCGACCTACGGCGTGATCGTCGCCGCGCTGTGGCCGCAGATTCCGTTCTGCATGATCCTGTACCTGACCGGGCTCACCGGCATCAACGGCGAAATCGTGGAGGCGGCCCGGATGGAAGGCGCGCGCGGCTTCACGCTGCTGTGGCACGTGATCCTGCCGCAGCTGCGGCCCGCGACCTTCATGGCGGTGGTGCTGACCGTGATCGGCGCGCTGCGCAGCTTCGACCTGATCTCCGTGATGACGGGCGGAGGCCCGTTCGACAGCTCGACCGTGCTCGCGTACTTCATGGTCGACCAGGCGATCAAGTATTACCGCGAAGGCTATTCGGCCGCGATCGCGGTCGTGCTGTTCGCGATCATGCTCGTCTATATCGTGTGGCAGCTGCGCAAGCTGGTGCGCGTCGAATCATAAGGATAACCAACATGTATCCGATGCCCATGTCCCGCTGGGGACGTCCCGCCCGCTTGCTGTACCGGCTGTCGCTGCCGTGCGCGCTCGCGCTGTGGCTCGTGCCGCTGCTCGCGGTGCTCGTCACGTCGATCCGCTCGACCGACGAGATCATGGCCGGTCATTACTGGGACTGGCCGAAGCAGTTCGCGCTGGTCGAGAATTACGGCACCGCGCTCACGCAGACGCCGATGCTGCATTACTTCGCGAACAGCATCCTGATCACGGTGCCGTCGGTCGCCGCGTCGATCCTGCTCGCGTCGCTCGCCGGGCACGCGCTCGCGAACTACCGGTTCCGCGGCAATCTCGTGCTGCTCGGGCTGTTCGTCGCGGGCAACTTCGTGCCGATTCAGATCCTGATGATCCCGGTGCGGCAGATCATGCTCGGCGTCGGCCTGTACAACACCGTATGGGCGCTGGTGCTGTTCCATACCGCGTTCCAGACCGGCTTCTGCACGCTGTTCCTGCGTAACTTCATCCGCGAGCTGCCGTTCGAGCTGATCGAGGCCGCGCGCGTCGAAGGCGCGTCGGAGTGGGCGATCTACTGGCGCGTCGTGCTGCCGCTCGTGCGGCCGGCGCTCGCGGCGCTCGCGATCCTCGTGTTCACGTTCGTGTGGAACGACTACTTCTGGGCGCTGTGCCTCACGCAAGGCGACGACGCGGCGCCGCTCACCGTCGGCGTCGCCGCGCTCAAGGGGCAGTGGACGACCGCCTGGAACATCGTGTCGGCCGGCTCGGTGCTCGCCGCGCTGCCGTCGGTGCTGATGTTCTTCGCGATGCAGAAACACTTCGTCGCGGGGCTCACGTTCGGCGCGACGAAAGGCTGATGGCCTCCCTCCTTCCACTCTCCAGCAAGGAATCCACGATGCACCTCGGCGTTTGCTATTACCCCGAACACTGGCCGCGCGAACAATGGGACCGCGATGCGCGGCGCATGGCCGAACTGGGCCTGACCCGCGTGCGGATCGCCGAATTCGCGTGGAGCCGGATGGAGCCGGAACCCGGACGCTACGACTGGGCATGGCTCGACGAAGCGATCGACACGCTCGCCAGCCGGCAGTTGAAGGTCATACTCGGCACGCCGACCGCCTCGCCACCGAAATGGCTCGTCGATCGCCATCCGGAGATCCTGCCGGTTGGCGCGGACGGCGCCGTGTGGCAATTCGGTTCGCGTCGCCATTACGACATCGCGAGCCCCGTGTATCGCGAGCACTGCGTGCGCATCGCGGACGCGATGGCGCGACGCTACGGCGCGCATCCGGCGGTGATCGCCTGGCAGACCGACAACGAGCTCGGCTGTCACAACACGCTGCCGAGCTATACGCGTGCGGCGCTCGAAGGTTTTCGCGCGTGGCTCGCCGTGCGCTACGGCGATATCGGCGCGCTGAACCGCGCGTGGGGCAACGTGTTCTGGAGCATGGAATATCGCGGCTTCGACGAGATCGAGCTGCCACGCCATACGCCGACCGACGCGAACCCCGCGCATCTGCTCGACTTCCGGCGCTATCAGTCGGACGAGGTCGCGCGGTTCCATGCGGCGCAGGTCGATGCGATCCGTCCGCACGCACCGGGCCGCGACGTGCTCCACAACTTCATGGGATTTTTCACCGAGTTCGATCACTACGCGTTCGCCCGCGGCGGCCTCGATGTCGCCGCGTGGGACAGCTACCCGGTGCCGCGCACCGAAGTGCTGCCGCTCGATGAATCCGACAAGCGGCGCTGGGCGCGCACCGGCCATCCCGACGTGTCGGCGTTCTCGCACGACCTGTATCGCGGTGTCGGCAACGGCCGGATGTGGGTGATGGAGCAACAGGCGGGGCCCGTCAACTGGGGGCCGTACAACCCGGTGCCGCACGCCGGCGCGGTGCGGCTGTGGACATGGGAAGCGTTCGCGCACGGCGCGGAGCTCGTGTCGTATTTCCGCTGGCGGCAGTATCCGCATGCGCAGGAGCAGCTGCACTCGGGGCTCAACGCACCGGACGACCAGCTGTCGCCGGGCGGCCGTGAAGTGGCGCGCGTCGCGCGCGAGCTGGCCGCGCTGGATCCCGCGCTCGTCACCGGCGCGCGCGAGCCGGCCCGCGTCGCGCTGCTGTTCGATTACACGGCCGACTGGATGATCCGGATCCAGCCGCACGGCGCCGACTTCGACTATCAGCAGCACGCGTTCGACTGGTATCGCGCGCTGCGCGAACTGGGGCTCGACGTCGATATCATCGCGGCCGATGCCGACGTGTCGCGCTATGCGCTCGTCGTCGCGCCGACGCTGCCGGTCGTGCCGGATCGCGTCGTCGAGCAGGCCGCGCGCGGCAACGCGCACTGGCTGTTCGGGCCGCGCACGGGGGCGCGCACCGCCGACTTCGCGATCGTGCCGGGCCTCGCGCCGGGCAAGCTGCGTGACGTGCTGCCGGTGCGGATCGCGCAGGTCGAGTCGCTGCGGCCGTCGCTCGCGCCGCGCGTCGCGTTCGACGGTGTCGACGGCCACGCGCTGAAATGGCGCGATCACATTGACCTCGACGCGCGCACCCCCATCGACGTGCTCGCTGCCTGCGACGATGGCGTGCCCGTGCTTGTGCGGCACGGCCAGGTGACGATGGCGACCGCCTGCTTCGATCCCGCGCTGTTGCGTGCGATCGTCGGCCGCTGCGCGCGCGACGCCGGACTGCCGGTGCGCGCGCTGCCTGACGGCGTGCGCTTGTGCCGGCGCGGGCGTGTCGTGTTCGCGTTCAACTACGGCGACACCCCGTGCATGCTGCCCGCGCCGGACGGTGCGCGCTTCGTGCTCGGCGGCCTCGAACTCGGCGCGGTCGATGTCGCCGCATGGGTCGAGCCGGACTGACGCGATGCAGTCGTTGCCGTCGCCGCGGTTGCATGTCGCGCGCCTCGCGCGAATCGTGCATTTCGTGCCGCTGTCCGCGGCGGCGCTGATGCTCGGCGTCGCGATGTCGTTTACCGCGCCGTACCTGTCGCTGTTCGGCGTGGAAGCGGCCGGGATGTCGCCGTGGCTCGCGGGCGTCTTCATGACGCTGATCGCGGCGAGCGGTGTGGTCGCGAGCACGTGGGCCGGGCGGTGGTCGGATCGTCGCGACCGCCACCGGCCGCTGCTCGTCGTATCGCTCGCTGCGGCCGCGCTCGGCTTCGCGCTGCTGTCCGTGCTGCGCGCGCACGGGCCGGTGATCGCGGCCGGCACGATCCTGCTTGGCGCGGGCGCCGTGTCGCTGTCGCAGATCTTTTCGTTCGCACGCGCGGTGCTGCCGGTCGACGACGATGCGCAGCGTGAGCTCGCGTCAGCCGCGCTGCGTACGATGCTGTCGGTCGCGTGGGTATTCGGTCCCGCGCTCGGCGCGCTGATCCTCGCGCAGACGGGCTTTACCGGGCTCTTTCTTGCAGCGGCCGCGGGCTTTGTCGCGTGCGCGGCGATCATTGCGCGCATTCCCGAGCCCGTGCGCCGGCCGACGGCGGTCGAGGTGCACCGGTCCGTCGCGACGAGCGCATCCGGCGGCGATCCGGTGTCGCCAGCCGATGCCGCACCGGTCCTCGTCGCGCCGCGCGCGACCGTGCTGCGGACGCTCGTCGCGCTCACGCTGATGGGGCTTGCCGCGAACGCGACGATGATCGTGCTGCCGCTGTACATCGTGCGCGGGCTGGGCGGCACACCGGCGAACGTGTCGGCCGCGCTGGGTCTGGCCGCGTTGCTCGAGATCCCGATGATGCTGTGGCTCGGCATCCGGTCGACGCGGCTCGACAAGGCGCGCTGGCTGACCGTGTGCGCGGTCGTGCATGCCGCGTATTTCATCGGGCTCGCGGCGGTGACGCGGGTCGACATGATCCTGCCGCTGCAACTGCTGAGCGCGTGCGTGGTCGCGATCACGTCCTGCCTCGGGATGACGCGCGTGTGCGACCTGATGCCCACGCGTCCCGGCACGGCGACCGCGATGTTCTTCAGCACCGCGCGGGTCGGCTCGATCGCGTCGGGTGTGCTGTCGGGCGCGTGTGTCGACCTGTTCGGCTATCGCGCGACGTTCGCGGGGTGCTGCGGCCTCGCGCTCGTCGCACTCGCGCTGCTCGTCCGCGATGCGCGCGGCGAGCAGGGCGGTGCGAGTGACGCAAGCGGCACGGCGGCGCCTGCGCGGCGCCGCTTCGATGCACCGCACTGACGCGCAAGGCGCCGGTGCGGTGATGTCGTGATGCAGTGGCGCCGGGATGGGTCAGCGCCGGCGGTACGCGTCGAGCGACGACAGCGCGTTACCGTGGAAGTCGAACCACGTGTTGTTGTCCCATTGATCGCCCGCGCCGACCTTCCAGCCCACGCCCGGCGTCGGGATCCATTCCGGCTCCCACCAGAACACGCCCTTGCCGCGATTGCCCGGCACGCCCTTCACGATATCGACGACCGCCGCGAGGAATTGCGCCTGGCCGGCCGGTGACGGCGGGAACGCGGTCGAGCCCGTGTTCGTCATCGCGTTCGGTTCCGAGTCGCCGTCGCTGGTGGTCCACGGATACGCGGTTTCCACGACGATCAGCTCCTTGTCGTAGCGCACCGCGATGTCGTTCGCGTTGTTGCGCAGGTCGTCGAGCGAGCCTTGCCACTGCGGGTAATACGACAGGCCGATCACGTCGAACGTCACGCCGCGCTGCGTCGCGCTGTCGAACCACCAGCGGCTTTTCGCGTTGTCGCCGCCGCTGTCGATGTGCAGCATTACCTTGATGCGCGGATCGACGGCCTTCACCGCATCGCGGCCCGTCTTCAGCAGCTGCGCGAGGTTGTCCCACTGGTCGTAGCGGCCGAGCGGCCACAGCATGCCGCCGGTGATCTCGTTGCCGATCTGCACCCACTCGGGCCGCACGCCGGCGCGCTGCAGCTGGCGCAGCACGTCGGTCGTATAGGCCGACAGCAGCGCGCATGTATCGGCCAGATTCTTGCCGGCCCATGCATGCGGCGGGTATTGCTTGCCGGGGTCGGCCCACCAGTCGCTGTAGTGGAAGTCGATCAGGATGCGCATCCCGAGCGCGGCCGCACGCTTCGCGAGCGCAATGACGTGCGCCGCATCGTTGTAGCCGGCCGCGGCGCTCTGGTTCGCGGGGAAGAAGTCCGGGTTGCCGGGATCGTTCCAGACCTTGATACGGATCGAATCCACGCCATGCGCGTGCAGGATCTTCAGGCAGTCGCGCGGGTGCCCGCGGTCGAAGTACTGCGCGCCGTGTGCTTCGAGCTCCGGCAGCGTCGACACGTCCGCGCCCATCGCGAACGGGACGCCACCCGCGCCGCGCGCAACACCTTGCGCGACGGCCGGCAGCGCGCCGGCCAGGTCGACGCAGGCAAGCGCGGCGGTCGAGACACTCCAGCGCAGCATCGATCGTCTGTTCATTGTCATCCTCCAAGTGTTGGCCCGGTCGATCGATCGCCGGATCGCGGGCGTCGGTGATTTAAGCGCTTAAATTTCGGCTTCGACATGAAGCCGGATCGAGCGTAGCGCAGCCGCCGAGGCAGACGCAAAGAACGCGTGCGTTGCCTACTATCTGGCGACGGGCGTGCAGACAGTGCGAAGCGGCAGGGATTCGTCTCGCTCGCCGTTTATGCGGCGCGCTTGGGCGTGAGCGGCGCGACGATCGGTGCGCGACGGACGGGCGCACGGGGCATGCGCGCACCGGAACGGCCGCGTGGGAGGAACCGGCACGGCGGTCGGCAGCGATCCGCCGCAGTAACCGCTACGCGCGAACGCCGACGCGATATCTGGTCGTCTGCCGATAGGTCTCGCCCGGATGAAGGATGGTTTCGTCGCGCAGCGCGTTCATGTTGACCTGGTTCGGAAAGAACCCGGCTTCGACGCACAGCGCCGCATGCTGCACGCACGGCACGCCGCCGCTTGCGCGCACGCCATCCAGATAGTTGCCGGTATAGAGCTGCAGCCCGCGCTGATCCGTCGACACGGCGAGCTCCCGGCCGCTTTCCGGATCGTAGATCGCCGCGACGGGCCGCACGCCGCGCCCAGGGTCGCGCAGCACGTAGCAGTGGTCGAAGCCGCGCCCGCGTGCGAGCTGCGCGTGCGGCCAGTCGAGGCGCGCGCCGATCGGCGCGCTCTGCCGGAAATCGAACGCGCTGCCCGTCACGTCGGCCGTGCCGGTCGGGATCAGCGCGTCGTCCACTTCGACGAACGCATCGGCGTCGATCTGCAGCAGATGCCCGCGCACGTCGCTGCCCGCGCGTCCGCTCAGGTTGAAGTAGCTGTGATTCGTCAGGTTCAACGGCGTGGGCGCATCCGTCACGCCCGTGTAGTCGATCGTCAGCGTGCCGTCGTCGTCGAGCGTGTAGCGCACCTGCACGCTCACGTTGCCGGGGAACCCGGCATCGCCTTCCGGCGAATCGAGCCGCAGCGTCAACCCGCCGTGGTCGTCGATCACGTCCCAGCGCGCGCGATGAAAGCCGCTCGCGCCGCCGTGCAGCAGGTTGCCGTTCTCGTTGCGGTCGAGCGTGTAGTCGACGCCGTCGAGCGTGAAGCGCGCAGCCGCGATCCGGTTCGCCCAGCGGCCGACCGTCGCGCCGAGGTATGCGCCTGATTCGACGTAGTCGGCCGGCGTGTCATGGGCCAGCACGATATCGGCGAAGCGCCCGGTGCGGTCGGGGGCGAGCCACGACACGACGGTCGCGCCGAGATCGCTGATGACGACGCGCATCCCGTGCGCGTTGCGCAGCGTGAAGCGCCGCACCGGATCGCCGCCGGGCGGCGTGCCCCACGGCTCGGACGGAATGCGGCCGAGGTCGGCTGCCGGGCGGGAAGTGGCGGTATCGATAGGCATGAGTGGGTTCGCTCGTGGGCGGTGAATTCAGTGGGCAGGCGCGGTGCGTTCCTGGTATTCGCGCGGCGTGCAGCCGAGTTCGCGGCGGAACACCGCATACATGTATTGCAGCGACGTGAAGCCGCAGCGGATCGCGACTTCCGCGCTCGACGCATTGCGGGCCGCGAGCAGCGCCTGGGCGGCCTCGAGCTTGTGACGCAGGATTTCCTGGTGCACGGTGCGCTGCAGTTCGCGCCGGAAGTGTTCTTCGAGCAGCGAGCGCGACACACCGACATAGTCGGCGACCTGTTCGGTCTTGATCCCCTGGCACGCGTACTGGCGGATGAAATGCCGTGCGCGCATCACGTGCGGGCTCGCGAGCGGCTGGTGGCGCGTCGATTCGAGCACATTGATGCCGACCGGCGGCACGAGGATGCGCTGCCCGGGAAAACGCGCGCCGCGCAGCATCCGGTGCAGCAGGTGTGCGGCGGTGCGGCCCATTTCCTCGGTGCCCTGGATCACCGACGACAACGGAATGCGTGTCAGCGTGCGGGTGAGCGGATCGTTGTCGATGCCGATGATCGCGACCTGTTCCGGCACCGCGATGCCGGCGATCAGGCATGCCTGCAGCAGATGCCGCGCGCGCGCATCGGTGACCGCGATCACGCCGACGGGTTTGGGCAGCGCATGCAGCCAGCCGATCAGCTGCTCGATCGCGTGATCCCAGCCCGACGCGCTCGTCGACACGCCGCGGTAGATCGGCGCGTCGAGCCCGTCCGCGCGCGCGAGCCGGTCGAACGCGAGCTCGCGCTGCTGCGCCCAGCGATTCTCTTGGGCGACTGGCAGGCTGTACATCGCGAAATGCGCGAGCCCCGCGCCGATCAGGTGCGTATAGGCGAGCGACACGAGCTTGGGGTTGTCGGTCGCAATATATGGGACGCCGTCCGGATACTGCGCCGGATCCTCGTATGACGAGCCGACCGCGACGATCGGCAGCGGCGAACCGGCGAACGCGTCGGCGACGGCCGGATCGTCGAAGTCCGCGATGATGCCGTCGCCGTCGAAGCGCTCGATGCCGGCGAGCCGGCAGCGGAAGTCGTCTTCGAGGAACAGGTCCCACACGACGCGCGTCGTGTGCAGGTACTGGCCGATGCCGCTGATGATCTCGCGGTCATAGACCTTGTTCGCGTTGAACAGCAGCGCGATGCGGTGCGGTGTCTGGGCGGAAGGGGCGCGGTTCATCTGATGTCGGGGCACGCGCGCCGGGCGCGTCGTGCCGTTGTCTCCGGGGCGCGCCCGAGGCGGTGGCGCGCGGTGTTCTGGTGTCCGGCGATTGTAGGACGGAACGCGCGCCGCGCGCAGCAACTGGCAAGAAACGTTAAGCGTGCTGCGCAATTTCGCAATTGCCGGCCGGCAGGCGCGCGGGCACGATCCAGTCAACCGAATTCGGCCGCGTGCGTCGTCGCGACGCGCGTTGCGCTGCAACAAGAGCCTGCACGGAGACACCATGTCGTATTTCGAACACATTCCCGCGATTCGTTACGAAGGTCCGCAGTCGGACAACCCGCTGGCCTATCACCACTACGACGCCGAGAAGCGCGTGCTCGGCAAGACGCTGGCCGAGCATCTGCGGATTGCCGTGTGCTACTGGCACACGTTCGTATGGCCGGGGCACGACATCTTCGGGCAGGGCGCATTCCAGCGGCCCTGGCAGCAACCCGGCGACGCCCTCGAGCGGGCGCGCCTGAAGGCGGATGCGGCATTCGAATTCTTCACGAAGCTGGGTACGCCTTTCTACACGTTCCATGACACGGACGTCGCGCCGGAGGGCGACAGCCTGCGCGAGTACGCGGCCAATTTCGCGCGGATGGTCGACTATCTCGGCGAGCGCCAGCAGGCGAGCGGCGTGCGGCTGCTGTGGGGCACCGCGAACCTGTTCTCGCACCCGCGCTTCGCGGCGGGCGCGGCGACGAACCCGAACCCCGACGTGTTCGCGTGGGCCGCGGCCCAGGTGTGCCATGCGCTCGACGCGACGCACCGGCTCGGCGGCGAGAACTACGTGCTGTGGGGCGGCCGCGAAGGGTATGAGACGCTCCTCAATACCGACCTGAAGCGCGAGCGCGAGCAGTTCGCGCGCTTCCTGTCGATGGTCGTCGAGCACAAGCACCGGATCGGCTTCAAGGGCGCGCTGCTGATCGAGCCGAAGCCGCAGGAGCCGACCAAGCACCAGTACGACTACGACGTCGCGACCGTGCACGGCTTCCTCGTGCAGTACGGACTGCAGAACGAGATCCGTGTGAACATCGAGGCCAACCACGCGACGCTCGCCGGTCATTCGTTCCATCACGAGATCGCGAATGCGTTCGCGCTCGGCGTGTTCGGCAGCGTCGACGCGAACCGCGGCGACCCGCAGAACGGCTGGGACACCGACCAGTTTCCGAACAGCGTCGAGGAACTGACGCTCGCGTTCTACGAGATCCTGCGCCACGGCGGCTTTACCACCGGCGGGATGAACTTCGACGCGAAGGTGCGCCGCCAGAGCGTGGATCCGGAAGACCTGTTCTACGGCCACGTCGGCGCGATCGACGTGCTCGCGCTCGCGCTGGAACGTGCGGCGGTGCTGGTCGAGAACGACCGGCTCGACGCGCTGCGCCGGCAGCGCTACGCGCAGTGGGACGATGCGTTCGGCCGCAAGATCCTGTCGGGCGGCTATACGCTGCAGTCGCTCGCGGACGATGCGCTCGCGCGCGGTGTGGATCCGCGACATGCGAGCGGCGCGCAGGAGCGGCTCGAGAACATCGTGAACCAGGCGATCTACGGGCTGCGCTGACGCCATGTATATCGGACTCGATCTCGGCACGTCGGGCGTGAAGGCGGTGCTGCTCGACCGCGACGGTGCGGTGCGCGCGAGCGCGAGCCGCCCGCTGACGGTGAGCCGGCCGCGGCCGCGCTGGTCCGAACAGGCGCCGCGCGACTGGTGGGACGCGGCATGCGGCGCGCTCGCCGTGCTCGTCGATGAAGCACGCGCGGCCGGCATCGACGCGCACGACATCGGCGCGCTGGGGCTGACCGGGCAGATGCATGGCGCCACGCTGCTCGACGCGCATGGCGACGTGCTGCGCCCCGCGATTCTCTGGAACGACGGTCGCGCGGATGCGGAGTGCGCGGAACTCGAGCGGCTCGCGCCCGCGCTGCGCACCGTGGCCGGCAACGTCGCGATGCCCGGCTTCACCGCGCCGAAGCTGCTGTGGGTGCGCCGTCACGAGCCCGACGTGTTCGCGCGCATCGCGCACGTGCTGCTGCCGAAGGACTATCTGCGCTACCGGCTGACCGGTGCGTTCGCAACCGATCCGTCGGATGCCGCCGGCACGCTGTGGCTCGACGTCGCGAAGCGCGACTACGACGACGCGCTACTGGCCGCGTGCGGGCTGTCACGCGCGCAGATGCCGACCGTGTTCGAGGGCAACCGCGTGACCGGCACGCTGCTGCCGGCCGTCGCGCGCGCGCTCGGGCTGCGCGAGATCCCGGTGGTGGCCGGTGGCGGCGACAACGCGGCCGGCGCGGTGGGCGTCGGCATCGTGCGGCCCGGCGATGCGCTGCTGTCGCTCGGCACGTCGGGTGTCTATTTCGCGGTGTCGGACGGCTTTCGCGCGAACCCGGAATCGGCGGTGCACAGCTTCTGTCACGCGCTGCCGGATACGTGGCACCTGATGTCGGTGATGCTGAACGCGGCCGGCTGCCTCGACTTCAGCGCGCAGCTGGCCGGTTACGGCGGTGTCGCAGCGCTGCTCGACGATGCCGAGACGAACGCGCGCGCCAGCCGTCCGTGGTTCCTGCCTTATCTGAGCGGCGAGCGCACGCCGCACAACGACGTGAATGCGAAAGGCGTGTTCTACGGGCTCACGCCCGACACGCAGCGTGCGGATCTCGCGAACGCGACGCTCGAAGGCGTGGGCTTCGCGCTGCTCGACGGCATCGACGCGCTGCATGCGGCCGGGCTCGCGCCCGACAGCATCACGGTGATCGGCGGCGGCTCGCGCAGCGCGTACTGGACGCAGATGCTCGCCGACCTGAGCGGCCGCGCGCTGACGCTGCGCGCGGGCGGCGAAGTGGGGCCGGCGCTGGGCGCCGCGCGCCTTGCGCATCTCGCGCTCGAACCGGATGCGCCGCTCGACGACGTGTGCCCGCAGCCGCCGATCGTCGCGGTGCGCGAGCCCGACCTCGCGCGGCATGCGTGGTATCGCGACGTGCGGCGTCCGACGTTTCGCGCGCTTTACCGCGCGCTCGAACCGGTGTTTGCAACGGGCGCATGACGTGCTGAATGCCTGCACATTGCAGTGACTCGATGCGGGTGGCGCATTCCGGCGGCCGCCCGGCGTTCGTGAGGTTGTCCAATAACGAGAGGAGTGGAGACATGAAATCCGTGACGCGTCGTACCGTATTGAGTTCGCTTGCCGGCGCCGCCGCGCTGGCGATCCTCGCGCTGGGCGCACCGCCTGCGCAGGCGAGCAAGGACAAGCCAGAGATCGGCTTCTGCATCGACGACCTGCGCGTCGAGCGCTGGTCGCGCGATCGCGATTACTTCGTCGCGGCCGCGACGAAGCTCGGCGCGAAGGTGTCGGTGCAATCGGCCGACGCAAGCGAGGCGCGGCAGATTTCCCAGATCGAGAACCTGATCTCGCGCGGCGTCGACGTGATCGTGATCGTGCCGTTCAATTCGAAGACGCTCGGCAACGTCGTCGCCGAAGCGCGGAAGGCCGGCATCAAGGTCGTGTCGTACGACCGTCTGATCCTCGACGCGGATGTCGACGCATACATCTCGTTCGACAACGAGAAGGTTGGCGAACTGCAGGCGCAGGGCGTGTTCGACGCGAAGCCGAAGGGCAACTACTTCCTGCTCGGCGGCGCGCCGACCGACAACAACGCGAAGATGCTGCGTGAAGGACAACTGAAGGTGCTGAAGCCGGCGATCGACCGCGGCGACATCAAGCTCGTCGGCCAGCAATGGGTGCCCGAGTGGAGCGCGTCGACCGCGCTGCGGATCGTCGAGGACGCGCTGACCGCGAACAACAACCGGATCGACGCGATCGTCGCGTCGAACGACGGCACCGCGGGCGGCGCGATCCAGGCGCTCGCCGCGCAGCATCTGGCCGGCAAGGTGCCGGTGTCGGGGCAGGATGCGGATCTCGCGGCGGTCAAGCGCGTGATCGCCGGCACGCAGACGATGACGGTCTACAAGCCGCTGAAGCTGATCGCGAGCGAAGCCGCGAAGCTCGCGGTCGATCTCGCGAAGGGCGCGAAGCCCGCGTTCAACGCGCAATACGACAACGGGAAGAAGAAGGTCGACACGGTGCTGCTGCAGCCGACGCTGCTGACGAAGCGCAACGTCGACGTCGTCGTGAAGGACGGCTTCTACACCCAGGCCCAGCTGGCGAGCCAGTAACGGCACGACGGAGGCGATGCACGCGGCCGGCCAGGCGGGCGGCCGCGTGCGCACTGCGAGGCGATGAACGTATGACCGAACCCTTGCTGACGATGCGCGGCATCGTCAAGGCATTCGACGGCGTGAAGGCGCTCGACGGAATCGACCTGACCGTGCGTCCGGGCGAGTGCGTCGGCCTGTGCGGCGAGAACGGCGCCGGCAAGTCGACGCTGATGAAGGTGCTGTCGGGCGTCTATCCGCACGGCACGTGGGACGGCGAGATCCGCTGGGAAGGCGCGCCGCTCGTCGCGTCCGGCGTGCGCGACACCGAGCGCGCGGGCATCGTGATCATTCATCAGGAGCTGATGCTCGTGCCCGAGCTGTCGGTTGCCGAGAACATCTTTCTCGGCAACGAGATCACGCTGCCCGGCGGGCGCATGCACTATGCGGAGATGGTGCGGCGTTCGGAAGCGCTGCTGCGCGAGCTGCGGATCGACGCGATCAACGTCGCGCAGCCGGTGATGAACTACGGCGGCGGCCACCAGCAGCTGATCGAAATCGCGAAGGCGCTGAACAAGCGCGCGAAGCTGCTGATTCTCGACGAGCCGTCGTCGTCGCTGAGCGCCGCCGAGACGCGCATCCTGCTCGACATCGTGCGCGACCTGAAGCATCGCGGTGTCGCGTGCGTGTACATCTCGCACAAGCTCGACGAAGTCGACGCGGTATGCGACACCGTGACCGTGATCCGCGACGGCCGCCATGTCGCGACCGAGCCGATGCGCGGGCTGACCACCGACCGGATCATCGCGTTGATGGTCGGCCGTGAGATCCGCAACCTGTATCCGCGCGAGCCGCACGAGATCGGCGACGTCGTGCTGGAGGCACGCAACGTGACCTGTCACGACGTCGCGAACCCGCGCCGCAAGCGCGTCGACGACGTATCGTTCAGCGTGCGGCGCGGCGAGATCCTCGGCGTCGCCGGGCTCGTCGGCGCGGGCCGCACCGAGCTGATGCAGGCGATTTTCGGCGCGTATCCGGGCGCGAGCACAGCGAGCGTGCGGATGAACGGCCGGCCGCTCGCGATCCGCGCGCCGGCCGATGCGATCCGCGCGGGCATCGCGATGGTGCCGGAGGACCGCAAGCGCCACGGGATCGTGCCGCAGCTCGGCGTGGGCCACAACATCACGCTGTCGGTGCTGCGCCGTTTCGCGACGCGCGGACGGATCGACGCAGCCGCCGAGCTCGATGCGATTCGTACGGAGATGCAGCGGCTGTCGGTGCGTGCTGCGCATCCGTTCCTGCCGATCGCGAGCCTGTCCGGCGGCAATCAGCAGAAGGCGGTGCTCGCCAGGATGCTGCTGGCCGACCCGCAGGTGCTGATCCTCGACGAACCGACACGCGGCGTCGACGTTGGCGCGAAGGCGGAGATCTACCGGCTGATCTTTGCGCTCGCGAAACGCGGCGTCGCGCTCATCGTCGTGTCGTCGGAGTTGCCGGAAGTGCTCGGGCTGGCCGATCGCGTGCTCGTGATCGGCGAGGGCGAGCTGCGCGGCGATTTCGTGAACGACGGCCTCACGCAGGAACAGATCCTCGGCGCCGCGCTGACGCCCGCGCGGCGTCCGGCCGAACCCATTGCAGCGAGTACCCGATGAATACCGAACTGTCTTCCTCTTCCGCCGTGCCGCCGGACGCCGACGCGCGCCGCACGCACGGCCATCCGTTGCGCCAGGTCTTCGTGCGCTACAAGGTGCTCGCGCTGCTGTTCGCGGTCGCGGCGATCTGGGTGTTCTTTTCGGTGCTGACCGACGGGGCGTTCGTCACGCCGCGCAACGTGTCGAACCTGCTGCGGCAGATGTCGATCACCGGGATGCTCGCGTGCGGGATGGTGTTCGTGATCATCGCGGGCGAGATCGACCTGTCGGTCGGTTCGCTGCTCGGGCTGCTCGGCGGCGTCGCGGCGATCCTCGACGTCAATCGACACTGGCCGGTCGCCGCGACGGTGCCGGCGGTGCTCGCGCTCGGCGTGCTGGTCGGGTTGTTCAACGGCTGGTGGTCGACCTACCGTCGCGTGCCGTCGTTCATCGTCGGGCTCGGCGGGATGCTCGCATTCCGCGGCATCCTGCTCGGCGTGACGGGCGGCTCGACGATCGCGCCGGTGTCCGACGGCTTCGTGTTCATCGGCCAGGGCTATCTGCCGCGCATGGCGGGCGACGGCCTCGCGCTGCTGCTGTTCGCGCTCGTCGCGCTGCTGGTCGTCCGGCAGCGCGGCACGCGGCGCCGTTACCGGCTGGCGGTCGCGCCGCTGTGGCAGGACGTCGCGAAGATCGTCGGCGCCGGGGCCGTGCTGTTCGCGTTCGTCGCGATGCTCGACCGCTACGGCGGCATCCCCGTGCCCGTGTTGCTGCTGCTCGCGTTGCTCGGCGCATTCTCGTGGATCGCGACGCAGACCGTGTTCGGCCGCCGCATCTATGCGGTGGGTTCGAACCTGGAGGCGACGCGGCTGTCGGGCGTCGATACGGATCGCGTGAAACTGGCGATCTTCGCGCTGATGGGGCTGATGTGCGCGTTCGCGGGGATCGTCAATACCGCGCGGCTCGCGGCCGGCTCGCCGTCGGCCGGCACGATGGGCGAACTCGACGCGATCGCCGCGTGCTTCATCGGCGGCACGTCGATGCGCGGCGGGTCGGGCACCGTCTACGGCGCGCTGATCGGTGCGCTCGTGATGGCGAGCCTCGACAACGGGATGTCGATGCTCGACGTCGACGCGTACTGGCAGATGATCGTCAAGGGCGCGGTGCTGGTGCTGGCGGTGTGGATCGACGTGGTGTCGCGTTCGAACCGGCGGTGAGGTGCGGTTCTATCCCTTCTATCCCGCGTCGGTCTTGATGAAATCGACGAAGGCCCGCAGCGGAGCCGGTACGAAGCGCCGCCCCGGGTAGTACAGGTACGGGCCCGAGAACGGCCGCCACCAGCCGTCGAGCACGGGCTCGAGCGCGCCGCTCGCGAAGTGCGGGCGAAGCCAGTCTTCGTATAGATGCACGATGCCGAGCCCCGCACAGGCCGCGTCCACGATGAGATCGACGGCGCCGCCGATCTGCACGACGAGCGGGCCCGACGGCTCCACGCGCACCACTTCGCCGTCGCGCTCGTATTCCCACGCCGGCATCGCGCCGCTCGCGAAGCGGCCGCGCAGGCAGGCGTGATCGAGCAGGTCGCGCGGATGGGCGGGGCGGCCGCGTCGGTCGAGATAGGCGGGCGCCGCGGCGGTCGCGAGGCGTTGCGAACGCGGGCCGATCGGCACGGCGATCATGTCCTGTTCGAGGCGCTCGTCGTAGCGAATGCCGGCGTCGCAGCCGGCCGCGAGGATATCGACGAAGCTTTCGTCGGCCACGACCTCGAGCCGTATCTCCGGATACGCATTGAGAAAGCGCGGGACGATCGACGGTAGCACGAGCCGCGCCGCGCTCATCGGCACGTTGAGCTTCAGCGTGCCGACCGGCTTCTCGCGGAACGTGTTCACCACGTCGAGCGCCGCCTCCACCTCGCTCAGCGCCGGCGTGAGCCGCGCGAGCAGACGCGCGCCGGCTTCGGTCGGCGACACGCTGCGCGTCGTGCGGTGCAGCAGCCGCACACCCAGTTGCGCCTCCAGCCTGCGCACCGCTTCGCTGAGCCCCGACGCACTCGCGTCGGCCAGGCGGGCAGCCTCGCGAAAGCCCTTCGCGCGCGCCACCGCCACGAACGCGTTCAGATCGCCGAGATCGACTTGCATTGTTCGCCTTTTCGTACAGGTTGTGCGCATTATGACCGCTTATCGTGCAGCGCCCCGCGGCGTAACCTGCGATTCACTCGTTCATACAGGAGCACGATCATGTCCCCCGTCGTTCAATCCGGCACGTTTTCCCTGGCGGGCCGCCGCGTTCACCGTCTCGGTTATGGCGCGATGCAGCTGGCCGGGCCGGGCGTGTTCGGGCCGCCGAAGGATCGCGCCGCGGCGCTCGCCGTGCTGCGCGAAGCCGTCGAGTCGGGCGTCGATCACATCGACACCAGCGACTTCTACGGCCCGCATGTGACGAACCAGTTGATTCGCGACGCGTTGCATCCGTATCGCGACGATCTGCTGATCGTGACCAAGATCGGCGCGACGCGCGGCGACGACGGTTCATGGCGGCCGGCGTTCTCCGCCGACGCGCTGGCGGCCGCCGTGCACGACAACCTGCGCAATCTGGGCCTCGACGTGCTCGACGTCGTCAATCTGCGGGTCATGTTCGACGTGCACGGCCCGGCCGAAGGCTCCATCGAGGCGCCGCTGTCCGCGCTGGCCGAACTGCAGCGGCAGGGCCTCGTGCGACACATCGGGCTGAGCAACGTGACGGCCGCGCAGATCGCCGAAGGCCGACGGATCTGCGACATCGCCTGCGTGCAGAATCATTACAACCTCGCGCACCGCGACGACGATGCGCTGATCGATGCGCTTGCCCGCGACGGCATCGCCTACGTCCCGTACTTTCCGCTCGGCGGCTTCAATCCGTTGCAGTCGTCGACGCTCGACGCGGTGGCCGCCCGGCTCGGCGCGACGCGGATGCAGACCGCGCTCGCGTGGCTGCTGCGCCGCGCGCCGAACATCCTGCTGATTCCGGGAACGTCGTCGGTCGCGCATCTGCGCGAGAATCTCGCGGCCGGCGCGCTGGTATTGCCGGACGATGCGGTGCGCGAACTCGACGAGGTCGCGGCCACTCGCGGTTGACGCCGGCGCGGGCGCCGGCGTCGTACATCGCATCAGCCGGCCCCTGCGCGCCGGCCACTGAATTCAGCGAGCCTGACCCAGCTGCTCGTCGATCGTCCGCGTCAACGGTGACTCGACATCGCCGGTGTGCTTCGTCTGCACGGGCTCGATCAGCACGATCCAGCATTCGTCGTCGGCGACCGGGTTATGCTGCGTGCCGCGCGGCACCACGTGCATCGAGCCGGCGGGCAAGTCGACGACGCGGCCGCCTTCATACTCGATCCTCAGGTGCCCGCGCACGACGAAGAACAGCTCGTCTTCATGCGCATGGTCGTGCCACACGAGCTGACCGCGAACCTTCGCGACCTTCACATACTGATCGTTGACCTGCGCGACGACCTTGGGCGACCAGTATTCGGATACATCGGCGAAGGCGGCCTCGAGGTCGAACGATTCGGCGAACGCAGCGGCGGGTAGGGTCATCTCGTCTCCAGATCCAGGGGTGGTAGGCAGGATCGAAACCGGCACGTTGCCGATTCATCGATATGTGGGGGTCAGGCCGATTATATTGATGCCGCCGTTACGGCGCACGCCGTTACGCCGCACGGCGGCGTCGCGCCGCGCTCAGCGGACCAGCGCTGCCGCGAAGTCGCGGCACGCGTGCAGCGGGCGGCCGAGGATCGCAGTCAAGCGCTCGACATCGCCGGCCTGAGGCACCATCCCGTCGCTGACGTAGCGTTCGGCCATCAGGCGCATCTCGTAGGCCATCCATTTCGGCATGAAAGTACGCTGACAAGCCCGGAGCTGGCGTCGATCTGGTCGGCGCTGCTTGGCCACCTCAAGAACGCGTTTCCGTCGGGCACCCCGCAAGAACTGGCCGCCTATATCGACGCGCAACCGTGATACCGTGCCGCGCGCGGTGCGGGGTTCGAGATACCGCGGCGGTGCGGGTGCGTTATGTCCGGTCGCGGGTGCGTGCGCGTACCGCGCCCGTGATCACCGCGATGCCGAACAGGATGACGGCGACGATCTCGATGATGTGCTGCGACACATGCAGCGTCATCAATCCCCATGCCACGCCGCCGATGAAAATGATCCATCCGACCAGGTAGATAAGCAGAGTCATCGTTTTTCTCCTTGCGGTTTGGGTTCATCGCTCGGACTGTCGTCGCGCGGCGGCCGTTTTATCCGGCAGCGTTTCGTGCGCATGCAGGCCGAGGCGTTCCATCAAGCGCCGAGCGTCGAACGGTGCTTTCGTTTTCACGTCGTTGTCGAAATAGCAGTACACGTCGCGCCGTTGGGCGCGCGGCGGCGCCAGATTCGGCGCCGCAAGGCGCGCATCGGCGGGCTGCACGCCGCCGCGCCACGCCGTAATTCTGCGCGCCCACCGTTCGAGCGACGCATCGGAATACGCGCCGGAATACTTCGTTTCCGTGCCGTGCAGCCGCATGTAGACGAAGCGCGCGGTCAGATCCTCGAACTGCGGCCATGCCTCGGTGGAGTCCGACACGACGAGCGCGGCCTTGTGGCGGCGCAGCAGCTTTACGAACGCCGGATCGACGAAGCTCGCGTGACGCACTTCGACAGCGTGACGCAATTTGCGCTTGCGGTCGATCTGCAGATACGGCGTCCTGACCCTGCGGTCGTGCTGTTGCGCGAGGGCGAGCGCGGCTTCGGTGTCGGGCGGCAGCAGGCTCAGAAAATGTTCCATATGCTCGGGGTCGAAACGCAGCGATGGCGGAAATTGCCACAGGATCGGCCCGAGCTTGTCATTCAGCGCAAGGAGCCCCTGCGCGAAGAAGTTCGCACATGCGGCCGTCGCCGTTTCGTCGCGAAAGCGCAGCATGTGGGTCAGATAGCGCGAGCCTTTCACGCTGAACGTAAAACCGGGCGGTGTTTCGTCGTACCAGCGCCGCCAGCTGGCGAGCGATTGCAGGCTGTAGTGCGTGCCGTTGATCTCGATCGTCTGCATCCGGCCGGATGCGTATTGCAACTCGGCGGCCTGCTTCAGGCCTTTCGGATAGAAGGTGCCGCGCCATCCGTCGTAGCGCCAGCCTGAAATGCCGATGTGAATCTCGCCGGTTGTGCCTTTCACGTCGATGCCCGGAAGTCCGTGGATATCCGTGGCAAGTAGCAACGCGCGTGCCACGCCCCGGCACGCGCGTTGCCGCGGGCTATCGGCGGGCAGCGTCCTTCGGCGCGCGGCGAGCGGCACCGACCGCCTGCTTACAGTCGGCTCGCGACCGCGCCGGTAGCAGGCCGGTTCGGCGTCACTAAGGCGCGCGACGTCAGCACAGCACCGCGACGCCGTCAGCGGCCCGCACGCCGCGGCCGGCCTCGAGTACGAACAGCGGATTGATTTCCGCTTCGACGAGCCGCGGACCGAGCCGTCAGGACAGCACCGCGACGCCGTCCGCGGCCCGCACGCCGCGGCCGGCCTCGAGCACGAACAGCGGATTGATTTCCGCTTCGACGAGCCGCGGACCGAGCTGGCGCGCCATCCGTGCAAACGCGACGAGCGCGTCGGCGAGCGCGTCGACGTCCGCCTTCGGGCGGCCGCGATAGCCGTCGAGCAGCGGCCACGTGCGAAGCGCGCGGATCATGTCGAGCGCGTCGTCGCGCGACAGCGGCGCGTCCTCCGGCAGCATCCGCAACACCGTGTCGTTGAAAATCTCCGCGGTCACGCCGCCCATCCCGAGCAGGATCGCGGTGCCCAGCGGGTCGCGATGCAGGCCGACGATCATTTCGACGCCGTCCGCGACCATTTCCTGCACGAGGAACGCATCCGGCGCAAACCCGGCGCCGGTCTCGACGTCGTCGCGCATGCGTTCGAGCCGCGCACCGATCGCATCGGCGTCCACGCCGACCGCGACGCCGCCGATGTCGCTCTTGTGCGTGACGCGATTCGACAGCAGTTTCAGCACCACGCGATCGCCGAAGTGCCGTGCCGCCTGCTCGGCGTCCGTCGCATCGCGCACGACGCGCTCGCGCACCGGCGTCACGCCGAAGCGGGCGAACAGCGCCTTCGCCTGCGCTTCGTCGAGCGGCCCGCACGGCAGGTCCCGCACGTCGACGCCGGTTGCCGCGGCATCGGCATCGGCATCGGCGATGGCCGCGGCCGCCCGCGCGCGCCAGCGACCGGCGTCCCGCATCGCGGCCAGCGCGCTCGCGACGCTCTCCGGCGACACGAACGCCGGCACGCCGAGCCGGTTCATCGCGTGCGTGACGGCCGGCGCATGCGGGCTCACGAACGCGACCACCGGCTTGTCGGTGCCGGGCAATGCATCGCGCACGGCGCCGGCCATCAGCTCCGGCATGCCGATGCTCGACGAGCCGGCGATCACGGCGACCGCGTCGTACGACGGGCTGTCGGCGAGCGTGCGGATCGCGCGGCGCAGCAGGTCGGGTTGCAGGCCCGCGAGCGTCACGTCGATCGGATTGCGGTCGAGCACCGCGTGATCGCCGGTCTGCAGCGCGCGCAGCGCGGCGGCCGTGTCCGCATCGGGCTCGGGCGTGTCGAAGCCGGCCAGCCCGAGGTTGTCCGCGACGAGCGTGCCCGCGCCGCCCGTCGACGTGAGAATCGCGACGCGCGAACCGCGCAGCGTGCGCCCGGCCGCGAAGGCGTTCGGCAGGTCGAGCAGATCGCCGAACGTCTGCGCGCGAATCACGCCTGCGTCGCGGAACAGCGCGTCGTACATCCGATCCTCGCCGGCGAGCGCGCCGGTGTGCGAGACGGCCGAGCGCGCGCCGGACGCCGACCGCCCGATCTTGTAGGCGACTATCGGCTTGCCCGCATGCGCCGCACGGCGCGCGGCCGCGCGAAACCGCGCGGGATCGCGCAGCCCTTCGAGGTACAGCGCGATCACGGACGTCGCCTCGTCATCGATGAAGTAATCGATGAAGTCGCTCACGTCGAGGTCGACTTCGTTGCTGGTCGATACGAGCTTCGACAGGCCGATCCCGCGATCGGCCGCACGCGACAGCAGCGCGCCGAGAATGCCGCCGCTCTGCGACACGACGCTCACGCCGCCGACGGCGAAGCCGTCGGTGTCCAGCGCGCCGCTCGCGGACAACGTGACGCGATCGGTGAGGTTGACGACGCCGATCGTGTTCGGCCCGAGCACCCGCATCGAGCCGGCCGCCTCCTTCAGTTGCGCCTGGCGGCGCGCGCCGGCCTCGCCGGTTTCGGCGTAGCCGCTCGCGAGCACGATCGCGGCGGCGGTCCCGCGTTTCGCGAGCGCCGCGACCGCGACGTGCGCGCGCTCGGCGCCGAGCAGCACGATGCCGACATCGGGTGCGTGCGGCAGCGATTCGACGTCCTCGTAGCAGCGCAGGCCGGCAATCGACGGATAGCGCGGATTGACCGGGTAGATGTCTCCCCCGAAACCGTGTTTCTGCAAGTAGGCGACGGGTCGTCCGGCGGTCTTCGCGGGATCGGCCGACGCGCCGATGACGGCGACGCGGGCCGGCCGCATCAATTTTTCAATGGCGTTCATCGGAAGTTCCTGTCGGCGCTCAGCGCACGTTGTCGAGGAAGGCGCGCACGGCATCGCGGTGCTCGCGGCTCGTGTAGCAGATCGCCTGCGCCTGGCTGCCTTGCGACAGCACTTGCGGCGCCGAAAGTTCATAGCTCTGGTTCAGGATCGCCTTGCCGAGCGCGAGCGCGGTGGGCGAGCCCTGGATCAGTTCGCTCGCCCACGCGGTGGCGTCGGCGAGCAGCGTGTCGGGCGGGCTGATCCGGTCGGCGATACCGAGTTCGCGTGCCTCGCGCGCGTCGACCTGGCGGCCGCTGAAGATCAGGTCCTTGGCGGCTGCGAGCCCCACGCGCCGCGGCAGGAAATACAGGCCGCCGCCGTCGGGAATCAACCCGCGCTTGATGTAGCTCCATACGAACGTCGCCGCTTCCGACGCGATCACGAAATCGCACGACAGCGCCATGTCGGCGCCGAGCCCGGCCGCGGCGCCGTTGACGGCCGCGATCGTCGGCTTCGGCATCGTGTGCAGCAGCGAAACGGCATGATGGACGCGTTGCTGGCGCGACCAGCCGTTGAACGCGACCTCGTCGGCCGGCGCGTCCATGCGCTGCGCCATCCCGGCGATGTCGCCGCCCGCGCAGAACCCCTTGCCGCTGCCGGTGACGATGACCGCGCGCACTTCCGGCGCGCGGGCGAGCGAATCGAGCGCTTCGATGAGCTCCGCGCGCATCGCGTCGCTGACGGCGTTGCGCTTGTCGGGGCGGTTCAGGGTCAGGGTCGCGATGTTCGATTGAATCGTGACGTCGATGGTTTGCATGATCTCTTCCTGCGTGGGAAACGAAAGCGGTGCGATGAACCGGCGGCGCGTGGCGCGGGGCCGATCCGGTTGCTGGAAGCGTAGCGCGGCTCCACGCGGCTGCCATCGGCACGGTTTCACTGAATGAAACTGTCAGGTGGCCGGTCGTTGTTTCATCCAGTGAAACAGCGCGGTTGCGGCTTGCCGCCAGCCGCCGATAATCGATTTCACCGCGACAGGTGAAAACAAAACACCGATTCGGCGTCGCGGTGCGATCAACAAGACTGGAGACAAGATGCAACACGCCATTGCAACGGAACCGCTCGAGCGAAGCGTCGCCGATCGGCCGGCACTCGACGCGGTATATGCGAAGGTCACGCGGCGGCTATTGCCGTTCCTGTTCGTCTGCTACGTGTTCGCGTATATCGATCGCGCCAACATCGGCTTCGCCCATCTGCAGTTCTCGCGGGACATCGGGCTGACCGAAGCGGCGTTCGGCTTGGGCGTCGGCCTGTTCTACGCCGGTTACATGCTGTTCGAGGTGCCGAGCAACCTGTGGCTCGCGCGGGTCGGCGTGCGCAAGACGCTGATGCGGATCATGGCGTTGTGGGGGCTCGTATCGGCGGGTACCGCGTTCGTGCAGACGCCCACGCAGTTCTACATCGCACGCGTGCTGCTCGGCGTCGCGGAGGCCGGTTTCTTCCCCGGCATCATCCTGTATTTCACGTACTGGTTCCCGTCGGCGCGCCGCGCACGCGTCACCGCGCTGTTCATGACGGCGATCTGCGTATCGGGCATCGTCAGCGGCCCGGTGTCCGGTTTCATCCTGAACAACTTGTCGGGCGCGCTGCACCTGAAAGGCTGGCAGTGGCTCTTCGTGATCGAAGGATTGCCGTCGGTCGTGGCCGGCCTGTTCGCCTACCTGTATCTGACCGATCGTCCGGAGCAGGCGACATGGCTGAGCGACGACGAGAAGGCGCTGCTGCTGCGCGAACTCGAACACGATGCGGCGCTGAAGGCATCGCATGCGCACGGCTCGATCTGGGATGCGCTGAAGGAGCCGAAGTTCTATTTCCTGACGTTCGCGTATTTCAGCGTGCCGTGGGCGAGCATCGTCGTGCACGTGTGGGCGCCGAGCGTGATCCGCAAGAGCGGCATCACGAACTTCTGGACCATCGGGCTGCTGTCGGCGATCCCGTACGTGTTCGGCGCGGTCGCGATGTATCTGCTCGGCCGGCACTCCGACCGCAAGCTCGAACGGCGCTGGCATTTCATGGGCAGCGCCGTGATGGCCGCGCTGGGCGTCGCGCTGTTACCGGCCGCCGCATCGCAGCCGACGGCACTCATCGTACTCCTCTGCATCGCGACGGCCGGCTATCTCGGGATGCTGTCGCTGTTCTGGACGATTCCGCCCGCGTATCTGTCGAGCACCGTGGCCGCGAGCGGGATCGGCCTGATCAGCAGTCTCGGCCAGTTCGGCGGCATCGCGGCGCCGTCGGTGATCGGCTACACGTCGACGCACTTCGGCAGCAGCGCGATCGGCCTCTACACGGTCGCGATCGTGTCGGTGCTCGGCGGGCTCGCGGTCGTGCTCGGCATTCCGGCCCGCGCGATTCGCGAACGCTGACGCCTGCGCAAGCGATTCGTCGTCGCGTCAGCTGTCGAGGCGCAGCGTCGCGGCCACGATGTCGTCGCGCAAGGCCAGCAGCGCCGCCGACAGGCGCGCGGCGACGGCCGACGGCGCATCGAGCGTGCGCACGCTGAAATTGAGCGCGAGCGTGCGGTGGCCCGCGATTTCGAGCGGGGTCGCGAGCGCGACGACTTCCGGCTGCCAGCTGGCGACGCAGAACCCTTGCGCGCGCACCGATGCGACGGCCTCGTCGATCTCGGCACGGATGCGCGGCCATGAAGTGCGATGCCGTTTGAGCTCGGCGAGTTGCCGCGCCTGGTCGGCCTCCGGCAGCGACGCAAGAAACGCGCGGCCGAGCGAGGTCAGCGCCATCGGCACGCGCTGGCCGCTGACGACGGTGCGAAGCGACGCGCGCGGGCTGTAGCGGATCGACTCCAGGTAGACCATGTCGTCGCGATCAGGGCCTGCGATGCCGACGTTGATGTGCAGCGACTGGGCCGTCTCGCGCAAGCGCGGGGCGGCGGCCTGCAGCACCGTCGAGCCGCTCCTGAGCGCATGCGCGAGACCGAGCACCGGCAGTCCGAGCCGGTAGCCGCGGTGCACGGGATCGTGTTCGAGATAGCCGGCTTCGACGAGCGTGCGCGCCAGCCGCGTGACCGTGGCCTTCGGCAGACCGGTGAGTTCGACGAGATCGCCGTTGCCGAGCAGGGTCGCGCCGGAGCCGAACGCGCGCAGCACGTCGAGCCCGCGTTCCAGCGAGCGGTTGGACACCGTCGACGACGGAGCGCGCGTGGCCGTGGCGGGCGAACGGGAAGGGTGGGAGTCACGCATGCGGCATAGAAATACAGGTTCATCAGGGCTTTGTCAAAGCACGCGCGCGGAGCCGCGCCGCGCGGCAAACGCCGCTTTCAAGTCGATCACGAGGAGCAGCATGAAGAACCTGACAAACTGGCGGGCAGCGCTCGCCGCCGCCGCGTGGATCGCGCTCGGCGCAGCGCCTGCGGCCGCGCACGCGGACGACATACACGTGCTGGCGACGGGCGCGTTGCACGGCGCGTTCGAACGGCTGGCGCCCGCGTTCGAGCAATCGTCCGGGCACCATCTGAAGATTGAATGGGGGCCGTCGTACGGCACGTCGCCGGAGGCCTTGCCGATGCGCATGCGCAATGGCGAAGCCGTCGACGTCTGCTTCATGATCAAGCCCGCGCTGGAGCGGGAAGTCGACGCCGGCAGGTTCGACCGGGCGACGCTCGAAGACATCGCGGCGACCGGCATCGGCGTCGCGGTGCGCCACGGCGTGGCCGTGCCCGAGGTCGGCACGGTCGACGCGTTGCGCCGCGCGCTGTTGGACGCGCGTTCGGTCGCGTTCTCCGAAGGTGCGAGCGGGACCTACATCGTCGGCGTGCTGTTCGAGAAACTCGGCGTCGCCGAGCAGATGAAATCGAAGAGCGTGCTCGTGCGCGGCAAGGAGCTGGTCGGCACCGCGCTCGCGCGCGGCGACGCGGAGCTCGGCCTGCAGCAGGTCAGCGAATTGAAAGTGACGCCCGGCATCGACTTCGCGGGCCCGCTGCCGGCCGACGTGCAGAAGACGAGCGTGATTGCGTCCGCCATTGCCGTGGATGCACGGGCAGCCGACGCGTCACGCGCGTTCGTGGCCTTTCTGAAGACCGCGCCGGCCGCCGCGATCCTGCAACGCAGCGGCCTCGATCCACGTTGACGCGAATGCCTGCGCGGTGTGCCGCGAGGTCGCGAGGACACGACAGCGCGTTCGACGCGATGAAAGCGACGTCGCACGCGCCGCGCGGCGATCACGACGCGGACAACCTCACCGACACGCCCGTCGCCGTATAAACCGGCGTCGCCTTGAAGCCGTCGACCGTGACCGTCGAGAACTTCGCCGCGCCCGCTGCGCCGTCGATCAGCGCGATCGTATCGCCGGCCTTCGGCGCATAGCCGTTCACGAACTTCACGTGCAGCGTGCCGCCCGCGACGGTCAATTGCCCGCCCACGCGCAGCCGCCCGCCGCCGTTGCCGTCGATGTCGAGCTCGAGCGTCGCGTTGTCGAGCTGCGTATAGCGCGTCGCGATCGTGACGGGCGCGCTCGCCGCGATCCGGACGCTACCGCCGGCGCCGACGTACACGTCGCCATTGCCGAACGCCGACGCGGATGCCGCGGCGAGCGTGCCGCCGCCGACCTGCGTGCCGCCCGCATAGCGGTTGTTGCCCGCCAGCGTCAGCGTGCCGGTGCCTTGCAGCGTCAGCTTGCCGGCGCCGGCGATGTCGTTGCGCCACTGGTCGGCCGCGTTGAGTCCGCCCTGCGACGCGTCCATCGACACGATCACGTTACCGTTGAACGCGCCATAGCCGTCGCCCGCGGCGAACAGGTTCAGGCGGCCCCAGCCTTCCGCATCGTCCATCACCGGGTAGCCGGACTGCAGCTCGGTCGTCTTCAGCACGACGCGCCGCTGGTCGGCGCTCAGGTACGGGAAGCGCGTCTGCAGCAGGATCTCCGCGCCTTTCGGCACGACGGGCGGTGCGTCGGTCGACTCGATCGCGCCGAAGCCGTACGTCAGGCGGCGCGCGAAGGCCGTCTTGTTCGCCGTGTAATCGGCGAACCGGTCGTTGGCCGTCGTGCCCGAGTGCGCGAAGTCGGCGAACGTCGTGCCGGTCGTCCCCGTGAGCTGCTGCAGCGCCTGGTGGGCCTGGCTGTACGCGGCCTGCGCATCGCTCGCATACGCGCTCAGGTTCGCCGCGCTGACAGCCAGCGCGAGCATGCGGCCGCCGATCACGTCGAGCGGCGAGTGCATGCCGGCGAGGATCCGGTTCTCGCCCAGTTCGAGGCCGCGGCTCACCATCTCCTGGAATCGTTCCGGCACGAGCCACGCCATCGTCATCGCATCGCGCATCGCTTCGGCCTGGTGGCCGCTGATGAAACCGCCGTCGGTCGCGGGCGTCGTGCTTTCGGCCGGCACGAGTGTCGGCGCGACGACGACGCTCGAGCTCCAGCGATACGGCCGCGCATACTTGTAGAAGCGCTTCGAGGGTTCGGTCGACGCGTTGTTGCCCATTTCGTTGAGCAGGTCGACGACCTTGCCGAAGCTCGCGTTCGCGCTGCTGCCGACGCCGACGTTGTTGCCGGCGTCGTTGTACAGCACCGTCGTCGCGTCGGCGGGCACGCTGGTGATGCTGGTGGTCTGCTGCGCGGCCGTGCGCCACGCGCTGGTGAGCGGGCCCATGCCGTCGGTCACGCTGTAGCCCTTGCCGCGCCGGTCGTCGAAGTAGGCGGCGTCGGCCTGCTGCTGCGTGCGGGCGGTCGTTGCGTTGATCACATACTGGACATTGGCCGCCAGCACCGTGTCGTTCAGGATCGTGCCGCACGGCGTGCCGCTGCCGGGCAGGCCGGAGCAGGTCGACGGCGAGATCGCCGGAAACGCGCCGTTGGCCGGCGCGCTCACGGCCGCATCGACCAGCATCGTCGACGGTTGCCACAGGTCGAGGAAGCGGCTCACCACGCGCACGGCCGCGTTGGTCGACAGCGTGGCATAGCGCGCGTCGCCGCGCTGGTTGGTCGCGATGTTGTCGACGAAGGCCGGCACGCTCGGCACTGGGGCGCTGTCGACGAAGCCGGGGTCCGCCGGCGGCGCCGGAACGGCCGCGATGGTCGGGTTCGTCGACGCGACGTCGTCACCGCCGCCGCAGGCGACCAGGACGAACGCACTCGACAGCGCTGCGACGTGCAGCGGGAAACGGCTCCGTGATACCAACATGCAAGACTCCATCCTGAGGGTCGAAGATGGCGGATTGTCGTGGGCGATCGTGACGTGGCGGTTAAGGATTTGTTGCGGGGCGCGGTCGACGCGCGCGAATTCTCACTATTTGGTGAATTCGTGATGCTGAACACGCTGGACGGAGCGATCCGGTCGTCGGCGACGCCCGATAGTGGCGGCGATGCGCGAGCCGAGCATGCGTGCATTGTCGAAACAGGAGACTAGAACCGCAGCGCTCACGCCGGTTGGGCGAGCGATTCCGCGTCGGCGACGCACACGCGGTTTCTGCCCTGGCGCTTGGCCGCATAGAGGGCGAGGTCGGCCTGATGCGTGAGCGCATGCACGGACGGCGGCCGCGCGCGATGGCCGGTCGCGCAACCGATGCTGACCGTGAAGGCCGGCATCGTCGCGTCGAATCCGTCGAGCCGGTTGCGTTCGACGGCGCCGCGAATCGCTTCGGCGACCTGCTGCGCACCGCGCTCGTCCGTGTCGGGCAACACCGCGACGAATTCCTCGCCGCCGTAACGTGCGGCGAGATCGCCGCGCCGTCGCGTATGCGCGCGGATGCATTCGGCGAGAAAGCGCAGCGCGGTGTCGCCTTGCGCATGGCCGTACCGGTCGTTGTACTGCTTGAAGTGATCGGCGTCGATGAACAGCACCGACAGGCTGCCGTCGCTGCCGCGCTGCAGCCGTTCCCATTCGTCGGCGAGCGCGGCGTCGAGCGCGCGCCGGTTGTGCAGGCCCGTCAGCGGATCGGTGCGCGTGAGGTCCGTGAGCAGCGTCTGCTTGCGCAGGTTGTCGCGTAGCGCGAAGGCGAGCAGCCACACCACCGCGCAGAACAGCGCGCCGATCACGCACGCCGACACGCCCGCCGTCCACGTCAGGCGCGTGATGCCGGCCAGCACGTCGCGCTCGGCCGGCGCGACCACGGCGATCAGCGGCGTGCCGGGTACCCGCTGGTACGTGTAGAGCCGCAACGTCCCGTCGATGCTCGAGCGCGCGGCATAGAAGCCCGCTTCGCGGCTCACCATCCGCTCGAACGATTTCGACCGGCGCAGGCGCACCATCTGGTGATCGCTCAACGGTGGATTGCGCGCGAGGATCGTGCCGTCCGCGCGCAGGATCGCGCTGACGCCGTGCGGTCCGACGTTCAAGCGCGACAGCAGCTGATCGAAGTAGGCGAGATCGACGGCGACCACCGCGATCCCGTTGAACGCGTGATCCGGCCGTTCGATGCGCCGCGACAGCGCGATCGATTCGGTGCCGCCGCGCGAACGCGCGCGGTATGCCTCGGATACGTAGAGGCCGACGTTGTCCGAATCGCGATGGACCTTGAAGTAGTCGCGATCGCTGAAGTCCCAGTTGTGGGTCGGGCCGCAACAACCGTCGATCAGCCGCCCGTAGCGGTCCGTCACGCCCATGCCGGTCACGTATTGCGCGGCCGTGCGCTCGAACAGCACGTCGTGACGCAACCCGGCCTTCAGGCGCACGATGGCGGGGTTGCCGAGATCGGCGGCGAGCGACACGAGCGCGTTGTTGGACGTTTCGACGGTGCGCGCGATCTCGCTGACGAGGACGGCCGCGACATTGCGCGACGTCTCGTGCGCATGTTCGACGACTTCGTTTCGCGCGGCCCACAGCGTCACCGCGCTGATGCCGAGCGCCGCGACCGACATCAGCGTGCCCAGCACACCGACGATCAGATGGTGGCGGCCGGCCCAGTCGGCAATTTTCTCGATCGAAGGGGATGCAGGCATGGCTCGCGCTCGTACGGGAAGCGGGCTGCGACGGCAGCGGCGCTGGTCAAATCCGGGTTAACGGCAGGTGTGCCCGGAAATCGAGGCTGGCATGCGAGGCGCTGACTGCGCGCAGGCACCGCAAACGTGTGCGAGCGGGGCGCGCCGGCAGCGGCGCGCCACGACTGCGTGACGATTGCATAACCGCCGCGGATGACGGCGGCGGCGCGGCTTCAGTCGAGCCCGCCCTGGCACAGGTACTTGATCGACAGGTAATCGTCGAGGCCGTAGCGCGAGCCTTCGCGGCCGTAGCCCGATTCCTTCACGCCGCCGAACGGCGCGGCCTCGCTCGCGAGCGCGCCTTCGTTGATGCCGACGAGGCCCGTTTCGAGCCGTGCCGACACGCGCGCGATGCGGCGCAGGTCCTGCGTATAGAAATACGCGGCGAGCCCGAACGGCGTGTCGTTCGCGGCGTCGACGGCTTCGTCTTCCGTGTCGAACTTGAACAGCGCGGCGATCGGACCGAAGGTTTCCTCGCAGGTCAGCTGCATGTCGGCGGTGGCGTCGCCGAGCACCGTCGGCGCGTAATAGTTCGGCCCGAGTTCGGGCAGGCGCTTGCCGCCCGTGAGCACGCGCGCGCCGTGCTCGATCGCGTCGCCGACGTGGCGCGCGATCTTGTCGACCGCGCGTGCGTTGATCATCGGGCCGATCTGCGCGGCCGGGTCGGTCGCCGGCGCGACCTTCAGCGCGGCGACACGGGCGGTGAGTTTGGCGGCGAAGGTATCGTAGACGCCGGCCTGCACGTACACGCGGTTCGGCGACACGCAGGTCTGGCCGCCGTTGCGGAACTTGGCGGCCATCAGCCCGTCGACCGCCGCGTCGAGCTCGGCATCGTCGAACACGATGAACGGCGCATTGCCGCCCAGCTCCAGCGACAGCTTCTTCAGCGTCGCCGCCGATTCGCGTGCGAGCAGCTTGCCGACGGGCGTCGATCCGGTGAACGTGATCTTGCGCACGCGGCCGTCGGCGAGCCAGTCGGCCACGGCGTCGATGCCGCGCTCACGCGACGCGGCGATCATGTTCAGCACGCCGGGCGGCACGCCGGCTTCCTGCGCGAGGAAGGCGAGCGCGAGCGCGGTGAGCGGCGTGTCCTCGGCCGGCTTCGCGACGACCGTGCAGCCGGCCGCGAGCGCGGGCGCGATCTTGCGCGCGATCATCGCGAGCGGGAAATTCCACGGCGTGATCGCGGCGACGATGCCGATCGGCTCCTTGACCGCACTCAGCCGCTTGCCGCGCTGCTGCTGCGGAATCAGGTCGCCGTAGGTGCGCGTCGCTTCCTCGGCGAACCACTGCACGTACGACGCGCCGTACGCGACTTCGCCGCGCGCTTCGGCGAGCGGCTTGCCCTGTTCGCGCGACATCAGCTTCGCGAGATCGTCGGTATGCGCGACGATCGCCGCGTGCCATGCGCGCAGGATCGCGGCGCGGTCGCGAGCGGGCGTCGCGCGCCAGGCGGGCAGCGCGCGTGCCGCCGCGTCGGTCGCGGCGCGCGCGTCGGCGGCGTCGCTGTCGGGGGCGTGGGCCACGGTGTCGAGCGTGGCCGGATCGGTGACGTCGAAGCGACGGCCGTCGCGCGCGTCGCGCCACGCGCCGTCGATCAGGTTGGCGGTGCGAACGAGTTCGGGTCGGGAAAGCGTAAGCGGCATGACAGGTCCTTGGATGAAGCGATTCGGCGGCAGCGGCTGCGGCGCGGGCGCGCGACTATCCCACGCGGACAGCGAACTGCCACGCTCATGGGTGCCGCACGCTGCGGTAGTCAGTGACGGTCGCCGAACAGCGATTCGAGCGGGTAGTGCCGTTTGACGAACGGCGACTTGATGATCACGTAGCTGAAATACTTCTCGATGCCGATGTTCTGCTCGAGCAGCCCTTCGACGATCGTCTGGTAATGGCTCACGCTGCGCGTGATGAACTTCAGCAGATAGTCGTAGCCACCGCTCGCGAGATGGCACTCGACGATCTCGTCGACGTTGCGGATCGCCGCGACGAAGCGGTCGAAGTCCTCGCGGCGGTGGTCGGCCAGCGTGACCTCGGTAAACACGACCTGCACGTCGCCGAGCTTCTCGAGCTGGATGTGCGCGCCGTAGCCGCCGATGTAGCCGGCCTTCTCGAGCCGCTTCACGCGGATCAGGCAGGGACTGGGCGACAGCCCGACCGCATCGGCCAGCTCGACGTTGGTCATGCGGCCGCGCTTCTGCAACTGGGAGAGGATGCGCAGGTCGATGCGATCCAGCTTGCTGTCCGTCATGTTCACGTGAGAGCGGAAAAATGGAATGTCCGGTTACTTTAGAGTCGAACGATGGCCGCCACAAGCCCGGCTTTCCCTCGGCCGGCTCAGGCCGGCTGCGCGTGCGCGGCGTCCAGCGCGCGTTGCACGCCCGCGTCGGCTAGCACGTCGTCGAGCGTCTTGCGCACGCGTTCGAACAGCAGGTCGAACTCGCCCGCCGTGAAGCTCAGCGCCGGCGCGAAGCCGAGCACGCCGTCGCCGAATGCGCGAAACACCACGCCGTTCGCGTAGGCGGCCGCCGCGATCCGGTCGGGCACGTTCAGCGCCGCGTCGAAGCGCGTCTTGCGCGCCTTGTCGGACACCAGTTCGAGCGCGCCGAGCAGGCCGACCGAGCGCGCGTCGCCGACGAGCGGATGCGCGCGCAGCGCATCGAGCCCCGCCGCGAAGCGCGGCGCCATCGCCTGGCCGTTCGCGAGCAGCCCGCCTTCGTGATAGAGCTTCAGCACCTCGAGGCCGATCGCCGCGCTCACCGGGTGCGCGGAATACGTATGCCCATGACCGACCACGGCCGACTCCGCGCGGCTGCCCGCGAGGCCTTCGTAGATTTCGTCGGACATCAGCACCGCGCCCATCGGCGCGTAGCCGGCGGTCAAGCCCTTCGCGACGGTCATCAGGTCCGGATCGACCTGTTCGGCCTCGCACGCGAACAGCGGGCCGGTGCGGCCGAAGCCGGTGATCACCTCGTCGGCGACGAACAGGATGCCGAGGCGCCGGCATGCGTCACGCATCGCCTTCAGCCAGCCGGGCGGCGGCACGATCACGCCGCCGGAGCCTTGCACGGGCTCGCAGAAGAACGCGGCGACGTTGTCCGCGCCGAGTTCCGCGACCTTCGCTTCGAGCGCGGCGACCGACGCGGCGATCAGCGCCTGCGGATCGTCGCCGAGCGGGTGGCGATACGGGTAGGGCGACGGAATATGGTGCTGGTCCGCGCGCGGCAGGTCGAAATGGCGGTGGAACGCGGGCAGCGCGGTGAGCCCGGCGCCGATCGACGACGAACCGTGATAGCCGCGCTCGAGCGCGATCATCTGCTTCTTCGACGGGCGGCCGGTCGCGTTGAAATAGTGCGTGATGAAGCGCACCGCGGAATCGACCGCATCCGAGCCGCCGAGCGTGAAGTACACGCGGTTCAGCGACGGCGGGGCGAGCGCCGCGAGCCGTTCGGCGAGCTCGATCGCGGGCTGCGAGCCGAAATGGAAATAGCCGGTCGCGTAGGGCAGCTTCTTCATCTGCTCGGCGGCGGCCTTCACGATGCTGTCGCGGCCGTAGCCGACGTTCACGCACCACAGGCCCGAGAACGCATCGAGCAGCGTATGGCCGTCGCCGTCGCGCAGGAACACGCCGTCCGCGGATTCGAGCACGGTGACGCCGCGCGCCTCGTGCGCGCGATAGTTGACGACGGGGTGGATCAGGTGTTGACGATCTGCTTCGATCAGCGCGGCTTGGTTCATGGCAGGGCGGGACTCTCGTCGGGTGTCAGCGGTGAGTCCATGCTACCGGGCGAGAAATCCGCACGCGTCTTCAATTTGTCGCCTGAAACGTATGGTCGCGGCGTTTGCACGGGGCGCTTCGGCATTTTCTGCTGCGCGCCCCGCCGGGCCGGGCGAACGCGTCAGTAGCCGCGCGCGCGATCGACGATGCCGATCATCGGCTGTCCCGCGCGATGACGCGCGAGGTTCTCGAGCACCGCGTCGACCGCGGTGTCGGGCCGCGTCGCGCTCGCGATGTGCGGCGTGATGCGAATGCGCGGATGCGTCCAGAACGGGTGGCCGGCCGGCAACGGTTCCGGCTCCGTCACGTCGAGGATCGCGCTGTCGAGCCGGCCGCTGTCGAGCGCGGCGAGCAGCGCGGCCGCATCGAGCTGCGGGCCGCGCCCGACCTGCACGAGCGACGCGCCGGCCGGCAGCGCATCGAACACGCGTGCGCCGAGCAGGCCGCGCGTGCTGTCGGTGAGCGGCAGCAGGCAGATCAGCACGTCGGTGCGGGCCAGGAACGCGTCGAGCGCCGCGTCGCCCGCGTAGCAGGCGATGCCGTCGAGCGTGCGCGGCGTGCGGCTCCAGCCGGCGCACGGGAAACCGAAGCGTCGCAGCGTGTCGAGCACGGCCTGGCCGAGCGTGCCGAGCCCGAGCACGCCGACGCGCCGCGACGCGGCCGCGCGCACCGGCTTCTCGGACCATGCCTGTACGCGCTGTTGCGCCGCATAGTCGAACAGGTCGCGGTGGATCGTCAGCACCGCCTGCGTCACGTATTCGACCATCCCTTCGACGATGCCCGGCTCGATCATCCGCACGACCGGAATGTGCGCGGGCACGCGCGACAGGTCGAATTGATCGATGCCGGCGCCGACCGAGAACACGACCTCGAGGTTGGGCAGCAGTGCGACCGGGTCGTCCGGCGGTTGCCACGCGGCGAGGTAGCGCACGTCGTGCGGATCGCCGAGATCCGGCCAGATCCGGAATGGGAGGTCGGGCGCGCGTTGCGCGAAGCGTTGTGCCCATTGCGCGCCGCGCACCGGGTCGGCCTTGTACAGGAAGCTCATCGTGCGTGCCGCTCAGCCGAGCGCCTGGTTGACGATCGCGAACGCGCGCAGCGCCGGATCGCGCGCGGGCGCCGCACCGCGCGCCATCGCGACGACGGTATCGACACGCGGCAGGCCGAGCCCCTGCAGCCAGTCGGACAGCCCGCTGTCGCCCGGCACGTCGAGGCGCACGAACATGCCTTCGTGCAGCGCGAGCCAGTGGCTGATCAGCGCCTGCGCGCGCAGCGCGTCCGGCGCGATCACCGGGCCGATCACATGGCCGCGGCCGAAGCGGCGGAACAGCGCGAAGCCGAGCAGTTCGCCGTCGCGATCGAGCGCGATCCCGTTCGCGACGTCGAGCAGCGCATCGGTCACCGCGCCACGCTCGTAGCCTGCCGCGCGCGATGCGAGCGCCGCGAGGCGCGGCCCGTCGTTGGTGCCGAGCGGGCGCAGGCGCTCGCCCGGCGGCAGCGAGATCAGCGGCGGCTGGAACGCGGCGCCCTGGTGCTGGTCGATCGTGGCGATCGCTTCGAAGCCGAACTTCACATAGAGTGGTTCGCCGGACGGCGTCGCATGCAGGAATATCGTGCGCGCGCCGAGACTGTCGACGACGCGCGCGAGCAGTTCTCGGCCGATGCCGCGGCCCTGGCGCTCGGGCGACACGATCACCATGCCGAGCGACGCGTGCGCGTCGTCGAAGCGCCAGCCGAGCGCGGTGCCGACGATGCCGGATTCGTCCTCGGCGACGAAGCCGCCGCCGAGCTGGAGCGCGAAACGCCAGTCGTCGAGGCGGTGCGGCCACTTGACCGCTTCCGACAGGCGGTGCGCGGCGGGCAGGTCGGTTTCGACGAACGGGCGATAGGTAAGCGTGCGGGAAGGGTTGAGGTCGGACACGCCGGACTCCGGATGGGTGGAAATGACGCATTCACTCTGCCAGCGCGGGTGCGGCGCGGATAGGACGATTCGCCTGTTTTCCGGCGGTGACGGGCGCGCCCGCGAGATCGACGCAAACCCGTTCGATCGACGCGGACGAACGCGCTGATCGTGCCGGCGCGGCCGATCAATCCCACCACGCCTGCTGTGGGAAGGACATTGCGATGAATGCACGGCGGCGCTGCCGCCTGCCGGAGGGCCGCACCGGTAGGCGAGCCCGCTGCGATAGCGCGGCGCCCACCGGCCGGCCCCGCTGCGCCGCGCCCGATCGCACCGCAGATCGTGCTGCATGTGCCGGGCAACTTGCGGCGATTGTGCGTTTTGAGCGGCGCCGAACGATGCGCGAACGACTTTTTGCCCTGATTCAATTTCGTTAAACCCAGCCCATCCCCGGCCCTGCCGGGGCTTCACACCGACAGGACCTGACCATGATCCAGTTTGAACCGAAGTACATCACCTTCGACTGCTACGGCACGCTGACCCATTTCCGGATGGCCGAGACGGCGCGCGAAATCTATGCGGATCGGTTGTCGCCGGCCACGATGGAGGCCTTCGTGCGCGCGTTCGCCGCCTATCGGCTCGACGAGGTGCTCGGCGCGTGGAAGCCGTATCGCGACGTCGTCGTCAACGCGGTCCGCCGCACGTGCGCACGGGTCGGCGTGAAGTTCGACGAAGCCGAGGCCGAGCTTTTCTATCATGCGGTGCCGACGTGGGGCCCGCACCCGGACGTGCCGGCCGGGCTGTCGCGGCTGGCGTCGAAGTACAAGCTGGTGATCCTGTCGAACGCGATGGATGACCAGATCATGAGCAACGTCGACAAGCTCGGCGCGCCGTTCCATGCGGTGTTTACCGCGCAGCAGGCGCAGTCGTACAAGCCGCGGATGCAGGGCTTCGAATACATGTTCGACAAGCTCGGCTGCAAGCCCGAAGACGTGCTGCACGTGTCGTCGAGCCTGCGCTACGACCTGATGACGGCCGAGGATCTCGGGATCAAGCACAAGGCGTTCGTGAACCGCGGTCACGAGCCGGGCACGCCGTTCTACAACTATTACGAAGTGTCGGACATCGGCCAGCTGGCGACGCAGCTTGGCCTGTAAGTCGCCTGCGCCGGCCGATTCATCGATCGGCGCGACGGGACGGGACTTGACCGCGATGCCGTCGGAGCCTGTCGCGTCCCGTCGCGCGTTCGATCAGCGCACGAAACGAGGGTAATTACCGATATTGAGTCGTTCAAGGGCGGGGTCGCCCGGGCCGATATATGTACCGAACGGTTAATATTTCGAGGCCCCCGCATGAGGTTGTCCACCAAACTGCTGATGCTCGTCGCCGCGGCGCTGCTCGGCGTCGTCCTGCTCGCCGCGTTGTCGCTGCACACGCTGCGCGACGCGCTGATCGACAGCCGCCGCGACGAGATCGTCATTCTGCTGACCAAGGCCGAGCACCTGGTCGATTCGTATCGCGCGATGCAGACGAGCGGCACGCTCACGCAGGAGCAGGCGCAGCAGCAGGCCAAGGCCGCGCTGGCGGCGCTCAACGCGAATTCGAAGAGCTACTTCTGGGTCACGACGTCCGACGGCGTCAACCTCGTCCACCCGAACGCGAAGTTCATCGGCACGCGCGCGAAAGGCAACCGCACGACCAGCGGCCTGACCGACAGCGACGCGTACCGCGCGGGGATGGCGCAGTCGCATTTCGCGCTCGTCGACGTGCTGATCAAGCGCAGCCCCGACGCGGACCTGGAGCCGAAGCTGCAGGGCGTGGTCGCGATTCCGGACTGGAACTGGTGGATCGGCACGGGATTTTTCTACGACGACATCAATGCGGCGTTTGCCCGGCTCGCGATGGTGCTGGGCGCCATCGCGCTCGTCATCGCCGCGGCGCTCGCGGCCATCGCATGGGGCGTGCTGCGCAGCGTCAGGCGCACGCTGGGCGGCGAGCCCGCGCATGCGACGCAGATCGCCGCCCGCATCGCCGCCGGCGAACTGGACGTGCCGTTCGATACGGCGCACGCCGCGCCCGGCAGCCTGCTCGTCGCGCTGGGTGACATGAAGGCGCGGCTGACCGACACCATCGCCGAGATCCAGACCACGACCCACTCGATCGCCACCGGCACCGGCGAGATCGCGCAAGGCAACCTGGATCTGTCGCAGCGCACGGAGCAGCAGGCCGCGTCGCTGCAGGAAACGGCGGCGAGCATGGAGCAGATCACGTCCACGGTCAAACAGAACGCCGACAACGCACGCCAGGCGAATGCGCTCGTGGCCCAGGCGAAGGATGCGACCGAACTCGGCGGCGCGGCCGTGCAGGCGGTCGTCGAAACGATGCGGCAGATTTCGGACGGATCGGTGCGGATCGCCGACATTACCGTCGTCATCGAAAGCATCGCGTTCCAGACCAACATTCTCGCGCTCAACGCCGCGGTGGAAGCCGCGCGGGCCGGCGAGGAGGGGCGCGGGTTCGCCGTCGTCGCGTCGGAAGTCCGCTCGCTCGCGCAACGCAGCGCCGCGGCCGCGAAGGACATCAAGGGATTGATCGACGCGTCGGTCGAGCGCGCCGGCAGCGGCAGCCGGCTCGTCGAGACGGCCGGCGCGCGCATGACGGAGATCGTCCGGTCGATCGACCGGGTGGCCGACATCATGGGCGAGATTTCGGCGGCATCGGCCGAGCAAAGCACCGGCATCGAACAGATCGGGCTGGCGGTCGCGCAAATGGACGAAGTCACCCAGCAGAACGCCGCGCTCGTCGAGCAGGCGGCTGCGGCCGCTTCGTCGCTGGACGAGCAGGCGGCGCGCCTGCGGGCCGCCGTATCGGTATTCCGGCTCGCTGCGTGACGGCTGCACGCGCCCGGTTTCCGGGCAGTCCCGCCTTCTTCCCGTCTTCCCGCCAAGCGGTTCCGATCGAGCGGCATTCTTCTGAACTTTCCTGCGCGACGGCCCGTCGCGATCCCCACCGTCGACGCCCGTGCATGCGGCGATCTGCCGCAACGTGCCGCTCGTTTCGGCCGTCGTGGGCAGGCGCGCACGCATTCGACACAAACGTGCGGTTTGCGTGAGCCAAACGCGCGCCGGATGCCGAACGGGCAATTTTGTCGGCGCAATCTGCGGCGGCCGCGGCCTTACGATTTCCTGCATCGACACGGGTTCGGCAACCACCGCGACACGCCGCCGGGCCAACGGCGACACGTGCGTGCACGCAGCAATTCATGCTGCGCGGGCCGCTCAAAACGGTCGATTCGTATCGTGCGGGCGGCCCGAATCGCGACAAACCGCATTTTGGCGATGCTTAAATGAATTGCATGTGTACGACGTTGCGCCCGCCACCAGCAAGCGGGCGCGGCGGGATTCGAGAACCACGCTGGACCCAGGACCCCACTTTCCACAGTCAGGAGCAGTTCGGATGAGCGACGATATCGACAACGGCGGCAAGGGCGGCTTCACGCGCCGCGACATGATGAAGGTCATGGCGGCGAGCGGCATGATGGCCGCCGGCGCCGGCGGACTGCTGATGACCCCCGGCTCTGCATTCGCCGCGCCCGCGCCGAAGCGCGGCGGCAAGATCCGGGTCGCGAACGAAGCCGGCTCGACGGCCGATACGCTCGACCCGGCCAAGGGCTCGACGGGCGCGGACTACACGCGCTTCTTCATGTTCTACAGCGGCCTCACGCAGCTCGATGCGAGCCTGACGCCGCAGATGAACCTCGCCGAGTCGCTGCAGACGACCGATGCGAAGACGTGGATCATCAAGCTGCGCAAGGGCGTCACGTTCCACGACGGCAAGCCGGTCGGCCCGGCCGACGTGGTGTTTTCGCTGATGCGCCACAAGAACGCGGCCACCGCGTCGAAGGTCAAGACGCTTGCCGAACAGTTCGCGGACGCGAAGGCGAGCGGCCCGGACGAAGTCACGCTCACGCTCGCCAGCGCGAACGCGGACCTGCCGGTGATCCTCGCGACGCCGCAATTGGTGATCGTCAAGGACGGCACGACCGACTTCTCGACCGGCATCGGCTGCGGCCCGTACAAGCTGAAGTCGTTCAAGCCGGGCGTGTCGACCGTCGGCGTGCGCAACGACAGCTACTTCAAGCCGGGCAAGCCGTATCTCGACGAGATCGAGCTGATCGGCATCAGCGACAGCGCCGCGCGCCTGAACGCGCTGCTGTCGGGCGACGTGCACCTGATCAACGCGATCGATCCGCGCTCGACGCAGCGGGTCTCGTCGACGCCGGGCTACGCGCTGAAGGAAACCAAGTCGGGTCTCTATACCGACCTGATCATGCGCAGCGACAACCCGATCGTCTCGAGTCCCGATTTCGTCGAAGGGATGAAGTACCTGTTCGATCGCGAGCAGCTCCGCACGGCGGTGTTCCGTGGCTACTCGGTGATCGGCAACGACCAGCCGATTCCGCCGGGGCACCGCTACTTCAACGCGTCGCTGCCGCAGCGGGCGCACGATCCGGACAAGGCGAAGTTCCTGTTGCAGAAGGCGGGCGCGCTCGGCGCCACGTTGCCGCCGATCTATGCGACGTCCGACGCGAACGGGTCGATCGAAATGGCCGTGCTGCTGCAGCAGGCCGGCCAGAAGATCGGGCTGAACCTGCAGGTCAACCGCGCGTCGCCCGACGGCTACTGGTCGAACCACTGGATGAAGCACCCGCTCACCTTCGGCAACATCAACCCGCGCTCGAGCGCCGACGTGCTGTTCACGCAGTTCTTCAAGTCGGATGCGCCGTGGAACGAGTCGGGCTGGAAGAACGCGAAGTTCGACCAGCTGCTGCTCGCCGCGCGTTCGGAAACCGACGACGCGAAGCGCAAGCAGATGTACGGCGACATGCAGGTGATCGTGGCGCAGCAGGGCCGGGTCGGCATTCCGGCGTTCATCAGCTTCCTCGACGGCTACGACAAGCGGCTCGCGGGCCTCGGCTCGATCCCCACCGGGCCGATGATGGGCTTCACGTTCGCCGAGAACGTGTGGTGGAACGCATGACGTTGTGGCTGGCCGCCGTCGCGCGGCCGGTGCGGACCACCGCGCCGGCCACGCGCGGTTTTTTCGGGAGTGCCGCTTCATGAACCGAATTCTCATCGGGCTGATCGGCCGGCGCATCGCGGTCACCGCGCTGACGCTGCTGATCGTGTCCGCGATCATCTTCATGATCACGAACCTGCTGCCGGGCGACGCCGCGCAGGCCGCGCTCGGCCAGTCGGCGACGCCGGAGACGGTCGCCGCGCTGCGCCAGCAGTTCGGTCTCGACATGCCGGCGCACGTGCGTTACCTGCACTGGCTCGGCGGGCTGCTGCACGGCGACTTCGGCCGATCGTTTTCCGGCGACATGCCGGTGTCGGAGCTGATCGGCGGGCGCCTGCCGAAGTCGCTCACGCTGGCGGCGATCACGACCGCGGTGTCGGTGCCGATCGCATTGCTGCTCGGGATCCTCGCGGCGGTCAAGCGCGAGTCGGCGATCGACCGCGTGATCAGCCTCGGCACGCTGTCGCTCGTCGCGACGCCGGAATTCCTGATCGCGACGGTCGCCGTGCTCGTGTTCGCGGTGAAGCTGCACTGGCTGTCCGCGCTGTCGTACAGCGGCCCGATCGAAAGCCTGCACGATTTCCTGCGTGCGTATGCGATGCCGGTGCTGACGCTGTGCGCGGTCGTGATCGCGCAGATGGCGCGGATGACGCGCGCCGCGGTGATCGAGCAACTGAGCGCGTCGTATGTCGAGATGGCCGTGTTGAAGGGCGCGAGCCCCGCGCGCGTCGTGCTGCGCCATGCGTTGCCGAACGCGATCGGCCCGATCGCCAATGCGATCGCGTTGAGCCTGTCGTATCTGCTCGGCGGCGTGATCGTCGTCGAGACGATCTTCAACTATCCGGGCCTCGCGAGCCTGATGGTCGACGCCGTCAGCAACCGCGATTTCCCGTTGGTTCAGGCCTGCACGCTGATCTTCTGCGTCGCTTACCTGACGCTGGTGCTGTTCGCCGACCTGTGCTCGATCGTGTCGAACCCGCGACTGCGCACCTGAGTGTTTCGTTTTCCTTCCGAGATGCCGCCCATGCAACCGATCGAACCCGTACAACGCAGCAGCGCGCTGCCGCCATCCGGCGACCCGCCCCTCGGGCGGGGCAGCATGCCGCCTGCCGCGCCCGCCCCCGACCAGCCGCGCAAGGGCCGCGCCGCGCGCATCGCCTTGACGACCGGCGGCCGCGTCGGCCTATCGATGGTCGGCCTGATGCTGTTCGTTGCGGTGTTCGGGCCGCTGATCGCGCCGCATGACGTCGGCGCGATCGTCACGCCGGACGTGTTCGCGTCTTTCAGTGCGAAGCTGCCGTTCGGCTCCGACTTCCTCGGCCGTGACATGCTGAGCCGGATCCTGTACGGCACGCGGCTGACCGTGCTGCTCGCGCTGGCCGCGGTGCTGCTCGCCGCGGTGACCGGCACGACGCTCGGGCTGCTCGCGACCGTGTCGGGCCGCGCGGTCGACGAGACGATGAGCCGGCTGCTCGACGCGCTCACGTCGATTCCGTCGAAGATGTTCGCGCTGATGTTCGTCGCCGCATTCGGCTCGTCGCTGCCGCTGCTGGTGCTGACCGCCGCGGTGAGCTACATGCCGGGCTCGTACCGGATCGCGCGCGCGCTGGCGGTCAACATCAGCACGCTCGAATTCGTGCAGGTGGCCAAGGCGCGCGGCGAAAGCGCGCTGTACATCGCCTGCGTCGAGATGCTGCCGAACATGATCCATCCGATGCTCGCCGATACCGGGCTGCGCTTCACGTTCGTCGTGCTGCTGCTGAGCGGCCTGAGCTTTCTCGGGCTTGGCGTGCAGCCGCCGTATGCGGACCTCGGCTCGCTCGTGCGCGAGAACATCGCCAGCCTCGGCGACGGCTCGGCCGTCGCGATCATGCCCGCGGTCGCGATCGCGATCCTGACGGTGGGCGTCAACCTGTTGATCGACGGCCTGCCGCATCGCGGCCGCCGCAAGGGCGCGGCCGCGGCCGCGGGAGAACGCTGATGCGAGATGAATCGACTCCGCTCGTGCAAGTGCGCGGGCTGCGCGTGGTCGGCGGCCGTCCGGGCGGCGTGGAAACGACGATCGTCCACGACGTCGACTTCGACGTCGGGCGCGGCGAGGTGCTCGCGCTGATCGGCGAGTCGGGCTCCGGCAAGACGACGATCGCGCTGTCGCTGATGGGCCATGCACGCGCCGGCTGCCGGATCGCCGGCGGCTCGGTGAAGCTCGGCGGCACGGACGTATGCACGCTGTCCGCGCAGGCGCTGACCGCCTTGCGCGGCCGCAAGGTCGCGTATATCGCGCAGAGCGCGGCCGCCGCGTTCAACCCGTCGCGCACGATTCTCGACCAGGTGATCGAGAGCGCGCTGATCCACAAGACGATGACGAAGCGCGATGCGCAGGCGAAGGCGGTCGAGCTGTTCCGCGCGCTCGCGCTGCCCGAGCCGGAGACGATCGGCAAGCGCTATCCGCACCAGGTGTCGGGCGGCCAGTTGCAGCGGCTGATGGCCGCGATGGCGCTGATCACCGATCCGGAGCTGGTGATCCTCGACGAGCCGACGACGGCGCTCGACGTGACCACGCAGATCGACGTGCTGCAGGCGTTCAAGAACGTGATCCGGCGCTACGGGATGAGTGCGGTGTACGTATCGCACGATCTGGCGGTGGTCGCGCAGATGGCCGACCGGATCGTCGTGTTGAGCGACGGCCAGATCCGCGAAGCGGGCGAGACCGAACAGATCCTGCATGCGCCGACGCACCCGTACACGCAGAGCCTGATCGCGGCGGTCACGCCGGGCGCGGTCGAACGCGATGCGAAATTCGCGCAGGCCGCGCCCGCGCCGCTGCTCGACGTGCGCGGCGCGATCGCCGGCTATGGCGGCCGGACCGCGAAAGGCTGGCCCGCGAAGGTGATCCTGCACGAAGTGGACCTGCGCATCGGGCGCGGGCAGACGGTCGGCGTGATCGGCGAATCGGGCTCCGGCAAGACGACGCTCGCGAAGGTGATCGCGGGCCTCGTGCCGGCGACGGGCGGGCAGATCCTGCTCGACGGCGAGCCGCTCGCGCTCGATATCGGCAAGCGCTCCAAGGAGCAGCACCGCCGCGTGCAGATCGTGTTCCAGAACGCCGATACCGCGCTCAATCCAGTGCATACCGTCGAGCGCACGCTCGCGCGGCCGCTCGCGTTCTATCACGGGATCAAGGGCGCGCGTGCGCGGCAGCGCGTCGCGGAACTGCTCGACCTCGTGCGGCTGCCGCAGGCGGTGGCCGCGCGGCGCACCGGCGAGCTGTCGGGCGGCCAGAAGCAGCGCGTGAACCTCGCGCGCGCGCTCGCCGCCGAGCCCGACCTGATCCTGTGCGACGAAGTCACGTCGGCGCTCGACACCGTGGTCGGCGCCGCGATCATGGACTTGCTGCGCGACCTGCAGGCGAAGCTCGGCGTGTCGTACGTGTTCATCACGCACGACATCGCGAAGGTGCGCGCGATCAGCGACGACATCGTCGTGCTGTATGCGGGCCGCCGCGTGGAGACGGGCAGCCGCGACGCGCTGTGCGCGCCGCCTTACCACCCGTATTCGCATCTGCTCGTGTCGTCGGCGCCGGAGCTGCGCGCGGGCTGGCTCGACGACGCGGCCGAGCGTTGCCATCGGCCGCTGGTGCCGATCGGCGAGCGCGAGAACGAGGCCGAGCTGTGTCCGTTCCTGTCGCGCTGCGCGATGCGCGTGGACGGCGTGTGCAACCGGACGGCCCCGTCGCTGCGCACGCTCGGGAACGGCGCGCAGGTGCTGTGCCATCGCAGCGAGGAGGATCTCGCGCGCTTCCAGGCGGAGCCGGTGGAGGCCGGCGGAGCGCCGGTGCAGCCGGTGCGTCTGTAGCGCGCGACACGTCACGTGTTCATCGCGCATGCCGCGGCAGCCGGCGTTCCGCATAGTCTGCTGCGGCGGTCGCGCAAAACGGCAATTTGTACGCGTGCCGCGCGCGAATACGCGGCAACTGCGGTTTTTGACGGTGATTAAATGATTCTCATTGAACGGTCGCCGATCGTCATTGCCGGCATGCTCGAGAAGGATCCAATGAAACTGGAATCGTACTGGCTGGATACCCGCCCCGCGTTTCGCGCCGGAAGCGTTGGCCCCGTCGAAGGGCGGGCCGACGTCGTGGTGATCGGCGGCGGCTTCACCGGATTGTCGGCGGCGCTCGCGCTCGCGCAGCGCGGCGTCTCGGTGGTCGTGCTCGAAGCCGCGCAGGTCGCGGGCGAAGCGTCCGGCCGCAACGGCGGCCAGTGCAATACGGGCGTCGCGCAGGACTACGCGTCGCTGGCCGCGCGCATCGGCGCCGCGCAGGCGAAGCAGTTCTATCGCGCGTACGAAAGCGCGGTGAAGAGCGTCGAGACGATCGTGACCGAACAGGCGATCGATTGCGATTTCCGGCGCGCCGGCAAGCTGAAGCTCGCCGCGAAACCGCAGCATTTCGCGGGGCTTGAAAAGACCTTCAACGCGTTGCGGCGCGACGTCGATCCGGACATCGAGCTGATCGACCCGTCGCACATCCGCGACGAAGTCGGCTCCGACGGTTTCTACGGTGGACTCCTGCAGCGCAACGGCGCGCAGATGCACATGGGCAAGTTCGGCGTCGGGCTCGCGCAAGCGGCCGTGCGGGCCGGCGCACGCGTGTACGAGCACGCGGCCGTCACGCAGCTCGACCGGCTCGACGGCGAGCGCCACACGATCACCTGCGCTCGCGGCACGATCGTCGCCGACCGCGTGCTGGTCGCGACCGGCGCATCGCAGCACGGGCCGTTCGCGTGGTTCCGGCGACGCATCGCGCCGGTCGGCAGCTTCATCGTCGTGACCGAGCCGCTGCCCGACGCGCAGTTGAACCGGCTGTTTCCGCATCGCCGCGCATACGTGACGTCGCGCCAGATCGGCAACTACTTCCGCGTGACGCCCGACAACCGGCTGCTGTTCGGCGGCCGCGCGCGCTTCGCGATGTCGAGCCCGCGCTCCGACGCGAAGAGCGGCGACGTCCTGCGTGCCGGCATGGCCGGCTACTTCCCGGAACTGGCCGGCGTGCGGCTCGACTACTGCTGGGGCGGCCTCGTCGACATCACCGCCGACCGGCTGCCGCGCGCGGGCCAGCACGACGGCCTCTATTACTCGATGGGCTACAGCGGCCACGGCGTGCAGATGTCGGTGCACATGGGCCGCGTGATGGCCGACGTGCTGTATGGCGCGGCCGCGTCGAACCCGTGGCGCGAGCTCGAATGGCCGGCGATACCGGGCCATTTCGGGCACGCGTGGTTCTTGCCGCTCGTCGGCGCGTATTACCGGATGCAGGATTTCCTGCATTGAAGCGAGCGCCGGGAGAATTCGACATGACAGTGCAATTCGTTGGCTCGCCGCGTGTCGCGCGGCCGGTCTCGCCGGCGATCGGCGACGTGCTGCGCACGATCGACGCATCGTTCGCGCAGCCGCTGAACCTCGATACGCTCGCGGCGGTGGCCGGGTTGAGCGTGTCGCGTTTCACCGCGCGTTTTCGCAGCGAAACCGGGCTGTCGCCGCACCGGTATCTGTGTCTCGTGCGGATACGGCGGGCGCAGGACCTGTTGCGCGCCGGTCTCGCACCGTCGGTCGTCGCGACCGACGTCGGCTTCTTCGATCAGAGCCATCTATGCCGGCATTTCCGGCGCGTGCTCGGGATCACGCCGCGCGATTACGTGGTCGCCCGCACGGGCGGCGCGCCGGCGCGAGCGCCATCGACGCGCCTGCGCAGCGAACGCCGCGATGCGTCGTGTCACGCGGCGTAAGCACAGGCATGGACGACATGCCCCGCTGAGGATGTCCGGCAGAAGAGCCGGCGAACGACGATTTCCGATATCGCGTGACGGCTTTTGAACCAGTCCGCCGCGCACTGCACAGGAGCAGAAATGACCGCAGTTTTCGTGTTGCACCGGGCCGACGGCGCACCGTCTTCCACCGCGTTCCGCAAGCAGGCGTTCGGCGCGAGCGATCCGTTCGCGTCGCATCGCGAGATTGCGTGGGAAGGCCCCGACGCGATGGCCGCGGGGCGGATCGTGTTCGTCGGCGAACTGGACGTGCCGAGCTTTCCGCACATCGAAACCGTCGTCGTCGTCCAAGGCGAGCTGACGCTCGAAGCGGCCGGGGCCGCGCCGCTGGTGCTCGGCCCGGGGCAAGGCGCCGTCATCGGCGGCGGCACCGCACTGCGCATCGCCGCGCAATCGCCGGTGCTGCTGATGTTCTGCGCGGCAGCGTGCGCGCAACCGACGAAACGCGGCCTCTTCGAGCTCCACGCCGACGCGGACTTCAAGCCGTCCGCCACGCTGCCGGCCGAGGTGCTGCTCGGCCCCGCGCCGCAATGCCGCAGCGACAACGTGTTCACAGACGACGGCGCCGGGTACTGCGCGGGCACGTGGGATTCGACGCCGTATCACCGGATCGTCCGGCCGCATCGTGCGAACGAGTTCATGTTCCTGCTGGACGGCGGCGTCCGGTTCGCGGCGCCCGACGGCAGCGTGCAGTCGCTCGGTACCGGCGACGCACTGTTCGTGCCGCGCGGCGCGTCGATCGGGTGGGAAAGCAGCGAACGCGTGGCGAAGTTCTACGTGATGCAGAACGTCAAACCCTCCACCGAACGAGACTGAGCATGTCCCCTCCGCTGCGCCATATCGAAACCTTGTCCACGCCGCCGGCCGCGGCCGACGTCGTCGTGATCGGCGGCGGCATCATCGGCGTCTTCACCGCCTACTATCTGGCCCGCCGCGGCATATCGGTCGCGCTCGTCGAGAAGGGCCGCATCGGCGCCGAACAGTCGAGCCGCAACTGGGGCTGGTGCCGCCAGCAAAACCGCGATGCGCGCGAGTTGCCGATGGCGAGCAAGAGCATCGATCTGTGGGAACGATTTGCGGCCGAATCCGGCGAAGACACGGGCTTTCATCGCTGCGGGCTGCTGTATCTCAGCAATGACGAGGCCGAGCTGTCCCGCTGGGCCAGCTGGGGCGAATTCGCGAAGACCGCGGGCGTGACCACGTACATGCTCGACAGCAAGCAGGCCGCCGAGCGCGGACGGGCAACCGGGCGGCAGTGGAAGGGCGGCGTGTTCTCGCCGACCGACGGCACGGCCGATCCAGGCAAGGCCGCGCCGGCCGTGGCCGCCGCGCTGATCAAGCTGGGCGGCAGTGTCCACCAGCACTGCGCGGCGCGCGGCATCGAACTCGAAGGCGGCCGGGTCGCGGGCGTCGTCACCGAGGCGGGCGTCATCAAGACCCGAACGGTCGTGATGGCCGGCGGTGCATGGGCGTCGTCGTTCTGCCGCCAGCTCGGCATCCGGTTTCCGCAAGCGTCGATCCGTCAGTCGATCCTGAGCGTGTCGCCGGTCGAAACGCCGTTGCCGGATGCGATGTACACGTCCGGCGTGTCCATCACGCGCCGCAGCGACGGACGCTACGCATTGGCGATCAGCGGCCGCGCGCGCGTGGACCTGACGCCGCAGTTCCTGCGCTTCGCGCCGCAATTCGTGCCGATGTTCGCGAAACGCTGGCGCAATCTGCTGCCGGGCGGCCTCGAAGGCGTGCGCGGCGGCCACGAAACGTTGAAGCGCTGGCGCCTCGACGCGCCTACGCCGATGGAAGCCGTGCGCATTCTCGATCCGAAGCCCGACATGCCGACGGTCGCCGAAACGTACCGCCGCGCGGCCGAACTGTTGCCCGAACTGCGCGAAGCGAAGATCACGCACGCGTGGGCCGGGTTCGTCGACAGCACGCCGGACGGCGTGCCGGGCATCGGCGAAGTGCCGGGCGTGCCGGGGCTGATCCTCGCGGCGGGGTTTTCGGGTCACGGCTTCGGGATTGGCCCGGGCGCCGGGCACCTGATCGCCGATCTCGCGTCTGGTGCGCAACCTTTCGTGGACCCGGCGCCGTACCGGCCCGGCCGGTTCAGCGAGTCCGCATGGGGCAAGGTCGCGGATTTCTAATGCAGGACCGTCGCGCTGACGCGGGGGCAGCCTGGACGAGGCGCGCCGATCCGGATCGCGGGCAAGCGGCCGGATCGGCGCGGCGAACGTTGGTCGGTCTGGCAGCACGGTGCGGTGGACAGCTTGGGAGTGCCTGATGCGTTTCAGTTCCTACTGGCTCGATACGTCGGAGCCATTCGCGAGCAGCTCGCCGGCGTTGCATGACGGAAGTTGCGACGTGGTGGTGGTGGGCGGCGGCATCACCGGTTCGGCCGCCGCACTGGCGCTGGCCAAGAAAGGCGCGCGCGTGATCGTCTGCGAGGCGGGCACCGTCGGGCAGGCGGCATCGGGACGCAACGGCGGCATGTGCAACAACGGCTTCGCGCAGGATTACGCGTCGCTGTCGCAGCGCCTCGGCACGGAACTGGCCAACCGGCTCTATCTCGCGTTCGACGCGGGCGTCGACACGGTCGAGCGGCTGGTCAGGGAGGAGTCGATCGATTGCGATTTCGTGCGCCGCGGCAAGCTGAAGCTCGCGGCGAAGCCCGAGCACTACGACAAGCTCGCGCGAAGTCAGGCCCTGCTCGCGGCGAGCGTCGACCCCGACACGCGCCTGGTCACGAAGGCGGAGCTGCGCGACGAGATCGGCTCGAACCGATATCACGGCGGGCTGCTGTTCGGCAAGAGCGCCGGGATGCATGTTGGCCGTTATGTGCGCGGCCTCGCGCGCGCCGCGCAAGCCCGCGGCGCGCATATTCTCGAGCATGCGCCGGTGCTCGGCCTGAAGCGGCAAGCGGGCGGCGCGTACGCGGTGCAAACACCGCTCGGCGAGATCCGCGCGCGCCAGGTGCTGCTCGCGAGCGGCATTTCGCAGGTCGGGCCGTTCGGCTGGGTTCGCCGCAGGATCGTGCCGGTCGGCGCGTTCATCATCGTCACCGAGCCGTTGCCGAACGATCTGCTCGACCGCTTGCTGCCGACGCGCCGGATGGTCACCGACACGAAGAACTTCGTGAATTTCTTTCGCGTCACGCCCGACAACCGGATGCTGTTCGGCGGGCGCGCGCGTTTTGCCGCGTCGAATCCGCGCTCCGACGAAAAGAGCGGGCTGATCCTGCGGCAGCAGATGGCCGCCGTGTTTCCCGAGCTGGCCGACGTACGCATCGACTATTGCTGGGGCGGGATGGTCGACATGACGGCCAACCGCCTGCCGCGCGCCGGCGAGCGCGACGGCGTTTACTACTCGATGGGTTATAGCGGCCACGGCACGCACATGGCCACGCTGATGGGCACGTTGATGGCCGAGATCATGGACGGACGCGCCGATCTCAATCCGTGGAAAGGTTTCGACTGGCCCGCGATTCCGGGTCACTTCGGCAAACCCTGGTTTCTGCCGTTCGTCGGCGCATGGTATCGACTCAAGGACACGCTCCAATGAATTCACTCGTCAATTCACCCGTTCGTCACCTGTTGGAAGCCGGCAGGCTCGATCGCTTCTTCATCGACGGCGACTGGGTTTTACCCGACGGCGGCGACCGCTTCGCGGTCGTCTGCCCGTCCACCGAAGACACGCTGTGCGAGATTCCGCTCGGCACCGCACGCGACGCCGACCGCGCGGTGCAGGCCGCGCGCCGCGCGTTCGAACGCTGGGCCGCGACCTCGCCGCAACAACGCGCCGCGCTGCTCGACCGCGTGCATGCGTTGATGCTGGAGCGCGCGGAATGGTTCGCCACGGCGCTTGCGCTGGAAATGGGCGCGCCGATCGGTTATGCGCGCGGCGCCCATGTGCCGCTCGCGGCCGAGCATATCCGGGTTGCGCGCGACAATCTGGCCCGCTACCCGTTCGTCACGCGGCGCGGGACGACCGCGGTCGTACGCGAGCCGATCGGCGTATGCGCGCTGATCACGCCGTGGAACTGGCCGATCTATCAGATCACCGCGAAGGTCGGCCCGGCGCTCGCCGCAGGCTGCACGGTGGTGCTGAAACCCAGCGAGCTGTCGCCGCTCAGCGCGCTGCTGTTCGCGGAAGTGATCGCCGATGCGGGCGTGCCCGCGGGCGTGTTCAACCTGGTGAGCGGCAGCGGCGAGGCGGTGGGCGCCGCGCTGTCGTCGCACCCCGAAGTCGACATGGTGTCGATTACCGGGTCGACGCGCGCGGGCGTGCTCGTGGCGCAGGCGGCGGCACCGACCGTCAAGCGCGTCGCGCAGGAGCTGGGCGGCAAATCGCCGAACATCGTGTTGCCGGACGCGGACCTGCAGCAGGCCATCGGGCCGGGCGTGGCCGCCGCGTTTCGCAACATGGGGCAATCGTGCAGCGCGCCGACCCGCATGATCGTGCCGCGCGACGTGCTCGGCGCGGTCGAGGAACTGGCCGTCGCGGCAGCGCAGCGGCTGATCGTCGGCGATCCGTTCGACGACGCGACGACGCACGGGCCGCTCGCCAATCGCGCGCAGTTCGGTCGCGTCGCGCAGATGATCGACGCGGGCATCGACGAACGGGCGAAGCTGATCGCCGGCGGCCCCGGACGGCCCGCGGGATTCGACCGCGGCTTCTATGCGCGGCCGACGATCTTTTCCGACGTTCGCACCGACATGGCGATCGCGCAGCAGGAGATCTTCGGTCCGGTCCTCGCGATCCTTCCTTACGATACGGTCGACGAAGCCGTCGCGATCGCGAACGACACCGTCTATGGGCTCGGCGCGCATGTGCAGGGCGCCGACAAGGAACGCGCACGTGCGGTGGCCGCGCGCATCCGCTCGGGGCAGGTGCATCTGAACTACCCGGCATGGGATCCGCAGGCGCCGTTCGGTGGCTACAAGCAGTCGGGCAACGGTCGCGAGTACGGGGTCGAAGGGATGGAGGAGTATATGGAGATCAAGTCCGTCGTCGGCTTTTACGACTGACCCAGCCGTCTACTTTTCGAAGGTGCCGAAATTGGAAAACCCCGTGATTCCCGACACGTCGCTGCAAGCGCATTACGCGCACTGGGCGAAGCTGCGCCGCGACCTGCATGCGCATCCCGAGCTGCGATTCGAAGAACACCGGACGGCCGACGTCGTCGTCCGCGAGCTCGAAGCGCTCGGCTATGCGGTGTCGCGCGGGCTCGGCGGCACGGGCGTCGTGGCGAGCCTGCCCGGCACGGATCCGGGCCGCGGCATCGTGCTGCGCGCCGATCTGGATGCGTTGCCGATCCACGAGGCCAACGACTTCGCGCATGCGTCGTGCACGCACGGGATCATGCACGCGTGCGGCCATGACGGCCATACCGTGATGTTGCTCGGCGCCGCGCGCGTGCTGAAAGCGTTGCCGCAGCTGCCGGGCACCGTCCATTTCGTATTTCAACCGGGGGAAGAGGGCGGCGCGGGCGCGCGCAAGATGATCGATGACGGGCTGTTTGAGCGATACCCGACGGAGGCGGTATTCGGCATGCACAACTGGCCCGGTTTGCCAGCCGGGCATTTCGGCTTGCGCACCGGCCCGATCATGGCCGCCGGCTCGCGGTTCAGGATCACGATCACCGGCAAGGGCGCGCATGCGGCGCAGCCGCACCTGGGCATCGATCCCGTTCCGCTCGCGTGTTCGATGGTGCTGCAGTGCCAGACGATCGCCGCGCGGCACAAGGATCCCGTCGACCCGGCGGTGATTTCCGTCTGCATGTTCCATGCGGGCACGACGGACAACGTCATTCCGGACACGGCCGAGCTGCGCGGCACGATCCGCACGCTGTCGTCGGCCTTGCAGCAACAGCTGCAGCGCGACATCCGGCTCATGTGCGAGGGGCTGGCGGCGGCTTATGGCGCGCAGGTCGACGTCGAATTCTTTCAGTACTACCCGGCAACGGTCAACACGCCGGTCGAGACGGCACTGTGCGAAGCGGTGATTCGCGACACGTTCGGCGAAGAACGCCTGTACCGCGACGTGCCGCCGAACATGACGTCCGAAGACTTCGGCTTCATGCTGGAGGAGCGCCCCGGCGCGTACGTGCTGATCGGCAATGCGCCGGTCGGTTCGGCGTCGCCGGCGCTGCATCACCCGAAATACGATTTCAACGACGACATCATTCCGGCTGGCGTCCGGTACTGGGTGGCCCTCGCACAGCATTATTTCGCGCGATTCCCGTGACGCTGTGCGTGACGCCGACCCGGTCGGCAGTCGGGCCGCATCGAATGGTCATGCGCGTGCTTGGCATTAAGTTTTGATTAATGGTGAATTTATAGATCGTTAGGCACAGGAAAATCATTCATTCCTATAGTTGGGTTGTGAAACTGCGCCATTTCGAAGGATGACTTTGATGAACGACGAACACGTAATGAACGCTTCCGGCGCCGCGACGGCGCTGCACTACCGCAGGTTTACCGCGGCCGACGTACCCGCGGCCCACGCACTCTCCATGGCGCTTCGGTGGCCGTTCAGGGCGGAAGACTGGCAGTTTTCCGCGGACACCTCGATCGCGTTCGCGGCCGAGGAAAACGGGGTGGTCATCGGTACGGCGATGTGCTGGAAGTACGGTGCGGACCGTGCTGCTATCGGACACGTGATCGTGTCGTCCGAGCATCAGGGCCGAGGGATCGGCCGCGCGCTGATGGAGGTCCTCCTCGACGAACTCGGATCGCGCATCGTATTCCTGCATGCGACGCCAGCGGGCCAGCCGCTCTACGAAAAGCTCGGTTTCAACGTGTGCGGATCGCTGGATCAATATCAAGGGAACGTGAGTCAACCCGCAGCGGTTGCGCTGCCCGACGGCGCTCGACTGCGGGCTGGCACACCCGCCGATCTGAGCCGCTTCGTCGAGCTGGACGCGCGTGCTTCCGGCTTCGAGCGCGACGCGCTGATGTCGGCGTTGATGAAGCGGGGCGAAAGCGTCGTGCTCGAGCAGGATGGCGAGATCGCCGGATTTTCAGTGCTGCGCCGCTTCGGTCGCGGTTACGTGATCGGCCCGGTCGTCGCACGGCGTTCGAGCGACGATGCGCAGGCGAAGGCGCTGATCAGTCACTGGCTGAGCACGCGGGAGAATGAATTCATTCGCATCGACGTACCGTCGGGAACGAGTTTGCCGGACTGGCTCGACGCGCAGGGAATGAAACGCGTCGACACCTGCTCGAAGATGGTTCGCAACGCGCCTGTCGACGCGCACCGCGGCGCGACCGATCCGGTATTCCGACAGTACGGTTTGATCAGTCAGGCGATGTTGTAAGCGCCGGCCGCGCGGCCGGCGGTGGCAAGCATCACGCTCCCTGCGCGAGCGCCTTCACCTGTTCGGCCGACATCGCCCCGCGATAAATGCGGAATTCGTCGATCAGGCCGTTGAAGAACGGATCGCCCGGATACTGCGAACGCCCGATCCAGTTCTGCGCGGTTTTCCCGATGCGCCAGGGCGCGAAGATGACGTCGTTCGCCGAGCCGATCGCATCGCCGTTCAGATAGAGCGTCGCGGTGTCGGCCGCCAGCGTGACGGCGACGTGCGCCCATTGTCCCGCCGGCAGTGCCGCGTTGCCGTCGATCGTGCGCTCGCCATGGCCGCCATTGGTGGTGATCGCGAAGCGCATCGTGCCGCCGTGGCTCTTCGGCGTGACGAACAGATAGCGGCCGGTGCCCGAACCGAAATCGAAGAGGCGCGCCCACGTCTGGCCGCCTCGCCAGTTGACCCACGCCGCGATCGTGACATCCGACACGTCCGTGACGATGTCGTTCGGCAACGCGACGTAGCCGGTAGAGCCGTCGAGCGACACAGCATTGCCCGTTTTGCCGGGCCCGCGCGATGCGCCGCCGACGAGCGTGCCCCCATGACCGTTGCCGCTCGCGTCCGCCGCACTCGTGCCGCCGGTCTCGTCGAACGTCAGCAGCGTATGCAGTTGCAGGGCCGTTGATGCGGCCACTTCCGCCGAATTCGCGGATTCGCCCGATGCCGTGCGCGCACTGATCACGTAGTACCAGGTGCCCGCGGCCGGGTTGTCGGTATACGTCAACGGATCGACGATGCCGGTCGCGATGGTCGTATACGGACCGCCCGTGGTTACGGCACGCTTCACGTCGTAGCTGGCGGCATTCGCGATGCCCCACCACGACAGCACGACGTGCCCGGCGGCCGGCCACGCGGTCAGCCCGCTCGGTGCGGTTGCGGGTGCAACGGGATCGCGCGTGCACGTCAGCGTGCCGTAGCCGAGCTGGTCGTAGCCGCCGCTCGTTTCGCCGTAGTTGCCGCCGCCGCCTTCGGGCTGGATCGCGCGCGCGAACTTTTCGGACCACGGTGCGGCGAGTCCCCTGCGGTTCACGTAATGGTTATAGACGAGCGCCCAGCACGGACGAATCACGCCTTGGCTGCCGGTCGAGAATTGCGCTTGCGTGACGTCGACGTTGGCGTAGCGCGCGTACGGCACCGTCGGGAACGTCCCGTCCGGCTGCACGAGATTCGCTTTTGCAACGTATTCGGCGCCCGCGAGGAAGCGGTTGTTGTCGTGGCCGTACAGGTCGATCCCCTGGTTCCACGCCATTTCGCAGATCGCGCCGGCGAGCGCGATGCCGAGCGTGTTGTGCCCCTGGTCGCGGCCCGATTCCTGCCATTGGCCCAGGTGGCCGGGATGCAGGTAATAGACGGCCTGCGCGATCGCGCCGTTGCCCGCGCCGTCGATGAAATAGTTGACGGCTTCGTCGAACTTCGCGTGGTCGTCGCACAGCACGCCGATCGCCATGATCGACGCGATGTTGCACAGATCCCAGTTCGCCCAGTAGTGCGTGATGTCCGTGTTGTTGTGGCGGTTCAGGAAGTCGGCGTTGATCGGGTAGAACTTGTCGGCCATCATCGCGCGGAACGCGGCGAAGTCGGCCGCGGCCCAGCCGGGATACGTGCGCATGATTTCGCCGGCGTTCGCGAATTCGTACCCGTAGAGGCCGGCGGCCAGATCGACGTTCGAGTCGCCAGCGAGGTTCTGCAGCGTCGACGACCATTCGTTCATGATCTGCACGGCCTTGTCCGCATACGCTTTGTTACCCGAGACCTTCCAGCGCAGCGCGCACGCGTAGGCGGCCGCGATGTCCTTGTACAGCACCGGATAGTTTTGCGCGCCGGTGCCGCCGCGCGTGACGACGGCTTGCGGGCGTGGCGACCACGTCAACTGCGCATGGCTGTTGGCAATCAGCGTGTTCCAGCCGTCGCGCCACGGCGACGCGGCCGCCGCGACCTTCTGCGCGATCCGGTCGAAATCGGCCTGCGTGTGCAGCAACCCCGGATGGGCGAACGCCGTACGGGTCGTGACGGCGGTGGTGCCCGTCGCCACGCGCGCGAGCGCACGGTTGCCGGCCGCCGCTGCCGCACTCGTGACGCCGCGGACGCTCTCGCTTGCGCCGGAGCCGTTGCATGCCGACAGCGCGAGCGCTCCGACGCTGTAAAGGAAGGTGCGCCGGGAAACGCGCGCGCCCGATTCAAGCAGGAGAGGGGTGTCGTGCATGTCGCGTTGGTTCCTTGACGAGTTTCACGGAAGGCAAGCGATGTCGCGCGGTGACGGAAGGGCACGCGGCGAAATCAGTCATCGCATGACGACGCGGATTGTAACGGAATGGAGGGCGATGAGGACCACGAATGGGTGGCGTCGTGCCAAATTTTTCGATAGCCGATTATCACGCTCCAGTTGATTAACATGCTAAGAAAGCGGAAAAAAATGGCGATTGATACGTTTGCGAGATATGATCGTCGCCGGCGTGCGGGCGGCAGACTTTTCAGGTATGCAGAACGATAGATTCCCACTATTTCGGACGGTCGTCATACGACGGATGACGTGGTGCGGGTTTCATATCGCACTCCTGGTCCGCACGCCGCGGCAAGTCCATGCCGGTGAAGCCACGAACGACAAGAATCGGAGAACGACACGATGACAAGCAGCCTCCCAGGTTTGAACGAACGGTTTGCACGACGTGCGGCGTGGGTCGCGTCGCGCTCGACGCTGGCTTGCGCGGGTGTGACGGCAATGCGGGCCGCCGCCTCGGCAACGACGACGGTCGACACGCAGTGGGGCACCGCGACGCACTACACGTTCGGGCCGGGCGCGGTGAGCTTATCCGGCTCGATCGTCACGTCGAGCGCGAACGACGTGACAGTGACGGGCACGTCCACGCCATCCGACAGCAGCGCCGCGTTCACGACGCTGAAGTTCGTCGCGCCGACCTCGCCGATCTGATCGGACACGCGGTGAACGATCGTGCGCCGGCAGGCATTTTTTCTAAAGACCGCACAACGTTCCGCCGATATCATTCAGGCGCTCAAAAACGACGCAATCGAACGACGCGCACCGACTCGTGCGCGACAGGCCCGCACCGCCGGCCAGCCCCGCAACGAAGCACGACCGGGCGCGCGGCACCCGGGCAACACGACGGAGACACTAGCTAAACGATGGGAACGGCAACAGGTTCGGTGCGACGCGCAATCGCGATCGCGGCCGGGGGAACGTTGTGCGCGGCGGCCGCGGGCGGCGCGCACGCGCAGGCATCGAACGCGGCGGCAACGCCATCGGGCGATGCGGCGGCGATGCTGCCGAAGATCGACGTGACGGGCGAGGCCGCCCGCGCATCGCTCGGGCTGGTCGGGTTGCGTACCGCCACTGCGACCAGGACCGACACGCCGGTCGCCGAGATCCCGCAGACGACCAACATCGTGACCGCGCAGCAGATCGAGATGACCGGCGCGACCGACCTGAACCAGGCGCTGCGCTACGTGCCGGGTTTCGCGACGTTCGGCTCCGATACGCGGACCGACTGGTATGCGGCGCTGCGCGGCTTCACGCCGACGCTGTATGTCGACGGCCTGGCGGCGCCGAACACGGCGGTCATCGCGAACTGGCGCGTCGATCCTTACACGATCGACTCGATCGCCGTGCTGCGCGGGCCGACGTCGGTGCTGTACGGCGCGGGCGAGCCGGGTGCGATCGTCGATGCGCACACGAAGCTGGCCGACGGCGAGCGCGTGCGCGAAGCCGGCGTGCAGATCGGCAACGATGCGCGCAAGCAGACCATGCTCGACATCGGCGACAAACTGGATCCGGACGGCCGATATGCGTATCGCTTCGTCGGCATCGCGCGCGACGGCAATGCGGTGACCGGCCCGAATGCCGACCGGCGCGTCGCGGTGGCGCCGTCGTTCCGCTGGCGGCCGACGGCCGACACGTCGCTAACGGTGTCCGCTTCGTTCCTGCAGGATCACGGCGACATTTCGTCGAACTTCCTCCCGGCGTCGGGCACGGTATTGCCGAATCGGAACGGGCGTCTGTCGCAGGACATCTACATGGGCGACCCGACGTTCAACGACTACCGGAAGAAACAATGGTCGCTCGGCTATGCGCTCGAGCATCGCGTGAACCCGATCTGGACGCTGCAACAGGACGTGCGCTGGTCGCGCCTGTCGCTCGACGACGCAACGGTGTTCGGCAACGGCTTCATGCCCGGCAGCACGACGAACATGATGCGGTTCGCGGGCCTGTTTCAGTTGAACTACAGCCGGCTCGACATCGACAATCGCGCGCAGGCGCGCTTCGCCACCGGCCCGCTCGAGCACACGCTGCTGCTCGGCCTGCAGTTCGACCGGCAGACGACGACCAACAGCGTGTGGCTCGCGCTCGCGCCGTCGCTCAACCTCTACCACCCCGTCTATCGTCCGGTGACGGCCGCGATCTTTTCCGGCCGCACGTCGCTCGGGCACGTCGATCAGTACACGGCGATGAATTCGCTCGGCGCGTACGCGCAGGACCAGATGCGCTGGAACCGCTGGACGCTGACGCTCGGCGGCCGCGAAGATCGCGTGAACGCGCGCTTCGACGACCGGGCGGCCGGCATCGGCACGCAGCAGGACGTCAGTGCGTTTTCAGGGCGCGTCGGGCTCACCTATCAGGGCGATGCGGGATTGTCGCCTTACGTGAGCTATTCGACGTCGTTCGATCCAGTGATCGGCGTGCGGATGTACGGCGGCGGCCTGCCGAAACCGACGCGCGGCAAGCAGACCGAAGCCGGGCTGCGCTGGCAGCCGGCCGGCCGGAACCTGATGCTCACCGCGGCCGTTTATCGGATCGACCAGACCAACGTCTTGACGCCGACGCCGCCGAATCTCGACCCCACCGGCACGTCGTCCGTGCAGACCGGCAAGGTGCGTTCGCGCGGCATCGAACTGAGCGCGGTCGGGAACGTGACGCGCGAGCTGTCGATCGTCGCGTCGTACGTCTATCAGGACGTCAAGAACGTGCAGGCGAACGATGCGTCGCTGAACAACTGGCCGGTGTCCGTGCCGCTGCCGCGGCAGATGGCGTCGCTGTGGACGGACTGGACCTGGCACACCGGCGCGCTGTCGGGCCTCGGCGTCGGCGCCGGCGTGCGCTACCAGAGTGCGTCGGCCGGTGCGCCGGACAATTCGCTGACGGTGCCGAGCGCCACGCTGTACGATCTCGCGATGCACTACGAGCTGCGTCACTGGCGATTCGCGCTGAATGTCGCGAATGTGTTCGACCGCCGCTACGTCAGCGGCTGCACGTCTTACACGGTATGCGTGTTCGGCAACGAGCGGACGGTGCTGGCCAGCGCCAAATACAACTGGTAGCCGTACCCGCGATGCCGGGCGCGACTACGCGTCGCGCTGCGGTTCCCGGGCGGCATCACGCCCGGCCGCATGGCGTTCTCGCCGCCATTCGGTCGGCGTGATGCCGAACCGTTCGCGGAACGCGGTGGCGAAATTCGCCGGCGTGGAAAAGCCGATCTCCTTCGCGATGCTCGCAATGCTGAGCGACGTCGTATCGAGCAGGTCCTGCGCGATGCGCAGGCGCTCGTGCCGCAGATATTCGAACACCGTCTGGCCCAGGTTGTCGCGAAACGCGCGCGACAACCGCTTCTCGTGCGTGCCGACCGCGCGCGCCAGCTGCTCGACGGTCGGCGGGTCGTTCAGCGTGCGCGACAGATGCCGAATGGCCGCGCGCACGATGATGTCGTCGTCCTTGCCCGTCGCAAACGGATCGTGCGCGGCGGGCGCATCCATCGGCAATGGCCGTTTCGTTCGCGCGAGCTGCACGCGGATTCGCGCGACGACTTCGGCGGGTTCGAACGGCTTCACCACATAATCGACGCCGCCGATTTCGAGCCCTTCGACGCGCTCGTGCAAGTCGCCGGCCACCGTCAGGAAAATGACGGGGATCGCGCTCGTCAGCGGATCGGCCGCAAGCCGCCGGCACGCGGTGAAACCGTCCATGCGCGGCATCCGGACATCCATCAGCACCAGGTCGGGCATGAGTGCCTGCGCGCGCTGGCAGGCCTGCACGCCGTCGAATGCGATGCTGATCCGGCATCCGGTGCTGCGCAGGACGTCGATCAGCAAACGGAGCTGGTCGGGCTGATCGTCGACGATCAGGATATGGGCATTATTCAACGCGGCGGTCGATGGCGACATCGTGTACCTGTTCAGGAAAGGCTGTGGGCAGCGTTCCTGCGCGCGGTCGATTCCGGTTCGGGAAAATCGTCGGAAGCCGTGACATGACTTCGCGAAAACGCACGGTACGCTCGCATCGACAAGCGGACTTCGCCGGACTGCACGGCAGGCAGTATGTCGGCGCATTACTCGGCGTTGTTTCTTTTGATCGCTGAGCCGATAAAGGGGCGGAAGATTGCCGCTGCCGGAATCGATGCGAGCGGAATTGTAGGGGGATATCTCGATTCTCGCTAGAGTGCCTATCTCTATTATTGGGATGCGAGTCGGGGCTAACGTTGAATCCCCTTTTCGGTATTTTGCAGTTTTTTGCGAGATTGCTTTTAATGGCACTCCGCTCCAGCAAAGTATTTATCCTTCCAGGAAAACATTTTTATTAAGCGCGGCAATACGAAATCGTTTGCGAGATTGGTGTTTTTAACCTAAGACATTGAAAACATTGCATTTTGCAATCTATAAAGAATGCCGCCTTCACTAATGCCGGGGCGTGTCTCATAATTCGTCCGAACTTTGGATGACGGATGGATTCGACGGGTTGGACCTCCGGCATACCGTGGCAGACGTTGCGGGATTAGAGTCCGGTGCATCAATTGATGTGCGCGCCGACGAATATTCGTCACGACGTCCGTCGCATCCGCATTATCGACGTGGATGGAAATTCGTTCGCGTGCAGCAGATGAAATAAAAGAAACGGGGTTGGTCGCGCCACGCGCGGCATTCAATTCGGAATGTCAATGACAGCAGGTTGACTCGCGAGAATCAGCAGGGACGAGCTCGTCTATGGCAGTCATTTTGTATTCCTGATGGTTTTTATCGAATGAACGGAACGGGCCGTCGACCGAGCGACGCGCCTGGGCAGCGTATCGCGCATTGAGTTCGAAGTTGAAGTCGAAGCTGTAAATAAACCTAAGTAGTCCAAATTCAAACCAAAAGCCACAAAACGGAGCAAAAAATGCAGAGGAACCAGATTTCGGCGCTCGTCGCCGCCATGTTCGCAAGCGCAGGTGTGCTGGTCGCGGGGGCTGCACACGCGGACAATTTCGTCGATCGCGGCAACCCGGACAACGCGCTGAACGGGCAGTGCATCGACGGTACGAACCCGTTGTGTGTCGCGACGAAGAGCGGGACGTTCGTGGCGACGAGCAGCACGAACTTCACGTCTGGAACGAATGCGAAGGCCGGCTCCAGCGGCATCGCGATCGGCGACCAGTCGAACGCGGGCAGCCAGGGTGGCTCCGGCAGCGGCGGCGGCATTGCGATCGGCGTCGGCGCCCAGGCACTGGCGAACTCGGCCACGGCGATCGGCACGGTGGCCGTCGCGCAGGGCAATACGGCGCTCGCGGTGGGCCGTCAGTCCGCCGCGATCGGCGATTACTCGATGGCGCTCGGCAACGTTGCCGATGCGCATGGCACGAGTTCGATCGCACTCGGTCACTCGGCGCTGGCGAGCGGCGATCGCTCGATTGCGATCGGCGGCGCGAATCCGACCACGAGCGACGGCGTGTCGAACGGCGCATCCTACGATGCCGCGACGCAGACCCGTGCGGGCGGCACGCAATCCGTCGCGATCGGCGCCGGTGCGCAGACGAATGACAACAACCAGGTCGCGATCGGCTCGGGCAGCGTCGGTGCGAACAACGGCGGTACGCCGGTATTCGGCGGCACGGCTGCACCGGTCGGCGGGGCCGTCTCGTTCGGTTCGCTCGGCCACGAACGCCAGATCAAGAACGTCGCAGCGGGCGCGGCCGATACGGATGCCGTGAACGTCCAGCAGCTGAAGAACGTGAACAGCACGCTCAGCACCGGCATCGCCAACGTCGACGCACGCGTGACCTCCGTCGGCAACACGCTGTCGACGTCGATCGCGAACGTCGACCAGCGCGTGACCAACGTCGGCAACAGCCTCAGCACGAGCATCGTGACGGCGACGCAGAACGTCGTCAAATACACCGACGATTCGCATGCCGCGATCGCGCTCGACGGCAGCGCCGGCACGACGATCAGCGGTGTGGCGGCCGGTGTCGCCGATACGGACGCGGTCAACGTCGGCCAGCTGAAGGGCAGCGTTGCGCCGCTGCAGACCTCGCTGTCGACCGCCGCCGCGAACATCACGAACCTGCAGAACAACGTGACCGGCCTCAATGCATCGCTGAGCACGGCCGCGTCGAACATCGGCGGCCTGCAGGCAGCCGATGCGCGCAACGTGAAGTACGACGGCGCGAGCGGCTTCGACTCGGTCACGTTCGCCGGCCCGAACGGCACGACGCTGCACAATGTCGCGGACGGCAAGGATGCGCACGATGCCGTGAACGTCGGGCAACTGGGCAGCGGCCTCGCATCGCTCAGCACGAGCGTGACCAACAGCGTGAGCACGACGATCGGTAACCTGAGCACGTCGATCACGAGCCAGATCGCCAACGCGACGAAGAACGCGGTGCAGTACGACGACGATGCGCATGGCGGCGTCACGCTCGGCGGCCAGGGCGCGCCGGCACCGGTCGGCCTGCACAACGTTGCGGACGGCGTGAGCGCGAACGACGCGGTGAACGTCGGCCAGCTCGGCAAGGCGACCGATACGCTGAACCAGTCGATCGCCAACGTCGGCAACAGCGTGACGAAGCTCGGCGACCAGGTGACGACGAACACCGGTAACATCGCCGCGCTGCAGCAGGATGCGCTGCAGTGGAACCCGAGCCTCGGCACTTACGATGCGAGCCACGGCGGCAACAGCCCGCAACGCATCGGCAACCTCGCGGCTGGCCAGAACGGCACCGACGCGGTGAACGTCGACCAGCTGAACGCGGCGATTCACGACGGCACGAGCCAGCTCGATGCGCTCGCCGTGAAGTACGACGATGCGAGCAAGCATCAGGTTTCGCTGGGCGCGGGCAACGGCGGGATTCCCGTGCGCGTGACCAACGTCGCGGAAGGCAACGTGTCGACCGGCAGCACGGACGCCGTGAACGGCGCGCAGCTGCGCCGCGCGATCGACGGCACGGCATCCGCGCTCGGCGGCGGGGCGACGGCGAATACGGATGGCTCGATCACGGCGCCCGCGTACAAGATCGGCGGCGATTCGTTCAACAATGTCGGCGACGCGCTGACGAATCTCGATGGCCGCGTCGGCAGCAACACGACGACGCTCGGGAATCACGAGACGCGCATCGGCAATGCCGAAACGAACATCGCCGTCAATACGACCGCGATCGCCGGGCTGCAGAAGGATGCGCTGCAGTTCGACCCGACGCTCGGCGCATACAACGCCGCCCGTGGCGGCGCGCCGACGAAGCTGACCAGCGTCGCCGACGGCAATGTCGCGGCCGGCAGCACGGACGCGGTGAACGGCGGCCAGTTGTACGGCGTGAAGTCCGATCTCGAGCAGCAGATCACGCAGGTGTCGAACCAGACGGGCGAGGCCGTGAAGAACGTCGTCAAGTACGACGTCGACGGCAACGGCAACCGGCTGAACTCGGTCTCACTGATCGGCGGCAACCCGAACGCGGCGGTCGTGCTGAAGAACGTCGCGGCCGGCACCGACGATACGGACGCGGTGAACGTGAAGCAGCTGAAGTCGGTGCAGTCGAACCTCGACCAGCTCGGCGCGCTCGCGGTGCAGTACGACGACAGCTCGAAGGGCTCGATCACGCTCGGCGGGGCGGGTGGCACGCGCATCACCAACGTGAAGGCCGGCACGCTCAGCGCGACCAGCACGGACGCGGTGAACGGCTCGCAGCTCTACGCGACGAACCAGCAGGTGTCGAAGAACACGACCGATATCGCGAACCTGCAGGACAACGTGACCAACATCGCGAACGGCAAGGCCGGGCTCGTGCAGCAGCAGGACCCGAAAGGCGCGATCACGGTCGGCAAGGACTCGGGCGGCACCAGCGTGAACTTCTCCGGCACGGCGGGCGACCGCGTGCTGACCGGTGTCGCGGCAGGCGTGAACGGCAACGACGCGGTCAACATGGCCCAGTTCAACGACGCGCTGAAGACGGCGGCGGCCAACGACCAGATCCGTGCGGCGGCAACCGATGCGAACACGACGTGGATCGCGCGTGCCGATGCCGGTTCGATCGGCACGACGGCGACGGCAACCGGCAAGAACGCGGTGGCGGTCGGCCAGGGCTCCGTTGCGGATCGCGACAATTCGTTCTCGGTCGGCGCGAAGGGCAACGAACGGCAGGTCACGAACGTGGCGGCCGGCACGGCGCCGACCGACGCGGTGAACGTGCAGCAGCTGAACGACAACCTCAATACCGCGTCGACGCAGGCGAAGGGCTACACCGACCAGCGGATCGGGCAGGTGTACAACTCGTTCAACGACCTGAAGAAGGACATGTACGGCGGCGTGGCGTCGGCGATGGCGGTGGCCGGTTTGCCGCAGCCGACGGGAGCCGGGCGCTCGATGGTGTCGGCGGCGACGTCGAACTATCACGGGCAGCAAGGCTTCGCGGCCGGGTACTCGTACGTGACGGAGAGCAATCGCTGGGTCGTCAAGGCGTCGGTGACGGGCAATGCGCGGTCGGACTTCGGCGCGGTGGTGGGCGCAGGCTATCAGTTCTGATGCGGCGCGACGGACGTTGACCGTCGGGTATCGGGCATGCGGACGATGCCCGACACCGTAGTCAACGTCGACGACTGAAGGGCCCCGGGGTGCAATGCCGACCCCGGGGCCTCGTCATTTGCCGGGATCGGATGTGCGCCGGTCGAAGGCCACCGCCGGCTGCACGCCGCCGGCGCCCCACGCCTGCGCGGGCCGCGCGACGTGAAGCGTGTCGAGCAACTGCCCCATCCCGGCGAACACGCGGTACGCGCTCGCCACTTCCGCGTACTGGCCGCTGATGTAATCGATGCGCGCGCTGTAATACTCGTTCTCCGCGTTGAGCAGGTCGAGCAGCGAACGTTGACCGATGCCGAACTGCAACAGGTACGCCTCGCGCGTCGACGCGCTGGAATCGACGTACTGCTTGAGCACGACCAACCGGTCGCGTGCGGTGACGTATGCGTTGTAGGCGTGCGATTCGCCTTCCGCGATCTCCAGGCGCGTGCGGTTGCGGTCTTCCTCGGCCTCCCGGATCTGCGCATGCGCTTCGCCGATATGCGCCTTGTCGGCGCCGCCCTGAAACAGGTTGTAGCGCAACCGCAGCATCACGCGGCGGTCGTTCGTCGGACCGAGCACACCGTCACGGTCATGGCTCGCGCTCAGCTCCAGATCGATGCGCGGCCATAGTGCGGCCTTCGCCGCGTCATAGTGCGCATTGGCCTGCGCGACGTCCGCCTCGGCGGCCGCGAGGGACGGGTGGTTCGCCAGCGCCGTATCCAGCGCGAATCGTTCCGTCGGCGGCAGCGTGGCTTCCGGCGCGACCGGCTTGACGAGCACGTTCGGCGGCGCGCCCACCAGCCGCGCGTAGGCCACTTCGGCGTCTTTCAGGTTGCTTTGCTCGGAGCGCAGGTTGTCCTGCGCGAGCGCCAGCCGGCTTTCCGCCTGGTAAAGGTCGGCGCGCCGGCCGACGCCGCGGTCGCTGCGCAGCTTGATCTGATCGTGGATCCGGCGGTGGGACTCGAGGTTGTCGGTGGCGGCGGCGACCGTTTCCTGGCGGCGCAGGACTTCCAGATACGCGCCCACCACGCGCAGCGCCACGTCCTCCGAGGTTGACGCGACGCGATTCGCGGACGAGTCGATGCGTGCCCGTTGCCGCGCCACTTCGCTCTTGACCGCGAAACCGTCGAACAGCATTTGCGACAACGTCACGCTGGCCGTCCGGTGCGTGAACGTCGTGCGGTTCAGGCCGAGCAGACGCGTTTCGACATCGTCGCGCTGCTCCTTGCCGATCGCCGCGTCGACGTCCACGCGGGGCAGGTAGCCGGCTCGCGCCTGCTTCAGGCCTTGATCCGCCGCTTCTCTGTTGTATGTCGTGGCAAGGACTTCGGGGTTGGTCCGGATCGCCTGCTCGACCGCTTCCTGCAGGCTTTGCGCGGCGGCGGGCGCGGCGGTGCCCGCGAGCGCCGACGCGAATGCGAGCACGGCAAGCAGAGGGCAGTTCCTGTTCATCGACTGTTTCCTGTCGCCCGACGGTGGTTTGCAGCCAGCCTTGGGCACGATTATACGTTGCGCGATGCCGGCGATCATGCGACCGGCCATCGCGACAGATGCATCAAACACACTGCCGCGAACGACGATCCGGAGGAGAGTTCGTCCGTCGGACGTCGCTCACGGGGTATTCCGGGCGGCTCAAACCTCCTGAACGTGCGGCAGCGGCGGCGGCACGTAAGTGACCACGGTGCCGCTGCCCTGATCGTGCGAGAGCTGGAAGCTGCCGCCCGACAGATTGCCTTGAAGCGCGACCTGCGCGGTGTGGGCGCCGTCGCTGACCGTGAGCGTGCCGCCCGTTCCCGTGTCGTTGGCCGTGAAGCTCAGCGTCGTGTGATCGCCGAACAGCACGTCGGTCAGGTCGAGCGCGTCACCGGCGCCGAAGCCGCTGACCGTGCCGGTGAAACCGGCGGAGTGGTCCAGCTTGAGCGTCCCCGCGGCACCATCGGCGAACGTCGTGTTTTCCGCGGACGCGCCGTCGAAATCGAGCGTTGCGCCGCCGCTGATCGTCGCGCTGCCGGCGCCCGTCACGTCGCCGTGGATCGTCAGGTTGCCGTTGTTGGCCCACAGGTTGCCCGTGTTGTTCACCGCGCTTTCGATCACGAGGCCGCCGCTGCCCGTCGCCTCGAGCGTGCCGGCGTTGGCGACCGCGTGCGTGCCCGTGTCGATGACGAGCGCGTTGGCGCCGTCGGCGACGATCGTTCCTTCGTTGACGAGCGTCAGCTGGCCGGCGCCGAGCTGGCCGGCACCCGTGATCGTGTTGTCGACGTTCACGAGCGTGGCATCCGGCGTGCTGCCGAACACGACGTTGTGGCTATCGTCGGACAGCGTCACGTGCCCGCCACCTTCCAGCGTCGCGCTCTTCGGGAGGATTTCGAAGCGGGTGATGTCGCCGGTCGAGCCGAGCGCGATCGTGCCCGTGTTCTCCACGATCCCGCCGATCGGCAGCATCGCGCCGTCGTTCACCGTCATGACGCCGGCGTTCTGTACGACCGGTTCCTGGTCGAACACGAAGTTGTCGCCGGTGAGGTCGGTCGAATGCACGCCCGTTACCGTGATGGTGGCGCCATCGCCCAGCGTGATCACCGCATTGCCGTTCGCGTCGTCTGCCAGATGCGCCTGGACGTCGCTGAAGCTTGCGATGCCCGTGAAGCCCACGAGATCGATCTTGTCGGCGGCGAGGTCGAACGTGTGCAGCGTGTCGTTGCCGATCGGCTGCGAGAAGACGAACAGGTCGTGGCCGGCGGATCCCGTCAGTTGGTCGTCGCCCGACCAGGCGAAGATCGGCGCGTTGGCCGCGTACGCTTCGACGTTGTCCGCGATCGTGGCGGCGGCGTGGCTGCCGTCCGCGGCCGTCCAGGTTTCGGTCACCGTGAGCACGGTGGCGCCGGTGAAGGAGGTGGGCGGCGTGACGGTGAGCGCGCCGAGGTCGTTCGTCGGCACGAGCCATGCGCCGTTGCCGAGGTCGGTGCCGGCATTCAGCGTCCAGCCGGACGGGATGCCGGCGATCGTCACCGCGAGGTCGGCCGCGTGGCCGGACGGATCGGCGAGCGCCAGGTTGATCTCGGATCCGGCGACCCCGGCGGGCGCCGTCTGCGTCAACGAGCGCGAGTTGCCCGCGGTGTCCCGCTCCGTCACGGTGAGGGAGTCCTTGTTGAGATTCAGGCTCTGTTGCGTGTAGGTCCAGGTTCCGGCGGTTTGCTGCGTCGCCGTGTAATCGGCGTTGGTCGTGTTGTCGTGGATCAGGACTTTCCAGACATTGGACGTGTCGGTGTTGGCCGTCAGCGTGTGGCTGCCTTGATTGTATTGCCATGACAGCGTCGACGGCGCGGTGGTGTCGAGCGTGAAGCTTAAGCTCGTGGCGTTCGAGATATTGCCCGCGATGTCGATCTGACGGACTTGAATGTTGTTCACGCCTTCGACGGCGCTGAAGCTCGTGTTCCAATGCGCGCCGTTGTCGATGCTGTATTGGACGGTGGCGCCGGTTTCGATGCCGGAGAGGTTCAGCGTGCCGACGTTGGTGATGTGGTCGGAGGTGCTGCTGCCGGAGTCGGTGGTCAATACGACACCGGGTGCTGCGGCCGAGGTATCGAGCGTGAAGCTCAGCGATGTAGCTGATGATGTGTTGCCAGCCACGTCGATCTGGCGGACTTGGACGTTGTTCAGCCCTTCGACGGCGCTGAAGCTCGTGTTCCAATGTGCGCCGCTATCGATGCTGTACTGAACGGTTGCGCCGGTTTCGATGCCGGAGAGGTTCAGCGTGCCGACGTTGGTGATGTGGTCCGTGGCACTGCTGCCGGAATCGGTGGTCAGCGCGACACCGGGCGCAGCGGCCGAGGTGTCGAGCGTGAAGCTGAACGACGTGGCCGACGACGTGTTGCCCGCGATGTCGATCTCTCGAACCTGCACGTTATTCACGCCTTGGACGGCACTGAAGCTCGAGTTCCAATGCGCGCCGTTGTCGATGCTGTACTGTACGGTTGCGCCGGTTTCGATGCCGGTGACGTTCAGCGTGCCGACGTTGGTGATGTGGTCGGTGGCGCTGCTGCCGGAGTCGGTGGTCAGCGCAACGCCGGGCGCAGCGGCCGAGGTATCGAGCGTGAAGCTGAACGACGTGGCCGACGACGTGTTGCCCGCGGCATCGACCTGTCGAACCTGCACGTTGTTCACGCCTTCGAGGGCACCGAAACTCGTACTCCAATGGGCCCCGTTGTCGACGCTGTATTGCACGGTGGCGCCGGTTTCGATGCCAGTGAGATTCAACGTACCGACGTTGGTGATGTGATCAGTGCCGCTACTGCCCGAGTCGGTGGTCAGCGCAACACCCGGCGCCGCGGCCGACGTATCGAGCGTGAAGCTGAACGAGGTTGCCGCCGACGTATTGCCCGCGACATCGATCTGCCGAACCTGCACATTGTTCACACCTTCGATGGCGCTGAAGCTCGTGTTCCAATGCGCACCGTTATCGACGCTGTATTGCACGGTTGCGCCGGTTTCGATGCCGGAAAGGTTCAGCGTGCCGACGTTGGTGATGTGGTCGGTGGCGCTGCTGCCGGAATCGGTGGTCAGCGCAACGCCGGGCGCGGCGGCCGAGGTGTCGAGCGTGAAGCTGAGCGACGTGGCCGACGACGTGTTGCCCGCGATGTCGATCTCTCGAACTTGCACGTTATTCACGCCTTGGACGGCACTGAAGCTCGTACTCCAATGCGCACCGTTGTCGATGCTGTACTGAACGGTCGCGCCGTTTTCGATGCCCGTGACGTTCAGCGTGCCGACGTTGGTGATGTGGTCGGTGGCGCTACTGCCGGAGTCGGTGGTCAGGGCGACACCGGGCGCGGCGGCCGAGGTGTCGAGCGTGAAGCTGAACGACGTGGCTGACGACGTGTTGCCCGCGACATCGATCTGTCGAACCTGCACGTTATTCAGTCCTTCGATGGCGCTGAAGCTCGTGTTCCAGTGCGCGCCGTTGTCGACGCTGTATTGCACGGTGGCGCCGGTTTCGATACCCGAGAGATTCAACGTACCGACATTGGTAATATGGTCCGTGCCACTGCTGCCGGAATCGGTGGTCAATGCAACGCTGGGTGCTGCGGCCGACGTATCGAGCGTGAAGCTGAACGACGTGGCTGACGACGTGTTGCCCGCGACATCGACCTGCCGAACCTGCACGTTGTTCAGTCCTTCGACGGCGCCGAAGCTCGTGTTCCAGTGCGCACCGTTATCGACGCTGTACTGTACGGTGGCGCCGGTTTCGATGCCAGTGACGTTCAGCGTGCCGACATTGGTGATGTTATCGGTCGAGCTGCTACCGGAATCGCTCGTGAGCACGACACCCGGCGCAGCGGCCGACGTATCGAGCGTGAAGCTGAACGAGGTCGGGGCGGACGTGTTGCCCGCGAGATCGGTTTGCCGGACCTGAACGTCGTTCACGCCTTCGACGGCACTGAAGCTCGAGTTCCAATGCGCACCGTTATCGATACTGTACTGAACGGTAGCGCCGGTTTCGATGCCGGAGAGGTTCAGCGTGCCGACATTGGTAATATGGTCCGTGCCACTGCTGCCGGAATCGGTGGTCAATGCAACGCTGGGTGCTGCGACCGACGTATCGAGCGTGAAGCTGAACGACGTGGCTGACGACGTGTTGCCCGCCACGTCGATCTGCCGAACCTGCACGTTGTTCAGTCCTTCGACGGCGCCGAAGCTCGTGTTCCAGTGCGCACCGTTATCGACGCTGTACTGTACGGTGGCGCCGGTCTCGATGCCCGAGACGTTCAGTGTGCCGACATTGGTAATGTGATCAGTGGCGCTGCTGCCGGAGTCGCTCGTGAGTGCGACACCGGGCGCGGCGGCGGACGTATCCAGCGTGAAACTGAACGAGGTCGGGGCAGACGTATTGCCCGCGACATCGATCTGCCGAACCTGCACATTGTTCAGTCCTTCGACGGCGCTGAAGCTCGTGTTCCAATGCGCCCCGTTATCGATACTGTACTGAACGGTGGCGCCGGTTTCGATGCCAGTGACGTTCAGCGTGCCGACATTGGTGATGTGATCGGTCGAGCTGCTGCCGGAATCGCTCGTGAGCACGACACCCGGCGCAGCGGCCGACGTATCGAGCGTGAAGCTGAGCGACGTGGCCGACGACGTATTGCCCGCGACATCGACCTGACGAACCTGCACATTGTTCAAGCCTTCGACGGCACTGAAGCTCGAGTTCCAATGCGCACCGTTATCGATACTGTACTGAACGGTAGCGCCGGTTTCGATGCCGGAGAGGTTCAGCGTGCCGACGTTGGTGATGTGATCGGTGGCGCTGCTACCCGAGTCGCTCGTGAGCGCGACACCGGGCGCAGCAGCTGAGGTATCGAGCGTAAAGCTGAACGAAGTCGGATCTGATGTATTGCCAGCGATATCGGTCTGCCGAACCTGCACGTCGTTCACGCCTTCGATGGCGTTGAAGTTGGTGTTCCAGGTATGGCCACCGTCGATCGAGTATTCGACAACTGCGCCAGTCTCCACACCAGACACGTTGAGTGTGCCGACGTTAGTGATGTGATCGGTCGAGCTATTGCCGGAATCGGCGGTCAATGCGACGCTGGGCGCAGTGGCCGAGGTATCGAGCGTGAAGCTGAGCGATGTGGCAGCTGACGTATTGCCTGCGATATCGGTCTGCCTGACCTGTACATCATTCACGCCTTCGACGGCGTTGAAACTGGTGTTCCAGGTATGGCCGCCATCGGTCGAGTATTCGACCGTGGCGCCCGTTTCAACACCGGTGAGATTCAGCGTGCCGACATTGGTGATGTGATCGGTCGAGCTGCTACCGGAGTCAGTGGTCAGCGCGACACCTGGCGCAGCGGCTGAGGTATCGAGCGTGAAGCTGAGCGACGTGGCCGACGACGTGTTTCCCGCGACATCGGTCTGCCGGACCTGCACGTCGTTTAAGCCTTCGACGGCATTGAAACTGGTGCTCCAGGTATGACCGCCATCGATCGAGTATTCGACAACTGCGCCAGTCTCCACACCAGACACATCGAGTGTACCGACGTTGGTGATGTGATCGGTAGCGTTGCCGCCGGAGTCGGCGGTCAGTGCAACGCCCGGTGCAGCGGCCGAGGTATCCAGCGTAAAGCTGAGCGAAGTCGGATCCGACGTGTTGCCTGCGACATCGGTTTGCCGCACCTGTACGTCGTTCACGCCTTCGATGGAGTTGAAGCTGGTGTTCCAGGTATGGCCGCCGTCGATCGAGTATTCGACAACTGCGCCAGTCTCCACACCAGACACGTTGAGTGTGCCGACGCTCGTGATGTGGTCGGTGGCGTTGCTGCCGGAATCGGTGGTCAATGCAACGCCGGGCGCGGCGGCCGAGGTATCGAGCGTAAAGCTGAGCGAAGTCGGATCCGACGTGTTGCCTGCGACATCGGTTTGCCGCACCTGTACGTCGTTCACGCCTTCGACGGCGTTGAAGCTGGTGTTCCAGGTGTGGCCACCATCCGTCGAGTATTCGACGGTGGCGCCCGTTTCGACACCGGTGAGATTCAGCGTGCCGACGTTGGTGATGTGATCGGTCGAGCTACTGCCGGAATCGGCGGTCAATGCGACGCCGGGTGCGGCGGCCGACGTATCGAGCGTGAAGCTGAACGAGGTTGGGGCGGACGTGTTGCCTGCGACATCGGTCTGCCGGATCTGCACGTCGTTCACGCCTTCGACAGCGCTGAAGCTGGTGTTCCAGGTGTGGCCACCATCGATCGAGTATTCGACAACTGCGCCGGTCTCCACGCCAGACACGTTGAGTGTACCGACGCTCGTGATGTGGTCGGTGGTGTTGCTGCCGGAATCGGCGGTCAATGCGACGCCGGGCGCGGCGGCTGAGGTATCGAGCGTGAAGTTGAACGAAGTCGGGTCCGATGTATTGCCTGCGACATCGGTCTGCCGGACCTGTACGTCATTCACGCCTTCGACCGCGTTGAAGCTGGTGTTCCAGGTATGACCGCCGTCGATCGAGTATTCGACAACTGCGCCGGTCTCCACACCAGACACGTTGAGTGTGCCGACGCTCGTGACATGGTCGGTGGCGTTGCTGCCGGAATCGGTGGTCAGTGCGACACCGGGCGCGGAGGCCGAGGTGTCGAGCGTGAAGCTGAACGTCGTCGGGTCCGACGTATTGCCTGCGATATCGGTCTGCCGAACCTGTACGTCATTCACGCCTTCGACTGCGTTGAAGCTGGTGTTCCAGGTATGACCGCCATCGATCGAGTATTCGACAACTGCGCCGGTCTCCACGCCAGACACACCGAGTGTACCGACGTTGGTGATGTGATCGGTAGCGTTGCCGCCGGAGTCGGCGGTCAGTGCAACGCCCGGTGCAGCGGCCGAGGTATCCAGCGTAAAGCTGAGCGAAGTCGGATCCGACGTATTGCCTGCGACATCGGTCTGCCGGACCTGTACGTCGTTCACGCCTTCGATGGCGTTGAAGCTGGTGTTCCAGGTATGGCCGCCGTCGATCGAGTATTCGACAACTGCGCCAGTCTCCACCCCAGACACGTTGAGTGTACCGACGTTGGTGATGTGATCGGTCGAGTTGCTACCGGAATCGCTCGTGAGTGCGACACTGGGTGCGGCGGCCGAGGTATCGAGCGTAAAGCTGAACGAAGTCGGATCTGATGTATTGCCTGCGATATCGGTCTGCCGAACCTGGACGTCGTTCACGCCTTCGACCGCGTTGAAGCTAGTGCTCCAGGTATGACCGCCATCGATCGAGTATTCGACAACTGCGCCAGTCTCCACACCAGACAGGCTAAGTGTGCCGACGTTCGTGATGTGGTCGGTAGCGTTGCTGCCGGAGTCGGCGGTCAGTGCAACACCCGGTGCAGCGGCCGAGGTATCGAGCGTAAAGCTGAACGAAGTCGGATCTGATGTATTGCCTGCGATATCGGTCTGCCGAACCTGTACGTCGTTCACGCCTTCGACGGCGTTGAAATTGGTGTTCCAGGTGTGTCCACCATCCGTCGAGTATTCGACGGTGGCGCCCGTTTCAACACCCGTAAGATTCAACGTACCGACGTTGGTGACGTGATCGGTCGAGCCACTGCCGGAATCGGTCGTGAGTGCGACACCGGGTGCGGCGGCTGACGTATCGAGTGTGAAGTGGAACGCCGTCAGGTCCGACGTATTGCCTGCGACATCGGTTTGACGGACCTGCACGTCGTTCATGCCTTCGACGGCATTGAAACTGGTGTTCCAGGTGTGACCGCCATCGATCGAATATTCGACGGTGGCGCCCGTTTCAACACCGGTGAGATTCAACGTGCCGGCACTGGTAATGTGGTCGGTGGCACTGCTGCCGGAATCGGTAGTCAGGGCGACACCCGGTGCAGCGGCCGAGGTATCGAGCGTGAAGTTGAACGAGGTCGGGGCGGACGTATTGCCTGCGACATCGGTCTGCCGGACCTGGACGTCATTCACCCCTTCGACGGCATTGAAACTGGTGTTCCAGGTATGGCCACCATCCGTCGAGTATTCGACGGTGGCGCCCGTTTCGACACCGTTGAGATTCAACGTACCGACATTGGTAATGTGGTCGGTGGCACTGCTGCCGGAATCGCCGGTGAGCGCGACGCCAGGCGCAGCGGCCGAGGTATCGAGCGTGAAGCTGAACGCCGTCGGGTCCGACGTATTGCCCGCGACATCGGTTTGCCTGACCTGCACGTCGTTCACGCCTTCGACGGCGCTGAAACTGGTGTTCCAGGTATGACCACCATCCGTCGAGTATTCGACGGTGGCGCCGGTTTCAACACCGGTGAGATTCAACGTGCCGGCACTGGTAATGTGGTCGGTGGCACTGCTGCCGGAATCGGTAGTCAGGGCGACACCCGGTGCAGCGGCCGAGGTATCGAGCGTGAAGTTGAACGAGGTCGGGGCGGACGTATTGCCTGCGACATCGGTCTGCCGGACCTGGACGTCATTCACGCCTTCGACGGCGTTGAAACTGGTGTTCCAGGTATGACCGCCATCGATCGAATATTCGACGGTGGCGCCCGTTTCAATGCCGGTGAGATTCAACGTATCGACGTTGGTGATGTGATCGGTCGAGCTACCGCCGGAATCGGCTGTCAGGGCGACACCCGGCGCGGCGGCCGAGGTATCGAGCGTGAAGCTGAACGCCGTCGGATCCGACGTATTGCCCGCGACATCGGTTTGCCGAATTTGTACATCGTTCACGCCTTCTACGGCATTGAAACTGGTGCTCCATGTATGGCCGCCATCGGTCGAGTATTCGACGGTGGCGCCGGTTTCAACACCGGTGAGATTCAGCGTGCCGACGTTGGTGATGTGATCGGTTGAGCTGCTACCGGAGTCAGTGGTCAGTGCGACACCGGGTGCGGCGGCCGACGTATCGAGCGTGAAGTTGAACGCCGTCGGATCCGACGTATTGCCTGCGATATCGGTTTGACGGACCTGTACGTCATTCACGCCTTCGACGGCGTTGAAACTGGCGTTCCAGGTATGACCGCCATCCGTCGAGTATTCGACGGTGGCGCCCGTTTCAACACCGGTGAGATTCAACGTACCGACATTGGTAATGTGATCGGTAGCGCTGCTACCGGAATCGCTCGTGAGCGCGACACCGGGCGCGGCGGCCGAGGTATCGAGTGTGAAGCTGAACGCCGTCGGGTCCGACGTATTGCCCGCGACATCAGTCTGCCGAATCTGCACGTCGTTCACGCCTTCGACGGCGTTGAAGCTGGTGTTCCAGGTGTGACCGCCATCGATCGAGTATTCGACAACTGCCCCAGTCTCCACACCGGACAGGCTAAGTGTACCGACGTTGGTGATGTGGTCGGCGGCATTGCTGCCGGAGTCGGTAGTCAACGCGACGCCGGGCGCGGCGGCCGAGGTGTCGAGCGTGAAGCTGAATGAAGTCGGATCAGATGTATTGCCTGCGACATCGGTCTGCCGGACCTGTACGTCGTTCACGCCTTCGACCGCGTTGAAACTGGTGTTCCAGGTGTGGCCGCCATCGATCGAGTATTCGACGGTGGCGCCCGTTTCAACACCGGTGAGATTTAACGTACCGACGTTGGTGATGTGATCGGTCGAGCTACTGCCGGAATCGGCGGTCAGGGCGACACCCGGTGCAGCGGCTGAGGTGTCGAGTGTGAAGCTGAACGCCGTCGGATCCGACGTGTTGCCAGCGATATCGGTTTGCCGAACCTGCACGTCGTTTACGCCTTCGACGGCGTTGAAACTGGTGCTCCAGGTATGACCGCCATCGATCGAGTATTCGACGGTGGCGCCAGTTTCAACGCCCGTAGGATTCAATGTACCGACGTTGGTGATGTGATCGGTCGAGCTAGTGCCGGAATCGGCGGTCAATGCGACGCCGGGCGCGGCGGCTGAGGTATCAAGTGTGAAGCTGAACGCCGTCGGATCCGACGTGTTGCCTGCGACATCGGTCTGCCGGACCTGGACGTCATTCACCCCTTCGACGGCGTTGAAACTGGTGTTCCAGGTGTGTCCACCATCGGTCGAGTATTCGACGGTGGCGCCGGTTTCAACACCGGTGAGATTTAACGTACCGACATTGGTGATGTGGTCGGTCGAGCTACTGCCGGAATCGGCGGTCAGGGCGACACCGGGTGCAGCGGCTGAGGTGTCGAGTGTGAAGTGGAACGCCGTCGGGTCCGACGTGTTGCCCGCGACATCGGTTTGCCGAACCTGCACGTCGTTCACGCCTTCGACGGCGTTGAAACTGGTGTTCCAGGTGTGGCCGCCATCGGTCGAGTATTCGACGGTGGCGCCCGTTTCAACACCGGTGAGATTCAGCGTGCCGACATTGGTGATGTGATCGGTCGAGCTATCGCCGGAATCGGCGGTCAGGGCGACACCGGGCGCACCGGCCGACGTATCGAGCGTGAAGCTGAACGAAGTCGGATCCGACGTATTGCCTGCGATATCGGTCTGCCTGACCTGTACGTCATTCACGCCTTCTACGGCGTTGAAGCTGGTGCTCCAGGTATGTCCGCCATCGATTGAGTATTCGACGGTGGCGCCCGTTTCAATGCCGGTAAGATTCAGCGTGCCGACATTGGTGGTGTGATCGGTAGCGCTGCTCCCGGAATCGCTCGTGAGCGCGACACCGGGCGCGGCGGACGACGTATCGAGCGTAAAGCTGAACGAGGTCGGGTCCGATGTATTGCCTGCGACATCGGTCTGCCGGACCTGTACGTCGTTCACGCCTTCGACAGCGCTGAAACTGGTGTTCCAGGTATGGCCGCCGTCGATCGAGTATTCGACAACTGCGCCAGTCTCCACACCAGACACGTTGAGTGTACCGACGTTGGTGATGTGGTCGGTCGAGCTAGTGCCGGAATCGGCGGTCAGTGCGAGACCGGGCGCGGCGGCCGAGGTATCGAGCGTGAAGCTGAACGAGGTCGGGTCCGATGTGTTGCCAGCGATATCGGTTTGACGAACCTGTACGTCGTTCACGCCTTCGATGGCGTTGAAACTGGTATTCCAGGTGTGGCCACCATCCGTCGAGTATTCGACGGTAGCGCCGGTTTCGACACCGGTGAGATTCAGGGTACCGACATTGGTGATGTGATCGGTGACATTGCTGCCGGAATCGGTCGTCAATGCAACACCGGGCGCGGCGGCCGAGGTATCGAGCGTGAAGCTTAACGAGGTCGGGTCCGATGTGTTGCCAGCGATATCGGTCTGCCGAACCTGTACGTCATTCACCCCTTCGACGGCGTTGAAACTGGTATTCCAGGTATGTCCGCCGTCGGTCGAGTATTCGACGGTGGCGCCTGTTTCGACACCGGTGAGATTCAACGTACCGATGTTGGTGATGTGATCGGTCGAGCTACTGCCGGAATCGGCTGTCAGGGCGACACCCGGTGCAGCGGCCGAGGTATCCAGCGTAAAGCTGAACGAAGTCGGATCCGACGTGTTGCCAGCGATATCGGTTTGACGAACCTGTACGTCGTTCACGCCTTCGATGGCGTTGAAACTGGTGTTCCAGGTGTGGCCACCATCCGTCGAGTATTCGACGGTAGCGCCGGTTTCGACACCGGTGAGATTCAGGGTACCGACATTGGTGATGTGATCGGTGACATTGCTGCCGGAATCGGTCGTCAATGCAACACCGGGCGCGGCGGCCGAGGTATCGAGTGTGAAGCTGAACGAGGTCGGGTCCGATGTGTTGCCAGCGACATCGGTTTGCCGCACCTGGACGTCGTTCACGCCTTCGACGGCGTTGAAACCGGTGCTCCAGGTATGACCGCCATCGATCGAATATTCGACGGTGGCGCCCGTTTCAATGCCGGTAAGATTCAGCGTGCCGACGTTGGTGATGTAATCGGTCGAGCTATTGCCGGAATCGGCGGTCAGGGCGACACCGGGCGCACCGGCCGACGTATCGAGCGTGAAGCTGAACGAAGTCGGGTCCGATGTATTGCCTGCGACATCGGTTTGCCGGACCTGCACGTCGTTCACGCCTTCGATGGCGTTGAAGTTGGTGTTCCAGGTATGGCCACCATCCGTCGAGTATTCGACGGTGGCGCCCGTTTCGACACCGTTGAGATTCAACGTACCGACATTGGTAATGTGGTCGGTGGCACTGCTGCCGGAATCGCCGGTGAGCGCGACGCTAGGCGCAGCGGCCGAGGTATCGAGTGTGAAGCTGAACGCCGTCGGGTCCGACGTATTGCCCGCGACATCGGTTTGCCTGACCTGCACGTCGTTCACGCCTTCGACGGCGCTGAAACTGGTGTTCCAGGTATGACCACCATCCGTCGAGTATTCGACGGTGGCGCCGATTTCAACACCGGTGAGATTCAACGTGCCGGCACTGGTAATGTGGTCGGTGGCACTGCTGCCGGAATCGGTAGTCAGGGCGACACCGGGCGCGGCGGCCGAGGTATCGAGCGTGAAGTTGAACGCCGTCGGATCCGATGTATTGCCTGCGACATCGGTCTGCCGGACCTGGACGTCATTCACGCCTTCGACGGCGTTGAAACTGGTGTTCCAGGTATGACCGCCATCGATCGAATATTCGACGGTGGCGCCCGTTTCGACACCGGTGAGATTCAACGTGCCGACATTGGTGGTGTGATCGGTAGCGCTGCTACCGGAATCGCTCGTGAGCGCGACACCGGGCGCGGCAGCCGAGGTATCGAGCGTGAAGCTGAACGTCGTCGGGTCCGACGTGTTGCCTGCGACATCGGTCTGCCGGACCTGTACGTCATTCGCGCCTTCGACGGCATTGAAACTGGTGTTCCAGGTGTGGCCGCCGTCGATCGAGTATTCGACAACTGCGCCGGTTTCCACACCAGAAACATTGAGTGTACCGACGTTGGTGATGTGATCGGTAGCGTTGCCGCCGGAGTCGGCGGTCAGTGCAACGCCCGGTGCAGCGGCCGAGGTATCCAGCGTAAAGCTGAGCGAAGTCGGATTCGACGTATTGCCTGCGATATCGGTCTGCCGAACCTGGACGTCATTCACGCCTTCGACGGCGTTGAAACTGGTGTTCCAGGTATGGCCGCCATCGGTCGAGTATTCGACCGTGGCGCCAGTTTCGACACCGGTGAGATTCAGCGTGCCGACATTGGTGATGTGGTCGGTCGAGCTGCTACCGGAGTCAGTGGTCAGCGCGACACCTGGCGCAGCGGCTGACGTATCGAGCATGAAGCTGAACGAGGTTGGGGCGGACGTGTTTCCCGCGACATCGGTCTGCCGGACCTGCACGTCGTTTAAGCCTTCGACGGCATTGAAACTGGTGTTCCAGGTATGACCGCCATCGATTGAGTATTCGATCGTGGCGCCGGTTTCGACAGCGGTGAGATTCAACGTGCCGACGTTGGTGACGTGGTCGGTGGCGCTGCTACCGGAGTCGGTGGTCAGTGCGACACCGGGCGCGGCAGCCGAGGTATCGAGCGTGAAGCTGAGCGACGTGGCCGACGACGTGTTTCCCGCGACGTCGATCTGCCGAACCTGCACATTGTTCACGCCTTCGACGGCGCTGAAGCTCGTGTTCCAATGGGCACCGTTATCGACGCTGTATTGCGCTGTGGCGCCGGCCTCGATGCCCGAGAGGTTCAGTGTACCGACGTTGGTGATGTGGTCGGTGGCATTGCTGCCGGAATCACTCGTGAGCACGACACCGGGCGCAGCGGCCGAGGTATCGAGCGTGAAGCTGAGCGATGTGGCAGCTGACGTGTTGCCCGCGACATCGGTTTGCCGAACCTGCACGTCGTTCACGCCTTCAACGGCATTGAAACTGGTGTTCCAGGTATGGCCACCATCGGTCGAGTATTCGACAGTCGCGCCGGTTTCGAAACCGGTGAGATTCAACGTGCCGACATTGGTGATGTGATCGGTGGCGCTGCTACCAGAGTCGGTGGTCAGTGCGACACCGGGCGCGGCAGCCGAGGAATCGAGCGTGAAGCTGAGCGATGTGGGAGCCGACGTGTTGCCCGCGACATCGATCTGGCGGACTTGCACGTTGTTCATCCCTTCGACGGCGCTGAAGCTCGTGTTCCAATGCGCACCGTTGTCGACGCTGTACTGCACGGTGGCGCCGGTTTCGATGCCAGAGAGGTTCAGCGTTCCGACGTTGGTGACGTGGTCGGTGGCGCTGCTGCCCGAGTCGCTCGTGAGCGCGACACCGGGCGCGGCGGCTGACGTATCGAGCGTGAAGCTAAACGACGTTGCCGACGACGTATTGCCCGCGACATCGACCTGCCGAACCTGCACATTATTCACGCCTTCGAGGGCACCGAAACTCGTACTCCAATGCGCGCCGTTGTCGACACTGTACTGAACGGTGGCGCCGGTCTCGATGCCAGTGACGTTCAGCGTGCCGACATTGGTGATGTGATCAGTGGCGCTGCTACCCGAGTCGCTCGTGAGTGCGACACCGGGCGCGGCGGCCGAGGTGTCGAGCGTGAAGCTGAGCGATGTGGCCGACGACGTGTTGCCCGCGACATCGATCTGTCGAACTTGCACATTGTTCAGTCCTTCGACGGCACTGAAGCTCGTGTTCCAATGCGCACCGTTATCGATACTGTACTGAACGGTTGCGCCGGTTTCGATGCCAGTGACGTTCAGCGTGCCGACATTGGTGATGTGATCGGTGGCGCTGCTACCCGAGTCGCTCGTGAGTGCGACACCGGGCGAGGCAGCCGACGTATCGAGCGTAAAGCTGAACGAAGTCGGGGTGGACGTGTTGCCCGCGACATCGATCTGTCGAACTTGCACGTTGTTCAGCCCTTCGACGGCGCTGAAGCTGGTACTCCAATGCGCCCCGTTGTCGACGCTGTACTGAACGGTGGCGCCGGTTTCGATGCCAGTGACGTTCAGCGTGCCGACATTGGTGATGTGATCAGTGGCGCTGCTACCCGAGTCGCTCGTGAGTGCGACACCGGGCGCAGCAGCCGACGTATCCAGCGTGAAACTGAACGAGGTCGGGGCAGACGTATTGCCCGCGACATCGATCTGCCGAACCTGCACATTGTTCAGCCCTTCGACGGCGCTAAAGCTCGTGTTCCAATGTGCGCCGTTGTCGACGCTGTACTGAACGGTGGCGCCGGTTTCGATGCCTGTGAGGTTCAACGTACCGACGTTGGTGATGTGGTCGGTGGCGCTGTTGCCGGAGTCGGTGGTCAACGTAACACTCGGCGATGCGGCCGACGTATCGAGCGTGAAGCTGAGCGATGTAGCTGACGATGTGTTGCCGGCCACGTCGATCTGCCGAACCTGAACGTTGTTCAATCCTTCGACGGCACTGAAGCTCGTACTCCAATGCGCCCCGTTATCGACGCTGTATTGCACTGTGGCGCCGGCCTCGATGCCCGAGAGGTTCAGTGTACCGACGTTGGTGATGTGGTCGGTGGCATTGCTGCCGGAATCACTCGTGAGCGCGACACCGGGCGCACCAGCCGACGTATCGAGCGTGAAGCTGAACGAAGTCGGGGCCGACGTATTGCCCGCGACATCGATCTGCCGAACCTGCACATTGTTCACGCCTTCGACGGCACTGAAGCTCGTGTACCAATGCGCACCGTTATCGACGCTGTATTGCACGGTGGCGCCGGTCTCGATGCCCGAGACGTTCAGTGTACCGACATTGGTAATGTGGTCCGCGGCATTGCTACCCGAGTCGGTAGTCAACGCAACACCCGGCACACCAGCCGACGTATCAAGCGTGAAACTGAACGACGTAGCCGCCGACGTATTGCCCGCGACATCGACCTGCCGAACCTGCACGTTGTTCAGCCCTTCGACGGCGCTAAAACTCGTACTCCAATGCGCCCCGTTATCGACGCTGTACTGCACAGTGGCGCCCGTCTGGACCCCGGTGACATTCAGCGCACCAACATTCGTGACGTGATCGGTCGCGCTACTTCCCGAATCGACCGCCAACGCCACCCCGGGCGCCGTCCCGGCAGTCGTATCCAGCGTGAACGAGCACGAAGACACGGCCGACGCATTGCCGGTCACGTCGATCTGCCGCACCAGCACGGTATTCGTTCCTTCGACGGCGCAGAAGCTCGTGTTCCAGTGCGCGCCGTTGTCGGTGCTGTACTGAACGGTCGCGCCGTGCGCCACCGCGCCGACCGACAGCGTACCGTCCGACGTGAGGTTGTCGGCGGCCGACATGCCCGTGTCGTGCGCCAGCGCGACGACAGGAGCGGGCGGCGCAATGTCGACATAGGCCGTCGCCCAGCTCAGCGTACCGTTACCCAGCCGGATCGCGTACGTGAAGCTGTCCTGCGCGTAGCCGAGCGTATTGAAGCTGTTCGACAACCACGACGCGTCGAGATGGCTCGCGTCATACCCGACCTTGCCGTCCGACGTGATCCAGATGTGCGCGCCGTGCGCGCTGAGATCCGCGCTCACCGATTCCGCCCGGCCCGTATCCTGCGTCAGCAACGCCGTCTGTTCGAGCGCGACGGTCGTTTCGGTGCCGGAGTCGAGCGAATAGAGCGTCTTGGCCGCGCCGCCGAGATCGTTCGCCATCACGTTCAGGTAGACGGTGGTGAGCGTATTGTCGGTGAGCCCCGTCTGTGCCGACGTAAATACGTCGTTCGTTGCCTGCGGCGTATTGCTGATGGAAACCGCGGTCCCGTTTGAAGTCGTCGCCATGTCGTGCTCCCCGTCCTGTCATGTTTTGATGCGGGCGCTGCGCCGCTCGATGCGACGCATGCCCGATGAACTGCAAACCGGTTCTCGTGTCAGCGCTCGCGCAACGCCATTTCCTTGGTCTTGATGACGGGCTTGAGCAAGTAATGCAGTACGGTACGGCGCCCGGTGCGGATGTCGACGGTCGCGATCATGCCCGGCACGATCGCGACCGGCTGGCTCCGGCCGCTCGGCTTGCTTTGCCGGGTCCGCACCAGTACGCGGTAATAGCTGTCCGGTTTCTCGCCGGGACGGTCCGGCACGATCGTGTCGGCGCTGATGTCCTCGACGACGGCTGGAAAGCCGCCATAGATCGAGAAGTCGTACGCGGACAGCTTGACCGTCGCGTCCTGCCCCGGATGCAGGAACGCGATGTCCGCCGGCCGCACGCGTGCTTCGATCAACAGCGTGTCGTCGAGCGGCACGATTTCCAGCAGGTCCATCCCCGGCTGGATCACGCCGCCCACGGTGTTGATCTTGATCTGCTTGATCATCCCTTTCAGCGGTGCGCGCACGAGCGTGCGCGTGACGCGATCCTCGAGCGCGACGTTGGCCGCACTCAGCGCCGACTGATCGGCGCGCGCGAGATTCAGTTCCTTCATCGCGTCGGCGCGAAAATGCGCGGTCGTTTCGTCGATTTTCTGGCGCGCCTCGCGATAGGCGGCTTCCAGCCGCGGCATCGCGAGCCGCGTCGCATCGAGGTCGCCCTTCATGTCGGTCGCCTGCCGCTCGAGCCGCAGCACCTCGACGTCCGATACCGCGCCTTTTTCCACGAGCGGGCTCGTCAACGCCAGTTCCTTCGCGACGAGCGCGTAGCTGTGTTGCAACTGCCCCTCGCGCGAGCGCTTTTCCGCGAGCTCCTGCCGGTGCTGTTCGGCCTGTTGCCGGAGCACGTCGAGATTGGCCTGCAATTCGTGCTGACGCGACTCGAACAGCGAGCGTTCCTCGTCCAGCAGGCCCGGGTTCGCGCGTGCCAGGGCGGCCGGCACGACGAACGCGGCGCCGTTCGCTTCGGCGCTCAGCCGCGCGATGCGGGCGAGGAGGGCGGCATCCTTCGCCTGTCCTTCCTTGTACGACGACGTGAACCGCGTATCGTCGATGCGCATCAGCGGCTGGCCTTTCTGGACGACCTGGCCGACGCGCACCATGATCTCGGAGACGATCCCGCCCTCCAGGTTCTGCACCACCTGCACGCGGCTGGACGGGATCACCTTGCCTTCCCCGACGGTGACTTCGTCGACTTCGGCGAACGCGGCCCACAGGAGGGCGATGACGATGAACGCGAGCGTCGCCCACAGGATCCAGTGGGTGAAGTAGCGCGGCCCCTCCATCGCGGCCGCGCAGCGTTCGCGCATGAACGCGGTATCGTCGGCGCGCGGCTTCAGCGCGGCGCCGATGCGCCCGCGCAGCGCCTTGAGCGCGGCGATGCGTTGCGTCGTCGGCGCGCCGGCGCCGTCGGGTTCAGCCAGCAGCGACATGGAGCTTCCTCCCTGCAAGAGCCGCGAGGACCTGGTCCTTCGGGCCGTCAGCGACGACGCGGCCCTGATCCATCACGATCAGGCGGTCGACGAGCGTGAGCAGCGACGGACGGTGCGTGACCAGCAGCAGCGTGCGGCCGGCGAGCTGGACCGACAGACGGGCCTTGAACAGCTCTTCCGACCGGTTGTCCATCGCGCTGCTCGGCTCGTCGAGCAACAGCACCGGCGGCGACAGCAGCATCGCGCGGGCGATGGCGATGGCTTGGCGCTGCCCGCCGGACAACGCTTCGCCGCGTTCGCCCACCGCGAGGTCGAAGCCGTTCGGCACACGGTTGACGAAGTCCGCGACGCCGGATACCTGCGCGGCGCGCAACACGGCGTCGTCGTCCGCGCCCGGCGCGCCCAGCACGATGTTGTCGCGCACGGTGCCGTTGAACAGCATCACGTCCTGCGGCACGTGACCGATCCCGCGCCGCAGCGCGGCAGGATCGTACTGACGCAGTTCGACGCCGTCGATCAGCACGTTGCCGGATGAAGGCGGGTAGAGACCGAGGACGAGTTTTTCGATCGTGGTCTTGCCCGAGCCGACGCGCCCGATGATGCCGACGCGCTCGCCCGCGGCGATGCGGAACGACACGCCTTCGAGCGAGACGCCGCTCTGGCCGGGGTACGCGAAGCCGACGTTGCGGAATTCGATCTCGCCGCTGAGTGCCGGCCGATGGACGAAGCGCTGCTCGGCCGGACGCTCGCCGGGCAGGTTCATCACGCCGTCGATCGACGCCAGCGCGCTGCGCGACTGGTGGTAGCGAGTCAGCAGCGACGCGACCTGACCCATCGGCGCGAGCGCGCGGCCGGTGAAGATCGTGCAGGCGATCAGACCACCGGTCGTGAGCCGGTCGTCGCCGATCATGTATACGCCGCACAGGACCACCGCGAGATAGGCGGCCTGCTGCGCGAACATCGCGAAATTGACCGCGCAACCCGACAGCAGGCGCGACTTGAGCCCGAGCCGTGCAATCTCGCCGAGCATCTGTTCCCAGCGCGCCTGCATCGGTCCTTCCGCGCCGTTGACCTTGATCGTCTCGAGGCCGACCAGCGTTTCGATCAGCAGGGCCTGGCGCTGGCTCGCGTGGCGCTGGCTGGCTTGCACGGCCCGCGCGAGCGGCCCCTGCACGGCCACGCCCGCGCCGATCACGAGCGGCAATGCCAGCAGCGGCAGCCAGCCGAGCCCGCCGCCGACCCAGAACATCGCCACGACGAACACGATCGAAAACGGCAGGTCGATCAGCGCCGCCGCGGTCGCCGACGTGAGGAATTCCCGCACGGCTTCGAATTCCTGGATCTGCGAAGCGAACCCGCCGACGGACGGCGGCCGCGCCGCCATCCGGATGCCGAGTACTTTCTCGTACAGGTTTGCCGACAGGATCACGTCGATCTTCTTGCCGGCCACGTCGATGAAATAGCCGCGCAACGTGCGCATCACGACGTCGAACACGATCACGAGCGCGATGCCGGCCGCCAGCGCCCACAGCGTCTCTAGCGCGCGGTTCGGCACGACGCGGTCGTAGACGTTCATCGTGAACAGCGGCATCGCCAGCGCGAAAAGATTGACCAGCGTCGACGCGAGCATCACTTCCGCATAGATCGGCCACGATTGCGCGACCACGCCCCAGAACCAGTGGCGCGGGCGCGGCACGACGCTTTCCGTGTCGCGTGCATCGAATCGGTGGGCCGGGCGCGCGAACAGCACGTGGCCGGCGTGGCGTTGCGCGAGTTCGGCCGCGTCGACGGCTTCCTCGCCGATGCCGGTTTCAGGAAGGATCACCTGCAGGGTGCCGTCCGCGTTGCGGCGAACCAGCACGCAGGCTTGGCCGTCATTGAGCAGCAGCACCGCGGGCAGGACCGCATCCGGGATGTCGGGCAACGCGCGTCGGGCCTGTTTGGCCGACAGGCCGGCGCGCGCCGCGGCCCGCACGAACAGGGCCGGGGTGAGGCGCCGGCCGGCGAGCGGCAGGCCGGCCACGAGCGTGTCGACGCCCACCGGCCGGTCGAACAGCCGCGTCAGCACGAGCAGGCAGCCCAGCAACGGATCGTCTTCGACACCCGATCCGTGCGGCAGATTCCAGCCGTGCGTGGCGCACGGCTCCCCGGCCGCGGCAGCGGCTTGCGTAGCGGCGGCCTGCATTACAGCACGCCGCCGGCCTGGTGACGGTCCGACCGGTGCGGCAGCCCGCCGCGCGCGCATATTGCCGCCGTCAAGCGCTCCGTCTTGTTCATGCCTCACCCCGATTGTTTATGTGCTGTTGGTCGCTTGTGCGACTGCTTGTGACTGCTTGTGTTTGCGTCGGAGCAACAGCAAGGAGCGGGCCAGATGCGGCGACTGGCGCGCCTGGTGGGGCGGAGGCAGGCATGCGCCGGCCGACGGCGGTATCCGAATGCCGGTTTGGTTTCAGGTCTGATACGTTGCGGCTGCGCGAGGGTCGTGCGATTCCGTGCCGACGTGCCAGCAATGGCGCACTGCAGAAGGCGCTCACGCTACTGCAGATTCGGAATCGCGGGCGGCACGGGGCCGGATCCGGTATCGAAAATGTTTCAGCCGTGAAACGCGTCGGTTATAGGGGCGTATCGCCGGTGTACGCAGCGGACCCATGACCCGTCCGTCGGTTCAACGCGCCGTCGGCCGCCGGCACTTCATGCGCCTACGCGTCGGGTCGCGACGCCGGGTGCCAGCCTTCGATCGGAACCAGGACGAATCGAAAAGGCCGCATCGATGCTGCGCGGTCCATCTCCATCGCAGCCGCGGTCAATCCACGATCTTGAACACCCGGTTCTTCTCGATCACGCCGGCTTTCGGCAGTTTGCCGTCGTCTTCGGCCTTGGGAAGCAGATGCCGCTCGTCGAGCGCCGGTCCTGTATAGCGGCTGCGCGGCCGGATCACCTTGCCCACGCGCAGCTGTTCGATGCAGTGGGCCAGCAGCCCGACGCTGCGCGCGATCGCGAACAGCCCGAAAGCCGCATCGGGCGGCAACCGAAGCTGCACCGACAGCATCGCGAGCGCGACATCGATGGTCGGCCGCTGGCCGGTGAGTGTCGTCACCTTGTCGATGAAGCGCGCCAGTTCCGCCGGCGGATCGAGCCGCGCGAGCAACGCGGCCGCGCGCGGGTCGCCGTCGGGGTAGAGATGATGACCGAAGCCGGGAATCGGGATCGCGGACTTCAGGTGATGATCGACCACGTGCGCGGCGCCGAGCCGTTCCACGTCGTCGAACACCGCGCGCACGCGTCCTGACGCGTCGCCGTGCAGCGGGCCCGACAGCGTCGCGAGCCCGGTCAGCAGGCAGCCCGCGAGCGACGCGCCGGTCGATGCGGTGATGCGCGCGGCGAACGCCGAACTCGTGATCTCGTGATCGGCGACGAGCACCATCGCGCGGCGCAGCAGGTCCGCGCCGCGATCGTCCAGGCTCCAGCCCGCCGCGAGCCGCTGGTGGGTCCACGGCAGGCCTCCATCGTCGTGCGCGCCGAACGCGCGCGCGACGATCGCGACGAGCTGGCCGGCCTCGGCGTGCAGCGCGCTGTCGAGCCGACCGAGCGTCGAGTGGCCGTGCGCCGCCAACGTGGCAAGCATCGTGAACGCGCACTGGCGATCACGTTCGCCGGCCGGCAATGCAACCGCGGGCGCGTCGAACGTCACGGGCGTGGTGGCTTGCCAGAGCAGCGCGGCCGTTTCCTCGAGCGTGGCGGTGTCCGACAGTTGAATGCTGTCGCGGCCGCGATACCACGCACGGCCCTTGGAGAAGGTGGTGATGCCGCTGGGGATGCACGGCTCGGCGCCGAAGATCGTGCTCGCCGCCAGCGCCGCACGCTTGCGGCCGACCTGTTTCTTGCGGCACAGCGCGATCACGTCCTCGGCGCGATACAGGCTCTTGCGCGGATCGTCGGGATCCTGCATCACGGCGATGCTGCCGCGGCTCGCATACGCGTAGACGGTCTGCGCCCGCACGCCGAGCCGCCGCGCGGCTTCCGTCAGGGTGATCCAGTTGTGCATGGGGAGTCGTGATGAGGACGCGGCCGGTGCCCGGCCGCTTGCGCCGACTATAGACCGCGTTCAGCTCGATGTCATCTCGGCCGGGCGCCGCTCGAGCACCTCGACGAGGATCTCGCCCGGCGCGCGCACGAAACAGCCGCGCACGCCGGCGCGGATCCGCGTCACAGGCTGGACGATCTCGGCGCCGTGCTCGACCAGGTGTGCGTACGCGGCATCGAGATCCTCGACCAGCACACCGAAGTGATCGATGCCTTGCGCGCGTGCGCCGTCGGGCACGGCGGCCGGTCGCGCGTCGGGCAGGGCCGTGATGAACAGGTTGATGGTGCCGATCCGCAGGTCGACGCGGCCGGGGCGCCGCACGATTTCGGCGTTCAGGCAGCGCGCGAACCACGCCGCGGTGGCCTCGGCGTCAGCCGAGCAGAGTTGCAGGTGATCCCATTTGAATTCGATCATGATCGTGGGCCGGATGGGGTTGAGCCGCCGCGGCGGCCGGTCAAGGGATTCGAACGCGCTCAGAGCTCGATGCGCGACAGCTTGCCGAGCAGCACGGAGTACGACAGCGTGCCGACGAGGCAGATCGCACCCATCAGGTTCAGCGCCCAGACGAAGTTGCCGGTGTGCTGGGTCACGTAGCCGATCATCAGCGGAGTGGTGACGGCCGCGATATTGGCCGCGAGGCTCGTGATGCTGCTGGTGAGCCCGACATAGCGTCTCGGCGCGATTTCGGATACGGCGGCCCACGACATCGAGCCGATCCCCTGCGCGAAGAACGCGACGGTCAGGATCGCGATCACCAGCGCGTTCGAGTGCACGAAGTTGACCAGCACGATCGACGCGCCGAGGAAGGTGCCGATCACGAGCGGCGCCTTGCGGGACGACGACATCGACACGCCGCGCCGGATGCAAAGATCGGACAAGTAGCCGGCGATCAGGATCCCCAGCGTCGCGCCGACGAACGGCATCGCCTGGAACAAGCCGACCTTGATCATCGACATGTGCCGTTCCTCGACCAGGTAGGTCATGAACCAGGTCGTGAAGAACACCAGCAGCGTGTTGTTGCAGAACTTGCCGAGACAGATCGCGAGGATCTGCCGGTAGCCGAGCAGGCGCAGCGCCATGCGCCAGTCGAAGCGCTCGCGTGCGGTCACGACAGGGCGCCCTTCGGTGATGTACTGCAGCTCGGCCGCGTTGACGCTGCGATGCCGCGACGGATCGCGATAGAGCCGGTACCAGACGAGGCTGAACAGGATGCCGAAGCCGCCCGTCGCGAAGAACACGGCGCGCCAGCCGAACGCCGACGAGATCCACAGCAGCAGCCCGGTGAAGAGCGGCGTGCCGATGTACTGACCCATCACATAGACGCTGGTCGCGAAGCCGCGCTCCTGGACCGGGAACCACATCGTCACCGCGCGGGCGTTCGACGGAAAGGCCGGCGCCTCCAGCGCACCCATCGCCAGCCGCGAGCCGAGCAGCATGTGATAGCCGTGCGCGAGCCCCTGCGTCAGCGTCGCCAGCGACCAGCCGACCAGCGACAGCGCATAGGCGACGCGCGAGCCGAGCAGGTCGGCGAGCACGCCCGCCGGCACCAGCGCGATCGAGTAGGCGAGGCCGAACACGGCGAACAGTTCGCCCATCTGGACGCGGGTGAGGGCGAGATCCTTCGACAGCGCCGGTGCGACGATGCCGAGCGCCGAGCGGTCGACGTAGTTGAGGATGGTCGCCACCAGCAGCATCGACAGCACGCCGTAGCGCACTCGCGACCTTCTGGCGACGTCCGCGTGCGCGCTGAACTCGCGCATGGCCGAAACCTGTTCTTCTGCGGTTTTCAATGTTGTCTCCTGTCTCCTGATGGGGGGGGGCCGGCGCGTTGTCGTCACGAGCGCCGGCGATCGTCGGGTCAGCCGCGCCCGACGTACGGCATCGCGCTCGCCATGATCGTCATGTTCAGAATGTTGGCTTCGAGCGGAAGGCTCGCCATCTGCACGATGGCGTCCGCGACGTGCGCGACGTCGACGCGCGGCTCGGGCGCGACGCGGCCGTCGGCCTGCAGCACGCCGCTGTTCATGCGTTCGGTCAGCGACGTGGCGGCGTTGCCGATGTCGATCTGGCCGCACGCGATGTTGAACGGCCGGCCGTCGAGCGCGAGCGAACGGGTGATGCCGAGGACGGCATGCTTGGTGGCCGTGTACGCGATTGTGTTCGGGCGCGGCGAGTGCGCCGAGATCGAACCGTTGTTGATGATGCGGCCGCCTTGCGGAGTCTGGCGCTTCATCTGGCGCCACGCGGCACGTGCGCACAGGAAGACGCCGGTCAGGTTGGTCGCGACCACGTCGTTCCAGAATTCGAGCGAGTAGTCGTCGAGCGGCACGGCGCCGGCATTGCGGCCGGCGTTGTTGAACAGCACGTCGAGATGCCCGAACTCGCGTTCGATCCGCGCGAAGCTTGCGTCCACCGACGCCTCGTCAGCGACGTCGGTCGGAATCGCCGCGGCCACCCCGCCGGCTTGCTCGATGATCTCCTTCGTCGCCAGCAGCGGCTCGATGCGCCTGCCGAGCAATGCCACGCCGAATCCGGCTCGCGCCAGCGCGACGGCCGCTGCCTGGCCGATCCCCGTGCCGGCGCCCGTCACTGCCGCGATTTTTTTCCGTGCCTGCATTTTCACGACCTTGTCTTCCGTCCGTTGAACATGCAAAAAGCATTGCGCGGCGGCGATTCCCCAGCAATCTTGATTCTTTCAATCAATATCAACCGCCCCGTCGCGACGGGGCGGCGTCAGGGTTTTCCTGAGTTCGCGGGCACGTCGTTCACGGGCCTGCGCGGGGGATGCGCAGCAGGCGATGCAACCGGAACCGGCCCGGGAAGCCGGCAGCTCGATGCCGCGCGGACACATTGATTGGATCAATCAATATTGACCCGCGCCGAGCGCGCTTCGTAGGCTGTGCTTCGTTTTCCGACCCAAGGACGAGACCATGCCTGACAACAATCGCCCCCGCCTGCTGGTTGCGCGACGGGTTCCCGCGGCCGTGGCCGCCCGTGCCGAAGCCGAATTCCATGCATACGTGACGGACGCCGACATGGATGCACCGTCCGTCGTCGAGTTCTGCAACCGCTGCGCGACGCCGGCGGTGCTGATCGGCAAGAAATCGGGGCTGCAGGCCGAGCACATCGCGGCATTGCCGCCGAGCGTGAAGATCATCGCGAACGCGAGCGCCGGCTACGACCACCTGGATGTGGCCGCCGCGCGCGAGCGCGGGATCGTGGTCAGCAACGCGCCCGACGCGCTGACCGATTGCACGGCCGATTTCACGATGCTGCTGATTCTGGCCGCGTGCCGGCGTGCATCGGAGTACGAGCGCATCGTGCGCGCGGGGTGGGGCAAGTCGTTCGGCATGACCGACATGCTCGGCACGCGCGTGAACGGCAAGACGCTCGGGATCGTCGGCTTCGGCCGGATCGGCCGCGCGGTCGCGCAGCGCGCACGCGGCTTCGGAATGAAGATCGTCTATACCGACAGGCGGCCGGCGCCGCCCGAGGTCGAGGCGGGCGCCCGCTATTGCGCGGATCTCGACACGCTGCTGCCGCAGTGCGACATCCTCACGCTGCACGTGCCGGGCGGCGGCACGCCGTTGATGACGCGCCGCGCGTTCGGCCTGATGCGTGACGGTGCGGTGTTCGTCAACGCGGCGCGCGGGAGTCTCGTCGACGAGGATGCGCTCCACGAGGCGTTGACGTCGCATCGGTTGTTCGGCGCGGGGCTTGACGTCTATCGGAACGAGCCCGATATCGATCCGCGTTTCGCCGCGCTCGACAATGTGTTTCTGTCGCCGCACATGGCCAGCGCGACGATCGAGACACGCGACCAGATGGGTTTTACCGCGCTCGATAACGTCGCCGCGGTGCTTGACGGAAGGGCGGCGCCGAACGCGCTTTGACGGGCAACGCCAGAGTGTGACGCGCAGCCCGCGACGGGCTGCGAATCCGATGTCGGCGTCGCGCCGGGGGCTTCCGGTGACCGGAGGCCCCGGCCGTTCGCACGGCGTTACACGTCAGAATCATTTTCCGTTGATGTAATGGCGCGCCTACCGATGTCCAGCACATGCCGGTGGCGATCGCGCGGGGCCGCGGCGCGCGACGTGAGGGACATGCGCGACGAACGCACGATCGCGCGCATAACCGGCTTCTCGGCTTGGGGCAGTCACGGGATTTGCACACCGTCTCGACATGGGATCTTGAGGTCCGCATTCCAGCGACCAACCGACGAGCCTGTCGCGTCGCCATCATGATCCGTTCCGTTGCAGCCATCGCAGCCTCCGACGCCGGACACCCGGCGACCGGATCGCTTACGCGGCGAAAAGGCGGATATTCTTATAAAGCGACTACACCGCTTCCGGATTCAGTTTGATTTATATAAACCCGATAGGGCATACTGCGGAAATCGATCGCTATCGATTGTCACCACTGCCGCGAATATAATGTCGACGGCCTTTTGCCTCGACATAGAGGGGCTGTTGGACCACTTTCCAAATTTCAAGGAATCCTTTCATATCCATGGCTACCTACCTCGAACTTAAAGCACAGGCAGAAGCGCTGGCACAGAAAGCGGAAGCAGCGCGGCTCGCCGAACTGGAAAGCCTTATCACGACGATGCGTGAGCAGATTGCCGAATATGGCATCACGCCCGAACAACTTTTCGGGCGACGCCGTGCCGCTCCGTCGAGCGCCACCCGCGCGCCGGTCGCACCGAAGTATCGCGATCCGAAAACGGGCGCGACGTGGAGCGGGCGCGGCAAGCCGCCGCATTGGATTGCAGGCGCGAAGAACCGTGACCGGTTTTTGATCGAGCAGTGAAAGGAGTCGACGGTTGAGTCCGATGCCGTCAACGCTACCCGATGGGAAATACCGGGCGACGTGTCGTGAGCGGACGATCTTTGCTGCCAGGGCGATGGGACACGGCGACGTATTTCCGGACGCCGAATTGATCGTGGAGAATGGATGGGCCACCTTCATCCGGAATGCCGCTGAAGTGTGGAATTGCAGTGCGCGCTACGCTGCTGCGCACTTCGACGTTCAGTCCGCCTAGGAAGAGCCGCAGATGAGCGAGCTTGTTCAGATTGCGCCGGGTGTTGTGTTCTCCTCCGATGTGCTTGGCACCGCGTGGGCGCGCAAATATCGGCCGGACGGCGGGAATGCGGCGCGGAATGGGAACATTCAGTCCGCAGACCGACCGGGCCCATCGGAGCAGGAAAGCGAACACGGCGCTCGTGCGAGCCTGTCGGGCCAATTGTCGTTGTTGTAGAGAGAACTGCAGGATGACGGGCATCCTGCGACTGTCGGCCTTCACATTGCCGCCATATTTCCTTCCGAGCCGGTGCCCGACATGGGTGCCTGTTTCGTCCACGAGTGCGTGCCGGGCCCGACCGAGCGCCAGTGCCTCTGCTTTAACGACCGGGCATGTTGAATTCGAGTTAGGGGTGAGGTTTCTCCGGTCACGCCACGGGCTCATCCGGACGAAATGGCGGCCTCATCGCTGCGACTGAATACTCGTTCGGGCCGCTAACCGACGCCGGTTTTTCTTCATGCCTGGCGTGGGCAGTTGAGTACCGAGAATGCCGCTGAGATCTGGCCGGGATAATAGTCAGACGAAAGGGGGCCGCCCCCCGGCTTATAGGCGCCGGCGAACGATTTCAAGTGCAAAAAACCGCCACCACCCCCTTGAAATTTTCCGCAGAATTCCTATCTTAAGTTTCGCTCAGGCAGACGCGCGGGCCGCTTCACTCCGCGCGCTGCGTGTTTCGATTTGTTTGCCAGCAGTGTGGCAGGCGAACTGGAGCGCGTAGGCCCGTTCGCCTCCATGCTGCAATCGAGGAGGATGTGATCATGAGCGATCTCTACTTCGGAACCGACCTCTTCAGCGAGTTCGACCGCCTGCAGCAGCAGATGGCGCAGCTCTTCGGCGGTTTCCCGTCCAGCATCCGCGCGAGCCGCTTCGGCACTTTCCCCCAGGTCAATATCGGCGCGACAGACGATTCGATCGAGATCGTCGCGTTCGCGCCTGGTGTCGATGCCGGCACGCTCGATGTGTCGATCGACAAGGGGCTGCTGACCATCAGCGGTGAACGCAAATCGCCCCAACCCGATACCGACAGCGAGCGGCGCACCTATGCGCAGGAGCGCTTTATCGGCATGTTCCGGCGCGTCATCGAGCTGCCCGAAACCGCGGATCCCGACAAGGTTCAGGCGCGCTACGAAAACGGCTGTCTGTTGATCAGCGTCGGCAAGCGTGAATCGTCCAAGCCGCGCGCCATCACTGTCCAGTAATACGAGGAGCCCATCATGAAAGACACGACCCAACTGACGGAACGAGACTCGTCTGCCGTCGCACGTCGCGGAACCGAACAGCCCGCGCGCCGGGTGACACTCGTGCCGGCCGTCGACGTCTACGAGGACAGCCAGGGTGTGACGCTGTGGGCCGATTTGCCCGGCGTCACGAAGGACAAGCTCGACGTCAAGGTTCACGACAGCAGCCTCCTGATCGAAGCCGAGGCAATGGTGCCGACGCCGCAAAACCTGCGGCTGAAGCATGCCGAGGTCCGTCAGCCGCATTTCGCTCGCACATTTACGCTGTCGGCGGACTTCGATACGTCCAGGATCGAGGCGAGCCTCCAGGATGGGGTGCTGAAGCTGACGATCCCACGCCGCGACGAAGCGCGTCCACGACGCATCGAAATCAAGACCAACTGAGGCGCCAGCCGCCGCGGTGCAGCACGGGTGCCTCCGCCGTCGCGTAACAGGGAACAGGGCAAAGCGCGGCGCGTGCTTGCTACCCGATGGGCTGACCGCGGCTCAAACCAGATTGAAGCTGAATCGGAGGACGCTATGAACACCGATCCGAAAAAGTGGAACCCCTTCAAGTTTCTTCGCGGCGCTGCCCGCAAGTCTGATGCGGGAGATCCGGAAAACGCATCGGCAGGCGAGCCATGGCGCGCCGCGTGGCCTGACATTTCGCGCCTGTTCTCGCGCGAATCATGGGGTGCAATGGAGGAATTCTTTCATGACCCGTTTGCTGGCCGCGGCGCGCTCGAACGCTGGTTTGGCGACTTCAGTTCATCGCGTTTCCAGCCGCGCATCGACGTCGTCGATGAAGGGCCGGTGCTGCGCGTCACCGCCGAACTGCCCGGAATGGAGCGCGAAGATCTGAAGGTGAGCGTCGAGGATGGGGCAATCGTGCTGCGCGGCGAGAAAAAGCAGGATGTGCACAGTGAGGAAAACGGCTGCTACCGGCTGGAGCGCGCGCATGGAAGCTTCACGCGCACGATCCCGATGCCGGACAACGCCGACCCCGAGCGCACGTTGGCAAAGTTCGACAACGGTGTCCTCACGTTGACCGTGCCGAAATCGGAACCGGCCAGGTTCACGAGTCGCACGATCGATATCGGCTGATATCACTCCCCGCGCTTCGGAATCGACCCGTCCGGCTCACTCGTCCGCCATGAGATGACGAATCACGAGTGCCGGATCGGCGATATCCAGAATCAGCCGGCGAAGGATGCGTCGACGCATATGTTCCTCGTCGAGTATCCAGGGCGCGCCCTTCTCGCTGAGATAGCGGGTGAGGGCGTCCTGGTGATCAGCGGTTGCAGGCAGATCCAAGCGGACCGCCAGCAGTCCAGCCACGACGTCGTCGATATCGACGTCCAGCGGTTTCGAATCGATGTTCAGCTTCAGTTTCATCAGAATTTGCTCCGAGAAACCCCGCCATCGATGGCGGGAAGGAAAGGAGTGCTGTTGACAGGCAGCTTCTTCCACGGGTTAGGATCACCGGCATGATTCTTGTCTACCGCTACCGCGTGAAGTCGCTCAACGGACTGCTCAACAAGCAGAGCCGTGCGGTGAACTACGTCTGGAACTTCTGCAATGACACGCAGAAGCATGCGCTCAAGTGGAGCAAGAAGTGGCCGACGGGATTCGATCTGAACGTGCTGACGACGGGGAGCAGCAAGGCGCTCGGCATCCACTCCGGCACGATCAACGCGACGTGCGAGCAATATGCGAAGTCGCGCAGTCAGCACCGACGCCCCTACCTGCGCTATCGTGGCAGGAAGTCGCTTGGCTGGGTGCCGCTGAAGGGGCGTGACCTGAAGCGCGAAGGTGATGCGTTCCGTTTCGCCGGCAATGCCTTCCGCGTGTTCAACAGCCGACTGCTTCCAGAAGGCAAGATCAAGGACGGGACCAACTTTGCGCAGGATGCGCGTGGCAACTGGTTTCTCAACATCGTGATCGAGATGCCCGATGTGCAGGCCCGCCCGGTCCGTTCCGGTGTTGGCATCGATCTCGGCCTGAAAGACTTCGCCACACTTTCGACCGGCGAGAAGCTGCCCAATGACCGATTCGGCCGACGCGCGGCGGAGAAACTGGCGAAAGCTCAACGGGCGCGCAAGCACAAGCGACATATCGCGAAGCTGCACGCCAAAGTGGCGAATGCCCGTGCCGATTTCCAGCACAAGCTCGCGCTCGATCTGGTGCGGCGTTTCGATTACCTCGCGGTCGGCAACGTGTCGGCCGCGAAGCTCGCCAGAACCAGGATGGCGAAGAGCGTCTACGACGCATCCTGGTCGTCCTTCCGAAACAAGCTCCGTTACAAGGCGATGGCGCACGGGGCCACGTTCGAGGAAGTCGACGAAAGCGGTTCTACCCAGTCCTGTTCGTCGTGCGGGTCGAAAGACAGCACGACGCGGCCGAAAGGTATCGCGGGACTGCGAATAAGAGAGTGGGCCTGCAGTGGCTGTGGTGTCGTGCATGATCGTGATATCAACGCTGCGCTGAACATTCTCCGATGCGGACGTGCATCGCCAGGTGTGGGAATCCTCCGCCTTTAGGCGGGTGAGGACGTCAAGGCCGCTCCACCACAAAAAGCGGCGCCGCATGACAGGAATAGCGTGCGGCGCCGAACGCGTTGCGCCGGCCGCGACTGCTAGCCGGCGCATGCAAGACCCGCAGGTCAGTACTCGAGCTCCGGTGCGGCGGCCTGCGCAGGCTTTTCATCCTTCGGCGCATCGGCAACCGTTGCATCCGTCGTCAGGATCAGCCCGGCAATCGATGCGGCGTTTTGCAGTGCCGTGCGCGTGACCTTGGTCGGATCGACCACACCGGCCTCGACCAGATCGCCATACTCGCCGGTGGCCGCGTTGTAGCCGAAGTTGCCCGTGCCTTCGAGCACCTTCGCGATGACGACGGACGGCTCGTCCCCGGCATTCGACGCGATCACGCGCAGCGGTGCTTCGAGCGCGCGCAGCACGATCTGGATGCCGGCGTCCTGATCACTGTTGGCGCCTTTCAGGCTCGTCGCCGTCGAACGCGCACGCAGAAGCGCCACGCCACCACCCGGCACGATACCTTCCTCGACCGCCGCGCGTGTGGCGTGCAGCGCATCGTCGACGCGGTCCTTTTTCTCCTTCATTTCGACTTCGGTGGCCGCGCCGACCTTGATGACGGCTACACCCCCGGCGAGCTTCGCCACGCGTTCCTGCAGCTTCTCGCGATCGTAGTCGCTCGTGGCTTCCTCGATCTGCGTACGGATCGACTTCACGCGCGCCTCGATGTGCTGCTCGTCGCCCGCGCCGTCGATGATGATCGTGTCGTCCTTGCGGACCTCGACGCGCTTCGCGCGGCCGAGATCGTCGAGCGAGGCCTTCTGCAGTTGCTTGCCGGTTTCTTCCGAGATGACGGTCGCGCCAGTGAGGATCGCGATGTCCTCCAGCATGGCCTTGCGCCGGTCGCCGAAACCGGGCGCCTTGACGGCCGCGACCTTCAGGATGCCCCGCATCGCGTTGACCACGAGCGTGGCCAGCGCTTCGCCGTCGATGTCTTCCGCCACGATCAGCAGCGGCTTGCCCGCCTTGGAGGTCGCCTCGAGAACCGGCAGCAGATCCCGGATGTTCGAAATCTTCTTGTCGTGCAACAGGATCAGCGCGTCGTCCAGATACGCGGCCTGCTTTTCCGGATCGTTGATGAAGTAGGGGCTGACGTAGCCGCGGTCGAACTGCATCCCTTCAACCACATCCAGCTCGTTCTCGAGCGACTTGCCATCCTCGACCGTGATGACGCCTTCCTTGCCGACCTTCTCCATGGCGTCGGCGATGATCTTGCCGATCGCGTCGTCCGAGTTCGCCGAGATCGAGCCCACCTGCGCGATCTCCCGGTTCGTGGAAATCGGCTTCGACAGTTTGCGCAGCTCGTCGAGCACGGCGGCCACGGCCTTGTCGATGCCGCGCTTGAGGTCCATCGGATTCATGCCGGCGGCGACGTGCTTCATGCCTTCCTGCACGATCGCCTGCGCGAGCACGGTGGCCGTGGTCGTGCCGTCGCCGGCCACATCCGCGGTCTTCGATGCGACCTGCTTGACGATCTGCGCGCCCATGTTTTCGAAGCGGTCCTTCAGCTCGATTTCCTTCGCGACAGATACGCCATCCTTCGTGATGGTGGGTGCGCCGAAGCTGCGCTCGATCAGCACGTTGCGGCCTTTCGGCCCGAGCGTCACCTTCACGGCATCGGCGAGGACGTTCACGCCCTTGACGATGCGGGCGCGGGCGCTGTCATGGAATTTGACGTCTTTTGCACTCATGTTGTTGCTCCGGATAGTAGTCGTTGACTCAACGCGGCGCGAACAACCCGTCGGGTGTTCGCGACCGGCTCAGGATGTCAGGCGGCCTTGCGGGACGCGCCGGTATCGGACTCGAGGACGCCCATGACGTCTTCCTCACGCATGACGAGGAGTTCGTCGCCATCGACCTTGACGGTCTGGCCTGCGTATTTTCCGAAGAGAACCTGGTCACCGACTTTCACCTGGAGCGCGCGCAGCGTTCCATCCTGCAGCAGCCGGCCGCTGCCGACCGCGACGACTTCACCCTGCTCGGGCTTTTCCGCGGCCGAGTCGGGAATCACGATGCCCGAGGCCGTCGTCCGCTGCGTCTCGATTCGCTTGACGATTACCCGGTCGTAGAGGGGACGAATCCGCATTCTCATCTCCTGAGCGATTAAAGGTTCACGAAAAAGGAATCCGGTTGCCGGGCGTCCTGACTGACTAAGAGTCGCCGCCGGGCAGCCGCACCACTGTCTGGCGGAATGCGAAATAGAGGCGCCCATCGCGCCCTTCAAGGGGCGTAAAAAAGGCTCTTTGTAACAAATTGTTTCAGCGTGGCAGCAGGATGCGATGGACCGTGCCGAGGCGATAAACCGTGCGGCCGCGTCCATCCGGGCGGCGGGGCTCAGGCAGTACAGGGCAGGGCGGCTGGCGTCCGCCATCGGCGTCCAGGGTGTCGTCCGGCTCATCGAGCGTGCGCCACAGGCCTCCCTTGACGGGCCGGAACAGCCAGCGCACGTAGCCTCGGCGCGCGGCAAGCTGGATCAGCTCGTCGCGATCGGTCTCGTCAGCGAGAAGCTGCGGGGAGTGGGCCGCGTTCTCGCCATAGTCGCCGAACGCCTGACGGCAAGCGAGCGCCTCGGCAGCGCTGGCGCCGATCACGTTGCAGCCGCGCCGCTCGACGCGCTCGACATCCCATGCGCCTGATTGCCAGGCGGCATCGAGCAGCATGGCGTCCACGATCTCGACGCTGTGCCAAGGTGTATCGATCTGGAGAGCCGAGCCCGGAACCGGCCGCGGTGGAATCTCGACGCCGGGCAGCACGAGCGGTGTCGCGCGCCGGAATCCATGCCAGTGGAGTATCGCGAAGAGCGGGGTATTCACCTGTGCGGCCGCCGTGACCGTGACGGCAAAGAGCGGCATGCGCACGCTGTCCATCTGTTCCCGAAGCGTATCGAAAAGGACCATGAAGCCTCCCGGATGACATGTTGCAGGGCCCCTTGAAATTTCCGTTGCTTGCGCTATTTTATGCATCGCTCAGGCAGTCGCGATAAGCGCTGCGTGTTTCGATTTGTTTGTCGGCGGAGCTTTTCCACGGACGGGCGAACTGGAGCGCGTGGTCCGGTTCGTTCTTCGTGAGAGGCCCCGGTTTCGAGGAGCCAGTCATGAGCGATCTTTTCTTCAGCACAAATCTGCTGGGCGAATTCGACCGCCTGTACCGGCAGATGACCAGCGTCCTTGCGGGCTTTTCCGCAAGCCTGCGCGCGATGCGCAGCGAACTCTTTTCTCCACATCGGCCGTATCGACGACAGCGTCGAGATCACCGCGATCGCTGTCGGGGCTCGACCCGGCAGCGACCGATGGATCGCTTGACGAGGGGGTGCTGACGATCAGCGACGTGTGCAAACGGCCAAAGTACGCGCCGGCTGTCTCGATGACACGGGCTCGGTGGCGCGCTTCCTTGCGTGAGCGCGCCGCGGCGCATGGCAGCGCCGCCTTTCTATATACGGCCTGCACGACGCGTCGTTTTCTGCACCGTGCCCCTGCATTGGGACGATGTCTTATGGGAGACGGAAATGCTCAGCCCACACGAATTTGCGACCTTGATGCTGGTTCGCCAGGCGCCGGACCAGATCGATATGAATCGCGCCGAGCTCGACGCACTGTTTGAACGCCAACTGGTCATGCTGGAACATTGCGCCGCAGGTGCACGCCGCGCATACCTGACCGAGAAGGGCAAAACGTTCCTCGATGCGCTGCACCCGAGCGACACACCACGCCGCAGCCGGCAGACCGCTGGCAACGGCGGGTGAGGAAGCATGGAGGCGCGTTTCGTGCCGAGTAGCCGGACGACGTTCTCGTGTTGCCTGGACGCGCAGGCTGAATGGCTGCGCGATCTCGACGACAAGCTGTTCGTCGCGCGCGGGGACTCGCGGCGGTGACAGCCGACGTGGTGACGCCCTCGCGCATTATCGGTGTCCCGCGCCCAAGCCATGCGCAATGCACTGCAGGAGGTGTCATATGCAAACGGACAATGTCATGGAGTATCACGGCTGCGAGGTCCGGCCAGTGGTAACCGTCACCGAACGTGGCCGCTACGCAGCATCGGCCATCGTCACCGACCGGGCCGGGGAAACACGCACGCTCGGCGTCGATGGGGACTTCGCCAATGCGCAGGAGGCACGCAATGAAGCGCTGGAGCTTGCCGTCGCATGGATCCAGCAGCGCTCAGTCGTGTCGGAGCGGTATGTTCGACGGACCTAGCGTGCCGGTCGGAAAGGGGCCACCACACGTTCTACGCATGGAGATCCGTACGAACAACAACATCGAGCCGATGCAGTCGTGCGTATAAGCCGAAAGTGCTCACTGGGTACGAATCGCCGATGAAACGACTGGAAAGGAGGGGTTTATAGGCGAATACGACTGGATGTTGGCGAGCATACTTGAGATCCGAATGACTCAACCAGGCTCGTCCATGGTGACCCTGAATATGCAAGCGATTGCGTGCGGCAAGACGATTCACGTTGTATTGATGGCTGATGCCGGGAGTGCCAATATTTTCGTGATGGACAATGAGAACGGCTCCCGTCAATCGCAGAGCATGAAGGTTCGCCAGTACCTCGACGCGGGCATGACTGACGAGGGTGTTGCTCGCCATGTGCTCAATGTCGTCGTGGCGGCGATCGAACGTCATGGTCGTCGATGGGCGCACTGAACTTCTGCTTGTCCGTTGACGTTGATCAACCTGTACGAGGCTAGCGTTCGCGGTGAATGCAAACGATCGTCGGCGACGTGCTCCCCGTTCATGCCGCAATGCGGTGCAATGCTCAAGGTCTGACGCGCGTTCCTGCGCTGCTGCTGCGGCAGCACGGCTCGCGGCAACTGGTCACGGAGGGGCAAATGCTCTTCAATTCGACGCGGCTCCGAATCGATCCGACGCCGCGCAGGGCTGATGGAGAATTCATCGCGCATGTGAGGATCGTCACGATTCTGGAGGACGGCGATGAGAGAGAAGTGCACTCCAGCGGCGACCTGGCTGGCTTCGATGTGCGTGATGACGCAGTTGCGTATGCGACGAAGTGGGCGGAGGAATGGCTGGCCGCTCAATCTGGCTGAACGTGAATAACGGTAGCGCCGCTTCTTCGGCCATCGCGGCGCGCTACTGTCACGGGCGCTTCATCTCTTCGCTTTCCATTGCCGCATGTCGTTCTTCGCTTGCGGAAACGGGTTCCATTGCTTCGTCGACCGAAGCCAACGCATATTCGCAGGCCAATTTCGTTTCTTCAATATCGGCCTCCGGCTCCTCGTCGTCGTTCGGAGGGGGATCGAGCATGTCCCGAAGCATCGTCGCCAGCTCCGGCGTGTCCCATGGCTCGCCTTTTTGACTTTTCCGCTTGATGTAGTGACGAATTTCTGCGTCTTGTTCGAGTGTGAGCGGCAGGTGCCGAAAGGTGCTGTTCGGGTTGGCGTCAATCATGATGTTGCTCCCGGGTCATACAGGGTGGGTGCCGCGACTGTCGACGGCCCGCACGCGCGCGGCAAACTTCTATTTGCGGAAGCTCGAATCCTGGATTCGCTGGAGGCGGGCAAAAAGCTCATCCATCTGGAGTTCGAGAACCTTGTTTCGCTCGAATCGCGTGCGGAGTTTGTTGAGCTTGACTCGCCAATACGCTGGATCGTTGACGGACGATCGGTTGACGAAGGCGTGTTGCGTCTTCTCAAGTAGTCCGATCGATCGCCTGATATTGGCCAACTCGTGCTCTACATCGCAGTACCAGCTCATGATTGCCACCTTCCATTTAGGATTTGAAATTTTTGTTCGCTGAGCTGCGAAAACTCGTCACGACCTGCTGGTGCTCGTGGCGACGAACCGTGAGGATGAGCCCATTCTTCCCGGATCGCCAAGGCGTGGCGGGTGACGCGAAAGGGGCAACGACACGTGCGAGAGAGGGGCGGGGGCGGGGTGAGCAGTCAAGCCGCTTACGTGCACTCGGGCAAATTCATCATACGCGCATCCAACCTCGCGTGCGGGTCTTATTTTTGGCGTTGTGAAGCGTCGTTCGGTAGGGAATTTGGGCTCAACGGGTGTCGGGGTGACGCCCGACGTGCTTGAGTGGAATCCGGGTGTGTGACTGTCGGCGGGTTCGTATCGATCATTGCGATCGTGGCGGCCGTTGTCGCGGCGGTGTACACGGCAGGTGCGGCGTGACAGGCGGGCGACGGGCTTGGCAATCCGGGCATGGCCACGCTGTCGGGTAGTGTGACAGGGGGTGCGCTGGATGCGGCATGGGGCGTCGTCGCTGCAGGCTATTCATCACGCTGCAGTCTCGAACACGGGTAGTGACCGAGAGACGCCGAGCGCTTGAATGGGTGCTCTCGCGTGAAAGCTGGATTGATGTTTCGCTCGATACATACCGCGAAAGCGGGCGTTGTCGTACCTGCGCTCGAACCTCAGAAGATCGTCGCGATGCGCCGGCGTTCGTCGTCATAGAGGTGCATCACGCGGATTTCGTCGACCGCGCGACGCAGCCAGCCGTTGGCAATAGCGCGATGTTTGTCGACCGTGACGGTGGCCATTGCCGAATGCCGGCGCCGGCCGCAGTGCCGTCGTCGGACTCATTTGCAGCATCAATCTCGTGTTGTTCAAAAATGCGCTCCCCTTGAAATGGCACCGACATGACGTACGCACCAAACAGCGCATCTACACGAACGCCTTCAATTGCAATCGAGCATCGTTTACTCTACGAACGAAAATGCCAACAGCGTCATTGAATTGACTCTCCTCATTATCGAATGGTGGGCATGCATATGCGACTACTGCAGAATAATTAACGTAACGCATAAAAACGCCAGCCGGACCGGACCTATTCGAAACACGAAACTACCCGTCCATCACCACACACACGAACATGCCCGACAACAACGAGACCAGCCGCCACCATCTCGTCGCCTTCGCGATCGACGACAACACGCAGGCCTGGTACGAGATGGTCATTCCCTTCATCGTATCGCTGCGTGCGACGGACTATCGCGGTCGCATTGGCGTCATCGGTTACGGCCTGTCCGCGAAAAAGCAAGCATTGTTGGTGGCGAACGGCATCGAGGTCTACACCAGTGTGGGCACCGGCGACCTGCCATGGGATCGCTACATATCGGCGGCGGCAATCTTCGACGCCGATCCGGAACTCAAGACGCTTGCCCTCTACGATGCCGATATCTGGTTCCCGGGCCCGAGCTTCGACATCTTCGATGTCGTACCCGACGATGATCATCTCCACGTCGCGCCCGACGCGCATTTCTGCGCATTCGTCATGTCACCGATCATAGGAGAGCGGAGAGACGCGCTGACGCACCAGTGCGCACAGGACGTGCTCGACCGATTGGGACATCCGCTACAGGCCGGGCTTGTTGTCGGCGGGCGCATCGCCTGGGCGCAGTTCGCGCAACACGTTCGGGCACAGGCCGGACGAATCGGGCAGGATTTCCAGGCGATCTATGGACTGGATACGACGTTCCTGCATCTTTGGGGCGGCCTCGGGCAGGTTCGACTCGTCGGCTGCGAGCAGAATTTCGTCACGAAATGGGGCCTTCACGAGCGACATGATTTCGATACGGCTCGGATCCTGCTCGAATATCAGGGCAAACCGATCCGCGGTTTGCACATGACTGGCGATGTGCGCTACCTGAATCGCTGGCGATATCTGGCTCGCGAAGCGGACCATGCAATCGCACTCGGGCAGGCGTTTGCGCTCGCTCCCGAATCCGCAGTTCGAGAACAACCCGCCGAACTCGATTCGCAGTGCTTAGAACGATTCTCCGCCAGCGGTCTGGCCTTCGTCGCGGCGCATGAGGACATGCTGCCCAATGTCCCGCGCCTCGCTGCCGGCAGTTCGTTTCGACACCCGCAAGGCGTTGCGTTCAATGCCTGGGCGGCGCACAAGCTCGAATTCGAAGTGCTGCACGAACGAGCCGTGATCGATATCTCGCTGTCGCATCTGAGCGGCCAACCATCGGCTCCGCGGGCACAGCTGGAGCAAAACGGTGAAGTGCGATCGTTGCAGGTGCCATGCAACGGCAAACTGTCGGTGACGCGCGGCGACCGTGTGGTGCTGCGCGCGCTCACCCTACCGGGGCAAGTGTGTCATACCGCTTGGGATGTCGTCGTACGGCAGGCGTAGCTTAGGGGCGAGAATGGTTGATGCGGCGCACGTTCCCTGTGGTGGCCTGGATGCAACGTGTCGGAAAAGATGTTGAACGCGTCTCGGTACCCACTCGCGATCGGCGGCAGCTACCTCAGTTTTAATAACTGAGCAGCTCGATTCAGTCCGACGCGCGGTACCAACTCGAGGCGTGTGTACCGAACGCGTGCGCTGAATATTCGGACCCGGCTCCAGAACAGGAGCAACGCGCCCGTCGGCTTCCGTTCCGACCACCTTTTACGCGTCTTTCAGCCAGGGCATTTCCACGGGTGACACGACCAGTTGCCGGAATTCGCGTTTCAGATCGAAGATGAACCCGACCAGGATCATGGAGTCGGCGTAAGGAATCGGAAAGACATGCGGATTTTCCGGAGTACGCAGGGGGCGCTCGGGTGTGTCCGCTGTCGCCGCGGCGTTCTCGCGAACGCTTTCCAGTTCGTCGGCCATGGCCGGGCCACTGACTTTCAGCACACGGCTACGCAGGTCGCTAAAGGGCTCGATGCGCGCAGCGTCTTCGTGGTATTCGGGCACTTCGTAAATGAACCAGGACATTTTCGTCTCCCATGAGCAGGGGCGCTATTCTAACGCCGCGCGAGGATCCACCGAAAATCGACCATGTTGTGCGATGGCCGCGGTCGCTGCGAGGCAGTCTACCAGGGGCAATTTCTGACGAGGCGGGCCGCCGCCGCGCCGAAAGCGTTGCCTTGCACACGACCGTGAGCCCGCGTTCGCGTCATCCAACCCGAACTTGCAATGCTATGCCGCGACGGCCGGGTTCCGACATTTTTAGGCCCGACGTGCCAGCAGATTCCTCCTATGTGCCGGTACGTGCTTCGAACTCGAGATCACGGCTCGTGCGCCTGAATCAGCAGGGTGCGTAGATAAACGTCACCCCGTTTGCTGCGGGGCATGGGAGATCGGGCGGCACGGATGGTTGTCGGCCAACCAAATCATCAGTCGTCAGTGTTCTCGTCCGGAGCGGGCGTCGCAACCAGCGTTTCGCGTTTTTCCGCCCATTTCAGCATCGCATCCAAAGCAGGACACAAAGCCTGCCCCCAATCCGTTAGACGGTACTCGACTTTCGGCGGGACTTGCGGATACAGCTTTCGCGACACGATTCCATCGGATTCCAGTTGCCGGAGTTGTTGGGCCAGCATCTTCTGAGAAATCCCGGGGATCAACTTCTCGAAATCCGAATAGCGTTGTACTTTTCCATCGAACAAATGGAAAAGGATGATCAGTTTCCATCGACCTTCCAGCAGTCGAAGAACTTCCTCTACCCCCAGTGCGGCGGTGGCGGGCGTGTATATCTTTCCCATAGCGCAGTAACTTACTTTTCGGTGCGTTCTTGATGAATAAATAGTCTATGGCGAAAATACTAGTACAGCAAACTATTGCGAGAACGCAACCATGTCCCTTTCACTACCAGATCCAGTCTCTGCCTACTTCAAGATCACCAATGGCGAGGACGTCGGGCACATCGTGCGTGTCTTCTCGCAGGATGCGGTCGTCGTTGACGACGGCCAGACGCACCAGGGCCATGGCGCCATCGAGTCCTGGCGACGGGAGGTACGGAAGAAATTCGAGTACACCGTGGAGCCTGTCAGCGCTTCCCAGGAAGGCGGTCGGCTGACGGTCACGGCCAATGTTGTGGGCAATTTCCCGGGTAGCCCTGTCCAGCTCGACCATGTGTTCAGCCTGGAAGGCGACAAGATCAAGTCATTGGAGATCGGTTGATGACCATGAACCTGGAATTGCAAGGCAAGCGCGTCCTGGTGACGGCAGGCACCAAGGGGATTGGAAAGGCCGTCGTCGGCCTGTTCCACGAACTCGGTGTCGTTCAGGGGAAATTACAGAAGTATTCGCATGCGGAACGGCGTCAGTTCTTGTACCAGTCGGGCGCGCAAAATCGTCCACTGGGGAAGATATCGTAGTGAACGGTGGCGCATCCGGTCCCGTCGCAGCGAATCTTAGAGATAGGCTTCTGGCGATCCAGCACGGCACGGCGCCGGATACACACGACTGGCTGACGCGGGTGGTCGGCGGCGTCTGAGCCAAGCGCTGAAACTCGATAGGGATGGTGGGGCGCATTAAAGAGAAAGAACTCAAATAAAATTATGCGATAAGGATATCGAATTAATTTAGCAACAGAGCCTGAAGGCGATAGTCGTCTGTCCGCTGGAAGCTACGTTCATCGCCCCAACGGTAGTATTGCCGGCATCAATGGTCCGATATCAAAACGAAATGACATGGAACGCACCCTGTCGTGATATTGCTATCTGACTGTACGGAACAGCAAGCTAAGAGGAATGGCGAATCATGCAGAGATTTGAGAACTTCATGGACGGAAGGCGCGTTCCGTCAGTGTCCGAGAAGTGGTTGTCGAGTCTTGACCCATATCGTAACGAGACATGGCGTGAGATCCCGGATAGCACCGCGGAGGATGTCGATGCGGCGGTGAAGGCTGCCGCACAAATGGATGCGGAGCCTGATCGCCAGTACCTGCGCCTCGCTCTGACGGTCCGGTTGCGATGAACCCATTTTTTCCGCAAAAGAGGTGAAAACATTTCGAGGTATTGCCGTATCGGGTGACTAGCGCCCGACGCGTAGCGTCAGCGTGCAGGCACGGAAGGTGTGCCGCCTGTTCTGATCTGCGAGCCTATCCAGCCTCTTGGCTCGCCATGCCTTCCATCCATTGCTCGAACGCGGACACCGCGGCATCGTCGGCGCGATCGGCGTTCGTCACCAGCGTGTAGTCGTCGGCGCGCCATACAGGCGATGCGATGGGACACACGAGGCGTCCTTCGGCGAGATCGCGCCCGATCAGCGGCAGCGACGCCAGCGCCACGCCCAGCCCCTCGATGGCCGCGCCAAGCTGAAGATTCACATGATCGAATTCGACATGGCGCGCTGCCCGCAGATCGGCGGCGCCCGCTTCCCGCAACCAGTGCGACCAGGCTGAGCGCGTCGTGGCCGAATGCAGCAGCGTGTGATGGCGCAGGTCGGCCACGCTCTGTATCGGATGCTGGCGCAGCAACGCGGGGTTGCAGGCCGGCACGCGCAGGTCGGGCATCAACGGGCGCGACACGACGCCCGCACCCTGTTCCGGACCGGAGCGAACACCGATATCGAAAGCGTCGGCGACATAGCGCAGCTTGCGTGATGTCGTCGACACCCTGACGTCGATGTCGGGATACCGCGAATGGAAATCGGCAAGCCGTGGCAGCAGCCAGCAAAACGCGAAGCTCATCGGCACATTCACCCGCACGACGCCTGATATCCGGTGTGTGAAGGTATTGTGGCGCAGCCGCACCACCGCGGTACCGAGGTGTTCGAACGCGTGGCTGACGTCGTTCAGCAATACGACCCCTTCGTCGGTCAGCACGACGCCGCGCGGACGACGGTCAAACAACGGCAGGCCGAACCAGTCCTCCAGCAGCCGGATCTGTTTTCCGACGGCCCAATGGGTGACATGCAGTTCCGCCGCCGCGCCCGCGAAGCTGCCGTGCCGCGCGACCGCATCGAAAGCGCGCAGCGCATTGAGCGGCGGCAACTCGTCCCGAATTTTCGCAGCACCGTGGCTTTCGCTCATGACGTGACTTTTTCTCTCCATTGACGCGATTTTAGCTCAATTGAAATGGCTGATACCTCCGCCATAAAATTGGCGCATCGAGCCGAAAACCAAACCAAGAGCCGCTTCCATCAGCCGCTCGTACAGAGAGAACGTCGATGCGCTTGCCGGTTTTTTCTCCTCCCGTCATGCGGGACGCTGTGCCATCACGGCCGCGCGTGCTATGGCTATCCTGCATTGCACACGCGGTCCACGATGGCTATACGGACATGATCTACGCGCTGCTGCCCGTATGGCAGGCGGAGTTCGGACTCGACTTCGCGGCCCTGGCTATGCTGCGCGGCCTCTATGCCGGCACGATGGCGGTGCTGCAATTGCCGGCCGGGCGTCTCGCGCAACGCCTGGGCAGTCGCGCAGTCCTTGCGATCGGCACGCTGCTCGCCGCGCTGGGCTATGCAATCGCCGGCATGTCGGGTGGCCTGCTCGGTTTGTGCGTGGCGCTGGCGATATCGGGCGGTGGATCCAGCACGCAACATCCGATCGCATCGGGCGCCATCTCGCGCACCTATGGGCGTGACGCGAGAGGCCCACTGAGCCTCTACAACTTTTCCGGCGATCTGGGGAAATCCGCGCTGCCGGCAGCCATTTCGCTGCTCGTGATCATGATGCCGTGGCGTCACGCGCTATGGGTCGTCGCCGGATTGGGCTGCGTCGTTGCCGCCGGCATCGCGTTCTGGTTTCCCGCCGTGCCACGTGACGCCGGAAAGACGGCCGCAAAAGAGCAAGCGTCCGCTCAACGCAGGGGCACCGGGGGGCGCGGATTCACCGCGCTGTTTTCCATTGGCGTGCTCGATACGGCCGTACGCATGGGACTGCTTACTTTTCTGCCTTTCCTGCTCAACGCAAAAGGCATCTCGCCTCAACTGTTGGGGACGGCCCTTGCGCTTGTTTTCATTGGCGGGGCGGCCGGCAAATTCTTCTGTGGCTGGCTTGGCGTTCGCATGGGTGTGGTGAGTACGGTGCTGCTTACGGAAGGCGGTACGGCCGCGTGCATCATCGGCGTGATGTATCTCCCGTTGGCGCTTACCATGGTGCTGCTGCCGATTCTGGGCATGATGCTCAACGGCACGTCGTCCGTGCTGTACGGAACCGTTCCGGAGATGTCCCCGCCCGAGCGCACGGAGCGCGCATTTGCGATTTTCTACACGGGAACGATCGCATCGGGCGCGATATCGCCCGTCCTCTACGGTTTCCTCGGCGACAGGATCGGTGTGCAGGCCGCCACGTATGCCACCGCGTTCACCGCTCTGGCAATTTTTCCGCTCGCGCTCGCACTGCGCCCGCATCTCGGAGATCACTCGGAGGATGAACACCATGACGAAGTCTGACTACCCGACCGTCGCCGTTGTCGGTCCGGGCGCAATCGGAACGACCGTTGCCGCGGCCCTCCATGAGGCTGGCCGCACGCCGGTGATCTGCGGCCGCTCGGCGCACGAGCGGCTGACGCTGCGCTTCGATGGCGGCGAGATCGTCGTGCCCGGGCCCGTGCTGACCGATCCGCAAGCGGTCAAGGAAAGGTTCGATCTCGTGTTCGTTGCGGTCAAGTCGACGCAAGTGGCGAGTGCGGCACCCTGGATCCCAGCGCTATGCGATGCGAAGACGGTTGTCTGCGTGCTGCAAAATGGCGTCGAGCAAACAGCCGCCTTCGCGCCATATGCAGCCGGCGCGGCGATCGTGCCATCGGTCGTCTGGTTTCCGGCGCAACGCGAATCGGATGCGTCGGTGTGGCTGCGCGGCAAACCTCGGCTCACTGTGCCCGATACGCCGGCAAGCAACGTGGTGGTCTCGGCGTTGCACGGCACGCGATGCCCGGTCGAGGTGGCGGCCGATTTCGTCTCGCTCGCGTGGCGAAAGCTTTTGCAGAACGCGGTGGCGGGACTCATGGTGCTGACTGGCCGCCGCGCCGGCATGTTCTCGCGAAGCGACATCACTGAACTGTCGCTCGCCTACCTGCGGGAATGTCTCGAAGTCGCCCGTGCGGAGGGCGCGAAGCTGGGCGATGAAGTGCCGCGGGAGATCGTCGACGGATTCCATCGCTGCCCGCCCGATTTGGGGACGTCCATTCTTGCCGACCGGCAGGGTAACCGCCCCCTCGAATGGGACTGCCGGAATGGCGTTGTGCAGCGATGCGGACGATCTCACGGAATTCCGACGCCGATCAGCGATCTGGTCGTGCCGCTTCTCGCGGCCGCCAGCGATGGTCCCGGCTAGTTGCAAAGAAACCGGTATCCAACCCGACTAGCGTAAGCCGTCACCGGTCACTCGAACTTGCCGAAATCTACTTCTTCCTTGACGAGCTTCCCTGTCAACAGGAGTGCTCGTTCGATGTCTGCGACTATGGACGAGTTGTTGATTGAGGCGGTGACGAATAGTCCCCAGATATCGTCGTCTATTTCATAGTATCCGCGAGCATATTTCCAATAGCTGAAATAGCGATCCTGAGATAATGCGATTCGTGGATCATCAAGGCCGTCTGGATGCGGCACTGGGACAGAATGGAGAGCATCTTGTAGGATCGCAGCGACGTTTGGAAAGTCGACAGTGCGATGGTCTTCAAGTATCTCGACCAGAAGATCGCTACTGTGATATACGGGCCGAACCCGGAATCGAATCAGTTTTGTCATTGCTCGTTTTTCTATTTCGAAAGAGCGTGGCAAAAATGCCCGCCAGACCAGAATGCCTACTGCATCTGCGCATCGTTCTTCCCTGAATACCCCTTCAAGGCTCATCGATTCTGCCAACCATGGTCGCCATCTGGATAGCGTCGTGTCGTATTCTAGCGCCTGAAAGTCTGCTTTCGATGCGATCAATCGATTGGCCGCTCCTGGCAGAATGCCGGCGTCCCCGGCGTTCCCCCGGAAAGCCGCGATGAACCGTATTTTATTTGTGCCGTGAATAGTTAGATCAACATATCCATTTCGAAAATAAACGCTGCAGACCTATCGTTGAGGTCTGCAGGCCTCCAGACACGAGTCTACGTGTCGAAGCCGGCTGGTCGTCGGTGTTCCTGTCGGCGCGACAAGGAAAGGAGGAGACAAAGATGCACAATCTTCGAATGCTCCAGGGCTTGGCGCTTGGCGGAGAGTACGGCGCGGCGACCGGCTGACGCTGGGTTTGGAGCGGTTGCAGGAGATCTCGACCAGCGGTGTGCTCACCGTGACGGTTGCGCGGTTCCTGCACCGCGTCCGCAATACGAAAGCGCTGGCGCGCTGATCCGCCATGTCTGCGAGGTGCTGACATCGTCGCCCGGATCATCGACAATCCGGCGTGTGCGCCGCACCCGCGCGCGCCAAGCCGCCCGAGAGACGCCTCCATGTCCGGAATATCCATCCGATCCGCCAGCCTCGCCGATGCGCAGGCGATCGCCGATTTTCACGTCAAGGTCTGGCGGCATACCTATCGCGATCTCGCGCCGGCGCAAGCACATGCCGTCCTCGACGCGCACTATCGCGGCAGGAAATGGCGGGAGAAGCTGGCGTCGAACGATGGCGACCAACTGGTGCTCGTGGCGGAAATCGACGACACGATCGTCGGAATCGGCGCGGCCGGCGCGCCGTCGGAGCCGATTTTCGGCGGCCGTGGCGAGATCAAGTTCCTGTATGTCGACCCCGGGTTCAAGCGTCGCGGCATCGGCCGCACGCTGCTCGCCCGGCTCGCCACGCATTTGCAGAAGGTGCGGTATCGGGGCGCGGCGTTGAGTGTCGTCAAGGGAAACGATGCCGCGATCGCCTTTTACGCGTCGCTGAACGGCCGGTTGGCGGGCGAGTATGTCGATCCGGGGCCGATCTGGCGATCGCACAACATCGTGATGGTATGGGACGACCTGGCGAGTCTCGCTACCTGAGTCCGCCCCCTGCCGCGCGCTCGCGCGTCACGCCAGGCAGGCGCGCAACCACGTCGTGAACGCGGTCACGAGCGGCGAATCGGCCAGCTCGTGACGCGTGACCAGATAGTAGGCATGACGCGACGGCACGGCCGCGCTGAACGGCCGCACGAGCGTGCCGTCGAGCAGGTCGTCGCGCACGGAGAGGCTGTCGCCGAGCGCGACGCCTTGCCCGTGCACCGCGGCTTCGACGCCGATGTGCGCGTTGCCGATTTCCAGAATGCGGATGCCCGGCAGCTTGTCCGCGTTCGCTTCCGCCAGCCAGCGCGTCCAGGAGCCCGCGTGCTCGCAGAACAGCGTGCGTCCCGCGAGATCCTGCACCTTGCGGATCGCATCGGGCCCGTTCATCAACGCCGGGCTTACGACCGGGAACAGCGCCGGATGCGCGAGCAGCTCGACGCGCCGGTTTCGCCAGTTGCCTTCCCCGTAGCGAATGCATACGTCGACGTCGGGCGAGTAGGTCTCGCGATCGTCGTTCGACGGAATCACTTTCAGGTGGATCCCCGGATAGCGCTCGAGAAAATCGCCGATGTGCCGGGCGAGCCAGCGCGACGTCAGCGACAGCGGCGTCGACACGACGAGATCGCCGGCGGCTGCCGGCGAATCGAGCCTGACGGTGGCGTTCGCGATCATGTCGAACGCCGCGCCGACCGGTTCCAGCAACGCCTCGCCTTCGGGCGTGAGCTTTACGCGGGCTTTTGATCTGACGAATAGTGCGACGCCGAGCGTGCTCTCGAGAATCCGGATCTGATGGCTGACCGCGCTCGCGGTTACGTGCAGTTCGTCGGCGGCGGCCGACACGGTGCCGCACCGGGCGGCAGCCTCGAACGCGCGAAGCGGGTTCAGCGGGGGCAGGCGGTTGCGCATCGGTGGGCGCGTCGCAGGCGACGGTGCTGAGAAAAATTTCATTAAAGCGGATTCAATTTCTCGCTACAACAAAAAAAATTGAATGCCTACAGTGGGGGCAATCCAACCGAGTCGAGGTCGACCGCAATGAGCCTTACCGAACCGATCGAGCGCCTGTGGGGCGGCCGCTTCCAGTCGAAACCGTCCGACGCGCTGCAGAACCTGTCGCGCTCCGATCCGAGTTACTTCCGTCTCGTGCCGTACGACCTCGCGGGCTCCTGCGCGCATGCGCGCGAGTTGAATCGCGCCGGCATCGTGAACGACGACGAACTCGCGCAACTGCTGGCCGCCATGGACGGCATCGCGCGCGACCACGCGGCCGGTGCGATCGCGCCGTCGCTCGTCGACGAGGACGTGCACACCTTCCTCGAGCGCGTGCTCACGCAGCGGCTGCCGGCGCTGGGCGGCAAGCTGCGCGCCGGGCGCTCGCGCAACGACCAGGCGGCGAACGACCTGCGCCTGTACCTGCGCGACAAGGCCCGCCAGCTCGTGCGCGGCGTGCTCGACCTGCAGGATGCGTTGATCGGCCAGGCGAGCCGGCACGTCGACACGGTAACCGCCGGATTCACCCACCTGCAGCCCGCACAGCCGATCGTGTTCGGTCATCAGTTGCTCGCGCACGCGCAGTCGCTGTATCGCGACGTCGACCGCCTCGTCGACTGGGACCGCCGTACCGCACGTTCGCCGCTCGGCGCGGCCGCGCTCGCGGGCTCGGCGATCTGCGTGCGGCCGGAGCTGTCCGCGCAGGAACTCGGTTACGACGCGCCGTGCGAGAACTCGATCGACGCGGTGGCCGCGCGCGATCACGTCGCCGAATTCGTATTCGTCACGAGCATGCTGGCCGTGAACCTGTCCCGGCTGTCGGAAGAAGTGATCCTGTGGACCTCACGGCAATTCCGCTGGGTGGAACTCGACGATGCCTATGCGACCGGCAGCTCGATCATGCCGCAGAAGAAGAACCCGGACATCGCGGAACTCGCGCGCGGCAAGGCGGGGCGCCTGATCGGCAACCTGACGGGCCTGCTCGCGACGCTGAAGTCGCTGCCGCTCGCGTACAACCGCGATCTCGCGGAAGACAAGATCGCGGCGTTCGATTCGATCGACACGCTCGAACTCGTGCTGCCCGCGATGGCGGGGATGATCCATACGATGCGCGTCAACGTCGACGAGATGCGTCGCCAGGCGCCGCTCGGCTTCACGCTCGCGACCGAGGTGGCGGACTGGCTCGCGCTGACGGGCGTGCCGTTCAGCGAGGCGCACGAGATCACCGGCACGCTCGTGCGCGCGTGCGAGCGGGACGGCATCGAACTGGCCGACGCGAGCGCGGAACAGTTGCAGGCCGTCGACACGCGCCTCGCGCCCGCGGTGCGCGCGCATCTGACGCTCGACGCGGCCGTCGCCGCGCGCGGCGGGGCGGGCGGCACGTCACCCGCGCGCGTGCGCGAGCAGATCGGCCGCCTGAGCGACGCGATCGAACGCCAGTCCGCATGGGCGGCCGACTACCGGGGGCCGTCATGCTGAGCGCATCCGAATCGGGCCGTCTCGATGACACACCGGAGCCGGCCGCCCGCGCCGCGGACGATATCGCCGGGTTCGTGCGCGTGCGCCGGCGCTACTGGGGCCGCTATGTCGCGTCGATCGCGATCATTGCCGCGCTTGCGTATGTGGCGGTCGCGTTCGCGCGCGGACAGATCGAGTGGCGCGTCGTCGGCCAGTTCCTGACCGCACGCTCGATCCTGACGGGGCTCGGCAACACGATCGTGATGACCGTCCTCGCGATGACGCTCGGCGTCGTGCTGGGCGTCGTCACAGCGGTGATGCGGCTGTCGTCGAACCCGGTGCTCGGGGCGATCGCGCAGGGCTACATCTGGCTGTTTCGCGGCACGCCGGTGATCCTGCAACTGCTGCTGTGGTTCAACCTGGCGCTGGTGTTTCCGACGCTCGGCATCCCGGGTATCGCCGAATACCGGACCGTCGACGTGATGACGCCGTTCCTCGCGGCGGTGCTCGGGCTCGGCATCAATCAGGGAGCCTATACGTCGGAAGTCGTGCGGGCGGGGCTGCTGTCGGTCGACACGGGCCAGTACGAGGCTGCGAAATCGATCGGCATGCCGCGCCTGCAGGCGCTGCGCCGGATCATCCTGCCGCAGGCGATGCGCGTGATCGTGCCGCCGATCGGCAACGAGCTGATCGGCATGGTCAAGCTGACGTCGCTGGCGAGCATCGTGCAGTACGCGGAGATGCTGCACAACGCGCAGAACATCTACTACGCGAATGCCCGCGTGATCGAGTTGCTGATCGTCGCGGGCATCTGGTATCTCGCGGTCGTCACCGTGCTGTCGCTCGCGCAGGCCCGCGTCGAGCGGCGTTTCGCACGCGGCGCGGGCAGGGCGGCGGGCCGCAAATGAACGACACGACCCTCAATCCTCGGGAGAACGTCATGACGAACGCGGTCGTTCGCGCGGTCGACGTACGCAAGTCGTACGGCGATTTCCAGGCGCTGCACGGCATCACGCTCGACGTCGAGCCGGGCGAAGTGCTGTGCATCATCGGGCCGTCGGGCTCGGGCAAGAGCACGTTCCTGCGCTGCATCAACCAGCTCGAGACGATCAGCGCCGGCGCGCTGTGGGTCAACGGCGAACTGGCCGGCTACCGGCGCGCCGGCGACCGGCTCCACGAACTGTCGGAGCGTCAGGTCGCGCGCCAGCGGCTGGCGACGAGCATGGTGTTCCAGCGCTTCAACCTGTTTCCGCACAAGACCGCGCTCGAGAACGTGATCGAAGGCCCGGTGCAGGTGCTCAAGCGCCGCCGCGCGCAAGCGGAGGAGGAAGCGCGTGCGCTGCTCGCGCGCGTCGGGCTCGCGCACAAGTGCGATGCGTTTCCGGTCGAGCTGTCCGGCGGACAGCAGCAGCGCGTCGCGATCGCGCGGGCGCTCGCGATGCATCCGCAACTGATCCTGTTCGACGAACCGACGTCGGCGCTCGACCCCGAACTGGTCGGTGAAGTGCTGGCCGTGATGCGCGACCTCGCGAAGAGCGGGATGACGATGATCGTCGTCACGCACGAGCTCGGGTTCGCGCGCGAGGTGGCCGACCGCGTGGTGTTCATGGACGGCGGCCGGATCGTCGAGAGCGGGCCGCCCGACCAGGTGCTGTCCGCGCCGACGCACGCGCGCACGCGCGAGTTCATCTCCGCCGTGATTGCATGACCGGGGCGGGCGCCCCGTTTTGCAGCGTCCCAACGATCGAGCCGTCGACGAGCGCGGCATCGTCCCCATTCCTCTACATGACAAGGCGACACCCATGAAAGCATCCGTCCTGACCCGCACGCTGGCCGCCGTCGCATTCGGCGCACTCGCGCTTCATGCATCGTTCGCCGTCGCGCAATCCGCAAGCGCTAAACGCACGCTGAACGTCGCGATCGTGCCGAACTATCCGCCGTTCGAATACAAGGATCCGGCGACCGACAAGCTGGCGGGCTTCGACGTCGATCTCGGCGAGGCGCTCGCCGCGAAGATGGGCGCGAAGCTGAACTGGGTCGAAACGAGCTTCGACCAGATGATGAGCGCCGTCGCGACGCAGCGCGTCGACATGATCCTGTCCGGCATGACCGACCTGCCGACGCGCCGCGATGCGGTGACGTTCGTCGACTACATCGAGACCGGCCCGCAGTTCTATACGCTCAAGGCGCGCGCCGGCGAATTTGCGCAGATGGGCGCGCTGTGCGGCAAGCGCGTCGGCTCGAGCCGACGCACGTCGTTCCCCGACAACACCACCGCGTGGAGCGCCGAGAACTGCGTGAAGGCCGGCAAGCCGGCGATCATCGTCGTCGGTACCGACGGCTCGTCGGACGCGCGGATGCAGTTGCGCCAGAACCGCATCGACGCGGCCGTGCAGGGCGGCGAGACGCTGCCGTACCAGAACAGCCTCGAGCAGAACGCGTATGCGCCGGTCGGCAAGCCGTTCCTGTCGCAATACACGGGCATCGGCGTCGCGAAGAGCAATACCGCGCTGAGCGGCGCACTGACGACGGCGCTCAACCAGCTGATCGCGGACGGCTCGTACCAGAAGCTGCTCGCGAAGTGGGGGCTGCAGGAGCACGCGGTGACGAAGGCGATGGTCAACGGCACGCACTGAGCGCGCGATGACGGACCTGGCTCCCCGCTGGCCGGACGCGAAGCGCGCGTGCGTCGCGCTCGCGTTCGATCTCGACGGCCCGACCGGCGACGCGATGCTGAACGGGTCGATCTGGCGCAACCCCGCGTATTTCACGCTGGGCAGCTACGGGCCGTGGCGGGCGCTCGGCCGGCTGCTCGACATGCTTGCATCGTTCGGCCTGCCCGCGACGTTCTTCGTGCCCGCGTGGGTCGCGCAGACGTGGCCCGCGCAATGCGCGGCAATCGTCGAGCGCGGCCACGAGATCGGATATCACGGTTACCGGCACGAAGCGTTCTGGACGCTCGAGCCCGGGCGGCAGCGCGAGATCATGGCGCAGTCGGCCGACATCTTCGCGCGCACGCTCGGCGTGCGGCCGGTCGGGTTCCGCACACCGTCGGGTGACTGGAGCGACGCGACGGTCGCGGTGCTGCGCGAAGCGGGCGTGCGCTATTCGAGCTCGATGCGTGGCGACGACCGTCCGTATCTGCTGCCCGGTGCGGACGGCGAGCCGCCGCTCGTCGAGATTCCCGGCCGCTGGGAGACCGACGATTATGCGTCGCTTGCGTATCACCGCAACCCCGACTATCCGGCGGGGCTCGACCGGATCGCCGGCTACGCGGCGACGCTCGACAACTGGACGCGCGAATTCGACGGGATATACCGCGAAGGGCTGTGCCTGACGACGCTGCTTCATCCGAAAGTCTGCGGCAAGCCGGGGCGCATCGCGCTGCTGGAGGCCTGGCTCGGCCACATGTGCGCGCAGGATGGCGTCTGGTTCGCGCGCTGCCGCGACGTGGCCGACTGGTGGCTCGCGCAGCACGCGCAAGGCGTGCAATCCACGCACCGGAGCAACATGTGAAGACACCTTGTGCGTGGCCGGGCGGCGCGCGATGCGCGGTCGCGATCACGGTCGACTTCAACGACATTCATGGCATCCAGACACGCGAGCCGCGTATCGTCGGCCGGGAAAAATCGCTGTCGGTGTGGCGCTACGGCGCGACGCGCGGCGTCGACCGGCTACTCGCCGCGTTCGACGAATTCAGCGTACCGACGAGCTGGTTCGTGCCGGGCCGCGTCGCGCAGACGCATGGCGGCGCCGTGCGGGCGATCGCCGCCGCCGGGCACGAGCTCGGCGTGAGCGGCTTTCGCTGCGAGGATTTCGACGCACTGCCGCTTGCCGCGCAGATCGACGCGTGCCGCGCCGGGCGGGCGGCGCTCGCGGACGCGACCGGACGCTGCGCGGAAGCCTTTCGCTCGTTCACCGGCAACTGGGCCGACGGCTTTGCGGACTTTCTCGTGGCGGAAGGCTTCACGTGGTCGTCGTCGTGGCGCGGCGACGATTTGCCGTACCGGCATCCGCGCGCCGACGCAGGCGCGGCCGACCTGCGGCTCGTCGAACTGCCGCTGCACTACGAACTCGAGGACGAGCCGTACTTCGAGTTCAACCTGTCGCCGCCGGTGCCGGCCGGTCAGCCGCGCATCGCCGCGTACCGTGACGTGCTCGACAACTGGCGGCGCGATGTCGACGGGTTTCGGCGCTTCGGGCTGTGCTGCGTGCTGCGCCTGCATCCCGAGATCATCGGCACGGCAGGGCGGATCGACCTGTTGCGTGCGTTGCTCGCGCACCTGCGCGACGCGGGCGACGTCTGGTTTGCGACCGGGCGTGACGTTGCGCGCTGGTGGCGCGGGCAGGTTCGCGACAACGAGCCGGACCATCCGGTCGACGTGTTTGCACGCTGCGTGGCAGAGGCGTCGGCGCGATGACGATGGATACCGAAACGCGCGCCACGCGGCTCGCGACGTTTGTCGCGCAAACGCCTGCCGCCGCCGTGCCTGACGATGTCGTCGCAAAGGCCACGCGTCATGTGCTCGATACGTTCGGTGCCGCACTGGCTGGAACCTCGGCTGTCGAGACGCGCAGTGCACGTGCGCTCACCGGCGCTGTCGCGCGCGACGGCGCGTCGCTGTGGGGCACGCAGTGCAGCGCAAGCGCGCGCGACGCCGCGTTCGTCAACGGGATCGCCGCACACGCGCTTGAGCTCGACGATGCCGGCGGCTGCGATCATTCGGGTGCCGTCGTGCTGCCGGCTGTGCTCGCCGCGTTGTCGTGCGCAGGCCGCCCCGTGACCGGCCGGGAATGCGTGACCGCAATCGTGCTCGGCTACGACGTCGGCCGGCGCGTGCTGGAAGCAGCCGGCGGCTACTCGGCTCACAACGGTGCCGGCTGGCACTCGACACTCAGTTGCGGTGTGTTCGGCGCGGCGGCCGCGAGCGCACGCGTGCTCGGGCTCGACGCTGCGCGCACGCGCGACGCGCTCGGCCATGCGGCAAGTTTCTCCGGTGGTCTGTGGGGCTTCATCCACGACGGCTCACAGACGAAGCGGCTGCATGCCGGCCGGGCCGCGGAAGGCGGCGTGCTCGCGGCGCTGCTGGCACGGGAAGGTGTGAGTGGCCCGGCCAGGGTGTTCGATGACGTGTGGGGTGGCTTCTTCAACACGTTCGCCGCGCAATCGCAGGCACCCGACGCGCTGACCGACGGCCTCGGCGCGCACTGGAAACTGATGCGCTGCTCGATCAAGCCGCACGCGTCGTGCCGCAGCGCGCATGCGGCAATCGACGCGGCGCTGCAGCTTGCGGACGGTCACACGTTCGAGGCCGTCGAGATCGAGCGGGTGGTCGTGCGGGCGAGCGCGTTCGTGGCCCGGATGTGCGGCGGCCGCGACCTGTCGACGCTGTCGTCGGCGCAGATGAGCCTGCCGTACGCGGTAGCGGCGGCACTCGCGTACGGCGACACGGGGATCGGCGTTTATCGCGACGACAGGCGTACGGATTCGCGCGTCACGGCGTTGCTCGCACGTATCGCGATCGAGGTCGATCCAGCGCTGAGCGATCTCGATGAGCCGACGGTGAGCCTGCATCGCGCGGACGGGCGGCGGGAATCGCGTCACGTGCCGATCGCGCTCGGCGATCCTCGCAAACCGCTGTCCGACGCGGCGCTGCTGGCGAAGTATCGTGCGCTGGCGGGCATGGCGCTCGAGCATGCGCAGGTCGATGCGTTGAGCGACGCGTGCCTGTCGCTGGAGCGGGCGGCGGACGCGCGGGTGCTGAACGCGCTACTCGCGGGGGATGCGGAACGCTGATCGTCATAGCGTTTGAGCGGTGCTACGCGCTAAACGGCTCGTGAGTGGCCATGAAACTCTGGCCGGTCCAGTTCGCCTTCGATGCAAGCGTGCAAGCGAACGCCGGCGCCGGTCTCCCCATAGTAACGGTTCGAAGGCGACGCTTTCCAGAAATGCATTGGGTTTGTCCTGCAGCGCCACCAGACCTTGCAGTCTGACCCGATCGTATAGTCAGATGGCCCCGATCGCAGCCCCCGATTCAACCGGTTCACCACCGCCGCTATGTGAAGCGCACCCGTTTTGTACTTCCGCGCTGGAGCAACGGTGCGTACTCGTGCAATTCTCGTGGCGCGATGTCGAAGGCGCGACGAAATGCGCGCGTAAAGCTCGACGCATCATTGAAACCTAACCCCGAGGCTACGTCCTGTACCTCCATATGAGGAAAGCGCACCAGCTCATCGGCCGCCATTCTTAGCCTGCGGTTGCGGATATAGGCGGCCAGGCCACCTTCATGCTCGAATATGCGATACAGGCCGTGGTGGCACGCCGTCGGCGCGGCAGATCGGCGGCGCGCTGCTGAGGAACCCGGTCATCATGTCGGTCGTGCTCGGCGCCGCGTTCAATCTCGGCGGGCTGCGTTTGCCGGGCATGGCGGCAAGCGTGCTGTCGATTCTCGGCGCGGCGTCGCTGCCGCTCGGCCTGCTCGCGGTGGGCGCGGGCCTCGACGTGAAGGCCGCGAAGGCGGCGCGCGGCCCGGTGTTCCAGTCGTCGGTGATCAAGTTGCTGCTCGTGCCGCTGCTGACCTTCTGGATCGGTTTCAGCCTCGGCATCCGCGGCCCGGCGCTGACGACGATCGTGCTGTTCAACTCGTTGCCGTGCACGCCGTCCGCCTACATCATGGCGAAGCTGCTCGGCGGCGATCATCGTCTGTCTGCCGGCATCATTACGGTTCAGACGGCGCTCGCGGCCGTCACGATGCCGCTGGTGCTGCTCGTGTTCCACGGTTGAACCGGTTCGCGCCCGCGTCGCTTTTCTCGTGCGGCGGCGCGTTTCGCGATCGCACTCGGCTGGCTCGCCGCATATCGCCGGATCAGATATGGATCGAAAAAATAACCATTTGGTACACGCACCGGCAGGCACTAAAGTCTCGCATCCTGCTGCCGGTTGCGACGCCGGCGATTTCGACACTATTTCGGAAGCCTGCCAGATGAATCGATCGATGTCCTCCCGGGTCCGCGGCGCCGCGGCCGCGTTGTTCATGCTTGGCGTGGCGTCCGCCGCCCACGCGGCGCAGCCGACGCTGCGCGTCGGCATCGACGCCGAGTCGTACCCGCCGTTCTTCTCGAAGGATGCGACCGGCAAGTGGAAAGGGTGGGAAATCGATGTGCTCGATGCGGCGTGCGGCAAGCTGAACGTGCGTTGCGAACTCACCGACATCGCGTGGGACGGGCTGATCCCGGCACTGCAAAACCGGAAGATCGACGTGATCTGGTCGTCGATGACGATCACCGGCGAACGGCAGAAGGCGATCGACTTCAGTCGTGCCTATTATGAATCGCCGACGGTATTCGTCGGCGCGAAAAGCGATCGGCGCCGCGTCGATTGCGCGGTGCCTGCAACCTTCAAGGATCGCGTGATCGGCGTGGAGGCTGGCACGAACTTCTCGGCGTTCCTCGATGCACGCTTCAAGCGCGATGCGCAGATCAAGGCGTTCGACAAATTCGACAACGCCCTTGCGGACCTGGTCTCCGGACGGGTCGACTACGTGCAGGAAGCGAAGGGCCTGTTCACCGCGTTCTTGTCGTCGCGCGACGGGAAGGATTTCGAGGTCAAGGCTACCTGCGGGGACAACCCGGTGCTGGGTCTCGGCATCGGTGCGGGCGTGCGGCAAGGCGATGCACTGCGCGGCCGGTTGTCGACCGTGATCGCGCAACTTCAGCAGGACGGCACGTGGGACGCGATCACCGCGCGCTATCCGAACCTGAAGGGCACGATCGAGAAGGGCCGGTGAGCCGATGGCCGCGGATGATTCGCTGCTGGCATTGCTCGCGTTCGGTAACGGCGGTTACGGCCGCATCTTTGCGAGCGCGTTCGCGCTGACGCTTGGCGTCGCCGCGGCGTCGTTTGGCGCCGGGACGCTGCTCGGCATCGCCGGCGCGCTCGGCAAGCTGTCACGGCACGCGTCGCTCGCGTGGCTCGCACGGATTTACACGACACTCGTGCGCGCGCTGCCCGAACTGTTGTGCCTGCTGCTCGCGTTCTACGCGGTCGCACCGGCGCTCGAGGCCGTTCTGCATCGCATCGATGTCGTGTCCGACGGTTTCGCATTCGATCCGTTCATCGTGGCCGCGTTGTCGCTCGGCTTCATCCAGGGTGCTTATCTGACCGACATCTTCCGCGCGGCGCTCATCAACGTACCAGTCGGGCAGATCGAGGCCGCGCACGCGTACGGAATGCGCCCGTGGCAAACCTTGACACGCATCCGGCTGCCGATCGCGGCGCGGCTCGCGCTGCCGGGCGTCGGCAACGTGTGGCTGAACGCGACCAAGGATGCGTCCTTCATCAGCGTGCTCGGGTCTTTCACGGATCTGCTGAAGGCGAGCCAGCTCGCCGCCGGCGCGACGCGGCATTACGTGTTCTTTTATCTGGTCACTGCGGCGCTGTTCCTGTTGTTGAGCATCATGTCGACGGGCTTGTTCGCCATGCTCGAGCGGTATGCGAATCGCGGCACGAGGCGCGCCTCCGCATGAGCTTCTCGCCGACGTTTCTGCTCGACACGGTGATGCCGAAGCTGCTCGCGGCGGTGCCGACAACCCTGGCGCTGTTGCTGTTGTCCGGCATCGCCAGCATGGTGATCGGCATTCCGCTCGCGCTTGCGGCAAGCTCGCGTCACGTACCGTACCGCTGGTCCGCACGCGGCTGGATCATGCTGATTCGCGGCACGCCGCTGCTGGTGCAGCTCTATCTGCTGTATTACGGCTTCGGCCAGATCGTCCCGCGCGAATGGATGCGCGACAGCTGGGCGTCGCCTCTGTTGCGGGACGCGTTCTGGTACGCCGTCGTCGCGTTGAGCGTGAACGAGGGTGCCTACGTCGCGACGATCCTGCGCGGCGCGATTGCCGGCGTGCCGGCCGGCGAGATCGAGGCCGGCTATGCATACGGAATGACGCGGGCGGGCGTACTGCGCCGGATCGTCGGTCCGCGTGCGTGGCGACTCGCGCTGCCCGCGCTCACCGGCGAAGCGATCCTGCTGCTGAAATCGACCGTCCTCGCGTCGACCGTCACGGTGTTCGACGTGATGGGGACGGCCAATACGCTGCGCTTCGAGACGTTGCGCGTATACGAACCGCTTGCCGGCGCGGCGCTCGTCTATGTCGTGCTCGTCGCGCTGCTGACGATTCCCGCCGCCCGTCTCGAGAAACACCTCAACCGCTACCTGACGCGTGAGCCCGACGATCGCGTGCCCGCACGGCGCCGCGGCGCATCGGCCGGCGCGTGGGCGGCACCCAACTGATTCCTGCTTTTGAGCTGAACACGACGATGTCCGATCCTCGCCCCTTGCTGTTTTCCCTTTATGAACAGGCCAGCGTCGGCTGCGGCGGCGCGCCGAGCCTCTGGACCCATCCCGCCGACGAACGGCTGCGCGCGAATACGCTCGCGTACTGGTCGGATCTCGCGCGCAAGGCCGAGCAGGCCGACCTCGACATGCTGTTCTTCGCGGACGTGCTCGGTCTGTATGACGTTTATGGCGGGTCGGCCGACGCGGCGCTGAAGTGGGCGGTGGAGTCGCCCGCGAACGATCCGATGATGCTGATCCCGGCGCTCGTCGCGCAGACCGAGCGGCTCGCATTCGGCGTAACCGCGAGCACGACGTATGAACATCCATTCGCGCTCGCGCGGCGTTTCAGCACGCTCGATCACCTGAGCAGCGGGCGGATCGGCTGGAACATCGTGACGTCCTACCTGACGAGCGCGGCGCGCAATTTCGGGCTCGACCGGATGATCGGTCACGACGAACGCTACGCGCGCGCGGAGGAATTTCTCGAGGTCGTGTACAAGCTGTGGGAGGGGAGCTGGGCGGACGACGCGGTCGTCGCCGACAAGCTTGAGCCGCGCTACGCGCGCGGCGATCGTGTGCGGCCGATCGAGCACGTGGGCACCCATTATCGCGTGCACGGCCCGCACGTCTGTGCGCCGTCGCCGCAGCGTTCACCAGTGCTGATCCAGGCTGGCTGGTCCGGGCGAGGGCGCGAATTCGCGGCAAAGCACGCCGAAGTGGTGTTCGTCGCGAAGTCGAATCCACACGAGATCCGCACCGGCCTCGATGAAATCCGGCGGCTGGCGATCGAGAGCGGCCGGGCAGCGGAGGATGTGAAGGCGCTCACGGTGCTGCGCCTCGTGACTGCGCGTTCGTCGGCCGACGCGAAGGAGAAATACCACGCGCTGCAGCAGCACTATCACCTGCAGGCTCAACTCGTCAGCTATGCGGGCGACACCGGTATCGACATCGACCGCTATGCGGACGACGAGCCGCTGACGACGCAAACGGAAGGGCTGACATCTTATGTGGTGCGGCCGGACGGCAGCGGCAAGCCGCTGACCGCGGGCGACGTGCGGCGCAAGTTCGCGAGCGTCACGCGCGGCACCGACCTGATCCTCGTCGGCGCGCCGGACGAAGTCGCGGACCAGCTCGCCGAGCATGCGCGGCAGTCGACGACGAGCGGCTACATGCTCAATCCGCTGGTCAGCCCGGGCACGCTGGACGACTTCGCGGAACTGATCGTGCCGGAATTGAAGAAGCGCGGCCTGTACCGGACGACGGCGCCTACCGGCACCTTCCGTTCGCGGCTGAGCGGACGCGATCGCCTTCCGGACAGCGCGCATGGAGCGTCTTTCAGGCAATCCGGATCTGACGGACTCTGACGTGCGGGTCGATACGGCACGGTCGTTCCGAGCGCCGTCGGTAGCACCACGCGCTTCGGCGCGACAGTCGCGCCGCCGGTGTTGTCTCAGTGGTTCGACGCGGACGAAGTCGTCCTGATAACGGGTGCGAACGGCGCGGCCAAGTGCACGTTCATCGAGGTTCGGAACGGCATTCAAGAACTGGATGGCGGCACGCTGGTGTGGTGGCCCGGATCGACCGGATTCTCAGTGCCTCGGGCGTTGCGATGGTTTGTCAGCCCGAGCAATATCCATGAAGTGCTGATCGTGTCGAACATCGTCGAAAACGGCAGGCCGATCGAACTCGGCGACGCCGGCCATTTCTGGCACTCCGGCCTGTCGTACCGAGCACGCATGCGCATTCCCGACGCACGCATAACCAAAGCTGAAATCGGTTTTTCACGCGCGGCGGATGCGTCCCTATACTTTTCGGTGCCGCCTGCGGGCTGCGTCGACGGCTCACGCAATCGTGCGTGTGGCCGTCGTTTTCCTGGAAGAGGGACTGCCGAATGAATGCCCGTCATGGCGCCGAAGCGCGCGACGCGCTGCGTACCGCGCTCGCTGCACTGCCTGAACTCGTAGCCGAGATCGGGCGCGACGCCGCGCAACGCGAGGCGCGCCGCGAACTGCCGTTCGAAGGCTTTGCGCTGTTTCGCCGCTCGTCGCTCGGCGTGCTGCGGATTCCGGTCGAACGCGGCGGCATCGGCGGCACGCTGGTCGATCTGTTCGACACGATCGCGACGCTCGCTGCCGCCGATTCGAACCTCGCGCACGCGCTGCGCATCCACTACGACCTGACCGAGACGCTGCGGCTGTCGCCGCGCACGCCGTTCAACGACGTGCAACTCGAGCGCGCGCTGGCCGGCGCGATCTTCGGCGGCGCATCGACCGAGCGCGGCACGTCGCGGCCGGGCGAGAACACGACCGTGCTGCGCCGCGATGGCGACCATCATCGCGTGACCGGCCGCAAATACTATTCGACGGGCACCGCGTTTGCCGATTTCGCGCGCATCAACGTCGAGAACGAACAGGGCGACGCGCTCGCCGTGATCATCCCGGTCGCGCGCGACGGCGTGCGGGTGCTCGACGACTGGGACGGCATGGGCCAGCGCATGACCGCGAGCGGCAGCCTGCTGCTGCACGACGTGCAGGTGTCTGCAGACGAAGTCGCGGAGCGCGACGGCTCGACGCTCGTCGGCCGCCACTGCGGCGCGCTGCGGCAGCTGCATCTCGTCGCGACGGCCGCGGGCATCGTGCGCAACGTGGTGGCCGACGCGCGCCGCTACGTGCTGACGCACGGCCGGCCGGTGCTGCACAGCCCGGCGCCGAGCGCGCGCGACGATCACTTCATCCAGCAGATCGTCGGCGAACTGTCCGCGCACAGTCACGCGATCGATGCGCTCGTGCGCGACAACGCGGCGGCACTCGACCGCTCGGCCGATGCGATCGAAGCCGGCGACGCGGATGCGCACGAACGCGTGCTCGACAGCGCGCTAGCGACCGCACGCACGCAGCTGATCGTCGGCAAGCTTGCGCTGTATGCGGCGGAGCGGCTGTTCGAAGTGGGCGGCGCATCGGCGACCGCGCGCGTGCACAACCTCGACCGCCACTGGCGCAACCTGCGCACGATCTTCAGCCACAACCCGCTGCTGCACAAGGCGCGCGTGATCGGCGACTACGACCTGAACGGCGTGACCACGCACCTGACCGAAGGACGCGTGTTCTGATTCCGCTGCATCCGCAGCCCACTTTCCGGAAACCTCACGATGACGATCCGCACCGGCCATCACGTCGCCGCATGGCGCCATTCGGATTCGCAGGCGGACGGCGGCATCGATTTTCGTCACTACATGCGGCTCGCGCGCGCGGTCACTGGCAGCTCGTTGGCACGCCGGAGCAGATCGTCGATGGGCTCGAGGAGCGGTTCGTGCAGTACGGCGCGGACGGTTACAACGTGATGGCGCCGACGTTGCCCGTCGGCCTCGACGATTTCATCGAACGCGTGCTGCCCGAGCCGCGCCGCCGCAGGCTGTTTCGCAGCGACTACGCAGGCCGCGCGCTGCGCGATCATCTCGGGTTGCGACGGCCCGCGCGGCGCGCGTTCGCCGTCTCCTCGGCGCCGGCGACGTCTGCGGGTTCGACGGCCGCGTTCGCCTGAACTCAGCGCCGCAGGCCCGCGTCGCGCAGCAGCGGCAGCACGCGCGCGCCGAAGAAGTCGAGATCCGGCTTGAAGTCGTAGAAGCTCAGCTGGATGCCGTCGATGCCGGCCCGATGCAGCCGCACGATGTAATCGGCGATTTCGTCGGGCGAGCCGGTGATCGAGATGTTGCCGCCAATCGCGCGCGCGGCCGCCTGCGTCCGCTGATCGAAGCCGCCGCGCCACGCATGGGCGTCGCTGTCGAAGCGATGAAAGCTGCCTTCGTCCGCGTGCGCGACGATCGCATCGCGGTACGCGCGCGCTTCGGCCGCCGTTTCGCGGCAGATCACGAGCGGATTGAGCAGCGTGCGGATCGTCCGGCCGCGCGCGGCTGCGGCCGCCTTCACGCGGGCCGTGTGCGCGGGTAGCGTGTCCAGCGCGAGCTCGACGTCCGGGCCGGCGGGGCTCGTGACGAACACGATGTCCGAATAGCGGGCCGCGAAATCGATGCCCGCGTCGGAGCCCGTCGCGTTGATCAGCAGCGGGCGGCCGTATTGCGGCTTCGGCGTGACGAACGCGCCGGAGAGCCGCCAGCTCGACAGCGCGGGCGCGTAGCTGAAGTTGTCCGGTTGCGCCCACAACTGGCTGACCGCGTCGACGAATTCGGCGGCCATCTCGTAGCGCCGGTCGTGCTCGATCCGGTTCCAGCCGAACATCTCGTGTTCGATCGCGCGGTGGCCGGTCACGACGTTGATGCCCCAGCGTCCGCGCGAGATGTGGTCGAGCGTCGCCGTGAACTTCGCGAAATGCAGCGGATGCCACGGACCGTACAGCACGTGGCTCGTCGCGACGAGGATGATCCGCTCGGTGCGCGCGGTGAGCGCGGCCAGCGTCATGAACGAGTCGAGCGCGTGGCCGTCGAACACGCCGCCGTAGCCGCCTTTCGGCAGCCACTGCGACAGCGCGAACACGAGATCGAAGCCCAGCGCTTCGGCGCGCGCGACGAGATCGGCGTTATAGTCGAACGTCCAGTCGGTCGAGCGCGGCAGCGTCGATGCGCTCCAGCCGCCGGCCTGGATCGGCAGGAACAGGCCGAGCATCAGCGGTTGCGCGAGCACGCGCGACGCGGGGCTGTCGGGAAAATCGGCCGGTGAACCGACGTCGACGAACGGCGACGGCGTGAACGGGACATCGGCCTGGGCGGCGGCGGAAGTGTCGGTCAAGATGGGCTCCATGCGACGCGCGCCGGCGTCGAGCGAAAATCGTGCGTGCCGTGCCCGCAGTCGACGCGCGTTGGTTTCCGGCATGCCGGCAAGCGCGTCGTATCGCATCACAGGCGTCCCGGCCGCGGGTCGGGCACGAAGCCGTCGCGGTTCGGCATCCGGATGCGCGGCAGCGTGCGGGCGTCGAGCGTCGCGTCGTCGGGCACGATGCCGTTCAGGTGCAGCACGTACGCGGTGACCGCATAGAGTTCGTCCGCGCTCAGCGATTGCGGCGCGTTGTACGGCATCGCGCGGCGGATGTAATCGAACAGCGTCGTCGCATACGGCCAGTAGCTCCCGACCGTCTTTTTCGGCCTGGCGCCGGCGAGCGAGCCGCTGCCGCCGACGAGCGGATCGCCGACGCCGCCCTGGCCGCCGGCGCCGTGACACATCGCGCATTTGTCCGCGAACACGTGCGCGCCGCGCGCGACCGTGCCGGCACCGCGCGGCAGGCCGCTGCCGTCGGGCGCGACGTCGATGTCCCACGCCGCGATAGCCGCGCGGTCGACCGGCTGACCGAGACCGAAGCCGGCGCCGAAGGCCGGCAACGCGATCGTGCCGATCGATCCCGACAAGACGGCGAGCGACACGAGCAGACGGACAGTCGGCCTACGCATTGCGCACCTCGCCGTCCGCGCCGACGCGCCAGTTCTGGATGCCGTTGTAGTGGTATTGCGAATTGACGCCGCGCGCGGCGACGAGCGCGTCGCGGGTCGGCTGCACGTAGCCCGTTTCGTCGGTCGCTCGGCTTTGCAGGTCGGCCGGCTCGCCGTTCCAGACCCAGTCGGCTTCGAAGCGCGTCAGCGCGCGATCGCGCACGTCGCCGGCGAGCCGCGCGGCGCGCCAGGTGCGGCCGCCGTCCGTCGACACCTCGACCGCGCGAATCCGGCCGCGTCCCGACCACGCATAACCGCTGATCGGGTAGTAGCCGCGCGACGCGAGCCGGTGGCCGGCCGACGGGCGCGTGATTACCGATTTCGCATCCATCTCGAACACGAACTGGCGGGCGCATCCGTTCGGCAGCAGGCTCGTGTATTTCGACGTTTCCTCGCGGGTCATCTCCGGCGCGCGTACCAGCTTCAGCCGCCGCAGCCACTTGATGTTCGTGTTGCCTTCGAAGCCCGGCACGACGAGCCGCACCGGATAGCCGTTCTCGGGGCGCAGCCGCTCGCCGTTCTGCGCATAGACGACGAGCGCGCGCTCGAGAATGCGATCGAGCGGCAGGCTGCGCGTCATCGCCGCGCCGTCCGCGCCTTCCGCGAGCAGCCATTGCGCGGCCGGGTCGATGCCGGTTTCGTCGAGCAGCGTCGACAGCCGCACGCCGGTCCATTCGCAGCACGACAGCAGCCCGTGCGTGAACTGGACGGGCAACCCGCTCGGGCCGTTCCATTCGCTGCCGGTGTTGCCCGAGCATTCGAGGAAATGGATTCGCGACTCGGACGGAAAGCGCAGCAGGTCGTCGAGCGTGAAGACGCGCGGCTCGCGCACGAGCCCGTGGACGACCACGCGATGACGCTGCGCATCGATATCGGGCACGCCCGCGTGATGGCGTTCGTACACGAGGCCGTTCGGCGTGATGTCGCCGAACAGGTCGGCGAGCGGCGTCATCGACGAGCCGGAGCCGGGCAGCGCCGGCGCGCGCGTGCTGCGGCGGATCACGTCGCGTTCGTGCCCGCCCGGCACGCCGTACGGCGGCGACAGCAACGGTGCGCCCGGCGTGCGCGTCCACGGCGGTACGTCGAGTGGCGCGAGCGTCTGGCCCGCCAGCGCGCCGCCTGTTGGCAGCAGCGCGGCGGCCCAGCCGCCGGCGAGCTGTCGCAATGCCGCGCGGCGGCTGGTGCGGCGTGGACGGGAAGAGGTATCGGTCATCAGCGAAGCCATGTCGCGCGCGACGCGGCAGCATCCGGAAAAACGGACATTGTCGGCAACCGCGCGCGGCGCGACAAACAACGATTCCCGCTTTGCTTATCGCGCCGCGCCCGTGTCACGTTGCGCGCACGTTCAGAACTTCACGCGCAGCCCGCTGACGAACGCGACCTGACGGTTCGTCGACGACGCGCTGCCGATGTTCGCGATCGCCGCGATCTTGCGATAGCCGCCCGACGACGCGGTGCTCGCGTCGCCTGCGGCGAGCTGGTAGATGCCGGACAGATAGATGTCGGTGCGCTTCGACAGCGCATAGTCGAACCCGAGCGTGAACTGGTGCCAGCGCGGCTTCAGCGTCTGGCCTCCGGTACCCGGCAAGCCGCTCGCGCGTCCGTCTGTGAACGTGTAGACGCCGATCAGCGTGGCCGCCGGCGTGATCTGGTAGCGCCCGTTCACGTCGTAGTTGTTGAATTTGCGCGACGAACCGTCGACGTAGTCGAGTTGCGTATGGCTCCACGCGAAGCCGAGCGTCGCGCGGCCGAGCGCGTAGTTCGCCCCGGCGACACCGATCTGCTGTTTGCGCACGCCGCCGTTCAGCCCGTAAAAGAACGCGCCGCTGTAGTCGTTGCCGGTCGTCGTGGTCGCGCCGCCCACCGCGCCGCTCGTGTTCGACGTCGCGTTCGGGTGATTCAGCCGCACGTAGCCCGCACCCGCCGAGAACGGACCGTTCACGTAGTTCGCCGCCACGCCCCACGCGTTGTTGTTCGAGAAACCGGTGCCTGCGCCGCCATTCGCCTGGTTGCTGAATGCATAGAGCACGTCGGCCGTGAAGCCGGCGATCGTCGCGCTGCGGAATTTCACCGCATTGTTGATGCGGAAGCTCTGGTTCAGGTTGTCGTTGTCGCCGATGTGGGTTGCCGGCGACCAGAAGCCGGATCCCGAGTACGGCGCGACGAGGTCGGTGATCGGCTCGTACTGGCGGCCGAACGTCAGCGTGCCGAGACCGGTCTTGTTCAGGCCGACGTACGCGGAGCGGCCGAACAGGCGGCCGCCCTGGCCGAGCCCGCCGTCGCTCGGCCGGAACCCGCCTTCGAGCGTGAACACCGCCTGCAGGCCGCCGCCGAGATCCTCGACGCCTTTCAGGCCCCAACGGCTGCCGCTCAGCTTGCCGCTCGTCTGCTGGATGTTGCTCGCGCCGCCCTGGTTGTTCGTATAGGCGAGGCCGGCGTCGACGACGCCGTACAGCGTGACGGAACTCTGCGCATGCGCACCGATGGAACCGATCGAAACCAAACCCAGGACTACCGACTTCTTGATCATGACTATCCTCTGTTTTTTATGGGTACCTCTGCGAGGATCACGATGCTATTGAATTCGGCATGGTCGGCGAATACTCGATCCGTGGTTTGCAATTCGCTGCGCGACCGAATTGCAATGCGCGTCGATGCCCGCCCGGCGCACGCGCCGCGATCGCGTCCGGCTCGCTTGCTGCGGCGAACGCATTGGCATCGATGACAAACGCCGGGCGACGACAACGTGCGAACGCGCCCATATCGATCGATGAAATCGTTCGATGCCGCGCCGAAGTTCGTTCCACTGCCGATGTTTTTATGCAACGCGGTGCTGTGACACGCACGGCCGATGCGGTATGCACGTCGGCATATCGATTCCGCAAAACGTTGGTAGGGCCGCACGATGCGCGGCGGTAGAGTCGGGCATCCGGCCGCGAGCCGGCCAGCGCCGGCGCACCGCATGCTGCGTGCGTGTGTCCTGGTGAAACTACCAACATGGGAGCCGAGTGAAATGAGTCGGGATGTACTGTTTCTGCTGGAACCGGGCTTTGCCGATCCGAAGCATCCGGGCCGACACTTCGTCTGTCCGCACGGACTGGCGATCGAAGGACTGCTCGCGAGCGCGCCCGACAGGAGCGACCGCCTCGACGTGCGCCGCGTCGGTTTCGAACGGCCGCGACACACGGTGATCGACGCGCTCGACGACGCGCATCAGGGCCTGCCGGTGCTCGTGTTCGGTAGCGCGCAACCGGCGCCGGACGATGCGCAAACGCTCGGCGCGGTGCGTTTCATCACCGACCCGCGCCGGATCCTCGACTTGCTGGCTGAGCGCCACGGCTTTCCGGCGGTGCATTGACGCGCGTCGACCGTCGCGCGCGGCGGTTTCCCTTTTCTTTTCATTCAATCGACAGGAGCATCCGATGGCGTCAACTTCGGCGGCACGCCGCCGCCTGCTGCTCGCCGGCGCCGCGCTCGCGGCGACCCCCGTGGTCGCGCGGGTCGCGCTTGCCGCGCCGAGCGTCAACGCCGATCTCGCCGGTACCACACTGCGCGTCGCGACCTACAAGGGCGGCTGGCGTGCGCTGCTGCAGGCGGCTGGCCTGAGCGACACGCCGTACCGGATCGAGTGGCGCGAGTTCAACAACGGCGTGCTGCACATCGAGGCGTTGAACGCGGATGCGCTCGACATTGGCTCGGGCAGCGAGATTCCCGCCGTGTTCGCCGCGCGCCAGAAGGCGAGTGTCCGGTTCATCTCGCGTACGCGGGAAGACCTGAACAACCAGGTCACGCTCGCACGCAAGGACACGCCGATTCGCAGCATCGCGGACCTGAAGGGCAAGCGCGTCGGGTACGTGCGCGCGACGACGTCGCACTATTTCCTGTACCGGCAGCTCGCGGAGGCCGGTCTCGGTTTCGACGACATCCACCCGATCAACCTGTCTCCGACCGACGGGCTGTCTGCCTACGATCGCGGCGATCTCGACGCATGGGCGATCTACGGCTACAACGGCCAGCTCGCGCGCAACCGGTACGGTGCACGCGTGCTCAAGACGGGCAAGGGCTACCTGTCCGGCAATTTCCCGATCTATGCGAACCCGCGCACGCTCGACGATCCGCGCCGGCGCGCGGCGACCGGCGATCTGCTGCTGCGGTTCCAGCGCGCGTACGCGTGGGCGAACGGGCATTTCGACGCCTATGCGCGCGTGCAGAACGGGGAGACGCGCGTGCCGGTTGCCGATCTGGCGGCGATGTTCGCGCAGCGCAGCGACGACTACGCACTGCTGCCCGTCACGCCCGACGTGGTCGCGCAGCATCAACAGGTCGCGGACGTGTTCGCGCGAATCGGCGTGCTGGATGGTCCGGCCAACGTCGCGCCGTTCTGGGATACGTCGTTCAATGCGCTGGTGGCATCGGCGTGACGCCAGACACGGGACGTTGAGCCCGTCGATGCCGGTCGTGTCGAACCCGTGTTCGAGCGCATCGGCGACCGTGCGCGGGCTGCCCGACAGCACGGGGCCGAGTCCGCCGAGGCCGGCCCAGTCGATCACGCGATCGACGGTCCAGCCCGACCCGTCGGCCTGTGCGCGCGCGACGACCTTCTGCAGATTGGTGTGCCGATGCCGCTGTTCCATGCCGGGTCTCCAGGGCGGTGAAGGAGGCGGGGGGCCGGTCAGCCGAGCAGCCCGTCCCAATACAGTTCGGCGGCCAGCTCGACCGCGCGCGTTTGCGTCGTATGGGCGAGCCGAAACGCGTCGCCTTCGATGGTCTCGTCGGGAAACTCGGTGACGAGCGTGAACGGCACGGTCGAGCGGTGATCCTCGAGTACGTGGCACGGAATGCCGTTGATGCGCGGAAACGGCAAGTCGCCCGCATGCGCATGCCACGCGTGGATCTGCCGCTCGTTGAACGCGACGAGCTCGTCCCACTGCGACAGCGCGCGGGTCAGCGCATCGAGGAACGGCCGTCCGTCGTGGCCTGCATGGTGGCGCAGGATCAGGAAGAAGCCCTTCGGAATCGACCACAGTTCGCTGCCGCGTGGGACGTAGCCGCTGCGCGGGCGCGTCCATTCGTGCGCGGGGTAGCCGTGCAGGCTCAGGTGCAGCCGCGCGCCGGTGCGTTCGACCGCGTCGAGCCGGGCGGCCTTCTCGCCGAACGGCGGCTGCGTGCGGGCTTCGAGGTCGTCGCCGAGCGCGGTGAAGCGGGCCGCATGCGACAGGTGCGTCGGATAAGTGGCGCGCAGGTGGTGATGCAGCGCGGCGCCGTCCGGGTTCTCGAGCGGTACAAGCGCGTAGTGCGCGCCGGGGCGCGCGTTCAGCGCATGGGCCGCGCGCAGCGCACCGACCACGCCCGACGTTTCGTTGGCGTGCTGGCCGCCGGTGATGACGAGCCCCGGCAAGGTACCGCGTACGTAAATGCCGTTCACGCTGCGGCCCTGGTGGGACGTATAGGCGAAACGCTCGCCGGGCAGTGCCGCGAGCGCACGGGCGACGGCGGGCGGTGCGAGCGGCTTGGCGAGTGCCGCGAGTGCGGCCGGCGATGCGAGCGGGTCGTCCGGCGTCGCGCGGGTGTCGGCCGCATCCGCATCCGCGCGGATATGCGTTTCAAGCGTGATGTGAACCGTCGTATCGCCTTGCGTGCGCGTGATCTCGGGCACGATCTGCCCGGATTGCAGCGTGCGGTCGGACGCGTCGCGGCCCGCGTGGGCGTGGAAGAATTCGGCCGCGCCGTAATAGGCGTCCTCGGTCCACGCTTCGAGCGTGCTGACGAGCTCCTCGCCGTACGGCAGCGTCCATTCGATGCCCGACGTGGCGATCGCGATCCGCAGCGTGTCGAAGAACGGTGCGCGGTCCGGCCACGGATGCGCGCGCAGTGCGTCGAGCGTCGCGGTGGCGGCGGCCTCGAATTCGGTGACGAGCGGCCCATCCTCGATCAGCATGTCGCCGTTCCACGCGCGCAGCCAGCCGCACGGCGACGCGGTCGCGTCGTTCGGCGCGAAGACGCGATGCGTGTCGCCGTGGGCTTCGACGACGTAGTGCGCGGGATCGTCCCCCGGTTTGAACGCGAATTCGAGCGGCGCGAGCCAGCCGGCGAGCGGATACGTTTCGAGCCGGAAGCGCTGGTATGCGCCCGCGGGCGTGCGGATCACGATGCGGCCGGCGCGCGGTGGCGTGAATTCCTCGACGAAGAAATGCAGCAGCGGCTTGTACGCGCTGCGCAGCACCGCGTCGATGCCGCGCGCGGCCAGCGTGCGTTCGGCGTCGCGGCGCGCCGCATCGTCTTCGAAGAGCCAGGCTTCGATGCGGGTCGCGGTACCGGCAGTGAAGCGGTCGGTCAAGGTGTGCAGCGTGCGCGGATAGGCGGCGGAGAATAGCGTCGTCATGGCGAGGGGGATGAGTCGGGTAGTCGTTCGGCGCGCGTCCGCGCCGGTTGTGTCGAGTCTTCGCTCGGCGGCGATTCCGCGCTAGCCGGATATCGAGGGCTGCGCGACGGGACCGCCCACGGCCGCCGTGGCGGCAGGCCCGGACGCCGCATGCTCGGGATGCGCGGCGGGCAGCGCGACGCGCACATAGAGAAACGCCCGCCGTTCGCGGTCGGGCAGTACCTGCGGGCCGTAGCTGATCGTGACGGCGCCGTCGTGCAACTCGCCGGCCTGTGCGAAACGCCACGCGCCGGGATCGCTGTCGAGCAGGAATTCGGCGCGCGCATAGGCGTGCGGCTCGAACAGCTCGGGGATCGCGACCGGGCGTCCGTCGAGTTTGTCGAGCAACGCGTCGACCACGTTGAACCCGTAGCCGTCGCGCACGATGTCGCAGATGAAGCTGCCCGCGATGCGCGGATTCAGCTCGATCACGTGCGGGACGCCGTCGCGCACGATGCAGTCGAGATGCACGGGGCCCCAGGTGAGCCCCGCGGCCGCGGTCGCGCGTGTGCCGACGTCGATCAGCGCGCGCAGCGTATCGGCGTCGAGATCGAGTTCGGACGTATAGCCGCGTTCGAGAAAACCGGCGCCGTGCCGCTTCAGCTTGCGCAGCGCGCCGACATAGCGGCCGTCGAAATACTCGACGCAGTATTCGCTGCCGCTCAGGAATTCCTCGATGACGACGCGCTCGGTAGCGCGCGATGCCGCATCGGCCTGCGCGGCGGCGAGTGCGTCGAGCTGCGCGCGCACTTCGGCGATGTCCTCGCAGCGCCGGACGCCGTCGCTCGCCGATCCCTCCGACGGCTTGACGACGACCGGAAAGCGCAGTGGTTCGGCCGCGGCGGCGAGCGCCGCGGGCGCGGCCAGCGTGCCCGCGACGAACTGCGCGGCCGGGATCCCGTGCTCGGCGAGCAACGCCTTCTGGTTCGACTTCGATACCGCGTGTGCGACATGCCGTGCATCGGGGCCGGGCAGGCCCAGCGCGTCGGCGACCCACGCGGCGGTGCGCGCATAGGTGTCGTGCGCGGTGGTCACGCGCAACGTGTCGAGTTCGTTCGGGAAGCGGGCGCGCAGCCAGGCGGCCAGTTGCGCGGCGTCGGGGGCGAGGTTGACCGTTTCGACACCGTCGGGGAACGCGCCGTCGAGACGATGGCCGGGCGCGGTGATGACGGTCACGGCCACCTGGCGCGCGAGCGCGGCGCGCACCAGTGCGACGCTGCTGCCGGTGGCGCGTGCGCCGATCACGATGAGTCGCTTCATGCTGGATCCTTGTCGACAACGGGAGTGGGGCTAGCGCGTGCGCCTGCGCAGACGCTGTGCTTCGAGGCGCGGCAGCAGGTGCTGCACCACGCGCGGCAGCGTATAGATCGGCAACTGCGCGCACGCGAACACGAGCGCCATGGTCGGCGTGGCCGCGAGCCCGAGCGCCGCCCACATCAGCCCGACGTTGCGGTTGGCGACGATCAGCGCGACGTTCAGGCGCGTGCGGACGTCGCCGGGCGTGATCCCGTACGCGACGAGCTGGAAGCCGGCGTTGACGGCGAAGGCCAGTGCGATCGCCGTCAGCGCGCGGTGCGGCGCGTCGATGATCGACTGCTGCATGCCGGCCATCGTGCCGAGCGCGAACACCAGCAGCGCGATGACGACGATTGCATCGATGGGCGTTGCATAACGGTCGAGCCGCGATCCGGCGAAGCGCCGCACGACCAGCGCGACGCCTTCGGCGCTGCCGATCAGCAGCGCGAGCCTCAGCGCGAGATTGACGGGCGAGATCGACACGGCCGCGTCGTGGCTGAACCAGGCCGTCAGCAGCGGCGCAGTGACCGGTACGAACACCATCGACGCAAGGGTTGCGACGAGCGCGACGCTCGCGTCGAGCGACAGCATCCGCGCGATCGTCGACGTGCCGCTCGACGGTGGCGCGCAGTAGGCGACCACGAGTGCGACGACCCAGTCGTACGGCATGCCGGCGAGCCGCGCGGCGATGCCGAGCGCGACCGGGCACGCGATCATCGTCGCGGCCGGCAGCAGCAGCGACACGGACGGGCGTCGCGCGACCGCGCGCACGGCGCTGGGCTCGACGCGCAGCAGCGTGCCGAGCACGAACAGGAACACGGTGACGGGCATCAGCGGCCGCGCGAGTTCGGCGAGCGGCGGGACCAGCAGCCCGAGGCCGACGCCGCACGCGAGCACGGTCGGCCCCTGCCGTACCAGCGCGGCGATCAGCGCGCGCATCGGTGAACCGCGGACCCGCGGCGGACGACGGTGAAACCTGAGCAGATAGCGGATGGCATGCGGAGTCCTCGGAAGGGGCCGGCCGGCACCGAATGTCCGCTAGGCTAATCCGGATGATGGGCGAAGTAAAATGATATAAACTGAATCAGTAACAAGAGAAAGTGATATGAACATACCTTTGCTCGAAACCTTCCGGGCCGTCGTTCAGGAGGGCAGCGCGCTGCGCGCGGCCGAGCGGCTCGGCTGCACGCAGTCGAACGTGACCGCGCGACTTCGCCAGCTCGAGGAGTCGCTCGACGCGCCGCTGTTTGACCGGCACGGCAAGCGGCTGGTGCTCAACGACGCCGGTCGCAGGCTGATCCCGTATTGCGACCGCATCCTGCGCCTCGTCGACGAAGCGACGCAGGTCGTCCGGGAGACACCGATCGCACGCAGCTTCCGGCTCGGTTCGATGGAAAGCACGGCGGCCACGCGCTTGCCGGCGCTCGCGGCCGCGTTGAAGAAGCGCGATCCGGCGCTCGGTCTCGTGGTACAGATCGGCAGCGAGCCGGAGCTGGCTGACGCCCTGCTGCGCGGCCGGATCGACGCCGCGCTGACCGCGCGTGCGCTCGTGCGGCCCGGGCTGCGTTACGAGCCCGCGTTCGCCGAGGACATGGTGCTGGTGAGCGCGGCTGCGCTCACGCGCCGGCAGTTGCTGGCCGACAACACCGTGCGGCTGCTCGCGTTTCACGAAGGCTGTCCGTATCGCTCGATCGCGGAGCACTGGCTGAAGGCGCGCGGCTTCGCGATCGAATCGGTGTCGTCGTTCGGCACGTTCGGCGCGATCCTCGGCTGCGTGGCGGCCGGCATGGGCGTCGCAATCCTGCCGAAGCGGATCACGACCGAGCATGTCGCGCGCAAGGAGCTGCGCGCGTATGCGTTCGACGATCTCGGCAGCGTGACGACCTACCTCGTCACGCCCGACGACGCGCCCGTGCTGCCCGAACTCGATGCGTTGCGTGCGGTGCTGGGCCGCCAGGCGGGCGCGCTGCTCGCACGCTGACCCGGGCGCCGCGGCGCGCGGCGGCGGCCGCGCTAGGCCGGAGCAACCGCGCGTTCGTCGGCGAAGAAATCGGCCTCGATATCGCGGATGCGCCGGCAATCCTCGAGCAGCCGCTCGAACGTCGGGCTGTAGAGGCCGACCGTGCCGAGCGCCGTCTGCAGGTCGGTGGTCACGCGCAGCGTGTCGCCGACCTTGATCCATTGCTTGAGACCGACGAACGACGGCAGCGCCTGGATCGCCTGCCACGTGAAGTCCTGCCGGAGCACGCCGTTGCGTGACGACAGCAGCAGCACGTGGCCGCAGTAGCCGCGAAAATCCGTCGGCGCGGTGACGTCGCCGAACAGTCGTTCCGGATGCAGCACGGCTTCGACGGTGGCGGATACGTGGTTCTCGCCGCTCACCGCGCTGGTCAGCCGCGGGTCGAGGCTGCCGTGCAGCCGCGCGTTCAGTTCGACGATCGTCGGGCCGTCGGCCGTATCGAACAGTTCGAGGTGGGTCGGTCCGAAGCGCACGTCGAGTGCGTCGAGCACGCTGGCCGCGTAATCGAGCAGCGGCGCGTAGCGCGGGTCGGCATGGTTCAGCACCAGCATCTTGTCGAGCCGCGGCGCATGCGTGCGGTCGCGGTGCACTTCCCATAGGCTGACCACGCGATGGCGGCCTTCGAACGACACCGAATCGACGATGTATTCCTGCCCCTCGGAATAACTCTGGATCACGATGTCGTCGTTCGGCTGGTTGTACAGCGAACGGGTGGCGAGCACGTCGCGCGCGGCCGCGTCGACCTGCGCGAGGGTCCGGCAGATCTTCACACCGGCCACGCCCGCGCTGCGCGCCGGCTTCACCACGAGCGGCAGCGTGGCCTGCGCGCGTGCCCATTCGAGCGCTTCATCGACCGACGTACTGTGGAAGTGCGCCGGTGCGCGCAGGCCGGCCTGGCGAATGCGTTCGTTCATCGCGAACTTGTCGCGTCGCGCGGCCGATGTCGCGAGCGGGTTGCGATACGGCACGTCGAGCCGCTCGGCCAGCGTGTCGGCCAGCTCCAGCGCCGCGTCGAGGCCGTGCAGCACGGCCCCGATCCGCAGGTCGCTCAACTGCGCTAGGGTTGCGTCGAGGTCGCCGCGATGCTCGACCTGGCGGACGTAGTCGGACGGATTGAACTGGTTCCGGTAGATGGCCGGCAGATCGGGGGCGCTGATCACGTGCGCGCAACGGATGCCGTACGCGCGAAACGCGGGCGCCAGATAGGCGGCCGTCGACGCGCCGTCGACGATCAGGACGGTATCGATGAAGCGATGCTGCATGGAGTCCTCGCTCGGCTGGGGAATCGGTTGAAGGATGACGGACCGCACGCGATCAGGGCCGCGTGCCGGCAGGCGGTGCGTCGCCGCGCCAGCGCGCGGCCAGCACGATGCAGACGGCGACGAGCGCGGCGGCGATCGCGAACGCGCGCGCCGCGCCGGTCACGATCGCCGCGCCCTGGCCGGCGACCAGCGCACCGAGCGCCGCGACGCCGATTGCGGCCCCTACCTGGCGTGCGGTATTGAGGATCGCGGACGCCGTGGCCGAGCGGCTGGTCTCGACGCTGCCGAGCAGCGTCGACGTCAGTGCCGGAATCGCGATGCCGCCGCCGACCGCCATCGCCGCGAGCCCGGGCGCGAGCAGCAGGTACGGCGTATGGGCGGCAAGCGTCTGCCACAGCCACAGATAGCCCACGAGCGATACGGCGAGGCCGATGACGACGGTCACGCGGAATCCGTACCGGACGGCCAGCCGCGCGCTCGCGATGTTGGCGAGCATGATGATCGTGAGCGGCGCGAGCGCCAGCCCCGATTCGGTCGCGGTGAAGCCGCGCGCGTTCTGGAAATACAGGCTCAACGAGAAGATCAGCCCGTAGAACGCGGCGTTCGTGATCGCACCGATCGCGAGCACGCCCGGCACGCGCGCGATCCGGAAGAACGCCAGTTGCAGCATCGGCGCGGCGACGCGTCGCTCGATCGCGACGAACAGCGCACCGAGCACGACCGACGCGGCCAGCGCGCCGACCGCGTAAGGGTCGCCGATGCCCTGGGCGCCGGCCCGGATGATCCCGCCCGTCAGCAGCCCGAGCACCAGCACCGCGACGATCTGACCGGCCGGATCGAACAGCCGCGTGCGCGCGGCGGCCGAATCCTGCACGTGGCGCAGCGTGAGCCATAACCCGATCGCACAGATCGGCAGGTTGATGAAGAAGATCGCGCGCCAGCCCAGCGAGTCGATCAGCAGGCCGCCGAGCGTCGGCCCGGCCGCGCTGATCGCGCCGCCTGTCGCGCTCCACCACGCGACGGCTTTCACGCGCGCGGTGGCGTCGTTCGCGCACGCATGCGTGATGAGCGCGAGCGACGTCGGCAGAATCATCGCGGCGCCGACGCCCTGTGCGACCCGCGCGGCGATCAGCGCGGCGAGCGACGGCGCGAGCGCGCAACCGAGCGACGCGAGCAGGAACAGCGCGAGGCCGTATGCGAACAGTTTCCGGCTGCCGAAGCGATCGGCCAGCGTGCCAGACGTCAGCAGCAGCGCGGCGAACGACAGCGTATAGGCATCGACGATCCATTGCAGGCCGTGAACGCTCGATCCGAATGAATGGCCGAGGCTCGGAATCGCGACGTTGACGACGGTCACGTCGAGCTGGACGATCGCGAAGCCGAGGCTCGCGGCCGCAACCGTCGGGAAGATCGCGCGCAGTGACGTGCGGTGCTGCGGCGCGGCGGCGGCCAGTACGCTGTCGAGTGCGGGAACTCGCTCGCTCATCGCAGCTCCCGGGCCGCGTGGCGGATGACGCCGTGCGTCGGCAGCGATGTCTCGTGGCCGTGGGCACGGCATGACAGGCGGTATCGGTTCATCTGCGGGTTCCCGTGTGGCGGATGAAGGGCGCCGACCGTCGATCGACGGCCGGCCGCGTCGTGGAGTCCGACAGAAACTAGCATCGGCCCGCTAGCCAATACAAATAATAACCAGCGATTTTTTAACAACTATTCGTGTTAAGGGCGGAATCGGCCGGCGCGGCCGCGCGCCGATTGCGCTGCTGAACTTATATCGATAATTTTTGTTTGCAATCGAATTTATATCATTTCTAAATGGAATGCCGGTCCCCTAGTCTTGTCGAGCGCTTCGCACCGAGGACGGCAACGCGCGGCGGTGGTGGCACACCGCTCTTCGATCCAGGAAATTAATACGAGAGACCTATGACCTATCTCGCAGATGAACGTATCGTTTTGACGGCAGCGGAGTCCGGCCACATCCGGAAGACGCTCGGCGCGCTAAAATACGACCCAGCCGGCGGCGCCGGCTACATCAGCGCTGTCCGCAAGCTCGCCTACAACGCGTTTCCCGACCGGATCGTCGACGCGTTCGATCGCGCGAAGGCGCCGACCGCCGACGCGCACGGCTCCATCGAGATCGACAACCTGCCGATCGACGGCGACGTGAACGGCAGCCCGCGCTTCGAGGAAACCGGCCGCTCGTTCAAGGCCGGCGTGCTGAGCGAAAACGTGCTCGTTGCATTGAGCACGCTGGCCGGCGAACCGTATTCGATCGCGCATGAAGGGCGCGAGCTGGTGAACAACCTGACGCCGCACAAGACGACCGCGCGCGATTACACGGGCCTCGGTTCCGAGGTCGAACTCGATTTCCATATCGAAAACGCCGCGCAGGCCCACATGCCCGAGGGCGACACATCACCGTTCGCATTGTTGCTGCTCGGCATCCGCAGCGAAGCCGGCGGCGGCCCGTACACACGGCTCGCCGACGCGCGCCGCGCGCTGCAGCTCCTGTCGCCGGACGATATCGCGCAACTGTACGGCGAGCATTACATCATCCGGGTGCCATACCGCTGGCGCGGCGCGACCCCGACGCCGCGCGACAACACCGACCTGAGCGCCGTGCTGTCGGGGCCGCTCGACGCGCCGCGCGTGACCGTTGCGTTCTATCCGGACATGGTGCTGCCGGTCAATACGCGCGCTCAGGAAGCATTGGCCAACCTGTATCGCGCGGTACGCGAGGTGTCGTTCGGCGTCCAGGTGTCGCCGGGCAAGCTGGTGCTGATCAACAACCACTTCACGCTGCATTCGCGCGACAAGTTCGATCCGCAATACGACGAGAACGATCGCGCGTTTCGCTGGGTACAGCGTGTGTTCGTCGCGCGCAGCCTGTGGAACTTCCGCGCATTTACGCCGCTGCAGGCGCGCGTATTCGACCCGAAGGCGTTGTATGCGGGCGACTCGCCGGTGCAGCGCCTCGCGCCGGCTGCGCGGCCGGCGGTCCGTCGTGAAACTGCGACCGATCTCGAGGCAACGCCGGCTTGACACGGACCGGAACGTGGGGCGGGGCGATGTGTGGTCAAAATCGTTCGGCTCCCGTCCGCGTTCGTTGCTTTTTTATTAGAAGGACGGAAAGGGGTGAGTAGGATATGAGACGAACTGCATTCCAGATTGCGCACCTCGTTCGCGTGCTGGCCGTTGCGCTAATCGGCGCTGGCGTCGCCGCCCAGGCCGCGACATTCGACCTTAGCCCCGAGCAGCGGGGCCGGCAGCGCGGCACTGTGAACCCGGCGGTGGAGCAGGCCGTGCCGGTCGGCTTCAGGTTTGCCGAAGCGAACACGCTGACGATCGGCATCGCGCCGAACTTGCCGCCGCTGAGCACGTATGCGACCGACGCGCGCACGGTAGTCGGGTTCGATCCAGATCTCGCGCAACTCGTTGCGGACAGTATCGGGCGCAAGCTGAAGATCGTACCGCTCTCGTGGGCCGACTGGCCGCTCGCGCTGCAGTCGGGCAAGGTCGACGCGGTGATCTCGAATGTGACGGTTACCGAGCAGCGCAAGGAGAAGTTCGACTTCTCGACGTATCGCAAGGATCAGCTCGGCTTCTATGTGAAGTCCGGCAACCGGATCGCGGCGATCCGCGAACCGAAGGACGTCGCCGGGCTGCGCGTCGTCACCGACTCCGGCACGAACCAGGAAAAGATCCTGCTCGAATGGAACCGCCAGAACGTCGAACGCGGCCTCGCGCCCGTCGCGATCCAGTATTACGCCGATGCTGCGGAACGCTGGGTCGCATTGCAGTCGGGCCGCGTCGACACGATCTTTAGCGTGAATTCGATGCTCGCGTACCAGGCGTCGCTGCGCGGCGATGCGAAGCTGATCGGCACCGTGAGCGGCGGCTGGCCGCGCACCGCGGATATCGCGATCACGACGCGCAAGGGCAGCGGACTCGCCGATCCGCTGACGCTCGCGATCAATGCATTGATCGCGAATGGCAGTTACCGGAAGGTGCTCGGCCGCTGGAGTCTCGATGCCGAGGCGATCGACAGGTCGCAGACCAATCCGCCGGGATTGCCGAGGACGTGAACGCGTAACGCGCGTGCGCGGTGCCGGGCGGGCCGCATGGATTGCGTCTGACCGGTCAGGAAACGTCGTCGCGACCACGATGCCGAACACGAGGCCGTTGATCGCCGGTACCGGGGCAGGGGGCTGGGTGCGACCTTGCTGGTCAATGCACTGCGACGAGCTGCCCGCTCCGAGATTCCGGCCGTCGCCTTGACCGTCGACGCGAAGGACGAGGGCGCCGCGGCGTTCTAGGGACACTTCGGCTTCCAGTCCCTCACGCACGATCCGTTGGCGACAGTGAAGTAGGCGGCGGAGTCACCTCATGAGACGACGGTAACCTGGCCGTAGCCGGTTTTTTGGGGTGCGTCGTCAAGTCCGCTAATTCTTATTCGCGGCATTACGTTCTTGTTGAAAGTCGAGACGAACAAATGTCTGCCAAGTGTATTTCTACATCTGCGCCTGCAAGGCATGCTCGTTCTTCAGCTACAAGACAAGCGCCGATACCAGGGCCCCCCTCAGGCTATGCCTGATCTGTTTGTTCTGGGTCATCCTGGACGGATGGTTGAGGAGGGATTGCCGGAGGAGAGAGGTGAGGGTGGAGATTCGCGTCGCGCGCCGCGTCATCGCAGCGACATTTTTCTCGCGTAAATCTATGGCACTTCGCCTGTCGGCGGGGTACCGTTTTCTCAAGGAATACCGACCATGGCGGCAAAACGCCTTCGCATCAACATGATTACCCGTCGCCAGTCGACGTTCGATGGCCGGCATCTCGACACCGAGGCGGCACGCCGTTTCGGCGCGCACGCGCACGACGCGACTCCTGCTCATCTGAAAGGTACGCAGGGCGCCCAGGCTGAATGGCTGCCGCGCGTGAAGGTCAGCGAGCGATAACCCGGTTACGCTCGGTGTTCTGCGTCGCCCGGCGTCGCCCGGCGCCGTCTCGCGGTGCGGCCCAGCGGGTCGACCCACCAAAGAAGCCGCGATGCGTCCGTGACGCCATGGGATCGCGGCCGCCATCGTCATCGCGTGCCTGAACCGGCGAATTCGTCAAGTCACCGGCGGCGCGTGCCCATGATCCCCCACCGCCTGGGCGTCGTCGTATTCCCGCGAAATATCCTTGTTTGTATAGTCCCCGAGCTTCGATGCGGCGACCACGCTCAGCACCGCACACACCAGCACGTACACCGCGATCGCATACCCCGAGTGGTAGTAGGCAAACAGCGCCGTTGCGATCAGCGGTGCCGGGCCACCGGCAATGACGGAAGCGAGCTGATAACCCATCGACGCGCCGCTATACCGCAACCGCCCTGTGAATGACTCGGCAATCAATGCAGCCTGCGGTCCATACATCATCGAATGCGGAACCAACGACAATACGATGGCCACGAAGATCCACACCGGATTCCGGCTATCGACCATCGCGAAGTAGACGAATCCGAACACGCCGGCGGCAGCCGCACCGATCATGTACATCCTCCGCCGCCCGATCAGATCCGACACGTGCCCGAACAGCGGAATGGTGAAGAACTCGACCACGGATGCGACCAGCACCGCCGCCAGCAGCAGTTCGCGCGTGACGCCCAGCGCCGTGATCCCGTAAGTGAACACGAACGCCGTATAGATATAGAACGGCGCCTGCTCGGCCATCCGCGAAAACGCCGACAGCACGATATCCCTCGGCTGCTTGCGCAGCACTTCGAGCATCGGCGTCTTCTCGATCCGACGCTCGGCCAGCAGCTTCGCGAAGATCGGCGTCTCGAGAATATTCAGCCGGATATAGAGCCCGATCGCGACCAGCACGATGCTGAGGAAAAACGGCACGCGCCAGCCCCACGCGAGGAAAGCGCTGCCGGAAAACCAGCTCATGGCCAGCACGGCAAGGTTGGCGAGGAACAATCCCGCAGGCACGCCGAATTGCGGCCACGACGCGACGAAACCGCGATGCGTATTGGTGCGCGCCCACTCCATGGACATCAGGACCGAGCCGCCCCATTCGCCGCCCACGCCGACGCCCTGGATGAAGCGCAGTACCGTGAGGATAACGGCGCCCCAGATGCCGATCGCGGCATAGGTCGGAACAAAGGCCACGGCGAACGTGGCGAGCCCCATCAGCAACAAGGTCACGATCAGGGTGGCCTTGCGTCCGATGCGATCGCCGTAATGGCCGAAGATCGCCGCGCCGACCGGCCGTGCGACAAAGCCGACGGCATAGATCAGGAACGCCTGCAGCGTGCCGACGAGTGGATGGGATTGCGGGAAATACAGCTTTGCGAAGACCAGGCCGGTGACCGTGCTGTAGAGGAAGAAGTCATACCATTCGATCGTGGTGCCAATCGTGCTGGCGATGACGGCGCGGTGCAACTGGCGCCGGGCTTCCTCGTCGGAGAGGGGCGTGGCCGCGGATTGCATGGCAGCCATTTTGATATCCCCCGGAAAAGGGCGATAGAGAAATAAACCATACGCCCCGCGACAGGTTCCGGCAAGCGCGAGCTGCGGATGTCTGCCACAGCATCCGGGTCATTTATTCAACTATCCTTATATATCATAATATGATATTGAATTGACATTCGCCGCGGTAACGATGGGTTGGCGTGATATTCGAACTCAACGCGCGCAAATGCCGAACTGGAATTTCGAGGAACGTGCGACGAGAGCACCTGATGCCGTTACGGGGCGCGCTGCGCGACCGTCGGCGCTCGATATCGAACCGGCTAATCTGCATGCGCAACACGATGCTCGGGCTGCTCGCTACGCCGATCGCGGCCGCGAAAGGTGTCCTGCCAGAGCCGGCTTCACCGGACGCAAAAAGCAAACCTGGCGACGTGACGGCGAACTTGCCGCTTCGTCAGTTCCAGCCGTTCCGCCGCACGCCATGGCTTGAGGTTGTCGTCGGCTACGTCCTGAATGACCTTGAATCGGTCCAGCTAGTGCATCGTCATCGTGATCCGTTCCGTTGCAGCCATCGCAGCTTCCGGCGCTGGATTGCCCGCGGCCGGTCAGCTTACGCGGCACGAAAGCGGACATTTCTTATATGGTCGCCTCCCATTTGCAAGGTGATTTTTGATCGTGGCGAGGAGGGTGGTTGCGGACTTATATCCGGACTCGATCGCAGGACGTGCCTGCCGGCCCCGATGGATTTCGCCGCAAGGTTCCTAATCTAAATAGCGGACTCGAGGTCCGAGAAATGTCTCAGGCTTGCCCTTGCGCGGTCCAACCTGTCTTGCCATCTTTCAGCATCGCCTGTGCAACCGTGGATCGGTTAAAGGGATTGAAGCTTGACTACTGCGACGGTGCCGCCTCGTACGTTCGGCCATACGCCAGCAGCGCCCAGATTGTTCGCGCCATCTTGTTTGCGAGTGCAACAGCCACGACGTTCGTTGGTCGTCGGGACAGCATCTGACGCAAACGATCCGGCAAGTGCTTTGAGCTCGAGATGACCGATCGCGCGCCGTGGATCAGTAGCGTCCGCAGATAAACGTCACCGCGTTTGCTGATCCCACCGAGCTTGATCTTGCCTCCCGAGCCGTTCTGCCGCGGCACGAGACCGAGATAGGCGGCAAACTCCCGCCCCGAGCGAAACGTTCTTGCCTGTCCAATGACCGAAACCGCGGCAGTTGCCGTGAGCACGCCCACGCCCGGAATCTCCGAGATGCGCAGGCATGCATCGTCATTGCGCCGCCAATTGAGAATGCGTTGCTCGATCCGAGCAATCTGCTCATCGAGTGCACGGAGTCGCGAAAGCTGATCCTGCAGGCTGTCCAGCAGCATAGCCGGCAACTCGTCGGCCAGTGACGCCAGCGCGGCTTTGGCGGCGTCAATCGATGCACGACGGCCTTGAGGCAACACGACGCCGAACTCGTAGAGCAATCCGCGAAGTTGGTTGACCTGCATGACGCGAATCCGGACCAGTTGCTGGCGTATCCGGTGCATCGCCAGCATGGCCTGCTGGTCTTCGGTCTTAACGGCCACGAACCGCATGCCGGGACGCTGGGCAGCTTCCCAGATCGCCGCGGCGTCAGCTGCATCATTCTTGTTCGACTTCACGAACGGCCGCACGAACTGAGCCTGCGATGAGCCGCACGTCGTGGCCGAGCCGCGCCAGGACCCGGGCCCAATGATGAGCGCTGCCACAGGCCTCCATAACGACGCGGCTCGCCGGCCGGTTGGCGAAGAACGGCGCGAGCTGGGCACGTTTGAGTACCTTGCTGCGAATCGCGCCGGTTTCAGGCTCGACATAATGAATCTGGAAAACGCGCTTGGCCAGATCGATGGCAATGGTCGTGGGTTCCATCTGGTTCTCCTTGGCGGCTGGGTTGCCGAACCAGCAATGTCGCATGCTCTGGACGCGAGATTGCGGCGCCGGACGACCCGTTAAGGCGGGAGGCGACCATTCCATCTATGTAGCCAAAAGCGGACATTTCAATCTAGCCATTACAAGATTTTGTCATACCCGGATTCAGATGTCGTAGCGCCAGCTAAATACAGATGTCGCATGTTTCATCGGTCGTTCCGTCCTTCAGCGTTGAAGCGCCGAGCTTGAAGCAGCAGGGCGCTGACGCTCACCCCCGGGCCTTGGCAGACCGCCGATTCGATTCCGCTTGATGTGTCTGTGACGCGACCTGCAAGATGGCTGCTTCGATGTCGGCTTCCGTGAAGGCGCGCTGCTTCTTGGCACCTGGCAACGATCCCTTCGCCCGCACCGGTAGCCCTCGATTGGCGCGCGACGGCGAACCCGAGATCCGCCGGTTGTCACGCTGCGCCTGGATCGCTTCAGCCACCTGCAGCGCGTGACTCAGGCGCTTGTGTTCGATGATCGCGCCTTGATCGACCTCCGCCAGCTTGTCGTAAAGGCGGCATCGCAATATCTCGCCATCGGCCCGGATTTCAATCCGGCCATCCGGGTACTCCCAGACGTCGATATAGCGATGAATCAGCTTCCGATTCTCGAGCGTATCGTCCAGCAGATACAGCACACGGTCGTACAGCACCGTCAGCGACTTCGAGACCCGACGCGTTTCGCGCCAAGTCATCAACCGGTCCAGATTCTCGTCGTCCCGTAGCGGCCGATGCGCATTGAAGTCGCTGCGCGGCGGCTTCGCGAAGCGCGCGTTATACATGGCGATGAAGGAGGGCGCATAAGCGTTGGCGTCGGCCACCGTGTTGATCCCGCGCAATCGCATCTCCTTGACCAATCGATCCTGCAACGTCAGATGCGCACGCTCGACACGCCCCTTGGCCGAGCTGCTGTTTGCGCAGAACGTGTCGATGTTCAGCTCATACATGGCCCGGCCAAACTGCGTCACGCTGCGGCCGGTCTTGCCGGCCTTAGGACTGCGGAACACGCTGTACTTATCGCTGTAAAGCGCCACCGGCTTGCCATGGCGCTCCAGATACGCCCGCGTCGCCTCGAAGTAGCTGAAGGTCGATTCGGTCGCCGTAAAGTGCAGATGCTGCAGCCGGCTCGTCGCGTCGTCGACGTACACCAGCAGCGTGCAGGCCGGCGCCCGTTCCTCGAACCATCGATGATCGCTGCCGTCGATCTGGATCAGTTCGCCCAGGCAGGCACGGCGTGCTCGTGGCTGGTAGATCTTCGGCGGTCGTTGCCGGCGCGGAATCCAGAGCCCAGCGTCTGTCATCAGCCTTCTGACCGTTTCCTTCGACAACTGCAGCCCATGGCATTCCCAAAGCTTCTCGCAGGCCAGCGTCGGCCCAAAATCGGCGTAGCGCTCACGAATCAGGCTCAAGGCACGATGTGCCAAATCCTCGGGCAGTTGATGGTTGCTCGCGTGGCCACGGCGCTGCGAAAGCAACCCGCAGGGGCCAGCAGCCCGATACCGGGCGACCAGCCGTTCGATCTGCCGTCGACTGATCCCGAGCCGCTCCGCGGCTCGCCAAGGCATCAGACGCTGCTCGATCACGGCTTCCACGACCTTCAGACGATCCAGCTCCCGCATGCTCATGGTGATCAGTCCAGGTTGGCCCACGATGCGCTCCGGCAGTTCGACCCGCCGCCAGCATGCGCCGAAACCCTCGGGCTACGACATTTCAACTTTGCCCAGATGCGACATTACAACTTTGCTCTTACAGCAAAAACGTCGATCATACGTATTATGTCAAATACAGTGACGATGCTGCGCCGATCGCTCCGGGCAATCAAGGCAACCATTTCCACGGCACTGCTTCGACCGGCAACAAGCTAGAAGGTCAAGTATTTCCCGCTTCGTTACGCCTGCCTCGAGCAGGCGTTTTTTATGTACCGCTACCTTCCGATAGATCTTCCGCCGTCGCGCATGGTAGACACCTTGGCGGAAATTCCTCACGCCCCAATACAGATTCCGAATCTCACCGGTGATCCGCGCTAACTCATCCGGCGTCAAAACCGCTCGTTCCCATAGTTCAAGCTGAATCATGGCGTTAAAGCGAAGAAAAGTAGCAAACACGAAATGGTGGCAGCGCGTTTTGCAACATTTTGTTACGTACCTTTCATTCGCATTCGAACGTCCGACACCCGCAAAGCATCTCCCGCACGCCGACTGCATCGCAATTCCCATCAGTCATTCGCGAAATCGCACCGCCAGGATGCACCGTTCGATTACGCTGCCGCCGGTCTCGACATGTCTTTGAACGTCCCAAGAGCAAATTTCCTCTGCCGAGACTGTTCGGGGACGTGTGGATCTTCACTTAACCCTAGTGCTAGGAATAGAGATGGACGTCAATAGAAACTACAACGCAAACGCCGCTTACGACTGGAACTTTACTGACCTTAGCAACGGAGCGACGACATCGACACACAGAGCATCCGGCGCCAATCATAATGCGGCGCCCCATCTTCAACGACTACAACCGTTGAACCGTGGTCCCCGGGAGCCCGCCACGAACCCGACGTCGAGTTACAACGCGAACGCCGCTTACAACTGGAATGTCACAGACCTCCGCATCGGAGCGACACCGCCGGCTGAAGCCGGCCCGCCCCTCCGCATGGGAGCGACACCGCCGGCCGAAGCCGGGCTGCCGTTCGGCTCTCACGTAAAGCCCAAGGTGCGCGAGCACATTGCTCTGATGGAGACGCTGTCTAAGGATTTGCCCAGAAACTACCGCTCATATATCAACCGATTCCTGTGCCATCTGGAACAAAAGCGTCTTACATGGTCGCAACTGGTACCTCCCGGAAACACCGCATTACGCCCCGCAGCTCTCGAACAGGCGGTCAGTCGGGCCGTCCACGAGGATGGCCTTCACAACACCACCAGGAGCGCACTCAACATGGCCTTCGGGTTCGTTCTGGAAGCAGAATCGGGAAGAATGCGCCTTGCTCCCTTTATGCCAGAACACACCGCTATGATGGCCGCGCTGCCTCAGGATTTACTCCAAACGTACCGCTCATGTATCAATCGATTCCTGTGCCACCTTGAACGGCTGGGGCTGACGTGGTCGCAACTGGTACCGCCCGGAAACACCAATCCGCGTCCCACCGCCCTTGAAGAGATGGTCACCGCTGGCATGAAGGAATACGGCCTTAACAAGGACACACGGACCGCTATCAACCGAGCGTTCCAGTTCCGCCTGCGCCCGTGAATCACTTGGGAAGGCCCCACGACCCGCGCGATTTTCAAGAACTGGCCGCAATACTAAAGGCAACTATCCCTACATAAATTAGGTGACACACCTGGTGTCAAGCTGACTTAGAGGATATCCCCGTGAAACAGGGCCGAACGTTGACCCTGTTTCAACTCCCACCTTCCGTGTTACCGGTTGCCATCCAGAACACCCCAATGCCACGGTTCCAAAACAACTGAGCGCTGTCGAAATCCGCGCCATTGGCATCGACACACGCGTACGCCGCCGCAACAGCCTCACCGCGTGACGAATCGGCCCCAAGGTGGGCATACGTCGTCACTTCCGGCAGCACGATGCCTTTGCTTGTCCAATACCGCTTCTTGTTGAACCCCGCATCGTGCACACCCTTGCCGACGTATTTGGCGATGTACGTCGCGATCCGATGACGCATTGCCCGGCCCTTGCCGCCGACCTTCCGAAACAGGCACCCCGTGCGGCCGATACTGTCGTTCACCGTGCCGTCCGTCCCGTCTTTCGAAATCACCGACAGCCAGATCGAGCGCAGCAGTTTCCAGTTCTGACGCCCATGAACGGCAACATGGATATGCCACGCGCCACGCTCTTGCCGCTCCAGCACCGCCACGTAATGGAAGTCCTGCAGCTTGTTCAGCCGACGCCGGAACGCATCCCACCAGCGCGCCCACACCTCTATGCGCATCTCATTCGACCTAGTGGAAAGCGTCAGCATCCGGTCAGCACGGATTTGCTTGCAGCGCTTGCGAATCATCCGCTTCGACCGCTCAATCGACGTACGAAGCGACTTGTCAGCCTTCGCCGTAACGTCGTCCTCACCCTCACTCACTACCCGCTTTCCACGCGCCGCACGCGGCCGCAGCCGAAGCTCGTTTAAGCGCCGTTGCACCGCCACGCTGAAAGCCACGACCTCTTGCTGACCGTCATCGAAACGCTGCGTGCGCACGATGTATTCATCGCTGAACGGCGAGTAATCGGCCGTCTCAGTTCCGACCGCTCCGTTACAGCGCACCCGGTTCAGCGCTTGCATCGACCCGGCCTCGTTCACGAGACTTTGGAATGAACGTGATTCCTGCTCTACAATGCGTGCATCCACGTTGGATACCTCGTATATCCGATGTTGATCACCGCCCGGGATCGCTGCGAACGATCGCCGGGTTTTCTTTTTCCAGTGCTTGTTTTAGACCTTCGCGCGGGTCGTTTCCGTTAAGTGTTAGAGGTACAAGTTTAGGGGCGCGCTGCGCGCGCCCCGGCTGTCCTCGCTGCCGCTGCGGGCAGGCGGGTCGCGTCGCATCACGCCCGTTCCAGCGCCCGCAGACCACTCACCGCCCAAGAAAGGCAGCTTTGCAGTGAGGCGGCCACTTGCACCGCGCCCGCCTACGTTCAGCCAAATCGCGAATACCCGCTGCTCGGTCCGGCCGGCCGCGCTGAGCCGCGCGACAACCGCCACGACTCCGCAGCACCGCCGCCGCCCTACGTCGCCCCGATCACGCGCCGGACACTCCCGACGCTAGCCACCCTCACCCCAACCCCGCCTAAATCTTCTGGACCTGCAACAGCAACAGAATCTCAGTCTTGCCCGTCGACGCCGTATGCCCCGCCATCCATCGCGGCAAGAACGACAGCCCTGAATTCACCCGCGTACTCTTGTCTTGCGTCAGACCGCCTATCAACAGCACGTCGCCATCGGCCACGTTGAACGCACTCTCAACCTTGCGCGTGTTCTTAGTCGGCGAGTTGTTGACACCGGTCGTCGTGTTGACGAAATCGCTGATCTCCTCAACGAGCTGCAAATCAACCGTATCGCGCTTGACCGTAGGCTTCACACGAAAAATCACGCCCGCATCCTGGTATTGCACGCTCTGAACCGGCGCGGCCGTCGCACTCGGATACGACACAGAGCCAATCACCGGCACCGACTCCCCAACGTTCAGGCTCGCCGTTTCACCCGAGCGCACGCGCAAATTCGGCGACGTCAGCACTTTGAACCGGGAATCCGCGTTTAACGCTGCAAGCGCCGCGCTAAAACCGCCCACACTAAGACGGATCGCGTTATCGGTGTCGCTGATACTACCGACGTTCAACGCAGCCCCTACACGGCCACCAAGCAGGCTCAACGCGAGTTGAAACGCCGAGTTATTGCCGGTCGTCTCTGTCACCTCATAAACCCACGCCCGAATCGAGACATTACTCACCGGCGTATCGAGTTGAGGCAACAGCTTTTGAAGCGTCGTCACCTCGCGCGTTGAACCAACGAACGCCAACACATCGGCCGATTGGTCAATCAGCCCCGCGGCCGAGGTAGGCGGAGAATCACTCGCAGCCTTGGCACCCTCAGGCACGGCGACGGAGCGGTTTTGCAGGAAGCGGCCACCAAACATCGGTTGCACAATGCGCGAAAGATAGTCCGCGTTGCGATACTTCGGCGCATATACGAACGTCTGTTGGTCCGCCTCGTCCCTAGAAATCGTTGCCTTTGCAACGTAATCGACCCCATCGCGCCGCGTAACGGCGTAGCCGAGCGAATCAAGGAAAGACACCAAGAACGTCCGCACATCGCCTTGGGCCTTATCAAACCGAAACGACACCGGGCGGTTATCCGCCAAGACAACCGGATCAAGCACGTACGGCGCTTGAAGTAGCTCGGCGTAAATCAGGTCAACCACTTGCGCGACCGGCACGAAACGCAGATCAATCCGCGCACCGCCCATATGCGGCAGCGCTGACATCGACGGCGCCGAAACTGTAGGGCCAAGCGTTGCTGCCACCGGCATACCTGCAGGCAACGGAGGCAGCACCGGAACGGCCGGCACGCCGTCAGCATGAGCCGCCCGCACGACACTGGAAGCGAGCAACAACGCAGCCAATAACCGCCTCATTTGGTCACTCCAAGCACCGACGGCGCATTCAGTTTCGGCCCCGTCCATGTCGTCACCCGGTCGCCATCGACCACGCCCGCCGTCGCCAGTCCGCGCCCCATGAACCCACCCGGAGAAACAACACGCAGCCGGTTCGCAGCGTCAGCCAACACCACCCACGCGACACCATCGACGCGATAGCCACCCGCCACCCGCCACGCCTCAGACACAGACGGCCCCGCCGACGCCGACGCCGACGCCACCGATTGACCAACAACACCGCCCGTCGGCGCAGGTACCACGGGCGCTTTTTTCAACGTCGGATGAAAGAACCGCCATGCAAAGAAACCGGCGCACCCCATCATTACCACGACTCCCGCAACGAGCAGCCACAGTGACTTGCGAGCCAACACGTTTTGACGCTTATCTACCGTGCTTTCAGTGCCACCCGCACCGGCGTAGCTCTTGTACAGCGGAAAAATCTCAGCCTTGTACTTACGAATGAATGTCCCGGTCTGCGTGGCTTTCGTCTGTCTCGAAGTCTCGTACATCTCAACCCGATAACCGCCCGACATGCCCAAGCTCTTCAGCTTGACCATCCGGAACGACAATTCCACCACCGCCTTGATCGACCGATGAAGGTCCGCAATGCTCTGAATCATCAGCACTACGTCGCAAGCAACGCCCGTTTCCTCATGCACGAAATGACGATGCATGCGAAAGAACGACATATGTTCACCGCTGATCTTCTTGCCGACCGCCCACAGTTTCCATGCCTCATCAACAACAAGCAGATCGCCCGGCTTCACGAACCCCGGCGTAACTGTCGCGCCACCCGCCCCTTCAACCTCAACCGGAAAAAAACCGTCCCGGAGAATGTCGTCCGTGCGTACATGCACGATCGCCCCCAGTCCGCTCACAGCCAGCCCGCGCCTCTCATGCAGATAGCTATGAATGGCCGCCTCGCTCACGCCGTCGATATTCGTCACCACCCGACGCCCGCGTGCAACAGCCTCGAGGAGCGGACCGGATACGACCTCATACGACTTGCCTGACCCCATGACGCCGCAATACGCATTAATCGCCATGGCGCTACCCGATAACCGGAATACGGCGGATGATAAATCGCGTCGCAAAGGCGGAAACCACCAGCGGCACACCGTAGCTGAACGCGAACAAATCCATGAAGTACCACACACCTGACGTAATGCCGCCGAACGCTCCAGCAAGTGCAGCAGCAGTCGGCAAAATGCCGGCACTCTGGAGTACCGCGATAAATTCGGTCGTAATGAAATACAGCACGAAGTAAGCGAAGAAGCGGCCGATGATCGATCGGACCACGAACGCAAGAACGACATTGAACGCACTAATCAGGATGCCAAACATCACGCTCCCCTTATGCCGTCAGAACGATGAACAACGCAGCAAGCGAAAACGCGAGCACGAACGTCGTATAAATCTGCGGCCGTAGCTGCTCGGCAAGCGTGCAATGCGACGTAACGGTATACGTCTGCCCAAACAGCGTAATGCTCGGCTGCGGACACTGACTTGTATGAGCCGGGACACCGAACGACTTCAGGTCCGGCAGCAAGCCGAGGATCGGCGCAAGAATCTGTGCGGCCGTAGGAATCGTTTCAAGCGTAGGAGCTGCAACGCCTGGGTTAGGACCAAGATCAACGACAGTCGGCGGATTGGCAGCACCCGACGAACCCGACGACGTCGAACCGTTCGGGATCGCGTAAGGATTATTCCCGGCCGGCGCACCAGAAGGCGACGAAACGGACGACGTAGCCCCGCCTATAGTCGGCCACGACGAAGGAGACGACGACTCGACAGCGCCTGCATCGCCCGCCGTAATCGGGTTATCGACCGGATACGGAATGCCGTTATACCCCGGCTCTTGCGACGCTGATTGCCACAGCACGTCGCTGATATCCGCAATGAAATCAGGCGCGAGCGGCAATGGTAAATCCGACGACGGAATCTGCGCGATCGCGTCAGACGGCGAAACAGTCTGCGGTTGCACAACAGGAGGCGAACCCGGAGGCGGAACATACGATTGGCATGCATTGTTGTAGTACAGACCCGACGCACAGGATCCGTGACTGAACGTCCCACTCTGCTGCACGCCACCAGTCGGATTACCGATAAGGTTACCGGAAGCATCTTTCTCGATGTACGTGCAGTTAGCCGACGTTGAACTAACAGACGTACACGACTTGACGGCCATCGTGTACTTCGTACCAGACTGAGACTGAGTCGTCCACGCTTGCGCCGCCGCTTGAGCCGCAGCATTGGCACTCCCACCGTAACCGATTGGTCCACCAACGGAACCGCCCCAGAGCGGCGTACCGTTATTCAGTGCAGGAAACTGAGGAGTGATCGTACCGCCCGAAACTTTCGGATTGCCCGTAATGCTGATCGTCCCGTCTTTATTGTATTGCCACTGATCGACCGCCTGATCCGACAGCGCGGTCGGAAATACCATGGTCGCAGCAGCCACCGCCGCCAACGCAGCAGGAATAGCAAGCCACGAAGCCGCAGCGCCCTCCGTCGCCGCAGCGCGTGCAGCCATCTTACCCATCGCGTCCTCCGTCGCCTGCACGACTTGACTAAGCGATGTATAGCCCATTTGCGCGGCCTTCCTCTCGACAGTAGCCGCGATCACCTTGTTCAGCGACGCCGTCGCAGGCGGAAGCTGTTGCGAATACGCGGCGCGACCAATCAGCAACGTACACAGGATCAGGACATGACGCAGCGACATATCACCCCCTCATTCCTTGGATAACAGCCCACGCACACAACAGGCCCCAAGCGAACATCACCAGATACCACGCGTTATTTGTATCGATCACGTTGACGACCCCCGCAACGAACAACAAAAAAGGCGAGCGTTAGCTCGCCTTAATCACCGAGACACGACCGGGACTCAGGCTCCCCGCACCATGCTCAGGACGATCTTTGCGCCACGAACTGCCAGCCACAGACCGCCGGACAGCGCCGCAATCGCCATCACCGCAGCGATCGTCGACGTGTAGTCGATACCGCCCGTCAGAGCCGTGTAATCCGGACCCGTCCCGGCTGCAAACGTCATCGGCGCAGCAACTGCCGCCGACACGCCCACCACCGCAACCGCGCAACGACGCACACCCACCTTGAGACCTTTCAACATCACTCACCCCTTAGCTTCGAAAACCGGGAAGCGCCCGGCACGCATGTCACAGCCGCCGAATCGCGTTGACGACCGTCCCAATCCCTTGACTCGCGAAATACAGCACCAGCACCGATGTAAAAGCCAAACTCCAGAAGCCGAACGCCTGCGTGTAATCGAAAGGCGTCACATCGCCCGAGCTATCGACAAGCGCCAGATGCAGCACCGACACCGTACCGGCAGTTCCATCGCTCGCCGTACATGCCACCGCTTGACCACCCAACGACACGGAAACGGCAGACGCTCCGCGCACGCATGCCGCCACGTCGATACCGGTACTCACGGCGCAGGTGCCGCAACGCCCGCCCCCGGCTTAGCTACCGGTTTGGGCTTGTTCGCGGGCATCCACGACACGATGCGCGGCACCATCCGGCCCGCATCCTGCCCGTACCCCTCACCGAGCCGGTACGAAACTAGGTATTCCTCACCCGCCACCACTTGAACCTTGTCATCGAACAAGGTTGTTTTGGCAACGAACGATCCATCGATCAGTTCGCCCGACTCCGGATCCTCATAGCTCGACTCGACAAAGCAATGCAAAACACGCATGTCACGCACCTGCCCGGTTTTCTTGCTCGTGATCTTTTCGTTGTCGATCTTCAACACACGGATTTTTTCGCTAGCCATCTCGTTTGCTCCAGATTAGGACTACTACGTGTAGTCGATTCGCTTAGTTGGTCGTCGGGCAACCCGACAGATTTAACGCTCCAGATACTTCAGATCACTACAGGCACCGCAACCGCCCGCACGGTCAACACCACACCATGCGCACAACTCCTCAACTACCTCAACCGGGACGTTGGTGAAATCCGTCCGACGAATCTCCGACGCCATCGACCGCACTGGACGGCTTACACGGCCATCGAACAGATCAGCCGTCACAAAATCACGAGGACACTTAGCCATGGGGGTTCCGTCTCTCTGTCACCAGCGGACAGGCGCCGGTTTACCTTTCCGCCGAAGCTGCTAGACTTGCCGCTAAGACAGGCATGAAAAAATTTTCCTAGTTATCTAAATTTCAGCCCATTATTTAGATGATCAGGAAAAAAGTCAAGGGAAAAGATATGAAAATTGGTGAACTGTTAGATGCTGCGAAACGAAAACAGGGATCGCTTGGATCGGTCGCCAAGCAGATGGATATCGAGCAATCCCGCCTCTCGAAGTGGCGCGCCGGCCTACTGAAACCCGACGCAGCACAAGTCATGCTGCTCGCCGAAATGGCAGGCCTCCCGCCATTCGAAACGCTCGCCCAGATCGAACAGGAACTGGACGCCAAAAATGCTTCTGTGTGGGCGCGCGCCCTGGGAAACCTCCGCGCGGCCGGAGTAGCCGCGACAGTGATCCTTGGACTCTCGATCTATTCGATAACCCCTAGAAACGCATCTGCCGCTGTCACAAATTTTGTGACACCCTCACCCGCCGACGCCGCACCAAATATGAAAAATGGGGGCAAAACTTTACTTATTATGTAAAATGTAATTAGTTTTGCCGATCCATGACGTCAGCGGTGTCGAGGTTCACCGCTACCGTCATCGGACCATTCGATGACGAATACCATATTCTCCGGTGAAGGACGCGAATGATCGGTCACGTCAACGATAGACACGAAGCTTGGAAAGCGGAGTTCTTGTACCAGGAAAGCGCCTCAACGGTGGGTAGTTTCTGAGGCGTTAGCGGGCACGAGGCCGGGATAGCCGGATTGGAAAGCGTGGAGCGACTATCATACTGGCTACCTCGTTATCCAGAGCGAATTTAATGCTAGGTACTTTGTGGGCATCGATGAACAGCTCACACTCAACCTGTCTTCAGTGCCTTTCCCCCATCTATGCCCCGTTCCAACTCGATTCAATGCCCGCCGCGCGCATCCCGCCCTCGTCTGAACGCCTTGGATGACTGGCTCATGGCGCCGCCGTTACCCGGCAGGCTGGATGGATTCAGGCGCTTTGTTCGGGAGTTTTTCTTCTTCGGCCTGAAGGAAGCGCGTAGTTGTCTGTTCGCCGGTTTGTTCTTCCTGGCGGTGTTCGCCACGCCGCTCGCCGGGCTCTGGGGCGTGCCGCGTTATGATGTACTACTAATCGCTGCACTGCTTATTCAGGTGGCCATGGTTTGCACGCACCTGGAGACGCTGGACGAACTCAAGGTCATCTCGCTGTTTCATTGCGTGGGTTTTGCGCTGGAGGTGTTCAAAACCTCGGGCAGCATCCAGTCCTGGGCTTATCCCGACCCTGCCTACACAAAACTATGGGGCGTGCCCTTGTTCTCCGGCTTTATGTATGCCGCCGTGGGCAGCTACATCATCCAGGCCTGGCGGCTATTCGATCTGCACATACGTCATCATCCCCCGCACTGGATGGCGGCGCTGATCGCAGCGCTTATCTATGTCAATTTTTTTACCCACCACTATATTGGCGACTACCGCTGGTATCTGGCAGCCTGCGCTCTGGGCCTGTATGCTCGGACCACGGTGGTGTTTCGTCCACTGGATCGAAACTACCAGATGCCGTTACTGCTGGCCTTCGTGCTCATTGGCGGTTTTATCTGGCTGGCCGAAAACATCAGCACCTTTGCGGGCGTATGGCGCTATCCGAACCAGATCGGAGCATGGTCGGCCGTGCACGTGGGAAAATGGAGTTCATGGTCCATGTTGGTCATCATGACCTTCACTATCGTGGCCAATCTCAAGCATATCAAGCAGCGCATCCACGTGCCGCGCTGAGGTAATCGTCAATGACCGATCCTGGTGACGCGGGTCGCGGCGGCGGCGATGGGTGGCATTCCTTTCGACGATAGTGTTCACGCGTCCGCTGGTTGCGACATCTCAACACCACCGGCCGGAAAACAACGGGCGAACCTGTTTTATCGTCTTCCAGAATAACCAAATTCTTCCGATTATCGAGGGGACTATGGATTTGCTGGCGGCCATGCGGATATTCGTGCGGGTTGTCGAGCGTGGCAATTTATCGAGGGCCGCGAAAGATCTCGGCCTGGGCCAACCTACCGTTAGCGACCGCGTCGATCGGCTCGAACGGTTTCTCGGCGTCAAATTGCTGCTCCGGAACACGCGTGCGGTGTCGTGCACCGACGAAGGCATTCTGTTCTATCAACGAAGCAAGATCGTGCTCGACGCGGCCGACGAGGCGCGGGCCGTCGTCACGCTCGGCAACAACATCGTGCGTGGGCGCATTCGCATTGCCGCCCCGCATGGGTTCGGCGAAGTCGTGCTGCCGGAAATCCTCGCGGTAATCCGCGAACATAATCCGCAGCTCCATATCGATCTCGTCCTGAATGACGAAATCACCGACCCCGTCACCGAGGGCGTCGATATTTCATTGCGGCTCGGCCAGATCAGCGATGGCAATTTCGTCGCGCGTCGATTGGGTTACGTACGACGCGTCCTGGTCGCGTCGCCGCTTTATATCGAAAAGCATGGGCTGCCAGAGGAACCGACCGACATCGTCGGGCACCCATTCATTCGCGTCACGGGGCGCTTCAACGACGGCCAGCTCCGCCTGATGAGCCCGTCGAAATCGGTGCGGCCGACGCCGATCAACGTCGTCATCAGCACCAGCCACTGGCGGCCGGTCTACGAGCTACTGCTGAACGGCGCGGGTATCGGCGTCCTTCAGGAACCCGTCTGCATCGACGCCCTGGAATCCGGCCGGCTCGTCAGGCTGCTCCCGGATTACACGGTACCGGGATTCGACCTGCATGCGCTGCTGCCGGTCACGCGGCCCGTCCCTTCGAAGACACAGGTCGTCATGAAGATCATCGAGGAGTATCTGCCAAAGGTGATGGCGCGGGCTGCGGACGGCGCGCTCGACATGTAGCGCACAGCGCCAGCAAGCAGCGCGGCGCCGATGACCCGGACAGGCCGTCCAAGCCTGCGAAGGTCGCGCCCGGGCCGCATCGCGACACCGATGCGCGCCCCGGGAGAAGACACATCAGTCGTAGGCGCGCGAGCCGACGGACACGATCGGCACGGACCACTTTCGGCCATACGCCAGCATCATCACGAAGCTGAGGACGAAACTCAGGCCGCCGACCATCAGCAGGCCGAGCTCGCCGAGCACGGGCAACAGGTTCGTGAGGAAGCCCGTCACGACCCAGGCGATCGCCATCACGGAGCCGGCGACGCCGAGCGCCCAGCCCTGGCGATCCTCGGTCACCGCGTCCGAATACGCGGTGTACATGGTGGTGTATGCAACCATGTCGAAGCAGCCGACCACCATGCCAAGCACCCAGAGCGTGTTTTCGTGCGGAAACAGCGCCGACAGCACTTGTCCGATGCCCGCGATCAGCAGGCCCGTCTTCGCGATGTCGACCACGCTCCAGATTTTCAGCATCAGCCGCACGATCACCATCAGCCCAAACACGAAGGACATGCCGATCAGGCCGCTGAACAGACCGAGCTGCGAGCTGGTGTAATGGAATTTCGCCTGCAGCACCAGCATGATCGTCTGCAGATACAGCCCGTAGCCGACCTGCATCAGGAAGAACACGATCGACAGGAACGCGATGCGGCGGTGCGTGCCGGCCTGGTAGATGATCCGCAGCGGCATCAGCAGGTCCACACGCGTGTTGCCGGTCGGCGCGACCGCGTTGCGATATGACCAGAACGTCCAGAGCCCGCAGACGACCGACAGCGCGGCGACCAGCAGTAACGGCGTGCCGTAGTTGAAGAACGGTGCGATCGTGCGATCCGACGTGACGCCGCCGAGCACGGGGCCGACGATGACGCCCGCGCTGAACGCGATCGACATGATGCTCATGTTGTACGCCTTGGTTTCCGGCGTGCTCATGTCCGTGATCGCGGCCTGCGCGATCCCCTGGCAACCGGCCATCAGGCCGCTCAGGCCGCGTCCGATCAGCAACAGCACGATACTCGGCAGCAGCGCGCCGACCGCCATCAGGAAGTAGCTGAGCGCCAGGCCGAACACGCACAGCAGCATGATCTTCCGCCGGCCGTAGCCGTCGGACAGCTCACCCATCAGCGAGGAGCCGAAGAACATGCAGAACGGATAGACGCCGTACCCGAGCCCCAGGTAGAAATTGCGGAGTTGCGGACTCGTATCGGCCACGATGATGCCGGATTGGGGGTCGGAGAAGATCGCCGCCATGATCGGGTACACGAGCCCGAACCCCATCGCGTCGATCGCAATGGCGAGCAGGCATGGACCCAGTCGTTTGATATTGAGTTTGGACATGAATGGCCTCGGTAGTAACGTGACGGCTACGGTAGTCGAGGGCCGGTTTTGCGAGTAGAGACGTATCTGCGATAGAAATTATCGTAGTTACCGATAACCAATGATTTCCTTTCAGAAACGCAGGGAAAGGCTGATGGCAACGGGTTCGCGGTCCGCCTGGGCATGGGTGCACGGATGGGAATTTAAAAGGAGGACGTAATAGACGGACAGCTCGACGAAGACTTTCCGGGGTTCTGTCGCATGAACGTCTCTTCGTTGATGCCGCGCTTGTTCTTTGCAGCCTTCGAACTAGCACAGGCCCTGATGCTGGCGTTCAACAAGGCGGTCATCGAGCCTGCGAAGGGCGCTGAGATGAATCCGCATCTGCCCTCCCCACCGTGCCAGCCCAAGCCGCCGGTCAGGCCGCCGAGCGCAACGGCGCCAGCGGCAAATCCCCCAATTCCTGATTTCGGTCAACCGTTTCTCGCACGTTCGGGCTGTAATCGAATTACTGTCCCGTCGACTCCGATGAGGCGATCCATGAAACTGACTTTTCTCGGCGCGACCGAAACCGTGACCGGGTCGAAGTACCTGATCGAGCACGGCAGCCGGCGCGTGCTGGTCGATTGCGGCCTGTTCCAGGGTACGAAGAACCTGCGGCTGCGCAACTGGCGGCCCCTGCCGGTCGCGCCCGACACGCTGGACGCGGCCGTGCTCACCCACGCGCATCTCGATCACTCCGGCTATCTTCCGGTGCTGGTGCGCGAAGGTTATCGCGGCCCGGTGTACTGCACGGCGGCCACGGCCGAACTCTGCGAGGTCATGCTGCGCGACAGCGCGCGGCTGCAGGAAGAGGAAGCCGACTTCGCGAACCGGCACGGTTATTCGAAGCATCATCCGGCGCAGCCGCTTTACACGCTGGACGACGCGCAGCGCGCGCTGCGCCTGCTCAAGCCCGTTGCGTACGACGAATGCACCGCGCTGGGCGGCGACCTGGCGTTCCGTCTGCTGCCGGCCGGGCACATCCTTGGCGCGGCGAGCGTCGTGATGCACTGGGATCACAAGGTGCTCGCCTTCTCCGGCGACCTCGGCCGGTATCACGATCCGATCATGCAGCCGCCGCGGCCGCCCGCCCATGCGGACTACGTCGTCGTCGAATCGACGTACGGCGACCGGCTGCACCCCGCGTCGGATCCCGAGAACGAGCTGGCCGCCATGTTCGACAAGACCTTCGCACGCGGTGGCGTTGTCGTGATGCCCTGCTTCACCGTCGGCCGCGCGCAGGAAATCCTGCACTACATCGCGCGGCTGAAGGCGTCCGGGCGCATGGCGCGCGTCCCGGTCTTCCTCGACAGCCCGATGGCGACGGACGTGACGGAGATCTATCGCCACCATATCCTCGAACATCGCCTGACCGTTTCCGAGGCGAATACGCTGGGCCACGCGGCGACGATGGTCCGCTCGATCGACCAGTCGAAGGCGATCGCCGAACACCATGGCCCGATGGTCATCATTGCTGGCAGCGGGATGGCGACAGGAGGACGCGTGCTGCATCACCTGAGCCGCTATGCGCCCGATGCGCGCAATACGATCGCGCTGGTCGGCTACCAGGCCGCCGGCACGCGCGGCGCGGCGTTGGCCGCGCACGAGCCAACGCTGAAGATTCACGGCGAGTACGTCCGTGTGCGTGCGCAGGTCGAGTCGATCACGGCGCTCTCGGCCCATGCCGACTATGAAGAGATCCTCACGTGGCTCGGCACGATGCAGTGCGCCCCCGTCCGCACCTTCATCACGCATGGCGAACCGGCTGCCGCAGATGCGTTGCGGCGGCGTATTACGGAGCGCCTGCAGTGGCCGTGCGAGGTGCCCGCTTACGAGCAATGCGTCGATCTGGACGAGGTCGCAACCGGTGGCGAGCAGGAATCCGCCGCGATAGCGTCCTGACTGATCTGAGGGTGATGCCGGCGAATCGCCGAATGCGCGTGACGGGAAGCAGACCCTCGCGCCGGATCCCGTCACGCGGGGCGCGTCGAGCGCGTCATCCGCGCCACGACCGACGGCAACCGGGGCGCGTCCCCCCCTCAACGCGCGTTCGCGAACAACTGAACCACGACGCCGCGCAGCCAGCGATTGCCTGCTTCGTGGTGATATCGCGAGTGCCAGTGCTGTCGGACCGCGAAGCCCTCGACCTCGATCGGACAGGCATGCACCGTCAGGTCATTGGCCTGAGCCAGCGTCTCGCCGATATGGCGCGGCAGCGTCGTGATCAGGTCCGTGCTCTGGATGATCGCGCCCAAACCCAGAAACCCCGGCAGCCCCAGCACGACCTGACGTTCGATACGCTCCCGCATCAGCGCCTGATCGAGAAGCTGCGCGCCCGTTCCAGCCGTAATGGCCACATGGCCCTCCGACCGATACTGTTTCACGCCGAGGCGACCGCGAATCCTCGGGTGATGGCGATTGGCCAGGCACACCCAGTCCTGGTCGTATAGTTTCTGCTGGTAGATGCCACCGCCGAGCCACGGCACATAGCCGATCGCGAGATCGGCTTCGCCCGACTCGAGCGCCCGTTCCGTATTGCCGTCGATCCTCGCCGCCTCCAGCCGGACGCCCGGCGCCTGCGCGCGAACGTGTGCGAGAAGCCGCGGCAGCAGCGTGACATGGCTCGCATCGGTCATGCAGATGCGAAACCGGCGCTGGGCAGTCGCCGGGTCGAACGCGATCTCCCAGGCCGCGAAGCGCCGCAACGATTCGAGGATTTCCCGGCACGGGCCGATGAGCGCGTCGGCCTGCGGCGTCGGCGCCATGCCGCCGGGCGTTCGAATGAACAGCGGATCGTGAAGGTGTTCCCGCAAGCGCCCGAGCCAGATGCTGACGGTCGGCTGGCTTTGTCCGAGTTGCTCGGCCACACGGGTGACGCTGCGCGCGTCGTACAGCAGATCGAAAAGCTGCAGCAGCTTCAGATCGGGAAGATCGGTCGGAATCATCGCATTATTGTCCATCGCAATAACGTCATTGTAGTCATTGCATTGTCAGCATGACGGGCAACTTCTATCGTGCAGCGATACGTCAACCCTGCATGACATCGGAGAAACCCATGAAGATTGCAATGCTGGGCGCCGGCGCGCTGGGCTGCGCGATTGGCGCCGCCCTGACCGAAGGCGGCCACGAGACCTGGCTGATCGCCCGCTCGCCGTCGCACGTCGGCGCGATGTGCCGCGACGGCCTCCAGGTCGACGATACGAGCGGATCCCGGCGCGTCCGCGTCCGTGCGACGACGCAGGCGGACGACGTCGGCGTAGCGGATCTGGTGATCGTGCTGGTCAAGTCATTCCACACCGACGCGGCCATGCGCGGCGCGCAGGGGCTGATCGGGCCCGATACGCTCGTGCTGTCGCTGCAGAACGGCCTCGGGCACGAGGACATCCTCGCCGACGTCGTCGGCCGCGAGCGCGTGCTCGCGGGCAAAACCTACGTCGGCGGCGTGCGGCGCGGCGACGCGCACATCGAATCGGGCGTCGCAGGCAAGCTCACCTTCATCGGCGAACTCGACGGCCGCATCACACCCCGCCTCCAGGCGATCGCCGACGCATTCAACGCCGCGGGCCTCGCAACGACCGTCAGCGACAACATCGTCGGCACGATGTGGGACAAGCTGCTCGTCAACGTCGCCACGGGCGCGCTCACCGGCATCACCGGCCTGACCTACGGGCAGCTCTACGGCGAGCCGCTGCTGAAGGCCACGTCGCTCGCGGCCGTCGCCGAGGCGATCGGGGTCGCGCAAGCGGCCGGCGTCAGGCTGTCGATGACGGACCCCGAGCAGGCTTGGACGCTGGCCGCGGAGGGCCTGTCCGCCACGTTCAAGACATCGATGCTGCAGAGCCTGGAGAGAGGGGCGATGACCGAAATCGACTTCATCAACGGATCGGTCGTGCGCTGGGGACAGCGATACGGCGTGCCGACTCCGGTCAACACGACGCTGGTTGCGTGCATCAAGGGAATCGAGCGCGCGATGACCGATCGCCAAGCGAAGGAGGTGGTCGCATGAGCGCCACGAAAGCTTATCTGGAACACGTCGCCATCTGGGTGAAGGACATCCATTGGCACATCCGCTTCTTCGAGGACGTGCTCGGCATGACGATGCGCGAGGTGGACGGCACCGTCGACGCGCCGCGGCAGTACTGGACGCTCGGCGGCCTGCAGTTCATCCATGCGCCGGGCTGGGACGGCCCGGAGGGCCGGCTCGGTCATCTGGGCGTGATGTGCGAGGACCTGGAAGCCGCGCTGGCCGCGGCGCAAGCGTACGGCGTGACCGACATGCCGCAGGGGCGGAACTGGCTGCGCTTGCCGGACGGCCTGGTCGTCGAGCTCATCCAGGCAATGCCCGCCTCCTGTGTCGCGCAGGCGCTGGCGATCAACCCTCGGACGGAGGCATGACCATGACGATCGTCGAAAAATACTGGGACGATGCCCGCGAGGGCGACGCGTGCACGAGTCCGAGCTACACGGTCACCCAAGCGCGCATCCTCGCTTACGCCGACCTCACCGGCGACCACACGCCGGTGCACGTCGACGAGGCGTACGCGAACGCGAGCCACTTCGGCTGCCTCGTCGCGCACGGCCTGTTCGGGCTGTCGATCGCCGACGGCCTCAAGACGCAGAGCGACTACCGTTTCCTGCCGGGCATGTCGCTCGGCTGGACCTGGGACTTCCTGCTGCCGATCAAGGTGAACGACGTGCTGCACGTGACGTTCCGCGTCGGCTCGATGCGGGCGAGCAAGAGCCGCCCGGGCTGGGGCATCGTCGTGCTGCCGTCGGAGTTGATCAACCAGGACGGCCAGGTCGTCCAGCGCGGCGAGCATCGGCTGATGGTGCCGCGCCGGCCGGGAGCGTTCTGATGCAGGCCCGCCCTCTCGAAGGTATTCGCGTCGTCGACTACAGCCATTTCCTGGCCGGCCCCTATGTCGGACGCTGCCTCGCGGCGCTCGGCGCCGAAGTGATCAAGGTCGAACGCCCCGGCACCGGCGACGCCGGCCGCCAGCATGCGACGGTACTCGACGACCAGCAAAGCGGCTATTTCCTGCAGCTCAACATGGGCAAGCGCGGTGTCAGCGTGAACATGAAGGACGCGCGCGGCAAGGCATTCATGCAGCGGCTGTGCGACTCGGCGGACGTGTTCATCGAAAACTACCGGCCAGGCGCGCTGGACAAGCTGGGGCTCGGTTACGCGGAGTTGTCGGCCCGCAATCCGGCGCTCGTCTATTGCTCGATCTCGGCATACGGACATACCGGTCCCGATGCGCATCGCGCGGGCTTCGGGCTGATCGCCGAGGCGAAGAGCGGCATCATGCAGATGGTCGGCACACCGGGCGAGCGGCCGCCGCTGCTGCGGATATCGCTCGGCGACATGTACACCGGCATTCACGCGGTCGCGGCCATCAACGCCGCGCTGTTGGGTCGCGTGAAGAGCGGCCGCGGGCAGCACATCGACATGGCGCTGTACGACACGCTGGTATCCATGCACGAATACGCGGTCCAGTGCTACACGCTGCAAGGCGTGCTGCCCGAGCAGACCGGGCACGACATGCCGACTTCGACGCTCTACGGCGTGTTTCGCGCGGCGGACGGCGATCTCGTGATCGCCGCGCAGGTCGACGACGCATGGAAGCGCTTCGCCGCGCTGATCGAAGCGCATGGCGGACCGGCCGGCTTCGGCGCCGACACGCGATTTCACGACAGTGTCGGACGCAACGCGCACCGCGTCGAGATCCTGTCGGTCGTCGAGCCGTGGGTGGCCGCCCAGTCCGTCGCGTCGGTGCTCGACCTGCTCGATCGCATCGACGTGCCGTGCGCGAAGGTACAACGCATCGACGAGGTACTGGCGGATCCGCAGATCCAGGCCCGCGGCATGGTCGTCGAGCAGGAGCACCCGCGCTACGGCACGCTGCGCCTGCCGAATCTGCCGTTCCGGTTCTCGGATTGCGATACGACGATTCGCGACGTCGCGCCCGATCTCGGGCAGCACAACGCCGACGTCGCCCGTTCGCTCGGGTTCGAGCCTGCGGAAATCGAGGCAATGCAGGCCGATGGTGTTCTCTATTCAAAAGCGAGCCAACGATGACTGACCAGTACGCGGTGATCGGCAACCCGATCGGACACACGAAATCTCCGCTGATCCACGGCATCTTCGCGCAAGCGTCGCGGCAGGACATGCACTACTCGGCCATCGAAGGGCCGCTCGAGCCGGAAGGCGCGTTCGTCGATGTGGTGCGGGCATTCGCCGCGAGCGGCGGCAAAGGCATCAACATCACCGCCCCGTTCAAGCTCCAGGCGTTCGCGATGTCGGACGAACGCAGCGAGCGCGCCTCGCTCGCCGGCGCGGCCAATGCGCTCAAGTTCGAAGGCGGACGCATCCTGGCCGACAACTTCGACGGGATCGGGCTCGTGCGCGATATCGAGATCAATCTCGGCCTGCCGATGGCCGGCAAACGCGTGCTGATGCTCGGCGCAGGGGGCGCGGCGCGCGGCGCCCTGCTGCCCTTCCTCGCGGCCGGGCCGGCCGAGATGGTGATCGCGAATCGCGACGTCGACAAGGCGCGCGCACTGGCCGGGCAGGTCGCCGGACGCGGGCCGCTAGCGGCGTGCGGTTATGCCGATCTCGTCACGATGGGACGTTTCGATCTGGTGGTGAACGCCACGTCGGCGAGCCTCGCCGGCGATCTGCCGCCCGTCCCGCCGGGCGTGTTCAGTCCGACCGGGGCTGCGTACGAGCTTGCTTACGGCAAGCGGCTGACGCCCTTTCTCCGGCTCGCACGCAATGCCGGCGTGCGCCGCGTCGCGGACGGCGTCGGCATGCTGGTCGAGCAGGCAGCGGAAGCGTTCGCGTGGTGGCGCGGCGTGCGCCCCGAGACGGCCACCGTGATCGAACGACTCACGGTCCCGCTCGACTGAATGCGTTGCGCGAGCGCAGCGCGCGCACACGCGTTCCGATCGACGCGGTCAGTGCTGAATGCCCCAGCGGCGCACCGTCACGCGCTCGAGCGTATCGAACACGAGGTGCTCGACCAGCAGCCCGATCACGATGACGGCCGCGAGGCCCGCGAACACGCGGTCGGTGTACAGCTCGTTGCGGTTCTGGAAGATGTACCAGCCGAGCCCGCCCTGCCCGGCGCTCGCGCCGAACACGAGTTCCGCCGCGATCAGCGTGCGCCACGCGAATGCCCAGCCGACGCGCAGCCCCGACAGGATCGACGGCAGCGCGGCAGGCACCAGGATCAGCGCGATCTGCCGCGGGCCGGTGAGGCCGTAGTTGCGCCCGGCCATCTTCAGCGTGGCCGGCACGCCGGCGAAACCCGTGTACATGCTGAGCGCGAGCGGCCACAGCACCGCGTGCACGAGCACGAACAGCAGGCTGCCGGTGCCGAGCCCGAACCACAGCAGCGCGATCGGCAGCAACGCGATCGACGGCAGCGGATTGAACATCGCCGTGAGCATCGTCAGCACGTCACGGCCGATGCGCGTGGACACCGCGAGCGACGTCAGCACGAACGCGAACACCACGCCGAGCGCATAGCCGCGCAGCAGCACCGACATCGAGATACCCGTCTTCACGAGCAGTTCGCCCGACGCGATGCCCTGCACGAACGCGGCCAGCGTCGCGCCGACGGTCGGCACGAGCAGATCGTTCGCGACGATGCGCGCGATGATTTCCCACACGGCGATCAGCACGAGCGCGACGACGACGCGCCGAAACGCGCTCGCCCCGACGATGCGGCGCACCAGCGGCGCGGGTGCCGCACGTTCGGCGTCGGGCGGCGTGTCGAGCGTGCGCACGTATTCGGCGCGAACGGGCGGCAGCGGCGGCAGCGCCGGATCGATCGTGCTCATAATGCCGTGGCCTCCGTGGTCGATGCGGAATGCGTTCCCTTCGCCACGTCGGTATCGAACAGCAGATGATGAATCCGCGCGACGCTGTCGCGGAAATCGCCGCTGCCGACGCAGTCGATCGAATAGTCGTGGCTGTTGAGCTCCGCGCGCACGCGGCCCGGATGCGGCGACAGCAGCAGGATCCGGTTGCCGACGACGAGCGCCTCCTCGATCGAATGCGTGACGAACAGCAGCGTGAAGCGGAATTCGTCCCACAGGCGCAGCAGTTCTTCCTGCATCTTGCGGCGCGTGAGCGCGTCGAGCGCGGCGAACGGTTCGTCCATCAGCAGCACGCGCGGCTGCATCGCCAGCGCACGCGCGATCGCCACGCGCTGCTTCATCCCGCCGGACAGCGTATGCGGATACGCATCGGCGAACGCGCCGAGCCCGACCTTGTCGAGATAGTGCAGCGCACGCTCGCGTGCTTCGGCGCGCGACAGCTTCGCGGCCGCGCGCAACGGAAACGCGACGTTCTCGACGACCGTCTTCCACGGCGGCAACTGATCGAACTCCTGGAACACGACGATGCGGTCGGGGCCCGGCCCGTGCACGGGCCGGCCATCGAGCGCGATCGAACCCGACACGGGTTCGATGAAGCCTGCGATCGCCTTCAGCAACGTGGACTTGCCGCACCCCGACGGGCCCAGCAGCACGAAACGGTCGCTGCCGTATACGTCGAAGCTGACCTGATGGGTCGCGCGGACGATCCGCGCACCGCTCCGGTATTCGAGGCTCACGCGATCGATCGCCAGCAGGCGCTCGCTGTGCGCGCGTGCCGGTGCGGCCTGCGGCGCGGACCGGCTTGCGGCGCGTGCGTCGGTGGCGGGATGGGCGGCCGGCGCGGCCGCGCCGCGCGCCGCATACGGCGGCAAGCCGATTCGGGGGGAAGTGGCGTTCACGATCGAAACTCTTGGCGGGAAAGCATCAACATACGGCGGCGCGGCGCGCGACCCAACCAACGATTGCGCATATCGAAACCGCGTCGACGCATAAGCGTCGATCGCGACGTCGCAACGCCATCGCTCAACTGCCGCCGGCCGTCGCCGGATCGTCGAAGAAGTAGTCGCGCCACGACTTCGGCTCGTTGCGGATCGCACCGGTGCGATACATGAACTGCGCGAGCTTCAGCGTGTTCTGCGGGGCCGTCTTGAACTGCACCTGCGGATTGCGCAGGATCTTCAGCAGCAATCCGCGATCGATCTTCGACCCGTTCACGCGGATATAGGTGTCGGCCGCGCGCTCGGGATCGGCGGCGATCTGGCGGGCCGCGTCGGCGAGCGCGGCGACGAAGGCGTGGTACGTCTTCGGGTTGTCGTCGCGGAATTTGCCGGTCGCGTACAGCACCGTCGCGGAACTCGGGCCGCCGAGCACGTCGTAGGAATTCAGCACGATGTGCGCGTTCGGATTGCCCGCGAGTTCCTGCTCCTGGAACGGCGGATTGCCGAAGTGGCCGGTGATCACGTTGCTGTTCGCGAGGATCGCGGCCGTCGCATCGGGATGCGGGATCGCCTGGGTCAGCGAATCGAGCTTGTCGAACTGCTTGTCGCCCCACTGCTTCGCGGCCGCATACTGCAGCACGCGCGACTGCACCGACACGCCGACGGCCGGCACCGCGATGCGGTCCTTCGCGCCCAGGTCGGCGATCGTCTTCACGTTCGGGTTGCTGCTGACGAGGTAATACGGAAAATTGCCGAGCGACGCGACGCCCTTCACGTTCTGCCGGCCGCGCGTGCGATCCCACACGGTCAGGAGCGGCCCGACGCCCGCGCCGGCGATATCGACCGCGCCCGACAGCAGCGCGTCGTTGACGGCCGCCCCGCCCGACAGCCGCACCCAGTCGACCTTGATGTCGATGCCGGCCTTGCGCCCTTCCTTCTCGATCAGTTGCTGGTCGCGCGCGACGTTCAGCATCAGGTAGACCACGCCGAACTGCTCGGCGATGCGGATTTGGCCTTCCGCGTGCGCGGCTTGCGGCGTGCCGGCGGCGGCGCATGCCAGCGCGGCGATGAGCGTGGCGGCCAGCGCGCGGCGCGCGGACAGGGTCGTGCGGCGCAGTGCCGGCGAAAGCAGAAACGACATCGGAACTCCAGTCAGGATGGGGACAGCGGGACGACGACGCGCGACGCTCAGAACGGTGCGTCGCCTTCGATCGTCGTGCGGTACAGCTTGCGGCGCAGATGGTCGGGCGTGCCGGCCGCGAGATGCATCAGCGAGCGGTTGTCCCAGAACACGAGGTCGTGCGCGCGCCAGTGGTGCCGGTACAGATGCTCGGCACGCACGCTATGCGCGAACAGTTCGTCGAGCAGCGCGCGGCTTTCGTCTTCGGGCAGATCGACGATGCGCGTCGTGAAATGCTCGCTGACGAACAACGCCTTGCGGCCCGTTTCCGGATGTGTGCGCACGACCGGATGCACCACCGCCTCGACTTGCGCGATCTGCTCGGCCGACAGGTTCGGCCGCCACGGGCTGCGCGCCTGCAACTCGGCATAGCGCGCCAGATACGTATGCTCGGCACGCCGTCCTTCGACCGCGCGACGCAGGTGCGCCGGCAGCGTATCCCACGCGAGATGCATGTTTGCGAACAGCGTGTCGCCGCCCTCGGCCGGCAACTCCTGCGCATGCAGCAGCGAGCCGAGGCTCGGTTTTTCCTTGTACGACAGGTCGGAGTGCCAGAAATGGCCGGCGTCGCCGAGCCCGATCGGCCTGCCGTTTTCGACGATGTTCGACACGATCAGCACTTCCGGATGCCCGGCCAGCGCAAACTGGTGCAGCACATGGATCTGCAGCGGGCCGAAGCGGCGACTGAACGCGACATGTTCGTCCGGCGTGATGCGCTGGTCGCGAAACACCAGCACGTGATGGTCGAGATGCGCGCGATGGACGCGCGCGAAATCGGCGGCGCCGAGCGGTTGCGACAGGTCGATGCCGACGACTTCGGCGCCGAGCGGCGCATCGAACGGGACGATGTCGAATCGCTGCGTGCCGGCGTCCGGCGGCAAGGCGGCCCGATGGCCGGCGGACGTCGATGCGGTGCGGATGGCGGGAATCGTCACGATACAGCCCCTGATTCGGTAAAAATGCGAATCTACGAGCGCGTGCCGGATGGCGTCAACGAAGCGATTCCGATACGTTTATCTGCTGCGGCGATAAGGATCGGTGCTCGAGCGGCGGGGCGGCGGGGCCGCCGGCCGGATCGCGTACCTCGGTCCGACCGCGGTTGCGCCGATGCAATCTTGCACGCGTCGTTTCTGCAGAATTTACAAAAGCGGCATCGTCCGGCACCATCTGCGGGCAACCCTGGCCCGTGCCGCAAGGCCGCCGGGCCTGTGTTGGATACGCGGCACGCAGCTTGCTCACATCCGCCCGAATATGGCAACGGCGACGGCGGTGGGACGCCGGCCGCAACCGGCATCGCCTGGTCGTGAGCTATGACACCTGACTCTCCCCTGCTGGAATCGGCCCTGATGCGGGCCGATCATTTCGTCCAGTTCTACGAATCCGACGAGCAGCTCGTGTCGGAGGTCGCGTCGTTCGCGGCCGACGCGCTGCGCGACGGCGGCAGCGCGATCGTGATCGCGCGGGCCGACCGGCTCGCCGCGGTGCACGAACACCTGGATGCGCTCGGCACGGCAATCGGCGACGCGGCTCGCGACCGGCTCTTCATGTCGAGCGCGCAGGCGCTGCTCGACAGCTTCATGGACGGCGACCTGCCCGACCCGGCGCGCTTTCGCCGCTCGATCGGCACGATCGTCGAAGCCGCGATCCGCGCCGGCCGGCCCGTGCATGCGTTCGGAGAAATGGTCTCGCTGCTGTGCGCGCAGGACCGGTACGTCGGGGCTCTCCGACTGGAAGCGCTATGGGACGAACTGATCGCGCGGTACCGCTTCTCGCTTTATTGCGGCTATTCGCATGACGCGTTTCCGAGCGCCGAGCAGTCGGAGATGTTTCGCCACGTGTGCTCGCTGCACCGCCGCATCCTGCCCGCCGCGTCGCTGCGCAACGACGAAAACGAGCTGCACCTGACGCTGGCGCTGTCCCAGCAACGCTCGCGCGCGCTGAGCGACGAGATCCGCCGCCGCGAGGACGCCGAACAGCAACGCAACGGCGTCCTGATGCATGCGCCGTTGCCGATCGCACTGCTGTCGGGCCCGGCGCACCGGATCGTGCTCGCGAATCACCGCTTCTCCGAGCTGTGCGGCCGGACCGACATCGTCGACCAGCCGCTGACGTCGGTGCTGCCCGGCGGCGATACCCCCGCGATCGTGCAGGCGCTTGAAACCGCCCGCGAGCAAGGCTGCTCGACGACGATCGGCGAGCACCACGATCGCCCCGAACCGGACGGCGGCGCCCGCGTGTACCGGCTGCATTTCAATCCGCAGCCGCTCGCGGACGGGCTCGGCGTGATCGTCAGCGCGGTCGAGGTGACCGAGCACGTCGCCGCCCGCGAGAAGCTCGTCGCCGCGAACGCCGAGCGCGATCGGCTGCTGGGCGAACTGCGCGACGCGAACCAGGCGAAGGACCAGTTTCTCGCGGTGCTCGGCCACGAGCTGCGCAATCCGCTGACGCCGATCTCGCTCGCGCTCGAGCTGATCCGCAACCGCGACGGCCAGGCGACGCCGAACGAGATCGCGATCATCCAGCGGCAGCTCGATCACATGGTCCGGCTGATCGACGACCTGCTCGACGTGTCGCGCATCACGCGCGGCAAGATCACGCTGAAGAAGGAAGCCTTGCGGCTCGCGGACATCGTCGACCGCGCGGTCGAGGTCGCCAGCCCGCTGCTCGAGCAGCGCCGTCACCGCCTGCATGTCGACGCCGATCCCGACGCGCGCTGCCACGGCGACCCGGTACGGCTGTCGCAGGTGGTCGCGAACCTGCTGACCAACGCGGCGAAATACACGATGCCGGGCGGCGACATCACCGTGCGCGCCACGCACGGCGCGGACGGTGCCGCGATCATCGAGGTCTGCGACAACGGCGCCGGCATTCCGCCCGACCGCCTCGACAGCATCTTCGAGCCGTTCTACCGGCTCGACGGCGAAACCAAGCAGGCGCACGGCGGGCTGGGCATCGGCCTCGCGCTCGTGCGCAGCCTCGTGAACCTGCATGGCGGCACGGTGCGCGCGGACAGCGCCGGCCCCGGCTGCGGCAGCACGTTTACGATCGCGCTGCCCGAATACCGGCCGAAAGCCGTGGCGGTGGTCGCGCCGCAGCCGCCGCCGGGCATCCGCGAGATGGCGCCGGGCACCACCGGCCGGCGCGTGATGCTGGTCGACGACAACGAGGATGCCGCGTCGACGCTCGCGCAGTGGCTGCGCGACGCCGGCCACGAAGTCGCCGTCGTGCACGACCCGGTGACCGCGCTGGCCGCCTACCGCGCGTACCGTCCCGACGTCGCGATCCTCGATATCGGGCTGCCGGTGATGGACGGCTACGAGCTGCTGCGACGGCTGAAGGCGATCAACGAAGTCACGACGTGCATCTTCCTCGCGCTGACCGGTTATGGCCGCAACGCGGATCGCGAACGCTGTCTCGCCACCGGGTTCCTGCAGCATTTCGTGAAGCCGGTCGATCCGGCCGCGCTGCATCTCGCGATCAGCCTGCCCCGAGCGAGCGGCGATGCGCACGGCGGCACGGGGACGGCGACGGGCACGGGGACGGGGACGGGGACGGGGACGGGCGCGGAAGCCGGACGCTGAACGCTGAACGCGGCACGGTGCGGCAAACGCGCCCCGTCGCCGATCGCGCGGCGGCGCGCGGCTCAGTTCTCCGATGAACAGCGGACCGATGTCAGGCCGGCCGACTCCAGCGTCCGGATCAATTGCGGCAGCATCACATCGGTGTTGGTCGGTTCGCGCCACTGCACGAGCAGTTCCTCCTCGCGCAGCGCACGCGCGACCGTTTCGTGAAAGCCGCGCGTGCGGCACGTGAATCCCGCGGCGTGCAGCCCGCTCGTCAGCCGATCGTGCGCCGTCGAGCCGAGTTCGTATTCGACCGTGACCCGCGCAGTCCTGACGCTGCGCAGGCGCTGCTCGACCAGCCGCAGTGGCCACACGACCAGGAGTGCGAGCACCAGCCCGAGCGCGCCGAGCGACAGCTGGCCGCCGCCGATGCACAGTCCGATGACCGTGACGAACCACAGCGTCGCTGCCGTGGTCACGCCGGATACGAGACCGTCGCGATGCAGGATGGCGCCGCCGCCGATGAAACCCATGCCGGTCAGGATGCCGAGCGGCAGCCGCATCGGGTCGATCGTCGCAAACGCGCCGTCCGGCTTGCCGGCCTGCAGCAGCAGCGCATTCACCTGCAGCATCGACAGGCACGCGGCGAGGCAGACGAGGATCGTCGTGCGCAGCCCGGCCGTCTTGCCGGATTCGCTGCGATCGAGGCCGACCAGCCCGCCCGCGACGAGCGCCAGCGCGATCCTGACGAGGACCTCGTTCCAGTGAAGTACGACCGGCATCGGCTCCATGCGCGCCTCCATGCACATCGTCATGCGAGATGCGTCGCGATACGACCGCGGACGACGCTGGCGGGGCGCAAGGTTCGCGCCCGTTCGCGCGTGCGGTGCGCGACGCCGAATCACATTCTCTGCGTATCCGATCGGATACGAACATAGCCTCACGCGACGATTGCACGCCCCGCAGTTCCCGATCGGGTACGAAATGACGTGCCGATTGCCGTAAACGCATCTTCGTTCCTGAACGGATACGAAATGATGCCCGGGCCGGCGAGTTGTGCAATACTGTTCCCGATCAGATACGAAGCACGGAGAACGTCATGTCGGAGTCCCAGTCCGTCGACACGATCGGCGCGCTCGCCCACCTCATCCGCGCGACGCGGCTCCAGCAGGGGTTCACGCGCGACGAACTCGCGAACGCGACCGGGCTGTCGCCGAAATTCATCAGCCAGGTGGAAGCCGGGAAGCCGACCGCGCAAATCGGCAAGGTCATGCTGCTGCTCGGCGAACTCGGCGTGCGCCTGTACGCGGAGTCGTCGGTCGAGATTTCGGAAGCCACCGCGCTGAAGGCCGCGCAACGCCGCAGGAGCAGCCATGGCGGCTAGAACGCTGATCGCCTCCGCCAACGGCGTGCGCATGGGCACGCTGACCGACGACAAAGGTGTCTGGTCGTTCGCGTACGACCCGCAATGGCTCGCGTCCGCGGCCGCGTATCCGCTGTCGCCGGCGTTCGCGCTGCGCGCGGACACCTTCACCGACACGTCCACCGATCGCCCCGTCCAGTGGTTCTTCGACAACCTGCTGCCCGAGGAAGGCATGCGCACGTCGCTCGCCCGCGAGGCGAAGGTCGATGCCGCCGACGCGTGGGGCCTGCTCGCGTACTTCGGGCGCGAATCGGCCGGCGCGTTGACGCTGCTCGCCGACGGCGAGCGGGAAGCGCCCGGCAGCCTGCAACCGCTGGCGCTCGACGAACTCGAGCGCCGGATCCAGGCGATGCCCGAGCGCGCGCTGACGGCCACCGCGCCCAAACGCATGTCGGCGGCCGGCGCGCAACAGAAGCTACTGCTGGTGCTGCGCGGCGACGCGCCCGACTACACGCTGTACGAGCCGGTCGGCAGCGAGCCGTCGATGCACCTGCTCAAACCGGACATGCGCGCGGCCGGCTACCCGCACTCGGCGATCAACGAATTCTTCTGCATGAAGCTCGCGAGGAAGATGGGGCTCGACGTGCCCGACGTGCACTTCCTGCGCGCGCCGTCCGCGTGCTACGTGATCGACCGCTTCGACCGCGACGTCGCGTCGGCGCCGGCCGGGCGCGTGCATACGATCGACGCGATGCAGCTGCTCAACTACGACCGCGGCTTCAAGTACCAGCGGGCGAATGCGCAGGAGCTCGCCCGCGCGATCGACCGCACCAGCACGCGCGCGCTGGCGCGCCTGTCGGTGTTCCGCTGGACCGTGTTCAACGTGGTGGTCGGCAATGCCGACGCGCATCTGAAGAACCTGTCGTTCTTCGTCGACGCGCGCGGCTACCGGCTCGCGCCGTTCTACGACATCGTCAGCACGGTCGTGTATCACACGCCGACGCACCGGCCCGACTATCGTGGCGATCATTGGCCGCACTGCGAACTGACGATGCCGCTCGGCAACGCGACGCGGTTTGCCGATATCGATGTGGATGCCTTGATCGCATTCGGCCAGGCGCTCGGGCTCAGGGACAAGGCGGCGGCCAGCGAGCTGCAGCGCTTTCTCGAGCCGCTCGATCGCCACGTCGCGCAGACGCTCGACGAAGTGCGGGAGATCGCGCGGCCGGACGCCGGGGAGATGCGGTTGCTGAATTCGATCGTCGCGATGCCGATCGCTGAGATGGGGCGCGCGCTTCGGCCGAAGCGCGATTGAACCGGGATGGGTGGAAAACCGCGCCGGCTGGCGCCGCGCCGGAACACCCGCTCAGCGGCGCACCGCGAAGGCGCCGACTCCCGTCAGCGCAGCGGAGGATGTTCGATCGCCGCGAGCGCGTCGAACGCGTCGGCTTGCGGAAACTCCGCCCACGATTCCGGTCCCGCCTCGATTTCTTCCACCGTCAACAGGCACGCATCGAGTTCGCGGCGCAACCGTCCGTGATCGATTGACTGCCCGATGAACACGATTTCCTGCCGGCAATCGCCGACCGGCTCCACCCATTTTTCCAGCACGCCGGCGCGGCGATAGTCGTCGCGTGGCCAGTCCGACTGCGGCACGAATCGCCACCAGCGGCCCACGTAGCCCCACTGGAACCGCCCCCCCGTCTGCACGAGCATGCCGATCTCCTCATGGCGGTGCGCAGCCCACGCATAGCCTTTGCAGCGAAGTAGCCGACCGTTGGTCCACGGCCGCCGCAGCCATGCGAGCAGGCGCGCCGGATGAAACGGCGCACGTTCGCGATAGACCCACGATCCGATTCCGTATGTGTCGGATTCCGACGGTCGTTCGTCGACCTGCATGTGGCGCATCCATCCCGGGGATTCGACGAGCGCCGGCAAATCAAAGCGCCGGGTATCGAGCACGTCCGACGGATCGATTTCACCGTCACGCATCGGCAGAATCCGCGCGGATGGATTCAACGACGCGAGCACCGCGCGCAGCCTGTCGAAACCCGCATCGCCGATCCGATCGAATCGGCTGACGAGGACGACGTTCGCATACTCGACCTGTTCGATCAGCAGGTCCGACAGCTTGCGTGGCTGCCCGGTTTCACTTCCGTTCGAGGCCAGTTCTTGCGACGTGATCATGTCCTCGAACGTCTCGCCGTTGACTACCGTGACGAGCGTATCGAGCCGCGCGAGTTCGCTGAGGCTGAAGCCGTCGCGATCGAGGAACGCGAACGTTTCCGCGACCGGCATAGGCTCCGAGATTCCAGTCGACTCGATCAGCAGGTAATCGAAGCGCTGCTGTCGCGCGAGCGTGCTGACCTGATCGAGCAGATCGGCGCGCAGCGTGCAACAGATGCAGCCGTTGCTCATCTCGACCAGCTCGTCCACGCCGCGATGCAGCTCGACGTTGCGTCGCACATCGTCGGCGTCGACGTTCACGTCGCTCATGTCGTTGACGATCACGGCCACCTTCAGGCCGGCGCGATTGCGCAGGATGTAATTCAGCAGCGTCGTCTTCCCGGCGCCGAGGAAGCCGGACAGTACCGTCACCGGAATCCGCGCCGGCGGGCCGGCCAGCGCGGGTTGATTCGCCAACGCATTCATGCGCGCGTCTCCGGCGCGCGATCCAGGTAGCCTTCGAACAGGTCGGCCACGACATAACCGTCGTCGGCGGCGTCACCCCACAGATCCCTCACGCGGAATTCGACGTGATAGGTCGGCTGATGCGCGGCGCCGGTGTCGCCGTGGCCGATCGCGTCCGGGAACGGCCACGATTCGGTCGTCCGGTGCAGCACGACGCCTGCCTTTCCTCGCACGTAGCCCGGTGCCCGGATGTGTCCGCTCACGTATTCGTCGCGCACGACCACGCGATCGCCGACCTCGAACCGCATCGGGCCGACAGGCGCCGCTCGGCCGACGGAGTGCGCCGGGTTCGCGAGCCGGAAGTGCGAACCGAGCGCGCGGTCGAGTTCGTCCTGCGTCAGCACGCCGGTTTCGACGAGCAGCGTCGCGGTCGCGATCACGTAGCGCTCGTAGTAGCGCGTGCCGACATGCTGGCGCACGTCGATCCGTTCGACCGCGTGACGCACTTCGTCGACGCTGAACTTTTTCAATTGATCGACACCGACGAACATCAAGCTGTATGCGAGATGTTCCCAGTCTTCCTTGAAGACCGGCTTGTAGCCGAGGCTGTTGATCGTGTGCGGCACCCGGCCGAAGCCCTGGAATCCGCCGAGGTCGTGAAAGCCGTCCATCTGTGATCTCCGAAATGAAGGTCGATAAGGGAATGCGGCGCGGATCAGCTCGCGCGCGGCAGCGCGACGCCGATCAGCACGTCCTTCGTGACAAGCGTTCGCAGTTGTTCCTCGGTCATGTGCTCGGTGCCGACGGGCCGCACGGGCAGCACCAGGTAGCGGCTTTCGGCCGTCGTGTCCCAGACCTTCACGACGACGTCGTCGGGCAAGTCGGTACCGAGTTCGCGCAGCACCGTACGCCCCTCGCGGACGAGCCGCGCACGGTATTCGAAACCCTTGTACCACTCGGGCGGCAGCCCAAGCACCGGCCAGTTCGTGCACGAGCACAGGCTGCAGACGATCACGTTCTTCAGCGTCGGCGTATCTTCAAGCGCGACGATGTATTCGCCCTGCGGGCCGGTGTAGCCGAACTGCGCACACGCGGCGGTACCGTCCTTCAACAGCAGCTCGCGAAACTCCGGATCGGCCCATGCACGCGCGACGATCCGCGCGCCGTTGGCCGGGTCCCAGGCCGTCGACATCAGTTCCGTCAGGCCTTCGATATAGCCATCCGGGATCAGGTTTTTCTCTTTCATCACGCGAAACAGCGCCCAGGCGCGTTCGCCGGGCGTCGATGCTGTTTCTGCAGAGTGGTTCGCGCTCATCGTGGGGCTCCTCGTGGTGGTTCGGGTTGACCGCCGCCACGCCGCTGCTTCCCTGGCGGGGCGCGGACACGTCGTATCGGTCACGCTCGACGACTAGGGTAAGAAGAGAAAAAGCGCGGTTCTTTGCCGGCACGGATCGGAAACTGTGCTGAGACGGATCCGACACCTGCCTTTGTTGCGACTGCATGGCATCGGCGGCAGAGGCCCGCCCCAGCCAATTTCTTGTTCCGCCGGAAAACAGAATCGCGGATTTTGCCTCCCTATTCTCACCATCAAGCGACGGCGGTTCGGTGTCGCGAATCGTCGGCGCACCCGATGCGCCGAGGGATAACAGCGTGCAGCACACCACGACTCCGGCGTCCGGCAACGGCGCGCGTTCGTCGCACATCGGACGCGATGGTATCTGCGCATCCAGGCAAGGGGCATGATGGACAACGTCAACAGAATGAAACTGAAGCGAATCGCGCACTGGATCGGCGCATCGCTGCTGGTAGTCGCGTCGCATTACGCGGGCGCGGTCGAGGTCGATCCGGGCGACTACGAGCAGTACCCGGCCGGCGCGACGATCGGCGTGCTGTATTACAACTATTCGGCGACGAACGCGTACTACGCGAACGGCAGCAAGACGCCGGATTTCGACCTGCAGTCGAACATCGGCATCGCGCGCCTGCTGCACGTATTCCAGCTTACCGACCGGCTGACGATCGATCCGCAGGTGCTGCTGCCGTTCGGCCACGTGAGCGGCTTCGGCAATGCGAGCGCGCTCGGCAGCACGACCGGCGTCGGCGACGTGATTCTGACCGCGCCGCTGAAATTCCGCCTGAACGAAGCGAAGGACGTGATCGCCGCGACCGTCTACCTGTATGCGCCGACCGGAAGCTACGACCAGAACCGCGGCCTGAATCTCGGCGCGAACCGCTGGTCGCTCGACTTCCAGGCTGCGTACGTGAAGCATTTCTCGGCGCAGTGGGCGCTCGATCTCGTCGGCGACGCGATCTGGTACGGCAACAACACGTCGTATGGCGCAAGCGGTGCGACGCTGCATCAGCGGATGAGCTACAGCGCGCAGGCGATGGTTCGCTACATGCCTGATCCAGGCACATCGCTCGGCTTAGGGATCACGCAATTTTGGGGTGGCGAAACGAGCGTCGACGGTGTCGATGGCCATGACGCGCTGCGCACGACGCGGATGCGGCTGACGGCGTCGAAGTTCGTGACGAAGGCCGACCAGGTACAGATCCAGCTCGGCACCGACCTGAGCGTGCGCAACGGGCCGAAGAACAGCCTGCTCGTCGGCCTGCGTTACGCACACATTTTCTGACGATGAGCCGGCGCCGGATTCAGCTTCCGGCGCATATGGATTCACTTTACCGACGGTTGACTCGTCGACACCCGAATCCCTTTCCAATGAGGCCATGCATGGAATCCGCAATCGATAAACACCTGGTCTGCCCGCGCACGCTGTCACGCCGTGTCGCCGACGATTACCAGCCGCCGTTCCCGATGTACGTCGCGCGTGCGTCCGAAGACCTGAGCCAGGTCGTGATGGGTTATTTCGGCGTGCAGTATCGCGGCGCCGACCAGCGCTCCGCCGCACTGGCCGCGCTGCGCCGGATCGTCGCCGATTTCGATGCACCGGACGGTCCGGGCAATCATGATCTGACGCAGCACACCGACAACGAGGGCTACGAGAATCTGATCGCCGTCGGCTATTGGCGCGACCCTGACGCATACGCGCGCTGGATCGTCTCGCCGGCGGTCGCTGAATGGTGGGCCTCCGACGCGCGACTGGCAGACGGCATCGGCTACTTCCGCGAGATCGTCGCGCCGCGCGCGGAGCAGTTCGAGACGCTGTACGCGTTCACGGACGATTTTCCCGGTGTCGGAGCGATCATGGACGGCGTCAGTGGCGAGATCGAGGAACATGGTTACTGGGGATCGATGCGCGACCGGTTCCCGATCTCGCAAACCGACTGGATGAATGCGGACGGCGAATTACGGATCGTCGCGGGTGATCCGGCACGCGGCGGCCGCGTGGTCGTGCTGGCGCACGACAACATCGCGCTGATCCGTTCCGGGCAGGACTGGCGTGCGGCCGAAGACGACGAACGCCGGCTGTATCTCGACGAGATCGAGCCGACGCTTCGCAGCGGGATGGAGTTCCTGCGCGACAACGGCGTCGACGTCGGCTGCTATAGCAACCGCTACGTGCGGTCGATCGATCTCGACGGCAATCTGCTCGACGAGAGCTACAACATCGGCCACTGGCGCTCGCTCGACCGCCTCGAGCGATGGGCAGAGTCGCATCCGACGCATCTTCGGATCTTCGTCACGTTCTTTCGCGTCGTCACCGGGCTGTCGAAGCTGCGGCTGTATCACGAGGTGTCCGTATTCGACGCGAAACATCAGGTCTACGAATACGTGAACTGTCATCCGAAAACCGGGATGATGCGCGACGCCGTCGCCCGCTGAATCGTGCCGGCGCCGCGCAGTTCAAGCGGCGCCGCCTTACCGAACTGGAGAATGTCGATGGCCATCAAACGCCCGACCCGCGAACAACTTTCCGACATCGCAGCCGGCTTCGGCTTTCATGTCGATGCCCGGCAGCTCGCCGATTACGACGACGCGCTGCAAGCGAATTTCGACGCGTACGACGCGATCGACGCGCTGCCCGACTATCTGCCGGCCATCGCGTATCCGCGCACGCCGGGCTACCGCCCGGAAGGCGACGAGAACCGTTATGGCGCGTGGGCGCGCAAGAGCACGATCCACGGCGCCGCCGACGGCAAGCTGCGCGGCAAGACCGTGGCCGTGAAAGACAACATCTGCGTCGGCGGCGTGCCGATGCGCAACGGCGCGAGCACGTTCGAGGGTTACGTGCCCGACGTCGACGCGACTGTCGTCACGCGGATGCTCGACGCCGGCGCGACGATTGCCGGCAAGTCGACCTGCGAGTACTACTGCTTTTCCGGCGGCTCGCATACAAGCGCGTCCGGGCCCGTGCTTAATCCGCGCAAGGCCGGACATTCGGCCGGCGGTTCGTCGTCCGGCAGCGGTGCGCTGATCGCGAGCGGCGAAGTCGACATGGCGCTCGGCAGCGACCAGGGCGGCTCGGTGCGGATTCCGTCCGCGTATTGTGGTGTCTACGGAATGAAGCCGACGCACGGCCTGGTCCCGTATACCGGCGCAATGCCAATCGAGGCGACCGTCGACCACCTCGGGCCGATGACGAGCAACGTGCTCGACAACGCGCTGCTGCTCGACGTGATCGCCGGTGACGACGGGCTTGATCCGCGCCAGCGGGCGCTGCCGCCGCGCGCCGACTATCTCGGTTCGATCCGGGACGGCATAGCCGGCCTGCGGATCGGAATCCTGCGCGAAGGGTTTGGACTCGCGAATTCGGAGGCGGTCGTCGATGAGGCCGTGCTCGTCGCCGCGCACCGGTTGCGCCAGCTTGGCGCGAACGTCGACGAGGTATCGGTGCCGTTGCATGCGGCCGGAATGGCGATCTGGCTGCCGATCGCGGCCGAAGGCGCGACTCAGCAGATGATGAAGGGCAACAGCCACGGCTTCAACTGGGGCGGTCTGTACGTGACTGGCATGATCGATCATCACGCGGGCTGGCGCGAGCGTGCCGACGAGCTGCCGGATACCGTCAAGGTGACGATGCTGCTCGGAGAATATTTCACGAGCCGGTATCGCGGCCGTTATTACGCGAAGTGCCAGAACCTCGCACGGCGGCTGCGTGCGGATTACGACACGGCCCTGCAATCGTATGATCTTTTGTTGATGCCGACCGTGCCGTTACGCGCGTCGAAACTGCCGGAGCCCGGTTGCGCGATGTCCGAATCGCTGACGCGCGCGTTCGAGATGCTCGCGAATACGGCACCGTTCGACGTATCCGGACATCCGGCAATGTCGCTTCCCTGCGGGATCGCGGAAGATCTACCGATCGGACTGCAACTGGTCGGGCGTCGCTTCGACGAGGCAACGATCTACCGGTGCGCCTATGCGTATGAACAGTCGTCCGACTGGCGCCAGGCGACGTTCGCATAATGAGCCGGGCCCGTCGGCGCACCCGTGTCGCGTCGGCGGGCAACGCGGCGCAAGCTGTCGACCTGGTTGGACAACGCGTTTTTGAACGGGCACGCTACTCGCTGCCGTTTGCTCATCCATGTGGGGCACGATCATGACAACACCTTCGATCCCTCCCTTCCCCGGTAGCGAGGCCTTTAGCCTCGCGTCAGGCGGTGCGCCGTTCGAATGGACGCGTTCGTCAATCGAGGTCGCGACCGACGGCTCTGTCAGCCAGCGCATCGAATTCTGGCGCGAGATGATCCTGCGCCTGTTTGCGGATGTGCAGATCGCGGCTGTCCAGAAAGACGATTTCTTTGGCCGGGTGCGGCAGCGCAAGTGCGACAAGCTGCGGATCTCGGATATCCACGCCAGCGAGCAGGCGGTGACCCGGCGCTTTCGTCAGGCGCGTAGCGAGTACGAGGACAAGTATTTCGCGGTACTGATGCTCGAGGGTAGCCAATCGGTCGAACAGGACGGCAAGATCGTCACACTGCGTCCGGGCGATTTCGCGGTGTACGACGCGACCAGGCCGCATCACCTGCAGTTCGGCCAGTCGTGGCGCGAAATCGTCGTCAGCATTCCGCGCACGACGCTCAACCAGCTCGTCGTCGGGATGGAGCATCGTACCGCTTGCCCGATGCCGACCGGGCAAGGCGTCGGCTACGTGATGCGCGGGTTTCTCGAACAGATGTCGTCGCAGATCCGCCACGTGTCCGAGGACGAGATGCTGCAGTTGTCGGATACCGCAATCTCGCTGATCGCGATGACACTCGGGAGCCTGCAGCGCAACGACGTCGCGCAGTCGCGGATGAAGGCGCTGACGCTCACGCGCGTGAAACGGCACCTGCTCGAACATCTGCGCGACCCGAAATTGAACCCCACGATGGTCGAGCAGGCGACCGGGATATCGTCGCGGTACATCAACAAGCTGTTCGAGGCGGAAAACACCTCGCTGATGCGCTACATCTGGAACCTGCGGCTCGAACGGTGCGCGGAAGATCTCGCGAATCCGCAATGCGGGGTGCTGCGTGTGTCCGACATCGCGTTGCGCTGGGGATTCAACGACATGTCGCATTTCAGCCGAGCGTTCCGCGAACGGTTCGCGATGGCGCCGCGGGCGTGGCGCCGGCAAGGTGATGCGGGGGCGGCGAGTTGACGGCGTGGCGGTTCTCCCGCCGATCCAATTGTCGGTATTCGCTACGGAGAGCGCTCCGCGCCTGAGACGCCGCTCGTTGATGCCGAGGTGTTTTTGTTTCGATCCATCAGGATAAGTATTCTTATCACAATGCCTCGATTATCGATCAAAACTCAAGCGCACCGAACCACGTCAGATGTGGCCGGCACGCACGAGCCTCACCTGCCGATCGGCAGCCCCGTCGGCTCAATCCACCCGAGCCGGTACGCGATCAGCAGCGACAGGAACAGCGTGATCGACAATCCGACACGCGCCGCGAGCGACCACGCCATCCGCTTGCTCCTGCCGCGGTCGTGATTCATGAAATACAGCGCGAAAATCAGGCTTCCGATAATCAGCGCGAACGCCACCGAAACCAGCGCAATCTTCATCGTTGATGCTCCTCCAGGCCCGAATCGGCCTTCAGCAGTTCAGTCAATCTTTGCCGCTCGGCAGCGACGTCGGCCACACCCGACGCCGGCCAGTCCAGTGCCACGCCATTGCTCAGCGAATCGCGCACGAGCGTCTGGTAACGCCGGTCGCTGATGCGCCCCTGGTCCAGCGCTTGCGAGATCTCATGTCGAAACGGTAGCGGAAAGCTCGCGTATCCGCGCGACAGCGCCGCATATTGCCGCGCGTCGATCTCCTTCGACGACGGCACGACGGCCCACACCACGACGGCCACGATGGCAGCGAAAGGAATCGCCGTATAGCGGAGAACGAACTTGATCGGGGTCATGAGGCGGATATCGACGTAACGGCGAAGTAGCGGGGAAATAGCGGCGAAACAACGCCGCATGGACGGCGCACGCGGGCCGTATGGAACCGGCAGCCGCCCGGGCAAGCCGCGGCCGGCAGCGTCCTGCCGACATTGTACTTAAAGCCCAATTCAGCTAACAGAGTATGATAATGTCATTATCATGTCTTGCAGATGATTCGAGCAACCCGGCCCCCTTTGCCGGTGGCCCGCGCGGCCGCCTCGCACCGGTGTCGGTCGTCCTGTCCGTGCCCGCCATCCGGGCGATTGAGCGTACCCTATGCCAGCGCAGTACTTTCGAAGCCTCACCGGAAAACACCGCAGCGCGACCGCGAACCGTCAGCTCGGCTTTTCGCTGGCCTTCGTCGCAGGCGCGGCCAACGCCGGCGGCTACCTGGCGGTCAAGCAATACACGTCGCACATGAGCGGCATCGTGTCGGCGATCGCCGACCAGACGGCGCTCGGCGACATCCAGCTCGCGCTGGCCGGCATCAGTTCGCTGGCGTCGTTCCTGATCGGCGCCAGCTGCTCGGCGATCCTCGTCAACTGGGGGCGCCGCCGCGGCCTGCAGAGCCAGTTCGTGCTGCCACTGCTGGTCGAAGCCGCGCTGCTGCTCCTGTTCGGGCTGCTCGGCAGCCATCTCGCGCTGTGGGAAACGTTCTTCGTGCCGGTCACGGTCACGCTGCTGTGCTTCATCATGGGTCTGCAGAACGCGACGATCACGAAGCTGTCAGGCGCGGAAATCCGCACGACACACGTGACCGGCATCGTGACCGACCTCGGCATCGAGCTCGGCAAGCTGTTCTACTGGAATCGCTCGGCCGTCGACGTGGACGCGCACGCGGTGATCGCCAACCGTTCGAAACTGAGGATTCACGCGACGATGCTCGCGTCGTTCTTCGTCGGCGGGCTCGCCGGCGCGATCGGCTTCAAGCATGTCGGCTACGTGGCGACCGTGCCGCTCGCCTGCCTGCTCGTGATGCTCGCGGCGATGCCGCTGATCGACGACCTGCTTGCGTGGCTCGAACGCCGGCGTTGAGCCGGCGCGCACGCTGCAACGGCGCATTCGGCTCTGGCGCGAAAGCGGATGCATTATAATTTGATTAACATATCGACCCCTGCCGCACGATGGAAACGAAAACCGCCCGCCTGACCGTCCTGATCGATCCCGCCAAGAAAGAAGCGTTCGAAATGCTCTGCGCGGAGCAGGATCTCACGCCGTCGCAAGTCGTGCGTCAGTTGATCCGCGAGTATCTCGACAAGCACGGCGTCACGTACAAGACGAAGAGCGCGCTCGGCAAGCGGATGAAGTAACGCGCACGAGCCGGCGCGCCGCGCTCAGGTGCAGATTTCCCATCGTGCATGTTCACGCGCGCGCCAGACGAGCCGCTCGGGAGCGATGCACTCCCCTTCCTTCATGCGCCGGGCAGTGGGCGACAGCTTGAGCTCGCCGGCCGACGCGAACCCCAGCGCGCGTTCGAGCAGGGTGCGCAGCGACGGCAGCGGGTTGCCGTTCTTCCACGCGAACGCGATGAAGTTGTTGTCGTCGCCGCACGGCAGCAGCGCATACGAATCGTCGAACACCTCGCGCAATTGCTCGAGATGCCGCGGCAACGCCGGATCGTCGTCCATGAAGTTGATCGCGAGCACGCCCGTTTCGCTCAGCCGCGCACGGCACGCGTCGAAAAAGGCGGTGCCCGTGCAGCGGCCCGGCATGCCGTCGGCGACGAACGCGTCGTGCAGGATCACGTCCGCCTGCACGTCCGGCCTGTCGATGTAGTCCGCGCCATCCGCGCAGATCACGGCAAAGCGTGCGTCGTCTTGCGGAATCCTGAACACGTCGCGCAGCGCGATCACGTCCGGGTTGATCTCGACCGCGTCGATCGCCGTATCGGGCAGGTGGCGATAGCAGTACTTCGCCAGCGATCCGCCGCCGAGCCCGATCATGCAGATGCGCGCGGGCGCAGGCTGCAGCAGCAGGAAACCCATCATCACGCGCGTATAGCCGAGTTCGAGCCGGACCGGATCCTTCAGCGACATGAAGCTCTGCGTGCCGAAGTGGTCGAAGTGCAGCGAGACCGTGTGCTTTGTCTCGAGCACGAACGGACGGCCGTCGTTCAACGGCATCGCCAGAAACCGCAGGAATGCGTCATAGGAAATTCGATCCTCGCTCATGCTCGGCAGCCTGGGTAATCGGAGAGTCGGTCGAACCGCGCGCGGTCAGACCTTCTTCAGGTAGCAGGCCTTCAGCATGAAGCCGCCCATGTCGGTCTTGCAATCGACTTCGTGATCGCCGCCGACGAGCCGGATGCTCTTGACCTTGGTGCCCATCTTCAACGTGATCGACGAGCCCTTCACGCGCAAGTCCTTGATCAGTACGACCGAATCGCCGTCCGACAGCACGTTGCCGTTCGCGTCCTTGACGATGTCGCCCGCGGGTTCGTCGCCAGCGTCGGCGCCGGCACCGGCCGACCATTCATGGCCGCAGTCCGCGCACACGGTCAGCGTGCCGTCCGGGTAGGTGTTTTCCATCGCGCATTGCGGGCAGGCGGGGGCGGCGTTCATTGCAGCTTCCATTCGGTGGGAGTTCGGGTCAATCGAAAAAAAATGCCGGGCACGCAGCGCGTGGCCCGGACCGCGCATCGCAACGGCCCGTCGACAGAGCGACGGGCCGGCCGTTATGCACACGGCATTATAATGCAATACACATAATTCAGTTGTCGTATTATAATCGTCTACTTTCGATCATTCGCCGGACTTGATGGCGGTTTCGCTGAGGATGTCGACATGTTCGAGATGAATGATGCTCCGGTGTCGGGCGCGCAATGCCCGGCGCCCCATCGGGAAGCCATGTCCCGTGCCTGCCGGCCGGCCGTTGCGCGCCGTTCCAGCGACCTTCTCCGGGACTGATCCGCATCGTGGCAACCGTCGTCTACGTTGAAATCGGCCCCGCATGGAACCGCGGCCGCGCAATTGCGTCGCGCGACGCGATCGTCGCGGCGGCACACCGCTTCAAGAGCGACATCCTGCTGCTCGCCAACGGGCTCAGCGGCAGCGCGAAGGACGCGACGGCCATCGCGGCGCTGCAGATGCATGGCGGCACGTCCGCGCAGGTGCTCGCCACCGGTCCCGACGAGGAAGCGGCGCTCCACGCGCTGCTGCCTTTGCTGCAGGCGGGTTGACACCACGTCGCCCGACCCCACGGCCTCGTGCCGTTCACCCTGAATCACCACTCTCCGAGGAAGCGATGAACGACAACGTCATGTCCAACACCCCCAACCTGTCGGCCTCCGCAATCTGGGCGCTCGAGCGCCTCGCCGATGTGCGCTACGGACGCGATGCGCCGGCGCTCGGCTGGTCGGTCGAACAGGAACTCGTCGGCGCGGGCTTCGTCAGCCATGCGACGAACAGCCGCTCCGGTGCGTCGATCACCGCGCACGGCCGCAGCTTCTTGAAGAGCCGCAAGTAGGAACGGCCGGCGCGGGCGCGATGCCGCTTCATGCGAAGCACACGGGCGTGTCGATGTCCTCCGTGACGCCGTCCGCCGACAACCCGCCGCGCCCGAGTTTCGCAACACGCTGCCGGCGATCGACGCGCATTCGTCGAGCGCCCTGCGCCACGGTCAGGCCGCGATCTCGTCGTGCGACCTGACCGTGCCGCCAGCCGCGGACGTCGGCGACGGCCTCCGCTCGATGCGATCGCATTCCCCGAAGCAGGCAGGGATGGGCAGCCGCACCGCGGTTTCCGCGGTATCGTACGGGACCCTGGCGCGGCGCATGGCCCCGCCTTCCCTGCCCCTTCCACATGGAATGCCCGAATGACATTCAGCGCCCTGCCGCCCGTCATGTCTCCGCCGGTTCTCGACACTCCCCGCCTGATACTCGAAGGCCATCCGCTCGGCGACTTCGACGCGCTCGCCGCGATGTGGGCCGAGCCGACCGTCGTCGCGCACATCTTCAACGGCGAACCGTCCGCGCCGCGCGACTCGTGGATGCGGATGCTCGCGTATCGCGGACTGTGGCCGCTGCTCGGCTACGGCTACTGGGCGATTCGCGAGAAGGCATCGGGCCGCTACGTCGGCGATCTCGGCTTCGCCGACTTCCACCGCGCGGTCGACCCGTCGATTCGCGGCATGCCGGAAGCCGGTTGGGCACTCGCGAGCTGGGCGCACGGCAAAGGCTACGCGACCGAAGCGCTGTCGCACGCGCTCGGCTGGCTCGATGCGCAGAACCGGTTCGAACGCAGCGTATGCCTGATCGCGCCGACCAACGTCGCGTCGATCCGCGTCGCGGAGAAGGCCGGGTATGCCGATCCGGTACGGATCCGCTTCAACGACGCCGATTCGCTGCTGTTTTCGCGCGCGGGCCGGTAATCGCGATGCCCCGCGCCGGCCGCCGCAGTGCGGCCGATGGAGCCGATGGAGCCGATGGAGCCGATGCGGCCGATGCAGCTATTGCGCGGGCCGCGTCGACCGGCGCATGTCTGATGCGCGACGCGGGCGTATCCGTGCCTGTTCCGACAGGGAACGGACTCACATGAACAGCGCGCCGCGCGAACGCGCCGCCGTCACGCGTCGGTCGGCCGCTCGCTGACCGACGGACCCGCCGGATCGTACGGTTCGCGCGCGAGGCCTTGCGCGAACACCTTCAACCCTTCGAGCAGTGGCGTCAGCGCGTCCCACAGCGCTTCGTCGTGCAACAGCCGGTATGCGCCGCGCACGCCGGGCGCGACGTGTTCATGCTCGGCCGGCTTCCACGCGCCGATGTGATGCATCGCATCGGCGGCCGCGAACACGGCCTTACCGAACTGCTCGGGCGGAATGCGCGACAGCGCCATCATGAGCGCCGCAAGGTTCTGCACACCGATTTGCGTGCCGGGCTTGTCGAACGCGCCGACGAACGTCTCGGCCATCTGCGCATTCGCGCTGACGACCTCGTTCGCGAAGCGCAGGAAGCCGTGCCGGTGCAGGCTGCCGAGCAGGCTTTCGAGCGCGTGGTGCGCGTCGGGTTCCGGTGCGGGAGGCGGCGTGCCGGGGGATGGGCGATCGGTCATCAGCTGTTCTCCGGATGGGGCGCCGCGCAGCCGTCGTTGCGGCAGCCGCGCATGCGCCGGATTCGTGTCGTGCTTCGTTCACCGCGCCCGCCGGCGCGAGGCCGATGCCGCCGTCAGTGCACCGGGCCGCCGGGCGGCGCCTTGTATTCGCTGCGCGCGCCCATCGCGTCCTCGACGGTCTTCACGCCATGCACCGCAGCCACGCCGTCGACGATAGCATGCCGTTCCGCTTCCTCCACCTGCCCGCTCAAGCGCACATGCCCGTGCGCGACGGTCACGTCGACGTCGCGCGTACGCCCGACCAGATGGCCCAGCGCGGCGCGTACGCGTTCGGCGACCACCACGTCGTCCGCGTCACCCGCGAGCCAGTCGGCGCGCAGGCCCGCGATCGCGCCGCGCGCGTGGTCGGCCGCACGCTTCGCCTGCGTATTCGCATAGTCGAGCACACCGTGCCGGCTCGCCGCGGCCTTGTCGCGCACGTAGGCGCGCCGCCGCCGGCCCGACGCCGGATCGAAGAAGTACATCGCCGCCGCGCCGCACGCAACGGCCACCGCAAGATTCAACAACGGATTGTTCGAACGCGTTCTGGAAGTCATGGGAGCACCGTAGTCGAGATACCCGGAACCGCCGGGCTTCGTGGTCACGAGCAGCATGTGCCGTTCCTCGTCCGTACGCCGCTGCCGCGCGTCCGCCTGGGCGGCATCCTGGTCGCCTTGCCCGGCAACCGCGCGATCGAATTGACGAGCGAAATGACAAGCGCTTGAAAATTCCGCGGCCGGCGGCCGGCCGGCACGGACGGATGGTGCGGCGCAGGACGGCCCGCGTGCGCGGCGCGCGACGGGGCGCTAATCGCACCGTGAGGGTTCCGCCCACCGCCCACTCGCCGCCCGATGCGCACGTCCCGGCACTGCGCGGCATGCGCACTGCCGGTCGCGGCCGTTGCCGCGCTGCCGGCGTGGGTGGGAGCAGGTTCTTGGATCCGCGTCGAGGCAACACGTGTCACGGCGATACGTGCGCATCCGAGTCGAGGGCGATAACGTGGCTGACCGTTAGTTGCGATTTGGAGGTGCCGTCTAGATCCGGAAAGCGGAAACGCCGCGCCAATCATCGGTCATGCCTGCGCGATCCGCGCGGACGCTGCAACGTACCCCCCGGTGACACGCAACCGCCCCCTAGCCGGCGCTCACGGCGCCGCGGCGTGCTCCCTCTGCCAGCGCTCCATCAGCGCGATCTCGTCGCGCTGCGCGGCGATGATGCGGCTCGCGAGCTTGCGCAGCGTCGGGTCCTTGCCGTATTTCAGCTCGGCCCGCGCCATGTCGATCGCGCCCTGATGGTGCGGCATCATGTGCGCGACGAAATCGCGATCGGCGTCGCCGGTGTACGGTGCGGTTTCCATCGCTTCCATCATCCTGTGGTCCGCGCGCTTGTACGCTTGAGTCGGTGTTTCGGGCACGGCCATGGGGGTGGGCGGGCGCAACTGGCCCCACGCCGGCAGCGCGGCAATGGCCGCGACCAGCAGCGCGCATGCCGCGCAGTGCCGGGACGTGCGCATCGGGCGGCGAGTGAACAGATCCATGTCGTGACTCCTCGAAGGTTGAACGGCAGACGCACGCCGCGCGGCGGACCGAGCTCGCCTACCGCCATCGTGCGCGCGCATGTGCGTCGCACGCGCGATGGATCGCGCGCATCCTGTGCGCCGATCTTGATCTTGCACGCGCGGATGTGTTCGCCGCGCCAGCCGTCGAGCGGCGCGGCGCTCGCGTCGGTGTACGTATAGCCGAGCCCCGTCACGGGCCCCGCGTCGACCTCGACGACGACGATCGTCGGCGCGCGCCATCCGTAGGTGCCGTCGGCTTCGGGCCGGACGGTCGGCACGCGGTATGCGCGGGCGCGCATGTCGTCGATCGCCGGTGCGTCGGAAAGTGCCATCGCGGCACTCCGGATTGCTTGCCTTGTGCTTGCAACACCAGCATGCAATGCCCGTGCCCGACGCGACCGCGCGGCACGCGCCTTGCGTGAGCGCCGGGCAGCGCCGCGCACGACGATCGCCTGCGCGCGGCGCCAAGGCAGGCAAGAAAGCGTCGTAGCGGATGACGGGCGGCACGGGCACGGCACCGCGCGCTCGCGGTGCCGCCCGTCGCGTCCCGTGCGCGGCAGCGCGTCAGCGCGTCAGCCGATATCGACGTCGTCGCTTCCGTCGCCCTGCAGCGCGAGCGCCACGTTGATCAACCCGACCTGCGCGAGCGTGAACGGGAAATTTCCGCACATGCGCTGCGCCTTCACGTCGTATTCCTCGGCCAGCAGCCCGACGTCGTTGCGCAGGCCCAGCAGCCGCTCGAACAGCGCGCGCGCGTCGTCGTCGCGGCCCTGCATCCGGTAGACCTGCGCGAGCCAGAAACCGGCCGCGACGAACACGCCTTCGTCGCCTTCGCAGCCGTCGTTGAAAGGCTGCGGCCGGTAGCGGAACGGCAGCCCGTCCTCCAGCAATTCCCGTTCGATCGCGGCAACCGTGCCGGCCACGCGGGGATCGGACGCGTCGAGCATGCCCGTCAGCGGAATCAGCAGCAGGCTCACGTCGAGCCCTTCGCCGTCGTAGCGCTCGACGAAGCGGCCGAGTTTCTCGTGGTAACCGCGTGCGAGCACTTCCGCGCGAATCGCATCGGCCCAGCGCCGCCACACGTCGAGCGGCGCGTGATAACCGAACGCGCGCGCCGAGCGGTACGCGCTTTCGACCGCCGCCCAGATCATCACCTTCGACGACGTGAACAGGTGCCGGCCGCTGCGCACTTCCCAGATCCCTTCGTCGGGTTCGCGCCAGACCGTCGCGAGATGCTCGATCAGCCGCCGCTCGAGCATCCACGCGTCGTCGTCGGGCGGCAACCCGTGCCGGCGCGCATGGTAGAGCGCGCCCAGCACCTCGCCGTACACGTCGAGCTGCAGCTGCTCGGCCGCCGCGTTGCCGAAGCGCACCGGTTGCGCACCTTCGTAGCCGGCCAGATGAGCGGCAGTCCATTCCGCCGCGCGCCGGCCGCCGTCGGCCGCATACAGCACCTGCAATTGCGACGGATGGTCGGCGATCGCTCGCACCAGCCAGTCGCGCCAGCGCGCGGCCTCTTCGCGATACCCGCAGCGCACCAGCGCGCGGAGCGTGAAACTCGCGTCGCGCAGCCAGCAGAACCGGTAATCCCAGTTGCGCTGGCCGCCGAAACGCTCGGGCAGCGAACTGGTCGGCGCCGCGACGATGCCGCCGGTGCGCACGCTCGACAGCAGCTTCACCGTGATCAGCGCGCGCTCGACCGCGTCGCGATACGGACCTTCCGCCGTGTTGCAATTCACCCAGCCGCGCCAGAACGACTGCGTGTCGCGCACCGATGCGTAGGCGTCCGGCACGGCCGGCGGCCGGTCGTACGAACGCGCGTAGCTGATCGCGAAATCCACGCGCTCGCCCGCCGTGATGCGCTGCGTGCCGACGAGCCGGTCGTCCTGCACGTCGAGCTGCATCTCGGTATCGAGCCACATCGCATCGCCGCCCGTCATCATCCGCCAGCGCCGGCCGAACGGGCGGCACCACGGCAGCGCGTGGCCGTAGTCGAAGCGCACGCCGAGATCGACGTCGAACTCGACCGTGCCGCGCTCGCCGCGCACGCTGCGGACCAGGCACGGATCGGCCGTATTCCAGCTCATCCAGTCGAGGATCACGATGCAACCCGACGACGTTTCGAAAGTCGTCTCGAGAATCGCGGTGCCGGGCAGATAGCGGCGCGCCGCACGTGCATCCGGCTCGCGCGGCGCAATGCGGAAACGGCCGTTGTCGGGCGTGCCGACGAGCGCGGCGAAGCATGGCGGCGAGTCGAAGTCCGGCCAGCACAGCCAGTCGATGCTGCCGTCGCGCGCGACGAGCGCGGCACTGCGGCCGTCGCCGATCAGCGCGTAGTCCTCGATCAACATCGCGCTCACCGGTCCAGCTTGCGCGCGGCGACGAAACCCGCCGCGAGCACCGCGACGACCGCGGCGAACGCAAGCGCGCGCGACGCGCCGAGCCCCGCCTCGGCGCCGGTGCGGCGCGCTTCGGCGGTGAACGCGCGCACTTCGGATGCAGTGTCGTCCAGCGCGCGCGGATCGCGTGCCAGCAGCGCGACGTTCGCGCCGAGCCGCGCAAAGGCATGGGCGGTCGCGCGGCCGACGCCGGCGCTCGCACCGGTGATCGCGACGGTCTTCACGGTCGATTCCTCCCACTTTTTCAGGGTGGCCGGCACGCCGACGCCTGCCTCGGTGTTGCGTGCCGGAACACGATCTGCGTAGCAAGCGGCATGCCGCGCACCGTGCGGGCCTCGCGTTTCCGGCACGCACGGTGAACGGTCACCAAATTTACAAGCCGGCTGGAACGCGCCGGACTGTGCCGACGCAATCCCCGGACCATGCCCAAACGCGCGGAGCGCGCACGGGAATTGCTCCGCCGCGAACGGTTTGTCGTCATGCCGTCGAATCCGGCAAGGAGTCGCGTTGCTCGTTACGCCGTTCGCCCAAGCGCGCCGTATCGCGTGCATCGCTTCCGTCGCAAGCATCGTCGCGCCGGCGGCCGCGCGTGCGGCCGGTGAATTCGGTGAATCCGCCGGACCCGCCGGCCCCCTGCCGCTCGCGTACGTCGCGCATGCGGCCGGCCCGGCCGCGCGGCCAGTGTTCGTGCTCGGCTGGGCACTGCTCGCGCTGTGCACGTTCGTGTGCATCGCAATCGCGGTGTTGCTGCTGATCGCGATATTTCGCCGCCGCGCGCCGGCAGGCGGTGCCCAGCGCAGCGGGCTGGCGATCGTGACGGTCGGCTCCGCGATCTCGATCGTGCTGCTGTTCGGCGCGCTCGTGTACATGCTGCGCGTACTCGGCGTGGTCGCGGCGCCGCCGCGCCCGCCCGCGCTCACGATCATCGTGACCGCGCACGACTGGTGGTGGGCCGTCCGCTATCCGGACGACGCGGGCGGCGCCGCGTTCGTCACCGCCAACGAGATCCACATCCCGGTGGGCGAGCCCGTCGCGATCGAACTGAAAAGCGCGGACGTGATCCATGCATTCTGGGTCCCGCAGCTGGCCGGTAAAACGCAGACGATTCCCGGCCAGACCAACCACCAATGGCTGCAAGCCGACCGGCCCGGCGTCTATCGCGGACAGTGTTCGCAATACTGCGGCGCGCAGCACGCGCACATGGCGTTCGAGGTCGTGGCCGAGTCACCCGACGCGTTTCGCGCGTGGCTCGCCGCGCAGCGGCAGCCGGCCCCCGCCCCCGCGGCCGGCGCCGAGCAGCGCGGCCGGCACGTGTTCGCCACGCGCTGCGCGGGCTGCCATGCGGTGCGCGGCGCCGATGCGGCGGGCGACGCGGGCCCCGACCTGTCGCATCTCGGGTCGCGCCGGCTGCTCGCGGCCGGCGCGCTCGACAACACGCCCGACAACCTGCGGCGCTGGATCGCGCACGCGCAGCAGATCAAGCCGCAGACGTTGATGCCGTCGTTCGCGCTCGCGCCGCGCGACGCCGACGATCTCACCGCCTATCTCGCGACGCTGCACTGAACGGAGGATGACGAATGGCCGTTGCCCACGAGACGCCCACCGCGCCCACCCCGCTCAACCGCGTGCCCGACCTCGGCGACGCGCCGCCGGGCTCCGCGCACGAACGCGCGCTCGCCGCGCTGTGGGAATCGGAACCCGGCTGGCGCGGCTGGCTCGGCACGGTCGACCACAAGCGCATCGGGCTGCGCTACATCGTCACCGCCTTCGCGTTCCTGCTGCTCGGCGGCGTCGAGGCGCTCGTGATGCGCATCCAGCTCGCGCGGCCGAACGCGACGGTTCTCACGCCCGCGCAGTACGACGCGCTGTTCACGATGCACGGCGTCACGATGATCTTCCTGTACGCGCTACCGGTGCTGTCCGGCTTCGCGAACTACCTGTGGCCGCTGATGCTCGGCTCGCGCGACATGGCGTTCCCGCGGCTCAATGCCTTCTCGTACTGGGCATTCCTGTTCGCCGGGCTGTTCCTGTATGCGAGCTTTCCACTGGGCGCAGTGCCCGACGGCGGCTGGTTCAACTACGTGCCGCTCACGTCGCTCGACTACAGCGCCGGCGCGAACATCGACATCTATGCGCTCGGGATGATCCTGCTCGGCATTTCGACGACCGGCGGCGCGGCGAACTTCGTCGTCACGCTGCTGCGCATGCGCGCGCACGGGATGTCGATCGACCGGCTGCCGATCATCGTATGGGGCACGCTGACCGCATCGATCGCGAACCTCGTCGCGGTGCCGTCGGTGAGCCTCGCGTTCCTGCTGCTGTGGCTCGACCGCAATGCCGGCACGCACTTCTTCGACGTCGCGAACGGCGGCCGGCCGCTGCTGTGGCAGCACCTGTTCTGGATGTTCGCGCATCCGTGGGTCTACGTGGTCGTGCTGCCCGCGATGGGCATCGTGTCGGACGCGCTGCCGACCTTCTGCCGGCGGCCGCTGGTCGCGTACGAGGCCGTCGCGGTGTCGACGGTGGCGACGATGCTGATCGGTTTCGAGGTGTGGGTCCACCACATGTTCGCGACCGGCATCGCGCCGCTCGCGCTCGCGTTCTTCGGCGCGGCGAGCATGCTGATCTCGATCCCGAGCGCGGTCGCGGTGTTCGCGTGGCTCGCGACGATCTGGACCGGCCGCCCGGTGTTCCGCACGCCGTTCCTGTATTTCGCGGGCTTCGTGCTGATGTTCGTGATCGGCGGCGTGTCCGGCGTGATGACGGCCGCGGTGCCGCTCGACTGGCAGTTGACCGACACGTATTTCGTCGTCGCGCACCTGCATTACGTGCTGCTCGGCATCAACGTGTTCCCGGTGCTCGGCGGCGTCACGTACTGGTTCCCGAAGTTCACCGGGCGGATGATGAACGAGCGCTTCGGCCGCCTGACGTTCTGGGTCGTGCTGGTCGGCTTCAACCTCGGCTTCTTCCCGATGCACGTTGCCGGGCTGCTCGGGATGCCGCGCCGCATCTATACCTATCCGCCCGGGATGGGCTGGGACACGTCGAACCTGCTGACCACGATCGGCTCGTTCATCTTCGGCATCGGCATCGTGATGTTCGTCGTCAACGCGCTCGTCAGCGCGCGGCGCGGTGCGCGTGCCGGCGAGAATCCTTGGGGCGCGGCCGGGCTCGAATGGTCGGTCGCGTCGCCGACGCCCGTGTACAACTTCGCGGTGCTGCCGCTCGTCGCGTCGCGGCATCCGCTGTGGGAAACGCGCGCGGATCTGGCGCGCACCAGCATGCGGGTCGGCTACCGGCTCGCCGACGGCCGCGAGGCGCTCGCGGTCACGCCGCTCGCGGCGACGCCGAGCGCGATCCTGAAGATGCCGGAGGACAGCTGTGTGCCGTTCGTGCTGGCGCTGCTCGCCACGGCGGTGTTCGCGGCGATGCTGGCGCGCTCGCCGACGCTCGTCTGCGCGGCCGTCGCCGGTTGCGCGATCGTCACCGCCGTATGGCTGTGGCCGCGCGGCACGCTCGGGCAGCGCGCGCACCTGCCGGCCCGCGACGACACGCAGGCGCCGTCGGCTGGAGCGCATCCGGATGCCCCGCCGTCGGCCACGGTGCCGGCGGGCGCGCCGGCCGCATGCGTCGAACCGCTGCCGGTCGGCAGTTGCGGCGAACGCGCGGGCGGCTGGTGGGGCGTCATCACGCTGATCGTGACCGAGGCCGGACTGTTCGGCTACCTGCTGTTCTGCTACTTCTACCTGCAGTCGCAATCGTCCGCGCCGTGGCCGCCCGAAGGGATGCCGAAGATCGGCCTCGCGGCCGGCAACACGGTCGTGCTGCTGTCCAGCAGCGGGTTCGTGTGGCTCGCCGAGCGCGCGGTGCGGGCCGGCAAGCGGCCGCGCGCGGTGGCCGCGCTCGCCGTCGCGCTGGCGCTCGGCATCGCGTTCGCGCTGGTTCAGCTGCACGAGTGGCACGCTCATCCGTACGGCCCGACCGCGCACCTGTACGGCAGCCTGTACTTCACGATCACCGGCTTACACCTCGCGCACGTGGTGGCCGGGCTCGTGATCCTCGCGCTGCTCGCCGCCTGGACGGCCGCCGGCTTCTTCAGCGGCGAGCGGCGCGTCGCGCTGACGGTCGGCGGGCTCTACTGGCACTTCGTCGACATCGTGTGGCTGTTCATCTTCACCGCGCTGTACGTGTCGCCGTACTGGCTCAGGAGGTCGGGATGAACGACGCGCGCCGCTCGTGGACTCCGTTGCTCGCGATCGCGGCCGGCCTGATCGGCGCGCCCGCGCTGTGGTTCGCGCAGATGCTCGTGTCCGAGACGCTCGCGTCGACCGCGTGCTATCCGCTCGGCGTCGCGCAGGCCGTGCCGCGCTGGGCGCACGTGGGCGCGTGGCTCGCGCTGATCGCCGCGTGCGCATTCGCGCTGGCGGCGGCGTTCGCCACCTGGCTCCTGCGCACATGGCAACGCAGGCACGACGCCAATGTTCAGGCCGCGACGCGCGACGACAGCACGCGATTCCTCGCGCGCAGCGGGATGCTCGCCGCGCTCGGGTTCGTGATCGGTCTCGTGTTCACGGGCATCGTGTCGGCTTTCGTGGGGCCGTGCAGTCCATGGCGCTGATCTCGTTCGCTTCGTTCCTCTTTCCTGGGCGCGCTGTCAGCGCCGTACTCGCCGTGTGCGTCGCGCTCGCCGCATGCGACATGCAGCAGGACGACCATCCGGTGTCCGGCGGCGATACGGCCGACGCCGCGTCGGCGGCGGAAGCACCCGAACCCGCGTCGGGCTGGCGTTTCGTGCGCATTGGTGCGTCGGCGGCCGACGCCGGTGCGTCGATGTCGGCTCGCGTGAAAGAGGATCGCCGGCTTTCCGGGCCGCCTGCCGCGGCGTCGTCGTCGGGGGCGGGCCCATCGGCCGCCGCGCCATTGGATGCGGCATCCGCCAAGGCGGCCCGACGCCCGATGGTCGCCGCTGCTGCCGCGAACACCGACGCCGCGACGATCGCGCGCGGCCGCTACCTCGCGCTTGCCGGCGACTGCGCGGCCTGCCACGACGCGGCCGATCACACGCCCTACGCGGGCGGCCAGCCGGTGAATTCGCCGTTCGGGCCGATCTATGCGCCGAACATCACGCCGGATCCGGCGCACGGAATCGGCCACTACACGCTGCGGCAGTTCGACGACGCGTTGCGGCGCGGTGTGCGCGCGGACGGCAGTTGGCTGTATCCCGCGATGCCCTACCCGTCGTTCGCGCGCATGACCGACGCCGACGTGCGCGCGCTCTATGCGTATTTCATGCGCGGCGTCGCGCCGTCCGCGAACGCGGCAAAGCTCACGCGGCTGCCGTTTCCGTTCAACCAGCGCTGGGCGCTCGGGCTATGGAGCCTCGCATTCGCGAACCGCGACCGGTTCGTGCCGCAACCGTCGCAATCGGTGCAATGGAATCGCGGCGCGTATCTCGTGCAGGGGCTCGGCCACTGCGGCGCGTGCCACACGCCGCGCGGCCCGGCCTACAACGAGCGCGGCTACGACGAGCACAGCCCGGCGTTCCTGACCGGCGGCATCAACGATCACTGGTTCGCGCCGAACCTGACCGGCGCGGACGCGGACGGCCTCGGCCGCTGGACGACCGACGACCTCGCCGCCTTCCTGCGCAGCGGCCATGCGGTGCGCGGCGCGGTGTTCGGCGCGATGGCGCCGGTCGTCGAAGAGAGCACCGCGCTACTCAGCGATGACGATCGTCACGCGATCGCCGTCTACCTGAAATCGTTGCCCGCGCAACCGACTGCCGCGACGAACCCGCTGGGCGTCGGCGTCCCGCGGCTGACGGCCGCCGGGCCGCGGCCGGAAGGTGGTCAGCAGGCGCCGGGAGCCGGCGTGTATGCGGGGTTCTGCGCGCGCTGTCACGGCGCGGACGGCGCCGGCGTGCGCGATCACGGCCCGCCGCTCGCGGGCAATACGGCCGTGCTCGCGGCCGATCCGACGAGCGCGATCCGGATCGTCGTCGAAGGCGCGCGGCCGGCGCCCGGCACGAACGGCCCCGTGCAGCGGATGCCCGCGATGCGCGGCGCGCTGACGAGCAGCGAAATCGCGGCCGTGGTCAGCTATGTGCGCGGCGCGTGGGGGAATCGCGCCGCGCCGGTGTCGGAGCAGGAGGTGACGCGGTTGCGGGCGGCGATTCATCGGTAACGGCGTGCTTGCGGGCCGCTCCCGGCGCGATGCCATCGCGGACCGAACCGATCCGATTCGCCGATCGCGATTCACATCGACGTGCGATTCACGTCATGGGTCCGTCACGCCGCCGTGTTCGCACGTTCGCGCCACTGCTCGATGACGCGCGCTGTCGGATCGCGCCGTTCGTCGCATCGCGCATTCAGGTGTTGCCGGAACGGCGCATTGCGCATCGCGTTCATCGCGTGCAGCCCCGGTGTGCGACGATATCCACGACGCTGGCGCGCCACCCCTTTTCCGGCGATGACGGGCATTGGCCGCATTCCGACGAAGTCGCTACCGCACCGCCACCGCCACCGCTTCCGATTCCTGCGCCTGCCACCCGCCGCCGAGAGCCTTGAACGCAGCGACCGCCGCACGTGCGGATTCGGTTTGCGCCTGCACGCGTTGGTCGGACGCGCGCAGCAGGTTTTCGTCGGCCTGCAGCACTTCGATCAGGCTGACGACGCCTTTCTGGTACGCCGCAAACGACGCGGCTCTCGCTCGACCCAGCGAATCCACGCCGCCGCCAAGAACGGCTGCCTGCTCTTCGCGCTTGACGAGCGCCGAGAACGCGTTTTCGACGTCCTCGGTCGCGTGCAGCGCCGCGAGCCGATACGCGGCCAGCATTTCGGCATCCTGCCCTTTGACCTGCGCGATCTGCGCATTGATCCGGCCGAAGTCGAACAGGCGCCAGCGCAGGCCGAGCACGCCCGCGGCCTGGTTGGCGCCGCCGGTAAACAGGTTGCCCGCGCCCATCGTCGTCGCGCTGCCGATCAACCCGCTCAGCGAGAACTTCGGGTAATACTCGGCGATGGCCACGCCGATGCGCGCGTTCGCCGCCGCCACGCGCCGCTCGGCCACGATCAGGTCGGGCCGCCGCCTGAGCAGTTCACCGGGCGTTCCCGTCGCCGCGATCCGCGGCGCAACCGGCACGTCACCGCCGTCGAGCAATTCCGCCCGATGCGTGCCGGGCTGCGAACCAAGCATCACGTCGAGCGCATTCATCGCCGTGTCGAGCGCCGCTTCGAGCACCGGCACCGTGGCGCGAACCTGCGCGAGCGCGCCTTCGGCCTGCCTGACCTGAAGCTCCGCCGCGAGACCCTTGCCATACAGCAGGTTGAGGGTCGACAGCAGATCCTGCTCGGTCTGCACCTGGTGCCGCGCGACCTTCAGCCGGCCCTGCAACCCCCGAATCGTGATGTAGATGTCCGCGGTTTGCGCGGCGACGGCAAGGCGCGTCGCCACCGCGCCGGCTTCCGACGCCTGGTAGTCGGCGAGCGCCGCTTCGCGGCCGCGGCGCAACCCGCCGAACACGTCCAGTTCCCAGCTCGCGTTGAAGTCGGCCTCGTAGTCGCTGCCGTGACGGTCGAAACCCGGCGCCGAATTCAGCACACGCCCCAACGGCGTTTCGACCGACTGATAGACGCGCGCCGCCTGACCACTCACCTCGCCCGAAGGCAGCAGCGCCGCATTCGCTGCACTCAGCCCCGCGCGCGCCTGCGCGACGCGTGCCGCGGCCTGCGCGAGATCGAGGTTTTGCGCCAGGGCCAGCGTGACGTAGCGCGTCAGTTGCGGATCGCCGAAACCCGTCCACCACGTCGCGAGGTCGGCATCGGCGGCCGCGTGCCGCTGGTCCACGGCGGCCTGGCCCAGGAACCGCTGCGGCATCGCGACGTCCGGGCGCACGTAGTCGGGACCGACGGCGCAACCCGCCAACAGGACGGCAACAAGAACCGCAGCAACGACGGGTTTGGGTAGCATGACGGTTTTTCGCAAGAAATCGATAGTGACTATAATACCAAATAGTCACTCGTTGTCCATCCTGTCGGCTGCAGCCCATGAAAAAACCCGCTTCTTCCCCAGCCCCCGCGCGGGGGCCGGCCGACCACGACGTCCGGGACCAGATCGTCGTTGCCGCCACCGAGCACTTCAGCCGGTACGGCTATGAGAAAACGACCGTCTCCGATCTCGCGAAGTCGATCGGCTTCTCGAAGGCCTATATCTACAAGTTCTTCGAATCGAAACAGGCGATCGGCGAAATGATCTGCGCGAACTGCCTGCACGAGATCGAAACCGAGGTGCGCACGGCCGTCGCCGAGGCCGAACTGCCCACCGAAAAGCTGCGGCGCATGTTCAAGGTCTTTACCGAAGCGAGCCTGCGGCTGTTCTTCCGCGACCGCAAGCTCTACGACATCGCCGCATCGGCCGCCACCGGGAACTGGCAGTCGGTGCAGGACTACGAAGCGCGCGTGCAGAAACTGCTGCAGGACGTGCTGCAGGCAGGCCGCCAAAACGGCGAGTTCGAGCGCAAGACGCCGCTGGACGAAACCGCGATGGCGATCTACCTGGTGATGCGCCCGTACCTGAATCCGCTGCTGCTGCAATACAACCTCGACACGACCGACGCCGCGCCCGCCCAGTTGTCCAGCCTCGTTCTGCGCAGCCTGGCCCCATGATGCGTCACCGTTTGTGACCATTGACTATTTTAGTCACTAGATCCACAATGAAAGCCCCGAACACTTCGTCACTGGGTCTTTCATGGTCAGGCGTCGCCTCGCTCTCTTCGCAGCCGCTTCCGCCCTGCCGCTCGCGCTAGCCGCGTGCACCGGAAAAGCGCCTTCCGATCCGCGCACGGAAGCGCCGCTCGTGCGCACCGCCGTCGTGCAGGCGGCCGTTCCCGCGTCCCGCGCGTTTACCGGCACCGTCGCCGCCCGCGTGCAGAGCGACCTCGGGTTCCGGGTGTCCGGCAAGGTGCAGGAGCGGCTCGTCGACGCCGGTCAAACCGTCCGGCGCGGCCAGCCGCTCATGCGGCTCGACCCCGTCGACCTGAAGCTCGCGGCACGCGCACGCGATGAGGCCGTGGCCGCCGCGCGGGCACGCGCGCGGCAGACCGCCGAAGACGAAGCCCGCTACCGCGACCTGCGCGGCACCGGAGCGATATCGGCATCGGCCTATGACCAGATCAAGGCGGCGGCCGATGCCGCCAAGGCGCAACTGAGTGCCGCCGAGGCCGACGCGAACGTGTCGCGCAATGCGACAGGCTATGCGGAACTCGTCGCGGACGGCGACGGCGTCGTGATGGAAACCCTCGCCGAGCCCGGTCAGGTGGTCAGCGCGGGCCAGCCGGTGGTACGGCTCGCGCACGCCGGCAGCCGCGAGGCCGTGATCCAGTTGCCTGAAACCCTGCGCCCGGCGATCGGATCGAGCGCGCAGGCCGAGCTGTTCGGCAAGCAGGACGTGAGCGTCCCCGCGACGCTGCGCCAGCTCTCCGATACCGCGGATACCAGAACGCGCACGTTCGAAGCGCGCTATGTGCTGCAGGGTGCATTGGCCGGCGCCCCGCTGGGTGCGACCGTAACGATCCGGATCGCGGACGGCGCGCAACAAACCGGCCTGCAGGTGCCGATCGGCGCACTGCTGGACGCAGGCAAGGGGCCCGGCGTGTGGGTCGTCGCCGGCGATCCGGCCAAGGTGGCGTGGCGGCCGATCAAGCTCGAGCATCTGGACGACGACAACGCCCGCGTGTCCGGCACGCTGAAGCAAGGCGAGCGCGTCGTCGCACTCGGCGCCCACTTGCTGCGCGAAGGCGAAACGGTCCGCGTGTCGCCGCAGGCCGTCGCGCTCGCAAGCGAAGGAGCACGACCGTGAGCGAGCGCCGATTCAACCTGTCGGCGCTCGCGGTGCGCGAGCGCGCGGTCACGCTGTTCCTGATCTGCCTGATTTCGCTCGCCGGGCTCGTGTCGTTCTTCAAGCTGGGCCGCGCGGAAGACCCGGCCTTCACGGTCAAGGTGATGACCATCGTCACCGCATGGCCCGGCGCGACCGCGCAGGAAATGCACGACCAGGTCGCCGAAAAGATCGAAAAGCGCATGCAGGAGCTGCGCTGGTACGACCGCACCGAAACCTATACGCGCCCCGGCCTGGCCTTCACGACGCTAACGTTGCTCGACAGCACGCCACCGTACGAGGTGCAGGAGCAGTTTTATCAGGCGCGCAAGAAGATCGGCGACGTGGCGAACGATCTTCCGTCGGGCGTGATCGGCCCGATGGTCAACGACGAATATGCGGACGTCACGTTCGCCCTCTTCGCGCTGAAGGCCAAGGGCGAGCCGCAGCGCCTGCTGGTGCGCGATGGGGAGACGCTGCGCCAGCGGCTGCTGCATGTGCCTGGTGTGAAGAAAGTCGACATCATCGGCGAGCAGGCGGAGCGCATCTATATCCAGCTGTCGCACGACCGGCTCGCGACGCTCGGCGTGAGCCCGCAGGACGTGTTCGCCGCGCTCAACGGCCAGAACGCGCTGACGCCGGCCGGCTCCGTGGAAACGCGCGGCCCGGAGATCTTCATTCGCGTGGACGGCGCGTTCGACAAGCTGCAGAAGATTCGCGACACGCCGATCGTCGCGCAGGGTCGCACGCTGAAACTGTCGGACATCGCCACCGTCGAGCGCGGTTACGAAGACCCGTCGACATTCCTGATCCGCAACAACGGCGAACCCGCGCTGCTGCTGGGCATCGTGATGCGCGACGGCTGGAACGGGCTCGACCTCGGCCGTGCGCTCGACCACGAGGTCGGCGCGATCAATAGCGGGCTGCCGCTCGGCATGAGCCTGACCAAGGTGACCGACCAGTCCGTGAACATCAGCTCCGCCGTCGACGAGTTCATGGTGAAGTTCTTCGCCGCGCTGCTCGTGGTGATGCTGGTGAGCTTCGTCAGCATGGGCTGGCGCGTGGGCCTCGTCGTCGCCGCGGCCGTGCCGCTGACGCTCGCCGTGGTGTTCGTCGTGATGGCCGCGACTGGCAAGAACTTCGACCGCATCACGCTCGGCTCGCTGATCCTCGCGCTCGGCCTGCTGGTCGACGACGCGATCATCGCGATCGAGATGATGGTCGTGAAGATGGAGGAAGGCTACGACCGCGTGGCCGCGTCGGCCTACGCGTGGAGCCATACGGCCGCGCCGATGCTGGCCGGCACGCTGGTGACGGCGGTCGGCTTCATGCCGAACGGCTTCGCGCGCTCCACCGCGGGCGAATACACCAGCAACATGTTCTGGATCGTCGGGATCGCGCTGATCGCGTCGTGGGTCATCGCGGTGGCCTTCACGCCGTACCTCGGCGTGAAGATGCTGCCGAACTTCAAGAAGTTCGAAGGCGGTCACGATGCGATCTACGACACGCCCCGCTACAACCACTTCCGCCAGCTGCTGACGCGCGTGATCGCCCGCAAATGGCTGGTCGCCGGTTCGGTCGTCGGCCTGTTCGTGCTCGCGATTCTCGGCATGGCGATCGTCAAGAAGCAGTTTTTCCCCATCTCCGATCGCCCCGAGGTGCTGATCGAGGTGCAGATGCCGTACGGCACGTCGATTTCGCAAACCAGCACCACCACGTCGAAGGTCGAGGCATGGCTCGCCGGACAGAAGGAGGCGCGGATCGTCACCGCGTACGTCGGCCAGGGTGCGCCGCGTTTCTATCTGGCGATGGGGCCGGAGCTGCCCGATCCGTCGTTCGCGAAGATCGTGGTGCGCACGGACAGCCAGGAGGAACGTGAGGCATTGAAGGCGCGACTGCGAAAAGTCATCGCCGACGGCCTCGCGCCCGAAGCGCGCGTGCGCGTCACGCAACTCGTGTTCGGTCCGTATTCGCCGTTCCCGGTGGCCTACCGGATCACGGGCCCCGATCCGGACACGCTGCGCGGCATCGCGACCGACGTGCAGCGCGTGATGACCGGCAGCCCGATGATGCGCACGGTCAATGCCGACTGGGGCACGCGCGCGCCGACGATGCATTTCACGTTGCAGCAGGATCGCCTGCAGGCGGTCGGCTTGACGTCGGGCGCGGTCGCGCAGCAGCTGCAGTTCCTGCTCACGGGGGTGCCCGTCACGGCGGTGCGCGAGGATATCCGAACCGTGCAGGTAATCGCTCGTTCGGGCGGCGATACGCGGCTCGATCCGGCGCGGCTCGACGACTTCACGCTCGTCGGCGCGAACGGCCAGCACATTCCGCTGTCGCAGGTCGGCAAGGTCGACGTACGAATGGAGGAGCCGATCATGCGCTGGCGCGATCGCGTGCCGACCGTCACCGTGCGCGGCGACATCGCCGATGGTTTGCAGCCGCCTGACGTATCGGCCGCGATCACGAAGGCGCTGCAACCGATCGTCGACAAGCTGCCGAGCGGTTATCGAATCGAGCAGGCCGGCTCCATCGAGGAGTCGGGCAAGGCGACGACGGCGATGCTGCCGCTGTTCCCGATCATGCTGGCGATCACACTCGTCATCATCATCTTCCAGGTGCGCTCGATCTCCGCGATGGTGATGGTGTTCCTGACGAGCCCGCTCGGGTTGATCGGCGTGGTGCCGACGCTGATCCTGTTCGGGCAGCCGTTCGGCATCAACGCGCTGGTCGGGCTCATTGCGCTGTCGGGGATCCTGATGCGCAACACGCTGATCCTGATCGGGCAGATCCATCAGAACGAACTCGCGGGGCTGGATCCGTTCCATGCAGTCGTCGAAGCCACCGTGCAGCGGGCCCGCCCGGTCATCCTGACTGCGATGGCGGCCGTGCTCGCGTTCATTCCGCTTACCCATTCGGTGTTCTGGGGAACGCTCGCGTACACGCTGATCGGCGGCACGTTCGCCGGCACGATCCTCACGCTGGTGTTCCTGCCCGCGATGTATGCGATCTGGTATCGAATCCGGCCCGGTCATGCCGCCGGTTCGCGCCGTGGCGGATACGAGGCGTCGCCTCCCGAACCGACGCTTGCACCCGCGCTCGACGTGCGCGATTGATACCCACCCCGTTCACGTATCGAGAGAAACAACCATGTCGAACCCCACCGTTGTCGTCGTGACCGGCGTGTCGTCGGGCATCGGGCGCGCCGCCGCAGAGAAGTTCGCGAAACGCGGGTGCCGCGTGTTCGGTTACAGCACCGCCACCGCCTTGATCTCGACGATATAGCCTGGCGAACCGCCCAGCATGTGCGCGCCGACAGCCGTCCACGCCGGCCGCGGATGGGCATGGAAATAGCGGTCGCGCACCTGCATGAACAGCGGCAGGTCGCGCATGTCGGTATGGAAGGTCGTCAGGTCGACCACGTCGTCGAGCGAAGCGCCGCCCGCCTCCAGCACGCGCTTCAGGTTCTCGAACGCCTGCACGATCTGCCCTTCGCGGTCTTCCACCAGTTGCATCGCGGCGTCACGGCCGATCTGGCCGGACACGTAGACGGTATCGCCGACCTTGATCGCCGGTGCATAGCCGATTTTTTCGTACACGGCTTCCATTCCGGCCGGAATGATCGCTTCGCGTTCGCGCATGAGTGTCTCCGTGGCCGGGCTCGCGGCGCCGGCCGATTATGTGAGTGTCGGATAGCGTGCCCGCGCGGCTGCGGTACGTGCACGCATGAAGCATCGGTTCGGCAAGCGGCCGTTGCTCAACCCGTATCGCCGCCCGCGACCGGCAGCACCGTGCCGGTGATGTAACTCGCCTCGTCAGACGCGAGGAACAGGATCGGCGCGATCTGTTCGTCGAGGCTGCCGTAGCGCTTGAAGAACGTCGAGTCGGTCACCTGCCGCACCGCTTCGGCCATCCACGCCTGTTCCTGCTCGCTGTCGCCGGCCGCATTGCGCGGCACGCGGCGCGGCGGCGCCGCGGTGCCGCCGGGCGCGGTCGCGACCACGCGGATGCCGTGCTCCGCGTATTCCATCGCGAGCGCCGCCGTCAGCGCATTGACGCCGCCCTTCGCGGCCGAGTACGGCACGCGGCGAATTCCGCGCGTCGCGTTCGACGACACGTTGACGATCGTGCCGCCGCCCCCGGCCAGCAGATGCGGCAGCACCGCGTGGCAGCTGTAGAGCGTCGGCATCAGCGAGCGGCGGATTTCCGCGTCGATCTGCGCGGGCTCGAACTCGGCGAACGGCCGCATCCGGATCGCGCCGCCGACGCCGTTGATCAGCACGTCGATCCGGCCGAACGTCGCGACCGCGCACGCCATCGCCGCGTGCGCGCCGTCGTAGGTCTCGAGATCGGCGACGAAGCCGGCCGTGTTGCCACCCGGCGCTTCGGCGGCCACCTCGGCCACGAATTCCGCGCGATCGACGAACAGCACGCGGCCGCCCTCGGCCGCCGCGCGCAGCGCGACGCCGCGGCCGATGCCCTGCGCCGCGCCGGTGACGACCACGACCTTTCCGGAGAATCGTTGCATGGTCATGCCGCCTTTGCCGTCACGTTCGGGGTGAACTTCTCGTAGTGGAAGCTGTTGGGCTTCACGCCCTGGTCGTCGAAGTACTGGCGAACCGCATCGACCATCGGCGGCGGCCCGCACAGGTAGACGTCCACGTCGCCGTCGTTCAGCGCATCGGCCGGAATGTGCTGCGTGACCCAGCCCTTGCGCGCATGGCTCGACGCCGCATCGGCGACGACGGTCGCGAAGCTGAAGTTCGGCAGCTTCGCCGCATACGCTTCGATCGCGTCGACCAGCACCAGGTCGAGATCGCGCGTCACGCCGTAGATCAGGTGCACCTTCTGCTGCGAGCCGCTGCGCGCGAGCGCCTCCAGCATCGACAGGAACGGCGCGAGGCCCGTGCCGCCCGCGAGGAACAGCAGCGGCCGCGCGACGTCACGCAGGTAGAAGCTGCCGAGCGGCCCGTTCAGCTCGAGCGTGTCGCCGGGCGCCGCCGATTCGAGCCACGTGCTCATCACGCCGCCGGGAATCTTCTTGATCAGGAATCCGACCTTCGTGTCGCCCGGCGCGGACGAGAACGAGTACGACCGGTGCTGGCCGCTGCCCGGCACGCCGATGTTCACGTACTGGCCCGGCAGGAACACCGGCGCGGCCGCATCGACGTCGAGCTCGAGCACGATCGCCGCGTCGTTGTGCGGCTCGACCCGGGTCACGGTCGCGGCAAACACGCTGTGGCCGGTCTTGCACGCGACCGACGAGGTCGGCACCGCGATCACGCAATCGCTTTGCGGCACCATCTGGCAGGTCAGCACGAGGCCGCCGTCCTTCTCGTCCTCGGTGAGCGCGTCGTCGATGTAGTCGTCGCCGAGGTCGTAGCTGCCGCTTTCCGCGCGGCACTTGCAGGTGCCGCACACGCCGTCGGAGCAGTCCATCGGCAGGTTGATCTTCGCGCGAAACGCGGCGTCGAGCACCTTCTCGCCGGCCTTGCAGTCGATGAAGCGGGTGACCCCGTCCTCGAAGTTCAGTGCAATCTTGTAGGTGGACATGACCTCGTCTCCCTCGGTTACTGTCGAAACAATCGGCGTCAGACGTGATACACGTCGAGCACCTGCCGGATATAGTCGTTCTTCAGCACGATCTTCTTGTTCGAGATCAGCAGCGCGTCGTTCACCTTGCGCAGCGTGACGAACATCGTGCCGAAGTAGTGATCGGTCACGCGGTAGCGATGGTTGAGCGTGTCGAAGTTGTAGCGCACGTCCACCTCGCCGTCGCGCTCGGCCAGCACCTCGACGTTCGTCACGTTGTGGCTGGTGCGCGGCTCGGGCGTCGACGCGCCGCTGCGCTCGGTCTTGATCCGGAATACGCGATCCTCGAGGCCGCCGCGATCCGCGTAGTACATCAGCGAGATCTCGCTTTGCGGATCGTCGGTCGGCCGGTCGTCGTCGTCCCACGCGGGCATCCAGTACGTGACGTCCTCCGTGTAGCAGGTCAGCCACTCGTCCCACTCGCGATCGTCGAGCAGGCGCGCTTCGCGATACAGCGCCGCGCAAATGGTCCGGTAATCGATGTTCATGCCGCCACCTCCCCGCGTTCCTTCTTCAGCGCATCGCGCATCACGTGCACCCAGTGTTCGTGCTGGCACACGAACAGCCCTTCGTCCTCGCTGCGCTCGCCCGAAATGCGCGGGTTCAGCCCCATCTTTTTCGCGTTCTCGTCCGGCCCGTGGACCCACAGCGGCGCGCCGCGCGACAGGTCGTTCCACATCGCCGTGATGCCCGCGTAGCCGGCCTGGCATGCGCGGAATTCCTCGAGATCGTCGGCCGTGCCCATCCCGGTCACGTTGAAGAAATCCTCGTACTGGCGAATCCGCGTCGTGCGGTCGGCTTCGCTCTCGCCCTTCGGCGCGAAGCAGAAGATGCTGACTTCGGTCTTGTCGACGCCGAGCGGACGCACCACGCGGATCTGCGTGCTGAACTGGTCCATCAGGAACACGTTCGGGTACACGCACAGGTTGCGCGTCTGGTTCACGATGAAGTCGGCCTGCACTGCGCCCACGCGCGCCTCGATCTCGTCGCGGTGCTGGTACACGGGCCGCACTTCCGGGTTCATCGTCTTGGTCCACAGCAGGATGTGGCCGTTGTCGAAGCCGTACACGCCCGCGACCGACTTGCTCCAGCTGTTCGCATCGACGGCCTTGGTGCCGTCTTCCTTGCGGCGGCCCATCGTCGCCGCGTAGTTCCAGTGCACGGTGCTCACGTGATAGCCGTCGCAGCCGTTCTCCATCTGCATCTTCCAGTTGCCTTCGTAGATGTAGGAGGAGTTGCCGCGCAGCACTTCGAGCCCGTTCGGCGCCTGGTCGACGATCTGGTCGATGATCACGCGCGCCTCGCCGAGGTAGTCCTCGAGCGGCAGCACGTCGTCGCTGAGGCTGCCGAACAGGAAGCCGCGATAGCTCTGGAAGCGCGCGACCTTCTTCAGGTCGTGCGAGCCGTGCGTGTTGAACTGCACCGGATACTCGGTCGTCTTCTCGTCCTTCACCTTCAGCAGCTTGCCGGTGTTCGAGAAGGTCCAGCCGTGGAACGGGCACGTGAAGCTGCCCTTGTTGCCGTGCTTGCGGCGGCACAGCATCGCGCCCTTGTGCGCGCAGGCATTGATCACCGCGTGCAGCTCGCCGGCCTTGTCGCGCGTGATGACGACCGGCTGGCGGCCGATCCACGTCGTGTAGTAATCGTTGTTGTTCGGGATCTGGCTCTCGTGCGCCAGATACACCCAGTTGCGCTCGAAGATATGCTTCATCTCGAGCTCGTACAGCGCCTCGTTCGTGAAGATGTCGCGGCGGCAGCGGAACACGCCGGCTTCCTTGTCGTCCTGCACGGCGGTGGCGAGCAGGTGGTCCAGTTCGGTGGTGGGGTCGATCGTGGCGGACATGTTGGTTCCTCCTGTGCGCGTGCCGGGTCCTGCAAGCACGCTCGCATCGGTATCGATTGAATCTCGCGGGAGCCCGGCCGGCGGCGGCGCAAGCGCGCCGCCGGGCCGTCGGGCGGTTATGCCGTGGCGGAAGCGCGCAGGCGTTCGACGATCTGGTTGTCCTTGCCCTCGACGCGCGGCGTCAGGACGAAGTTGAACTCGATGTCCTGGTACGCGTCGGCCTTCAGCCCGAGCGCGGCGCCGCCGGCCTTGGTCGTGACGGGCGGAATCAGCTCCTCGCGCGTCGCATACGCGAAGTCATCCCAGATCAGCGGATCGCCGTCGATGTTGAACTGCGTCGTCAGCTTACGGTGGCCGTCGCTGGTCACGAAGAAGTGCACGTGCGCCGGGCGGTTGCCGTGACGGCCGAGGCGATCCAGCAGTTGCTGCGTCGCGCCCTGCGGCGGGCAGCCGTAGCCGACCGGCATCAGCGTGCGGAATTCGTACTTGCCGTCCGCGCCCGTCTTCACCGCGCCGCGCAGGTTGAAATCGCTCTGCTTGCCGGTCGGGTCGAAGTGCGAATAGAAGCCGTGCGAGTTCGCGTGCCAGCACTCGACCAGCGCGCCGGCCACCGGCTTGCCGTCGAGCCCCGTGACCGTGCCGTGGATCACGAGCGGGCCCGCGCCTTCGTCCGCGTCGAGGTCGATCTTCGCGACGCCGTCGCGCACCGGTGCGCCGGCGACGTACAGCGGGCCTTCGATCGTGCGCGGCGTGCCGCCGTCCAGGCCGATCGCCTCGTCCTCGGCGTCCATCCGGATGTCGAGATACTTCTCGAGGCCGAGGCCGGCCGCGAGCAGCGCCGCTTCGCCGTCCTGGCCGAGCTTGTTCAGGTAGTTCACGCCGGCCCACACTTCGTCGGGCGTGATGTCGAGATCGTCGATCGCCTTGAACAGGTCGCCGAGCAGCCGCTGGACGATCTGCTGCGTGCGCGCGTTGCCGGCGTTCGGGCCGTTCACGCCCGCGTTCGACGCGGCCTTCAGCAGATCCTGCACTTCCTTCGTATCGAAAACTTTGACGCTCATGATGGTGTCTCCACGTGTATTTGGGGGAATCGCGACCCGGGGTGCTCGCTGTCGAGAACGAGCGGCTCCGTGGCTCAAACGTCGTCGTCGTGTATCGACGACGGGTGGCGACACAACGGCGTCACCGAAATCTTCATGTACGGGAACAGCGGCAGGCCGGTCAGGATGTCGTGCAGCTCGGCGTTGCCCGACACGTCGAACACGCTGTAGTTCGCGTATTCGCCGGCGATGCGCCAGATGTGGCGCCACTTGCCGCTGCGCTGCAACTCGTGCGAGTACGCCTTCTCGCGGGCCTTGATCTCGTCGGCGACCCCGGCCGGCAGGTCTGCCGGCAGGTTGACGTCCATGCGTACGTGGAAAAGCATCGTGATGTCCTGATACGTAATCGGTTAGCGCGGGTTAGCGGGAGACTTTCGTCAGCCCGTCGCGGGTGAAGCGCGCGACCTTCGCTTCGTCGAGTTCGATGCCGAGGCCCGGGCCGCTCGGCACGGTCAATTCGAAATCGCTGTAGTCGAGCGGGGTCGTGAGAATTTCTTCGGTGATCAGTAGCGGTCCGAACAGTTCGGTGCCCCACTGCAGGTTCGCGAAGCTCGCGAACAGATGCGCGGACGCGACCGTGCTGAACGCGCCTTCGAGCATCGTGCCGCCATACAGCTCGATGCCGGCCGCATCCGCGATCGCCGCGACGCGCTGCGCGGCAAAGAGGCCGCCGCTCTGCTCGATCTTGATCGCGAACACGTCCGCGCCGTGATGCTTCGCGATCTCGAACGCGCTGTCCGGGCCCTGCAGGATTTCATCGGCCATCAGCGCGACCGGGAAGCGGCGCATCAGCCGCGCGAGCGCCGCGGCCGACGCCACCGGCTGCTCGACCAGTTCGCAACCGGCATCGGCCAGCGCCGGAATCGCGCGCGCCGCCTGCGTTTCGCTCCAGGCCATGTTCACGTCGACGCGCACCGATGCGCGCTCGCCGAGCGCCCGCTTGATCTCGGCCACGTGCCGGATGTCATCGGCGAGCGCCTTCGCGCCGATCTTCAGTTTGAACACGTTGTGGCGGCGCAGGTCCAGCATCCGCTCGGCCTCGGCGATATCGGTCGCCGTGTTGCCCGATGCGAGTGTCCAGGCGACCGGCAAGCGATCACGCCGGCGACCGCCGAGCAGTTCGCTGACCGGTACGCCTAGACGCTTGCCGTGCGCGTCGAGCAGCGCGGTTTCGAGCGCGCTCTTCGCGAAGTGATTGACCTTCGCTAACTTGCCGAGGAACGCCATCAGCGTCTGGATGCGCGTCGCATCCCGGCCGATGATCGCCGGCGCGAGGTATGCGTCGATCGCGAGCTTCATCGCTTCCGGGCTTTCCGGGCCGTAGGCCATCCCGGCGATCGTCGTGCCTTCGCCGAGGCCCGTCACACCGTCGCTGCAGAGCACCTTCACCAGCATCAGCGTCTGGCCGTGCATGGTGGCGACCGACAGCTTGTGCGGACGGATCGTCGGCAGGTCGACGAGGCGGGTTTCAATGCGTTCGATGGTGATCGGGGACATGGGGTGCGCTGCGTGTGGGGAGTTCATGGAACGGATTTATACGCGGCGGCGAAATGGAGCGTCCAATACTTTTGGGCGTGGTTTTTGATACCTTCCGGGTATTGAAATTAGGTTTGAGACGCGAAATATTGCGCTGCGCCATACCTTTTTTGCTGGGTACGTGGGCTGGGAGGCTTACTGGAGCTTGGTCGGGCGGGGGCCGGGTGTCGCTGGGGCGGAGGTGCGATGCGGATACTTTCGGCAGGGGAAAACCGGCTGAAACGGGTGGCCTGCCTGAGTCGATCAGGGTTTTCCTGAGGGCGAAACGGTGGGGTTGGCCGGCGGGCTTCGGCTTCGGTGTGGGTTTCTGCGAATGACGGGAGGGGATATCGACGCTCGTTGGTGATGGTCCTTCTGTCAGACGCTGATGGTAGCTAGGGGCCAGAAGCACCCGGTCCCCTTTGCTCGTGACGCGCTGGTCGATCGGCGGTTACGCACGCGCAATAGCATCAAATCGGCCGCCATGAGAAATGCGCTGCTATGAGGCACGGTAGCCCGGCTGAGGATCCATGTCGCTTGAGCCTCCATCGCCTAGCAATGCCCATCGATCAGTGACAGGATCATCATTATTGAACGCTTCAGGAATGTAACCTGCATCAAGCGCCTTCTCAAATCGCCGAAGCCAATCGAGTACCGCTTGACCCGCTTCACCTTCACACAAAGCCAGCGCGTCGCGAGGCGCTCGCGCGACAATTAATTCAGCGAGCGTCTGCGCGGTCATGGTCGACGACATAACGATATCCGGTTCACCAGGAAGAACTGTTCCTTCACTGCCGGCGGTGTATCGATAGATCTCGTCATTGAATTTTCCTGGCGGATGAAACGCACAGCGCCAGTGCATTCCAGACGGCGCCACATACGGCAGGATCATCAGTCGACCGTATCCATTTCGAATTAACCAGATGCCAGCACGCAAAACGGTTTGCGCGACGAGTCTCGCATCCATGTGATCGTCATTGATTTGTTGATAATTCTCGAGAAATTCAGGAAGATAATTGGCGATTTCCTCATGCGAAATATATCGATCAAACGCTTCGGCATCGACGCGATGTTGATCAAAGAAAACTTGAGGCGCAATCAGGACCGTCTCAAAGTCTACATACATCCCGTACTTCGGATTATTGAGCCAATGCGCTGCTCGTGACTGGTATCGTTCTGGCTGATCCGGCATAAATGAACCATTTTTGAGCTTATTCTCGATATGCAAAGCAAACGGCCCGCCATTCGGGCGCGAGAACACGACCAACACGTCGGTTTCGCTCTGTACATATTTGACGACCGGCTTGCCACTCGCCAGATCAATAGTTACATGTGGATGAGTACCCCAAGGGTTGTCGCTGCGCGACCATTGGTACACGCCCCCGTCATTGGCGAATTTTGTCCGAGAGAGAAACCAGTTGGTAAACGCCCGGTTCGATTGGAACGCCTGCTCGATGCAACTGTCGAGTTGCTCCTCTTTGCTTTTGACCATATACCCCCCGATTTATTCGTTCAATCCACGGGCGCTCCGGACCTTTTGCTACGCGCGACAGTAATGTGTTCGCAGGTCAATTCAATCCGTTTCTGGCGCATCACGCCTCATTTGACGGGGCAAGATTCTAGCTAGCCTCGATGCTGTTTATATTCACCTATCAGAAACAATTTTATACACGATTGTTTGATTGTCGGCCTGCAACACGTCGATTGAGAAATTTTGAAACCGAATTCTCGATGATGAGCTGAGGTCATATTTGACGCTTTGGTAGAACGCTGGCGCGGCATACCCTCCGCGGAACTCTCTGTAAGATACGTCGATGGTATTTCCAGATCGCCCTCCGTAGACGAGTTCTTGACGTACGTAATCTTGTGAATATTCTTTGGATTCCCGCCATCCATCGGGTGAATTCAATATCCCAACCCAATGCCTAACGGTAGAGATCGAGCCGTTCTGATTCACAAGAAACGACTGTCCGATTGTGGCAGTTTGTTGCACCCCTACCGCGTATGACCTATAGGATTTCGATTCAATAACCGTCGATGCGCAACCTGAAAAACCCGCAGCGCACGTTGCCAATAACACAGCGCGCACGATAATCATGGTTTTTTTCACTATATCCCCCAATGAGTGCTAGAGAAAGTCACGAATAATTTCACCTAGATTTTCGACGTATGCCGGATAAGCTCTACTCGCTCGGCCGATTTACAGGTAGGAAGGCAAGCAAGTTGCAGGCCACTTCGCCCCATTCGGCGTACGCCAAGTGACATGAATGCCGTCGCTTGTTCGCCTCTGATGAAAGAGCAGGAAAGGTTTCACTATCGAATCATGTTCGACCGACAGAGAACGTTTGCAGGAATGGCTCTGCAGCGGTCAAAGAGTCACCGAGTTCGATGGCGCGGACACGGGGAGAAGTGCGGATCGTTTTTTTACATCTGCACAAAGTGTTGCAAATGTGATTCGTTTCCTGCTGCTTGCGTGGCTTCGGGCGTAATGACGTAGAGCTGACAACTAATATCGGAGGCATTCGTTGGCGGTTGGATGTGACACGTGGAAGTTCTCGATGAAGCAATACTGGCCCAAGTGGCCGCTTCCGGACACGACCCAGGTACCGCTGCACCATCAATCCCCACCGCGTCATCAGCCGGCATGCCGCAACAACCCACGCAACGACTGTTCAGTTTCCGCACACATAACCACAAACGCCCCACGATCCGCGCGAGCCCAGCGGGTGGGAACAAACCCGGATAGCTCCGTCTCCCCGCGCCCGCCTACCCTCGCGCGCATGCCGGTCGACACCCAAGCCCCCAAGCAACGCCCGATCCGGCCGATCCGAATTTCCCCAGGAGCGTAAATGGATAGCAGCACCAGCAGCAACACCAACACCGCACTATTCAACGCCGACATCTGGCGCGGCAAGACGTTCACCGGACGCTGGCACGCGAGCGCGCACGCCGCCGACGTGATCGAACCGGCGACCGGCAACACGCTCGGCCGCATCGGTCTCGCCGACGGCGCGGCCATCGCCGACGCGTCGGCCGCCGCGCATCGCGCGCAGCCCGCATGGTTCGGCCTGCCGTACGACGAGCGTGCGGCGGTCCTGCGTCGCGCGGCGGCCGTCGCCGAAACGCACTTCGATGCGATCGTCGACTGGCTCGTGCGCGAAAGCGGCTCGACGCGCGCGAAGGCGTCGTTCGAAACCTCGGTCACGATCAAGGCACTGCACGAAGCGGCCGGGCTGCCGTCGCGCGCGGCCGGCGAGGTGCTGCCGTCGGCGGCCGGCCGGCTGTCGCTCGCGCGTCGCCGCCCGCGCGGCGTGGTCGGTGTGATCTCGCCGTTCAACTTCCCGCTGTACCTCGCGATGCGCGCGGTCGCGCCGGCGCTCGCGCTCGGCAACGCGGTCGTGCTGAAGCCCGATCCGCGCACCGCCGTGTGCGGCGGCGTCGCGATCGCCCGCGTGTTCGAGCTCGCCGGCTTGCCAGCAGGCGTGCTACACGTGCTGCCCGGCGACGGCGCGGCCGGTGCCGCGCTGGTCGCCGATCCGCATGTCGCAATGATCCAGTTCACCGGCTCCACCGCGGCCGGGCGCAAGGTCGGCGAAGCGGCCGGCCGCCATCTGAAGAAGGTGTCGCTCGAACTCGGCGGCAAGAATTCGCTGATCGTGCTCGACGATGCCGATCTCGACCGCGCGGTCGCGAACACCGCATGGGGCGCGTATCTGCATCAAGGCCAGATCTGCATGGCGACCGGCCGCGTGCTCGTGCAGCGCGCGATTCACGACCGCTTCGTCGCGAAGCTCGTCGAGAAGGCGCAAAGTCTGCGCGTCGGCGACCCGGCCAGCGGCGACGTCGGCCTCGGCCCGCTGATCAACGCCACGCAACGCGACCATGCGGCGAGTGTGGTCGACGCGGCTCGTCGCGCCGGCGCACGCGTCGAGACGGGCGGTGGCCATCGCGACCTGTTCTTCGAGCCGACCGTGCTGAGCGGCGTCGCGCCGGGCAATCCGGCGTTCGACGAGGAAATCTTCGGGCCGGTCGCGATCGTCGTGCCGTTCGATACCGACGAAGACGCGATCGCGCTCGCAAACCGCACCGAATACGGGCTGTCGATGGCGATCCTGTCCGCCGATGTCGGCCGCGCGCTGAGGATCGGCGAGCGGCTGAATACCGGGCTGCTGCACATCAACGACCAGACGGTCAACGACGAAGTGATCAACCCGTTCGGCGGCGTCGGCGCATCGGGCAATGGCTCGAGCATCGGCGGTGCGGCAAACTGGGAAGAATTCACGCAGTGGCAGTGGCTGACGATCAAGGGCGAAGCGCCGCTGTATCCGATTTGACGAGGAGACCGACCATGTACACAGAAAACGATACGCGCGCCGTCACCGCGGCCGTCGCCCGCGCCGCCGGCGCGCCCTTCTCGATCGAACCGGCCCGGATCCGCGCGCCGCGCGGCGACGAGGTGCTGGTGCGCGTCGTCGCGACGGGCCTGTGCCACACCGACCTGATCGTGCGCGACCAGTACTATCCGGTGCCGCTGCCGGCCGTGCTCGGTCACGAAGGCGCCGGCGTGGTCGAGGCCGTCGGCCCGAACGTGAAGACGCTCGCCGCCGGCGATCACGTCGTGCTGACCTATGGCGCGTGCGGCCACTGCGCGTCGTGCGTCGGCGGTCATGGCGCGTATTGCCGGCAGTTCTTCACGCTGAACTTCGGCGGTGCCGATGCCGACGGACAGACGGCCATCCGCGACGCAGCCGGCCAACCGCTGCACGATCATTTCTTCGCGCAGTCGTCGTTCGCGAGCTACGCGCTCGCGCGCGAGAACAACGCGATCAAGGTGCCAAAGGAAGCGCCGCTCGAACTGCTCGGCCCGCTCGGCTGCGGCATCCAGACCGGCGCGGGCGCGGTGATCAATTCGCTCGCGGTACGCACGGGCAGCAGCTTCGCGAGCTTCGGCGCCGGCGCGGTCGGTATGAGCGCCGTGATGGCCGCGCGTATCGCGGGCGCCACCACCATCATCGCCGTCGACATCGTGCCGTCGCGGCTCGCGCTGGCGCTGGAGCTCGGCGCGACGCACGCGATCAACAGCAAGGAAGTCGACGTCGTCGACGCGATCCGCGAGATCACCGGCGGCGGCGTCGACTACGCACTCGAATCGACCGGGCTGCCAGCCGTGCTGTCGCAAGGGATCGACGCGCTCGGCTCGCGCGGCACGATGGGCGTGGTCGGCGCGCCGAAGCTCGGCACGAAGGCCGAATTCGACGTGAACAGCCTGCTGCTCGGCGGCCACACGATCCGCGGCATCGTCGAAGGCGACAGCGTGCCGCAGACCTTCATTCCGCAACTCGTGCAGCTGCATCTGCAAGGCCGGTTTCCCTTCGACCGGCTGGTGAAGTTCTATCCGCTCGAGCAGATCAACCAGGCCGCCGCGGACAGCAGCAGCGGCATCACGCTCAAACCGATCCTGCGGTTGCCGCATTGAGCGTGGGGGGCCGCCGGCGGCCCCCCGATGCAAATCGGCGGCACGCCGCGTGCGCCCCTGCACGGCATGAAGATACCCCGCTTCGGGCACCGGGCTATATTACGCATTCGCGCGACACGCCGGCCGGCATGCCCGGCCCGGACGTTCGACCCCACATGGAGCGCATGTGTGAACACAGTCCCTGAATCTCCTGCACGGCCGGTCGACCTCGACCGGCTCCGCGCCCGGTTCGCGGCGGGCGAGCCGCTGCCCGAAACGGCGTTGCCGGCCAGCGTCGCGCGCTCGTGGCTGCGTTCGCGCGACGCCGGACTGCGGCCATGGCAAAACGCCCGCTATGAAATGCAGCGCGAGCTCGACGAATCGCGCGCGGACCGGCGGCTCTACCGTTGCGTCGCGCAGGAGATCGAGCCGCTGTGGGCCGCGTTCGGCGGCCGCGAGTGGACGATCTTCTGCGTCAATCCGCGCGGCACGATCGTGCATGCGCGGCGCAGCCCGCAATGCGACGACGCGCTGCTGACGCCAATCGTCGCCGGCCGCCGGATCGTCGAACCGAACATCGGCACGACCGCGCCGAGCTGCGTGATCCACGACGGCGCCGAGGCCGTCGTCGCGGGCGCCCAGCACTATCTCGACGAGTTCTCGCGGGTATTCTGCCTCGCGGTGCCGCTGGTCGGCCTCGACGGCGACGTGATCGGCGCGCTCGACATCACGGGCATCGGCCGGCGCAACGTCGTGCAGCTGCGCGAGCAGTTCCGGCACGCGGCGCTGTCCGCCGAGCAGCGGCTGTATGCGATGTTGCGCGACTGCCATCTGCTGCAGGTCCAGCACGATCCGCGCTGGCTCGGCACGCCGCTCGCCGGCGTCATTGCACTCGACGGAGCGGGCCGCGTGCGCGCGGTGAGCCGGCTTGCCAGGCAGATGCTCGATCTCGCGCCCACAGGGCCGGTCGCGCCGTACGACCTCCGGCAACTGTTTCCCGGTGCGACGCCCGCGCAACAGCGTCGTTTGCTGACACCAGCGCGCACGCCGCAGCGGATCGCGCGCGACGATGGTAGCCACCTATGGGTGCGCACGCTGCGCGCGCCGCTCGATCGGGCGACGATGGCGCGCCACGCCGATGGGCTCGAAGACGCCGCCGATGTGTGCACCGCAGCACCGGCCGCCAGCCCGCAGGCAAGCCTGCACGAACAGTCGCTCGAAGCAATCCGCCGCGCGCTCGACGAACACGACGGCAATGTGTCGGCGGCCGCCCGGCAACTCGGCATTTCACGCACGACGCTGTACGCGAAGCTCAGGCGGCTCGATGCTGCGGGGATCGGGACTGACGGGCTGCATTGACGCGGCGTGCAACGTGCGGCGTGCAACGTGCGGCGTGCGGCGTGCGGCGATGGGCATGAAACGATGGCGGCCACGCCATCGCCCTGCCCGATTCGTTGCGAACCCGATCGCCGCCGTCGCATCCCCCGGTCAGAATGCGTAATTGACCGACACCAGCGTGACGAGCGGATCCAGCGTGATCTTCGCGACGCTCTTGACCACGGCACCGTTCGGCAGCCGGGTGGTCAAATTGGCTTTCGTCCCGAACGGCAGGTAGGAAACGGAAAGCCCGGCCGACCAATGTTTGTCGAACTGATAATTCAACCCGCCATTGAAGACTGGCGACCATGCGCTGTCGACGTCCGCGCTCGTCGACAGGCCCGTCGTCGCGCCGTGCGTCAATTGCGCGCTCAACGCCTGCTGGAACGCGGGACCGACATGCACGTTCGTAAACCAGATATAGCTGACGCCGATGCCGAGATAGGGTCTCCATCGGGCATCCGCGCGGCCGAAATAATATTTCAGCAGCAGCGCCGGACTCCACTGGCGGACGTCCCCGAGCGGATTGATCGCCGCGGAAGACAGCACACCGGTACCCGAGAGCTTGAATTTCGGCGGAATGCCGGCGACCGTCTCCACCGCGATGTTGTCGGTCAGGAAGTGCGTGAAGGTGATGCCGAGTGTGTCGGCGTGATCGACGCTCGAGCCCGTATCGGGCACGGCGTGTCCGCTGATTTCGAGCGGATCGCTCGAGGTTTGCGGGGCGATTCTCAACCAGCCCGTTCCGACCACGTTGTTTCCCGCGGACTGCGCGTGCGCTGCCGCGCTCGCGACCAGCATGGCGGCAGCCGCCGCCAGTTTCATCGATTTCATTGAACGGAATCTCCATATTTATTTTTCGCCACGAGCGCGCAGGTCGGCCGTGGCGTGCCGCCACTATGGCCGGCGACCGGGGCTTTGGAAATGTTTGAAACGGACGCGAAAATTGTCCGTGTTCGCTACCACACGGAACCCGCTGATTGACGTAACGTGGTCACTGCGGACCGAGCCCGCGGCACATCGATGCACCGGATGACCCGCTTCCGGGCCGCGACGAGAACCGACGACCTGATTCAGAGATGAGCAGCAGCAACATGCGATTGAACCCGACGCAAGCCGGCCCTGGCGCCGGCCTGCCGTCGTTGCCGGTCGATCTGGCGACCCTGTCCGAAAAGCGCTCGTCCCCGTCGAAACTCGCGGCGCTGATGGAAGTCGCAGCGCATCTGGAGCTTGAAACGTCCACGGTGCTCGCCGGGACCGATCTCGACTCGAACGACGTAGCGAACCCCTTCACGCTGACGTCGGCGCAACAATTCCTGACGGCCGTGCGCAACGCGCTCCGGCACTATCCTGGCGCCGATCTGGGCGTGCGGGTCGGCAGGTTGCTGCATGCATCGAGCTACGGGATGTACGGGTACGCGACGCTGTGCGCCGAAACGCTGGGGGAGGCGTTCGATGCGGCGGTCCGGTTCCACCGGCTCGCGAACGGCTTGCTCGGCATTCGCTGGGTCATGGAAGACGATCTGGCGACCTGGTATTTCCCCGCCCGGGAAGACGTCGCGCTGCCCGAGCTCGACGCGCGGTTGTATGGCTTCCTGCTCGACATGCAGTTCGTGCTCCACGCGACCTTCGTCAAGGACGTGATGGGACCGTGGTGCGTGCCAGTCCACGCACGATTTGCATGCGGGCAACCGGCCCATGCGGCGCTGCTTGCCGAAACGCTCGACTGTCCGGTCAAATTCGATCAGGACTGTCATGCATTGAGCTATCCCGCCGCCTGGATGTCGCGGGCGCCGCAGCTTGCCCACCCGATCACGGCGGCCCAGGTCTCGCGGCACTGCGCGCAGTTGCTCGACGAACTCCAGGATCGCTCCGGGATCACGCTGCACGTCTACGACGAACTGATGCGCATCCCCGGCAGATTCCCGGACATCGACGCGATCGCCGGGACGCTGCACATGACTTCAAGGACGTTGCGCCGCAAGCTCGACGCCGCGGGCACGTCGTACAACGAACTGCTGACAGGCGTGCGCAGGGCGCTGGCGATCGACTATCTCGGCACGACCGCATTGAGCACCGAAGACATCGCGCTGGTATTGGGATTCAGCGATGCCGCGAGTTTCCGGCATGCGTTCAAGCGCTGGACCGGCATGACGCCGAACGAGGTGCGCAGCAACGCGGACCCGGCGCCGCGATCGTCGAGCATGACAGGTTGATGCCGCCATTGCGGCGTGATCGTCGATCGTCGGCGCGACAGTGAATCGGCGCGCTACGCCACCGCCCGCCGCTCATGCAGCCGCAACGCGGCCCACGCGATCCCGGCCGAGAAGATCCCGACCACCCCGCCGAACGTGCCGATCCACGGCAGCCCGAACGCCCCGGCGATATGGTTGCCGAGCAGCGCGCCGGCGCCGATCCCGACGTTGTACAGCCCGGAAAAGATCGACACGGCGAGATCGGTCGCCTCGGGCGCCAGCTTCAGCACCCACGCCTGCATCGCGAGACCGAAGCAGACGATCGCGCCGCCCCAGACCAGCGTGTGAACGGACAGCGTGACGATGTTCAGCGCGCTCGGGAACAGGATCAGCAGGCAGGCTGACAACGCGATGATCGACGCGAGCAGGAAGTCGGCCGGCCGCTCCGGGAACACGCGGTTGAAGCAGAGCGCGGCCGGCACGCCGGCGACGCCGAACAGGATCAGCACGTAGGTAATCCGGCTGCTGCTCGCATGATTGACGCTCTGCACGAACGGCTCGATGTACGTATACGACGTGAAGTGCGCGGAGATCACCAGCACGGTGATCGCGTACAGCGACACCAGCGCCGGCTTGCGCAGGAACGTGCCGATGCTCGCGAGCGAGCCGGCGCCCTGGCTGGGTAGCGTCGGCAGCGTCATGCGCAGCGCCAGCAACGCGACGGCCGCCGCGCCGCCGATCACGAGGAACGTGACGCGCCAGCCGAGCGCCTCGCCGATCACGCGCCCGAGCGGAATGCCGGCGACCATCGCGGTCGCCGTGCCCATCGCGAGCAGGCCGAGCGCGCGGCTTTTCCGGTCGCTCGGCGCGAGCCGCACGGCCAGCGGGACGGATATCGACCAGAACACCGCATGCGCGCACGCGATGCCGAGCCGGCCGAGCATCAGCACCGTGAAATTCCACGCGACGCCGGTGACGACATGGCTGCCGATGAACACCAGCAGCGCGCAGCTCAGCAGCTTGCGGCGCTCGACGTGACGCGTGACGAACGTCAGCGGCAGCGACACGACGGCGACGGCCCACGCGTAGATCGTCAGCATCAGGCCGACGGCGGTCGGCTGCATCTGCAGGCTGTCGCCGATCGCGCTCAGCAGCGCGACGGGCACGAATTCGGTGGTGTTGAAGATGAAGGCAGTGAGTGCCAGGGCCAGAACGCCCCACCACGACTGTTCGGAACTGACGGCGTCCGGGGTTGCCATACGGGAATTCGACGAAGGTTGGCGGCGCGGGCAGCCGGCCCGTCGCATCGGCGCGATTGTACCAGCGGCGCTTGACACGCCGCTGCCGGCCGCGGTGCACGAACACGACGATGACACGGCCGTGCCCCGATAATGTGTCGAAACCGCTTTCCCCGAACGAATCGCCCGAACGCCATCGGGCCAGGAGATTTACATGCGCATTGAAACGTCATTTCTGTTCGATCTCGACGGCACGCTCGTCGACAGCGTCTATCAGCACGTGCTCGCGTGGAAGGAAGCGCTCGATGCCGAGGGCATCGAATTGTCGGTGTGGCGCATCCACCGCAAGATCGGGATGAGCGGTGGCCTGTTCCTGAACCAGCTGCTGCGCGAAACGGCCGGCGACATCGACGCCGAGCGCGTCGAGCGGCTCTCGCGGCTGCATGCGGCCGCGTACCAGCGGCTGCGCGCGCAGGTCCGGCCGCTGCCGGGTGCACGCGAGCTGCTGGCCGCGCTGTCGAATGCCGGCATTCGCTGGGCGATCGCGACCAGCGGGCGGATGGAAACCGCCGCGATCAATCTCGAGGCGCTCGGCGTCGATCCGGCGAAGAACGTCGTCGTCACGCGCGACCAGGTCAAGTACGCGAAGCCCGATCCCGACCTGTTCCTGACCGCCGCCGCGAAACTGAACGTGCCGATCGAACATACGGTCGTGGTCGGCGACAGCATCTGGGACATGCTCGCCGCGAGCCGCTGCCGGGCGCTCGGCGTCGGGCTGCTGTCGGGCGGTTACGGCAGCGACGAGCTGGAACGCGCGGGGGCGCTGCGCGTGTATGACGATCCGGCGGATCTGCTGTGGCATCTGGACGAGATCGCGGCGCGGCCGTAATGCCTGAACCGTCCGCCTGACCCGCATCGTCCGGCTCTCCGCGATCGCCTTCGTCGGCTTCGGTCCCCTCGGGCACGCGTCTCCATGCCGGAGGCGCGTGCCAACCCGGGACGGGTGGTCAGTCGTCGTCCACGCGCTTGTCGACCAGATAGCGCCCGCGCTCGACGCCCGCACGTAGCGCCTCGTCCTCGGTCAGCCATTCGGGGCCGGACGGCTCGGGTACATACAACTCGATGCGCGCGCCATCGACATACACCTGCACCTCGTCGTCCCACGCGCCGCGCGCGTTGCGTCGCGCCCATACGCGAATCTCGTGGCCCCGATATGGGTCGCGAACCTGTGCGTCCTGTTGATGTTGCATCCTGGCCCCCTGTACTTATCTGCGATGAAGATGCAAAAAATGCGCGCCGCATGATCGCCGCGCGCGGCGTCGGCCCCGCGCGCACGCGGCGTGCCCGGTATCGGCCGATCCGGCACGGGCCTTGCGTCCCTATTGAGCATCGAACCGGACACCCAACCGGATATCAAACCCGGTATCAAACCACTCTAGTACGCCAAACAAAAGGAGGCCACGATGATCGACACGCGGCACGACACGCTCGGCACCGGCCGCGTGGGCGTGAAGCGATTCATCGTCCCGCAGTTGAACGACGATTCGGACACGGGTCACATCCCGGTGTCGCTCTCACGCACGAGCGGCGCGGAATTTGCGGCGATCTGCGGACCGTTGCAAAGCGTCACCGGCATGTGGACCTGTCTCCCGGATACCTCTTCAAGGAGTTTCGCGTGACCCAGACCGACTTGCTCTCCTACCTCGTGACGAGCCAGCTGACGGCGCGCATGCGCGGCCGCGCCTGGCTGTCGACCAGCCAGGCGGTCGGCGCGCTGCGTGCATGGCTCGAGTGCCATCACGCCGAATGCGGCTGGCTCGACCGAATCAGGATCGTGGACGCGTCCGTGACGATTGCGCAAGGCATCTACGAGATCGCGTGCGCGTACGGCGATCCGGACAGCGGCGAACGCATCCGGCTCGACGCCGATTCGCCGCAACTGCAGGCGCTGCGCGCACGTTGCGACGTGCTGCTGCAACGCATCGACGGCCACCGGGACGTCAACGTCCGATGATCGTGCCGGGACGCATGACCCGCGCCGCAGTCGCGACGGCGCGCGCGGACGACGCGACAGCCGACCCGTCGCGCCTGGACGAGCCGGTGCGGCACGGGCTGCTCGAACGCGGGCGCAACTGCGACACGATCCGCCATGCGGACCGCTTCGCGATGCTGGTGGACGGCGACGCCTATTTCGCGACGCTGCGTGCCGCGCTGCGGCGGGCGCGTCATACGGTGTTCATCGTCGGCTGGGACGTCGACAGCCGGATGCACCTCCCGCCTGCCGACGCCGACGCCAGCGACGGCCTGCCCGACACGCTCGCCGCATTTCTGCATGCACTTGCATCCACGCGACACAACCTGCGCATCTACGTGCTCGCGTGGGACTTCGCGATGATCTACGCGCTCGAGCGCGACTGGCCGCCCGTCTATCGCGCCGCGTGGCGCGCGCATCGCGGCATCCGGTTCCGGCTCGACGACACGCATCCGCGCGGCGCATCGCATCACCAGAAACTCGTCGTGATCGACGACCGGCTCGCGTTCGTCGGCGGGCTCGACCTGACGCGCGCACGCTGGGATACACCCGCGCACGCGGCCGACGATCCGCGCCGCCGCGACGCGCAGGGGATGCCGTACGGGCCGTTTCACGACGTGCAGGCGATGTTCGACGGCGACGCGGCCGTCGCGATCGGCGAGCAGGCGCGCGTGCGCTGGTTCAATGCATGCGGGCGTCCGATCGCGATCCGCGCGCAGCGGCATCTCGATCGTGAGGAAGACGTCGATCCGTGGCCGCCCGGCGTGCGCGTCGACCTGCGTGACGTGCGGCTCGGCATCGCCTACACGGCGCCGCGCCACCGCGACCGCGAGCCGGTGCGACAGGTGTGCGCGCTCGTCGAGGACACGATCCGCGCCGCGCGCCGGCACGTGTACATCGAGAACCAGTATTTCACCGCGGCGGTGGTGCGCGAAACGCTGTCCGAGCGGCTCGCCGATCCGGATGGGCCCGACGTGACGGTCGTCGCGCCGCGCGTGCAGAGCGGCTGGCTGCAGGAAGCGACGATGGGCGTGCTGCGCGCGCGGCTGCATGGCACGCTCAAGGCCGCCGACCGCTTCGACCGCTACCGGTTGCTGTATCCGCATGTCGACGGCCTCGGCGACGCGTGCGTGAACGTGCACAGCAAGCTCGCGATCGTCGACGACGAATGCATCGTGATCGGCAGCGCGAACCTGAACAACCGGTCGATGGTGCTCGACACCGAATGCTGCATCGCGCTCGTCGCGGCCGGCGAGCCGCGCATCCGCACCTCGATTGCCGGCCTGCGCGAGCGCCTGCTGGCCGAACATCTCGACACGACGCCGGCCGCGGTCGCCGCTGCGTTCACGCATGACGAACGTCCGAACACCGTGCTCGACCGGTTGCGCGAGAAGCCCGGCCGCACGCTGCGCACGCTCGAGCCGGCCGTGACGCCGCAACTCGACGCGCTGGTGCCGGTCAGCGCGCGACTCGACCCCGAGCAGCCGATCGAGCCGGACCGCTTTGTCCGCGAGTTCGTGCCGCACGAGCAGCACCGCTCGCTGACCGCGCGCTTCTTCGTGCTCGGCGCGGCCGTGCTGCTGGTCGCGGCGCTCGCGCTCGCGTGGCGCTTCTCGCCGCTCGGCAAGGAACTGAACATTGCGTCGCTCGCGCGAGCGGCCGCTCACGCCGCGCAGTTGCCCGGTGCGCCCGCGCTGCTGCTGGCCGGCTACGTGGTCGCAGCGACGCTGTCGGTGCCGATCACGCTGCTGATCACGGTGACGGGCCTGGTGTTCGGCGCGTGGCCGGGCTTCGCGTATGCGGCGCTCGGCACGATGGGGGCCGCCGCCGCGACCTACGGGATCGGACGCTGGCTCGGGCACGACGCGGTGCGCCGGCTCGCCGGCACGCGCGCAAACCGGCTCAGCGAACACATCGGCCGGCGCGGCGTGGTCGCGATGGCCGTGCTGCGGCTGCTGCCGATCGCACCGTTCACGATCGTGAACCTGGTCGCCGGCGCATCGCACATCGGCCTGCGCGACTATCTGGTCGGCACCGCGATCGGGATGCTGCCCGGTATCGTGCTGACCGTCACGTTCGCGCACCAGTTGACCGCCGCGTTCAGCCATCCGGGGCCCGGCGCGTTCGCGTGGCTCGCGGCGATCGGCGCCGTGCTGGTCGGCGTGTCGGTGCTGCTCGTCAGGATGCTGCGACGATGGCACTGAGCGCGCAGCCGGCCCCGCCGCCGGACATCGTCACGTCGGACGGCCCGCCCGCCGCCGCGCCGGGCGGGCGCGACCTGCGGATCGCGACGTACAACATCCGCGGCGGCTACGGTGCTTGGCACACGCGCGCGGCCGACTGGATCGCGCAGGTGATCCACGAACTCGACGCGGACGTGATCGCGCTGCAGGAAGTGCCGCTCGGCGGCACGCACGCGCCCGACGTGCTCGCGCACCTGCGCGACGCCACCGGCATGCATGCGGTAGCCGGCCCGACCATCGATACGCCCGAGCGCCGCTACGGCAACGCGGTGCTGTCGCGCTGCCCGATTCGCGCGGCGCGCACGCTGGACCTGTCGTTTCACCAGCGCGAGCCGCGCGGCGCGCTCGATGCCGACATCGACTGCGGCGCGGGCACGATCCGCGTGGTCGCGACCCATCTCGGGCTGTCGGCGCGCGAGCGCAGCGCGCAGGTGCAGCGGCTGCTCGCCGCCTTCGACACCGGTGCGATGCCGGTGATCCTGATGGGCGACATCAACGAATGGTTCGTGCGCGGCCGCGCGCTGCAGGCGCTCGTCACGCGGTTCCGGCGCGCGCCGGCGCCGCGCACGTTCCCGACGCTCTACCCGGTGTTCTCGCTCGACCGGATCTGGATCCACCCCGGCGAGTGGCTGGTCGACGTGAACGTGCATCGCAGCATGCGCGCGCGGCGCGCATCCGATCACTACCCGCTCGTCGCACGCATGCGTGCCACGCCGGGCACGCCGCTTGCGCGACGGGCGCCCCTGCCTGATGAAACCTGACGGAGCTTGCCGATGCGAACCGACGAACTCGCCGGAACCGCCCTCGATTACTGGTGCGCGCGCGCATTGTGCGCGAATGACGAAGGCACGCTGTACTTCACGGCCGTCGACCCGCGGGTGATTTTGACCAGTGCGTGCGACGCGTTGCGCCGCCTCGACGCGCATTTCGCGCCGTCGGCGTCGTGGGCCGATGCCGGTGCGGTGCTCGAGCGCGTGGGCGAGCTGCGGATCGCGCGGTGCGACGACGGCGTCGAATGCGACGCCTGCTTTATCGACGGCCCGTCGACCTGGGCGGCACGCGCGCCGGACGCGCGCACCGCGCTGCTGCGCGCGTTCGTGCGTGCGCGCTTCGGCGACGAGGTCGACACGCCGCCGTCGTTCGCGCACCGGATCGAGCACGGGGCGGCGGTGCGCTACGACCCTGGCGTGCCGATTCCGGAAGCGGACGATGATTCGGCGACGGGAGACAGTTCGGATATTCGGTCGATTCCGCGGATGTGAGGGGTGTGTTGCGGGGGGTATCGGCTGCTTGCGGGGTGCCGCGACGATGCCCACCCCGTGCGCCGAGTTTTTCACCGATACCTCGACGTCATTGGCAAAAATTTCACGAGTCGGCCCCCCTCCTCGACCACGCGAATCCACATAAAAGTGCCGAGATCGTGCACCAGCGATGCAACAACGATCGTCCCGAGCCGCCATGACTCGCGTCAGCGCTTGCCACACAGGACCCATCCCGGCAGGAACGCGCATTGCGGCGAGCACACCTGTTGCCGATCCGGCCGCCGCCCGCACACGCTACCCATGAACCCCACACCGCCCTTCGCTCCTCACATCTACTTCTGCGACGCCCGCCTCGTCGGCCCGCTCGATGCATGGCCCGACACGTTCCAGCACATCGCCGGCATGGGCTTCGACCACGTGCTGATCGGCGGCTTCTGGGCTGCCAGCGTCGCGGGCTTCCCGCGCCACGTCGCCGATTTCCACCGTCCGGCCGCGACGTTCGCGACGCGCGCCGGCGCGCTCGAGACGTTCTCGCGGCTCGCCCAGCTCGCGCACGGCCACGGGCTGCGCGTGCTGCTCGAAGTGGTGCCGGACCGCATCGCGCGCGACAACCCGCTGCGCACCGAGCATCCGGACTGGTACGTCGAGCGGGCGCACGACGACGCGTTGATCGATCCGCGCAGCGCCGCCCATGAAATGGATATCGCGCATGCCCAGGTCGGCGAAGACGCCGCGCACGACGCGCTGTCTGCGTGGTGGTGCACGCACCTCGCCACGTTCGCGGACGCCGGTGCGTCGGGTTTCCTGATCGACGCGCCGCATCGCCTGCCGGCCGCGTGGTGGCCCGGCTGGCGCGCGGCGCTGCGCCGCGCGCGCCCGGACGTCGCGGTGCTGGCCGGCGTGCCCGGCCATGCGCGCGACGCGCTCGCCCAGCTCGAGGCGGCCGGCTTCGATGCGGTGTTCTCGTCGGTACGTTGGTGGGACCTGCACGCGCCGTGGTTCGTCGACGAACACCGGCTGCTGCGGCGCATCGGCTCGCCGATCGCGTTTCCCGACGCAATCGACGGCCCGCGCCTCGCCGACACCTGGAATACAGCCCCGGACGAGACGGTCGCCCGCGCGTACCACCGCGCGTTGTGGACCGCCGCCGCGGTCGGCACCGGCTGGCTCGTGCCGATGGGCTTCGAGCGCGGCGTCGCGTTGCCGCTGATGGCGCGCGACGCGGACGCCGCCCGCTATCGCGCCGCGCTGGACGACGCGCGCTTCGACCTGTCCGGCGCGATCGCCGACGCGAATGCATGGCGCCGCGCGACACCGCTCGCGGCCGAGCGCGGCGAAATCGCGCAACTGAGCGCGCCGGGCGCGCGCGCGACGGCGCTGCTGCGCGGCATGGGCCCGTCGCTCGAATACGACGACACGGCGCTGCTGATCGCGCTGAATCCCGATCTGGATTCGCCGACGCACGTCGATCCCGCGACGATCCTGCCCGGCGTGCCGGGCGGCTTCACGCATGTCTCGCCACCGGACGGCGCGCACCCGCACGCACCGGTCGCGCTGGAAGCCTTCACGCTCGAGCCCGGCGGCTATGCGCTGCTCGAAGCGCGGCGCGCGCCGCCCGCGCTCGCTCGCGCCGATGCCGCGGGCGAGCGCACCGCGCTGTCGGCCGCGCTCGCGGCCGACCGGATCGCGATCGAACGCGTCGAGCCCGCGGTCGACGGCGGCCGCTTCGCGATCAAGCGCGTGATCGGCGAAACACTGGTTGTGCACGCATCGATCTTCACGGACGGCCATGCGCATCTCGCGGCCGCGCTGCAATGGCGGGCGGACGACGAAGACACGTGGCGCGAAGTGCCGTTCGTCGCGGAGCCGAACGATCGCTGGCACGCGCGCGTCGCGCTCGACCGGATTGGCCGCCACGTGTTCCGCGTGATCGCATGGCGCGACGATTGGGCGTCGCTCGTCACCGACATCGCGAAGAAGCGCGCGGCCGGCCAGGACGTGACGCTGGAGGTACGCGAGGCGCAACTGCTGCTCGCGACCGCGTTGAAGCACGCCGATCCGGCCGATCGGCACGCGCTCAAGCGGATGGAACAGCTCACCGCCGACTTCAAGGACGCGTCGCCCGACGCGCGCCTCGCGCTGCTCGACGCCCCCGAGCTCGCCGACGCATACGCGGCGCTGCGCTACCGGCCGTTCGTCACGCACGACGACGCTGTCTACCCGGTCGAGGTCGAACGCCGCGCCGCGCGCTTCTCGAGCTGGTACGAGATGTTCCCGCGCTCGGCGAGCAACGACCCGCACCGGCACGGCACGTTCGACGACGTGATCGCGCAATTGCCGCGCATCCGCGACATGGGTTTCGACGTGCTGTATTTCCCACCGATCCATCCGATCGGCACGACCGCGCGCAAGGGCCGCAACAACACCCTGAAGGCCGGCCCCGACGACGTCGGCAGCCCGTATGCGATCGGCTCGTCCGAAGGCGGCCACACGGCCGTGCATCCGCAGCTCGGCACGCTCGCGTCGTTCCGCACGCTGGTCGATGCAGCGCATGCGCAAGGGCTCGAGATCGCGCTGGATTTCGCGATCCAGTGCTCGCCCGATCATCCGTGGCTCGCCGCGCATCCGGGCTGGTTCGCGTGGCGGCCCGACGGCTCGCTGCGCTATGCGGAGAATCCGCCGAAGCGCTACCAGGACATCGTGAACCCCGATTTCTACGCGCCGGATGCGCTGCCCGACCTGTGGCTCGCGCTGCGCGACGCGGTGCTGTTCTGGGTCGACGCCGGCGTACGGATCTTCCGCGTCGACAATCCGCACACGAAGCCGCTGCCGTTCTGGGCGTGGATGATCGCCGACGTGCGCGGCAAGCATCCGGACGTCGTGTTCCTGTCGGAGGCGTTCACGCGGCCGGGGATGATGTACCGGCTCGCGAAGATCGGCTTCTCGCAGTCGTACACGTATTTCACGTGGCGCGAGACGAAGCGGGAATTCATCGACTACCTGACCGAGCTGACGGCCGGCCCCGCGCGCGAGTTCTTCCGGCCGAACTTCTTCGTGAACACGCCCGACATCAATCCGCGCCACCTGCAGAACGCCCCGCGCTCGCAGTTCGTGATCCGCGCGGCGCTGGCGGCCACGCTCGCCGGGTCATGGGGCCTGTACTCGGGCTTCGAGATCGGCGAATCGGCGCCGCTGCCCGACAGCGAGGAATACGCGGACGCGGAGAAATACGAGCTGCGCGTTCGCGACTGGCGCAAGGCCGCGCACATCGGCGCCGAAATCGCGCGGCTGAACCGCGCGCGGCGCGATCATCCAGCGCTGCAGACCCATCTCGGCCTCACCTTCGTCGATGCGGACAACGATCAGGTGCTGGTGTTCGTGAAGGCGACGCCCGCGCACGACAGCGTCGTCGCGGTCGCGATCAGCCTCGACCCGTGGCATCCGCAGGCCGCGAATTTCACGCTCGATGCGGCGCTGTGGCGCGGCTTCGGGCTCGTCGACGGCGAACCGCTCGACGTGCTCGAACAGGACGCCGCGCATGCCGAAACCTGGCGCGGGCATCGCCAGTACGTATCGCTCGACCCGCATGTGCGGCCGTACGCGATCTGGCGGCTCGCACCGTCTCCCGGCGCCGCGCGAGCGGAGGCGCCCGACCCGGCCGATGCCCGGGGCCATTCCGGAGCACACGGATGATGAAACGCGAAGATCCCCTCGACGACGTGCGCCGCGCGCAGTTCCCGTCCCTCGCACCAGCCGGCACGCCGCGCCGGCGCCGTTCGCGGCGCCGCGCGCCCGCGCTCTGCGCGGACGATCCGCTGTGGTACAAGGACGCGATCATCTACCAGGTGCACGTGAAGTCGTTCTACGACTCGAACAACGACGGGATCGGCGACTTCCCGGGCCTGATCATGAAGCTCGACTACATCGCCGAGCTCGGCGTCGACACGATCTGGCTGCTGCCGTTCTACCCGTCGCCGCGCCGCGACGACGGCTACGACATCGCCGACTACCGCGACGTGCATCCCGACTACGGCACGCTCGCCGACGTGCGGCGCTTCATTCGCGAAGCGCACGCGCGCGGCATCCGCGTGATCACCGAGCTCGTGATCAACCACACGTCGGACCAGCATCCGTGGTTCCAGCGCGCGCGGCGCGCGAAGCCCGGCTCGATGCATCGCGACTACTACGTGTGGTCCGACACCGACACGAAATACGCGGGCACGCGGATCATCTTCCTCGATACCGAAACCTCCAACTGGACGCACGACCCGGTGGCCGGCCAGTACTACTGGCACCGCTTCTACTCGCACCAGCCGGACCTGAACTTCGACAACCCGGCCGTCGTGCGCGAGGTGATCCAGGTGATGCGCTTCTGGCTCGATCTCGGCATCGACGGGCTGCGGCTCGACGCGGTGCCGTACCTGGTCGAGCGCGAAGGCACCAACAACGAGAACCTGCCGGAAACGCATGCGATCCTGAAGCGGATCCGCGCGACGATCGACGCCGAGTATCCGAACCGGATGCTGCTCGCGGAAGCGAACCAGTGGCCGGAGGACGTGCAGGAATATTTCGGCGAAGAAAACGAATGCCACATGGCGTTCCACTTCCCGCTGATGCCGCGCATCTACATGTCGATCGCGAGCGAGGACCGCTTCCCGATCATCGACATCATGCGGCAGACGCCGGCGCTCGCGCCGAGCAACCAGTGGGCCGTATTCCTGCGCAATCACGACGAGCTGACGCTCGAGATGGTGACCGACTCGGAGCGCGACCTGCTGTGGCAGACCTATGCGAGCGACCGCCGGGCGCGGATCAACCTCGGGATCCGGCGCCGCCTCGCGCCGCTGATGGAGCGCGACCGGCGCCGCATCGAGCTGATCAACTCGCTGCTGCTGTCGATGCCCGGCACGCCGGTGATCTACTACGGCGACGAGCTCGGCATGGGCGACAACATCCACCTCGGCGACCGCGACGGCGTGCGTACGCCGATGCAATGGTCGTCCGACCGCAACGGCGGCTTCTCGCGCGCGGACCCGGAACTGCTGGTGTTGCCGCCCGTGATGGGCTCGCTGTACGGCTATGACGCGGTCAACGTCGAGGCGCAGACGCGCGACCCGCATTCGCTGCTGAACTGGACCCGCCGGATCCTGTCGACGCGCCGCGCGACGCAGTCGTTCGGCCGCGGCTCGATCCGCTTCCTGCGTCCGGAGAACCGCAAGGTGCTCGCGTACCTGCGCGAGCTCGAAGGCCACGAGACGGTGCTGTGCGTGGCGAACCTGTCGCGCGCGTCGCAGGCGGTCGAGCTCGACCTGTCCGAATTCGCGGGCCGCGTGCCGATCGAGATGACGTCGGACTCGCCGTTTCCGCCGATCGGACAGCTCACGTACCTGCTCACCTTTCCGCCGTACGGGTTCCTGTGGTTCGTGCTGTCCGAGCACGGCCGTGAGCCGTCGTGGCGACAGCCGCACGCGGAGCCGCTGCCCGAATACGTGACGATCGTGATGCGGCGCGGCGACGCGCGGCCCGACGTCGGCCAACTGCACACGCTCGCGCACGATGCGCTCGCGTCGTGGCTCACGCGGCGGCGCTGGTTCGCGTCGAAGGACCGCAAGATCGGCGACGCGTGGCTGAACGTCGTCACGCCGATGCCGGACGAACCGTTCCAGTACGCGGAAGCCTGGGTGTCCGCGAGCGACGGCGGCGTCGAGCGCTATGTCGTGCCGCTCGCCACCGCATGGGGCGGCGAGACCTCGCATCCGCTGTTCACGCAGCTCGCGCTCGCCCGCGTGCGGCGCGGCCATACGGTCGGCTACCTGACCGATGCGTTCGCGCTGCCGGCGTTCGCGCGCGGGATGCTGCGCAAGCTGCGCGACGGCGCGACGGTGCCGACGTCCGACGGCGGCCGCCTCGACTTCCTGCCCGAGCACGCGCTCGCCGGGCTCGATCCCGGCGACGAGGCCGAGGTGCGCTGGCTCGCGGCCGAGCAGAGCAACAGCTCGCTCGTGATCGGCGACGCGATCGTGCTGAAGCTCGTGCGCAAGGTCGCGCACGGCATCCATCCGGAAGCGGAGATGAGCCGGCACCTGACGCGGATCGGCTATGCGAACACCGCGACGCTCGCCGGTGAAGTCGTGCACGTCGATCCGGACGGCACGCCGCATACGGTCGCGATCCTGCAGCGCTACGTCGACAACCAGGGCGACGCGTGGACGCGTTCGTTCGACTTCCTGCGGCGCGCGATCGACGAACTCGCGCTGCCGGCCGCGGGCGACGGCGACGCGACCGACGTCGACGACGAACCCGATGCGCTGCTCGGCTACGCGGCGTTCGCGGGCATCATCGGCACACGGCTCGGCCAGTTGCACGTCGCGCTCGCGCAACCGTCCGACGATCCCGCGTTCGCGCCTGAAGCCGCGACGTCCGAGCACGTCGACGGCTGGTGCGTGGATGCGATCGCATCGTTCGAGCGCGCGCTCGACGTGCTGCGCACGCAGCTCGACAAGCTCGATCCGGTCAACCGCGCGGCGGCGGACGTGCTGCTCGCGTCGCGCGACGCGGCCGTCCAGGCGATCGGCGAACTCGTGCCGCGCACGCTCGACGCGCAATGCACGCGCATTCACGGCGATTTCCATCTCGGCCAGGTGCTCGACGTGCAAGGCGACGCGCTGCTGATCGACTTCGAAGGCGAACCGGCGCGCCCGCTCGACCGGCGCCGCGCGAAATCGCATCCGCTGCGCGACGTGGCCGGCCTGCTGCGTTCGCTGTCGTACGTGAGCGCAACCGCGCAGTTTGCGATCGAGAAGGCGCCGCCGCAGACGGCCGGCCGCAAGCGTGCGCTGTTCGACCGCTTCGGGCAGGCCGCCGCCGACCGCTTCGTCGAATGCTATCGCGCGGCCGCCGATCAGGCTCTCGAGCGCTTCGTCGACCCGCGTTACGCGGACCGCCTGCTCGCGCTGTTCCTGATCGACAAGGCGTCGTACGAGCTGTGCTACGAAGCCGCGAACCGCCCCGACTGGCTCGGCGTGCCGGTTGGCGGCCTCGCCGCGCTGATCGAACGCCTGCTCGATACCGACCGCGCGCCCGACCACGGAGGCAACCGATGACCGACATGCTGTTCGACCGCTCCGACATCGACGCGCTGCTCGCCGGCCGCCATCCGGACCCGTTCGCGTGCCTCGGTCCGCACGCGGACGCCGGGCGGGTCGTCGTGCGCGCCCTGCTGCCCGGCGCGCGGCGCGTGCGCGCGGTAACGCCCGACGGCGACGAACTCGGCGCGCTCGCGTGCGTCGACGACGCCGGCTGCTTCGCGGGGACGCTCGCGCACGACGGCCGCTACCGGCTGGCCATCGACTGGCCGGACACGCGCCAGATCACCGAGGACGCGTACGCGTTCGGCACGCTGCTCGACGACGCGGCGCTCGCGCGTTTCGCGGCCGGCGACCCGGCCGCCGTGCTCGATTGCCTGGGCGCGACGCCCACGTGCGTCGACGGCGTCGGCGGCGTGCGCTTCGCGGTGTGGGCACCGAACGCGCAGCGCGTATCGGTCGTCGGCAACTTCAACACCTGGGACGGCCGCCGGCACCCGATGCGGCTGCGCCGGCCGTGGGGCGTCTGGGAGCTGTTCGTGCCGGGCATCGGCGCCGGCGAACACTACAAGTACGAGCTGCGCGCGGCCGACGGACGCGTGCTGCCGCACAAGGCCGACCCCTGCGCGCGCGCGACCGAAGCGCCGCCGCGCACCGCGTCCGTCGTCGCCGACACCGCGGCGCTCGACGCGTTCGCCTGGCACGACGACGGCTGGCTGCACGCGCGCCCGCCCGCGGAGCGCCGCTTTCGCGTGCCGTGGTCGATCTACGAGGTGCATCCGGAATCGTGGCAACGCGTGCCCGAGGAGATGGACCGCAGCGCGACCTGGGACGAACTCGCCGAGCGGCTGATCCCGTACGTGCGCGGCATGGGCTTCACGCACGTCGAATTCATGCCGATTTCCGAATACCCGTTCGGCGGCTCGTGGGGCTACCAGCCGCTCGCGCAGTTCGCGCCTTCCGCGCGCTTCGGGCCGGTCGACGGCTTCGCGCGCTTCGTCGACCGCGCGCATGCGGCCGGCATCGGCGTGATCGTCGACTGGGTGCCCGCGCACTTCCCGAACGATCCGCACGGCCTCGCGCAATTCGACGGCAGCGCGCTGTACGAGCACGCCGACCCGCGCGAAGGCATGCACCCGGACTGGAACACCTGCGTGTTCAACCTCGGGCGCAACGAGGTCAGTGCGTTCCTCGTCGCGTCGGCGCTCGCGTGGGCGCGGCGCTTTCACGTCGACGGCATCCGCGTCGACGCGGTCGCGTCGATGCTGTACCGCGACTATTCGCGCAACGAAGGCGAATGGGTGCCGAACATCCACGGCGGGCGCGAGAACCTCGAATCCGTCGCGTTCCTGCGCACGCTCAACGACACGCTCCACGGTGCGCTCGCGCCGCCCGGCGTCGTCACCTTCGCGGAGGAATCGACCGCGTGGCCGGGCGTCACGGCGCCGACCGGCGACGGCGGGCTCGGCTTCGACTTCAAATGGAACATGGGGTGGATGCACGACACGCTGGCGTATGTGCGCGAGGATCCGATCCATCGCCGCTATCACCACGACCGGATGACGTTCGGGCTCGTCTATGCGTTCTCCGAACGCTTCGTGCTGCCGCTGTCGCACGACGAGGTCGTGCACGGCAAGGGCTCGCTGGCCGTGAAGATGCCGGGCGACGCCTGGCAGCGGCTCGCGACGCTGCGCGCGTACTTCGGCTTCATGTGGGCGCATCCGGGCAAGAAACTGCTGTTCATGGGCAGCGAGTTCGCGCAATGGGCCGAGTTCGCGCACGATGCGACGCCGCACTGGGACCTGCTCGACGCCCCCGCGCATCGCGGCGTGCAGCGGCTCGTGCGCGACCTGAACCGCGCGTATGCGGCCGAACCGGCGCTGCACGCGCTCGATTGTCACGCGGCCGGCTTCTCGTGGCTGATCGGCGACGATCGCGACAACAGCGTGTTCGCGTTCGCGCGCCGCGACGATACCGGGCGCCTCGTCGTCGCGATCAGCAACTTCACGCCCGTGCCGCGCCCCGGCTATCGCGTCGGACTGCCCGCGCCCGGGCACTGGCGCGAACTGATGAACACCGATGCCGCCGTGTACGGCGGCACGAATGCCGGCAACGACGGCGCCGTCTGGACGGAGGAGGTGCCCTCGCACGGCGAGTCGTGGTCGGCCACCTTGCGCCTGCCGCCGCTCGCGACCCTCTGGCTGAGCCCGGCCTGACGCCCGGCGCCCTCGACACGGAGACAATCCCCCCATGCCGACCGCCCTGCCTTCCCGTCTCGAACCCGGCCGCAGCTATCCGCTCGGCGCCACGTGGGACGGCCTTGGCACCAACTTCGCGGTGTTTTCCGCGCATGCGCAGCGCATCCAGCTGTGCGTGTTCGACCCGACCGGCCGCAAGGAACTCGCGCGCCTCGACCTGCCCGAATGCACCGACGAGGTGTGGCACGGCTACCTGCCGAACGCGCATCCGGGCACCGTGTACGGCTTTCGTGCGGATGGCCCGTACCAGCCGCAGCACGGTCATCGCTTCAACCCGACCAAGCTGCTGCTCGACCCGTACGCGCGCAAGCTGGTCGGCCAGTTCCGCTGGTCCGACGCGCTGTTCGGCTATCGCGTGCATTCGAACCGCGCGGACTTGTCGATGGACCGCCGCGACTCGGCGCCCGCGATGCCGAAGGCCGTGGTCGTCGACGAGGCGTTCGACTGGCGCAACGACCGGCGCCCGGACGTGCCATGGCGCAGCACCGTGATCTACGAGACGCACGTGCGCGGCGCGTCGATGCGCCGCGCCGGCCTGCGCGTGCCGGAACGCGGCACGTTCGCGTCGCTCTCGCATCCGGCGTTCATCGATCACCTGCTGTCGATCGGCGTGACGACGATCGAACTGCTGCCGGTGCATGCGTTCCTGCAGCAGCGGGCGCTGGTGAACCGCGGGCTGCGCAACTACTGGGGTTACGATACGGCCGCGTTCTTCGCGCCGGAGCCCTCGTACCTGACGACGCGGCGGCTCGACGAAATGCGCATCGCGATCCGGCAGCTACACGCGGCCGGCATCGAGGTCGTGCTCGACGTCGTCTACAACCACACATGCGAAGGCAACGAGCTCGGCCCGACGCTGTCGTGGCGCGGCCTGGACAACGCGAGCTACTACCGGCTGCGGCAGGACGACCGGCGTTACCACGTCGACGAGACCGGCTGCGGCAACACGCTGAACCTGTCGCATCCGCGCGTCGTGCAGATGGTGATGGATTCGCTGCGCTACTGGGCCACCGCGTTCAACATCGACGGCTTTCGTTTCGATCTCGGCGTGACGCTCGGCCGCGAGGATCACGGCTTCGAGCCGGGCGCGGGGTTTTTCGACGCGTTGCGGCAGGATCCGGTGCTCGCGCAGCGCAAGCTGATCACCGAACCGTGGGATCTCGGCCCCGGCGGCTATCAGCTGGGCCGTCATCCGCCCGGCTTCGCCGAATGGAACGACCGCTTTCGCGACACGGTGCGGCGCTTCTGGCGCGGCGATGCGGGCCAGCGCCCGGAACTCGCCGCGCGGCTCGCGGGCTCGGCCGACCTGTTCAACCATCAAAGGCGCCGAACCTGGGCATCGATCAATTTCGTGACCGCGCACGACGGCTTCACGCTCGCCGATCTGGTGTCGTATGCGCACAAGCACAACGAGGCGAACGGCGAGGACGACCGCGACGGCCGCGACGACAACTGCAGCGCGAACTGGGGCGCTGAAGGCGCCACCGACGATGCGTCGATCCGCGACCTGCGCGCGCGTGTCGCGCGCTCGATGCTCGCGACGCTGTTTACCGCGCTCGGCACGCCGATGCTCGTCGCCGGCGACGAATTCGGCCGCACGCAGCACGGCAACAACAACGCGTATTGCCAGGATAACGAAATATCGTGGCTCGACTGGGACCTCGCGCACAGCGAGGCAGGCGTCCAGATGATCCGTTTCGTGTCGCGGCTCGCCGCGCTGCGGCGCATGTACCCGGTGATGTCCGCGCCGCGCTATCCGTCGGGCGACCGCGACGGCGCGCCGGGCATGCGCGAGATCGGCTGGTTCGACGAACACGGCCTCGAGCTGAGCGTGCCCGCGTGGGAAGACGGCGAGCGCCGCGCGCTGACGATGCGGCGCGTCGGCGCCGGCCGCACCGGGCGCACCGAGGCGTTGCTCGTGATGCTGAACGCGTCGGCCGGCACCATCAAGTTCAAGCCGCCCGCACCGGTGCTCGACTACCGCGTGCTGCTCGACACCGCGACGCCCGACTCCGGCCCGCGCTCGTGGCCGGAGGCCGGCCTCGACGTCGCCGCGCACACGGCCGTGATCGCGGTCGCGGCCGTGCCACCCGACCTGCCTTCGTGAGGAACCGCCATGTCGTCACGTACCGCTCATCCGCCCGGCACGCACGCGTTCGCGTCGTCGTTCGGCGCGGCCTGCCTCGACGCGGAGCACACGCGCTTCCGGTTATGGGCGCCCGCGAGCCGCACGGCCGCGGTCGAACTGCACGGCGACGCGCGCATCGCGATGCGGGCCGCCGGCGACGGCTGGTTCGAGGTCGTCGCGCGCTGCGGCCCCGGCACGCTGTACCGCTTCCTGCTCGACGACGGTCTCGCGGTGCCCGATCCCGCGTCGCGCTTCCAGCCGTCCGACGTGCACGGCCCGAGCCAGGTCGTCGATCCGGCCGCGTACCGCTGGCGCAACGACGCGTGGCGCGGCCGGCCGTGGCACGAGACGGTGCTGTACGAGCTGCACGTCGGTGCCTGCGGCGGCTATGCGAGCGTCGAGCGGCGCCTGCCCGACATCGCCGCGCTCGGCGTAACCGCGCTCGAGCTGATGCCCGTCAACGCGTTCCCCGGTGCGCGCAACTGGGGCTACGACGGGGTGCTGCCGTTCGCGCCCGATGCGTCATATGGCCGGCCCGAGGAGCTGAAGGCGCTCGTCGACGCCGCGCACGGGCTCGGACTGCAAGTGTTTCTCGACGTCGTGTACAACCACTTCGGCCCCGACGGCAACCTGCTGCCACGCTATGCGCCCGAATTTTTCCGGGCGGACCGACAGACCGCGTGGGGCCCGGCGATCGATTTCTCGCGGGCGCAGACGAGCGCGTTCTTCCTCGACAACGCGCTGTACTGGCTCGACGAATTCCGTTTCGACGGCCTGCGCATCGACGCCGCGCATGCGATCGACGACGACGCGTGGCTGCGCGAGCTGGCACGGCGCGTGCGCAACCATTTCGGCGAGGCGCGCCACGTGCATCTGGTGCTCGAGAACGAACGCAATACGGCGAGCCTGCTCGGGCCCGACGGCTTCGATGCACAGTGGAACGACGACTTCCACAACAGCGCACACGTGCTGCTGACCGGCGAGCACGAAGGCTACTACCGCGCATACGCCGACGCGCCGCTGCGCCGTCTCGCGCGCACGCTCGGCGAAGGCTTCGCGTATCAGGGCGAGCCGTCGCCGCTGCACGGCGGCGCACCGCGCGGCGAGTCGAGCGCGCACCTGCCGCCCACCGCGTTCGTCACGTTCCTGCAGAACCACGACCAGATCGGCAACCGCGCGTTCGGCGAACGGCTGCGCGCGCTCGCGAACGACGACGCGGTGCGCGCCGCGACCGCGTTGATGCTGCTCGCGCCGCAGATCCCGCTGCTGTTCATGGGCGAGGAAGACGGCAGCACGCAGCCGTTCCAGTTCTTCACCGACTATCGCGGCGAACTCGCCGATGCGGTGCGCGAAGGCCGTCGCCGCGAGTTCGCCGCGTTTTCCGCGTTCGCCGACGCCGCGCATCGCGATGCGATCCCCGATCCGAACGACGTCGGCACGTTCGTGCGCTCGTCGCCGGCCCACGCGGACGACGATGCTTGGCCCGACGCCGACGCATGGCGGCACTTCTACCGCAGCGCGCTGACGGTGCGCGCGGCGCTGGTCACGCCGCACCTGCCCGGCGCGCGCGCGCTCGGCGTCGAGTTGCTGGCGGGTCACGGAAATGGAAAGGACCACCCCGACGCGGAGGCGCTCGTCGCGCGCTGGCGGCTCGGCGACGGCAGCACGTTGACGATCGCGTTCAATCCCGGCTCGCACGACGCGGTGCTGCCCGCGCTGCCGGTCGGCAAGATCGTGTTCGAGACGCCGCCGCGCGCGCGCGACCGGCTCGCCGACCAGCGGCTGCCCTCACACAGCTGCATCGCATGGCGCGACGGTGCGGTCAACCACGATGCGCTGAAACACCGCGCGAACGGGCACACGCGACCATGACGACCGACGTACCGATCGCCGAGCTCGCGCGCGCGGCCGGGCTCGAACCCGACTGGATCGACGCGGGTGGCGTCGCGCGGCGGGTGGTCGACGATTCGCTCGTCGCGCTCGTCGATGCGCTCGGCTGGCCCTGCGGCACACCGATCGAGCGGGTCGACAGCGCGGCCGCGCTCGCCGACGCGCACGACGCCACGCCGCCGGTCGTCACGGGCGATGCGGGCGTGCCGCTGACGCTGCCGCGCACCGTCGCGCCGCCCGGCGCGCGCTTGCGAATCACGCTCGAATCGGGCGAGCACGTCGACGGGCGCGTGGCCGGCGCGGGCGAATACGGCACGCTGCCGCCACTCGAGCTGCCCGGCTATCACGCGCTCGACATCGGCGAGCACCGCATCGGGCTCGCGATCGCGCCGCCGCGCGCGCGGCCGTTCGCTGCCGGCGACGGCCTGCCGGAAGCGCCGCGCCGCTGGGGCATCTCGGCCCAGCTTTACGGCCTGCGGCGTGCGGGCGACGACGGCGCGGGCGACTACACCGCGCTGGCGGGCCTCGCCGCGCAGGCGGCACGGCACGGCGCCGACGCGGTTGCGATCAGCCCGACGCATGCCGGCTATCCGGCGCTGCCCGAGCACGACAGCCCGTATTCGCCGTCGTCGCGACGCTGGCACAACGTCGCGTATCTCGACTGCGATGCCGTACCGGGTGCCGATGTCGTGCGGCGCACGAACGGCGCGGCGGCGGACGTCGCACCCGCGCCAGATACGCCGCTGATCGACTGGCCGCAGGTGCTGCCGTTGAAACTGCAACGTCTGCGCGCGTGCTTCGACGCGTGGCGTGCAAACGGCGCGCCCTCGCGCGACGCGTTCGAGCAGTTTCGCGCGGCGGGCGGGGCGGCACTCGACGCGCATGCGCGCTTCGACGCGCTGCAGGCGTTCTGCATCGAGCACGGGATCGGCGCGGACTGGCGGCATTGGCCCGCGCAGTGGCGGATGCCGGCCACGGCCGAGGTCGACGCATTCGCGCACGCCCATGCCGACGCGATTGCGTTCCACACGTTCCTGCAATGGTGCGCGTCGCGCGCGCTCGGCGACGCGCAGCAGGCGGCGCGCGATGCCGAGATGGTGGTCGGGCTGATCGCCGATCTCGCGGTCGGATCCGATCGCGCGGGCAGCGACGCGTGGGCGCACGGCACGACGCTGTTGCGCGGCGTGTCGGTTGGCGCACCGCCCGACCTGTTCAATGCGGACGGCCAGGCGTGGGGCGTGACGACGTGGACGCCCGCCGCGCTGCGCGCGAACGGCTTCACGCCGTTCATCGACCTGTTGCGCACGGCCTTCGCCCATGCAGGCGGGATTCGCATCGATCATGTGCTCGGCTTCGCGCGGATGTGGATCGTGCCGGAAGGCGGCTCGGCGCGCGACGGCGCGTACCTGCGTTATCCGCTCGACGATCTGGTGCGGCTCGTCGCGCTGGAGGCCGCGCGGCACCGGGCGGTGGCGATCGGCGAGGATCTGGGCACGGTGCCGGCGGGTTTTCGCGAGCGGCTCGGCGCGCAGGGCATCGCCGGGATGCGCGTGCTGTGGTTCGAACGTGACGCGGATCGCGCATTTCGGCCGCCGTCCGCGTGGGATCGCGACACGATCGCGATGACGTCGACGCATGACCTGCCGACCGTGGCCGGCTGGTGGCGGGGTGTCGATCTCGAATGGCGGCGGGTTGCGGCGGGTGCCGCTGCGGCGCCGGCCAAGCCGCGCAATGCCGGTGGCGACGTCGGCCTCGCCGCGGCCGCACACGACACGGACCACGACGAACGGATCGATCCGGTCCTGCGCAACGATACTCCCGCCACGGATGACGGCCACGACGCGCCACCCCCCGCTTCTTTCGACCTCCGCGCCGCCCAGGACGAACGCACCACAGACCGCGCGGCGCTGTGGTGCGCGTTGCAGCACGCCGGCTGCGCACCGGCCGGCGATCCGATCCCGCCCGCCGACACGCCGCCCGTCGGCGCAGTCCTCGCGTACGTCGCGCGCAGCCCGTCGCCGCTCGCGATCATGCCGCTCGAGGATCTGCTCGCGCTGGACGAGCAACCGAATCTCCCCGGCCCGCCGTGCGGCCATCCGAACTGGCTGCGCCGGCTGCCGCGCGCGGTCGACGCGCTGTTCGATGCCGACGTGCGCACACGCATCGCGGCGATCGAGCACGCGCGCCAAGCCCCGGAGGACGACGCATGACGCCGCGCGCGACCCTGCGATTGCAGTTGCACGCGGGCTTCACGTTCGACGACGCGGCCGCGCACGCCGACTATTTCGCGCGCCTCGGCGTGAGCCACCTGTACCTGTCGCCGATCACGACGGCCGAGCCCGGTTCGCTGCACGGCTACGATACCGTCGACCATCACGCGATCAGCACGGAACTCGGCGGCGAAGCCGGCTTCCGGCGCCTCGTCGATGCGCTGCGTGCGCGCGGCCTCGGCGTGATCGTCGACATCGTGCCGAACCACATGGGTGTCGGCGGCGCGTCGAACGGCTGGTGGAACGACGTGCTCGAATGGGGCCAGGCGAGCCCGTACGCACGCTACTTCGACATCGACTGGCACCCGCCCGATGCGGCGCTCGACGGCAAGGTGCTGCTGCCCTGCCTCGGCGCGCCCTACGGCGACGCGCTCGCGTCCGGCGACATCACGCTCGGTGCCGATCCAGCGGCCGGGCGCTTCTTCATCACCTGCCCGGGCAGGCGGCTGCCGGTCGCCATCGCGACCTACGCGGAGATCCTGCGCATCGCGAACCGCGCGGACCTGAACGCGCTCGCCGAGCGTTTCGCCGCCGCGTCGGCGCGCGGCGGCCCGCACGTCGCGGCCGCGCACACGGCGCTGCGCGACTACGCCGCCGCACAGGGTCCGCATGCGTTCGACGCGATATTGCGCGGCGCCGACCCGCGCCGCGCACGCTCACGCGCGTGCCTGCACCGCTTGCTCGAACGCCAGCACTACCGGCTCGCGTGGTGGCGCACGGCCGCCGACGAATTGAACTGGCGGCGCTTCTTCGACATCGCGACGCTCGCGGCCGTGCGCGTCGAGGACGACGCGGTGTTCGACGCGGTGCACGCGCTGCCATTGGGGCTTCATGCGGCCGGCTACATCGACGGCCTGCGCGTCGATCACGTCGACGGCCTCGCCGATCCGCGCGCGTACTGCCGGCGCCTGCATGCGCGGCTCGCCGCGCAACGCGACGAGCGGCCGTATGTCGTCGTCGAGAAGATCCTCGCGCCGGGCGAGACGCTGCGCGAAGACTGGCGCGTCGACGGCACGACCGGCTACGACTTCATGAACGACGTCGCCGCGCTGCTGCACGATCCGGCCGGCGCCGCGCCGCTCGCCGCGCACTGGGCAGCCGTGTCGGGGTCCGCGCGGTCGTTCGCGCAGGAAGCGGTGGCCGGCAAGCGGCGGGTGCTGAAGCGGCAACTCGCCGGCGAACACGCGCGCGTCGCGCGAGCCTTGCACCGCATCGCGCGCGCGGCGCCCGCGACGCGCGACGTCAGCCGGATCGCGATCCATCGCGTGCTGGGCGAACTTGTCGTGCACCTGCCCGTATACCGGATGTACCCGACGCTAGGCGATGAGCCCGCCGGCGCCGATGGTCGCGTGCTGGCACTCGCGTACGACGCGGCGTGCGCCGCGATCGATCCGTCCGACCGCTATGCGCTCGATCGCGTCGCCGGCTGGCTCGGGCTGCCGGGCATGCGCGTGCCGCGCGCGGATGCCGCGCTGCTGCACGCGGCGCGTGTCGCGTTCGCGCAGCTCACCGCGCCGCTCGCCGCGAAGGGCGTCGAGGACACGGCCAACTACCGGTACGGGCGATTGCTGTCGCGCAACGAGGTCGGCGCCGACGCGGGCGACTTCAGCCTGTCGCGCGGCGCGTTCCATGCGCGCAACCGGCGTCGCGCGCGCACCGTCCCCCATACGCTCGTCGCGACCGCGACGCATGATCACAAGCGCGGTGAGGATGCGCGTGTGCGGCTCGCGGTGCTCAGCGAAATGCCCGACGCCTGGCGCGCGGTGTCGCTCGACTGGTCCGCGCTGAACCAGCCGCACCGCGGCGGCGCGCATCGCGATCTCGCGTGGGCGCCAGGGCCGGCCGCGGAAGCGATGCTGTACCAGACACTCGTCGGCTGCTGGCCGCCGGGGCTCGCGCCCGTCGATGCGACCGCGCTTGCCGCGCTGGCGGAACGCGTGGTGCGCTGGCAGACCAAGGCATTGCGCGAAGCGAAACAGCATACGGACTGGCTCGCGCCGGACGCCGACTACGAACGCGATTGCGAGCAGTTCGTGCGCGCGATCCTGACGCCGCACGGCGCCGGCGATTTCGTGCATCGGCTGCATGCGTTCGTCGCGCGGATCGCGCCGGCCGGCGTCGTCAACAGTCTCGCGCAGGCGGCGCTGCGAATGGCGTCGCCGGGCGTGCCCGATCTGTACCAGGGGACCGAGTCATGGGATCACTCGCTCGTCGATCCGGACAACCGGCGCGACGTGCCGTTTGCCGCGCTCGCGGCCGAACGGGTCGACGAACCGGTTGCCGCGTATCTGCGGCACTGGCCCGATGCGCGCGTGAAGCGCGCGCTCGTCGAGCGGATGCTCGCGCTGCGCACGCGCTGGCCCGCGACGTTCGCGGAGGGCGCCTATGTGCCGCTGCGCGTGCGCGGCAGGCTCGGACGGCATGCGGTGGCGTTCGCCCGATGCGACGAAAGCGCGACGATCGTGGTGATCGCCACGCGACTCGCGTGCGGATGGCTGGGCGAAGCGCCGGAATTGCCGCGCGTCGACCCTCATGAATGGGGAGAGACGGTCGTGGTGCTGCCGCGCGGCGCCAGCGAGCGGTGGATCGACTGGCTGAATGACGGAAGCGAAGTCGAGGCGCCGGACGGCACGATGCGGCTCGCTCGCTGTCTGGCGGCGTTGCCGGTTGCGGTGCTGGTGGCAGTCGATACGAAGCGCCGCGAGCCGTAATCTGTTCCGTGCAAAGACGGCCGGCGCCCGAGGTCAACCTTCACACGGCGCCCCACCTACCCGCTCAACACGCCAACAACATCGCCGTGGCCGCGTCCGGACACACACCGCGAAACTGGCTGGACGCCAGCAGCGGCCCCGGTACATCCTGACGCGCAACGGGCACGAAACCAAAGCCGGCGAAATAGTCCTCCGCGGTCGTCGTCAGCAGTCCGATGGACCGGACGGAGCGTGCTCGACACGCCGCGATCAGCCGCTCCACGATCGCGCTACCGAGGCCGTTTCCGTGCGCGTGCGATACGATGGCAACCGACCGGATCAACGCGCAGTCTTCGTGGTATTCAATACCGCCGCATCCCATCAAGTCGGGCGGATTGGCAAGCACGACGAAGTTTCCCAGATGCTCCGCGACACCGGCAGTCGGCAGGTTCGAAGCGCGCAGCAATGCCTCGATCGAGGCCAGGTCGGATAACGCTGCCGAGCGAAGTTGCATGACATCGACTCCCGATTGAATTGACGGCACCTTGCCGCTCAGATCCCGCGCTGATTCACCCGCTTCGACAATTCCTCCGCGCTTTCCTTCCGCTCGCTGTACCGGTCGACCAGATACGGGCCGATGTCGCGCGTCAGCAGCGTGAACTTGACCAGCTCCTCCAGCACGTCGACGACCCGATCGTAATAGGCCGACGGCTTCATCCGCCCCGCTTCGTCGAATTCCATGAACGCCTTGGCCACCGACGACTGGTTCGGGATCGTCAGCATGCGCATCCAGCGCCCCAGCACGCGCATCTGGTTCACCGCGTTGAACGACTGCGAGCCGCCGCTGACCTGCATCACCGCGAGCGTCTTGCCCTGCGTCGGCCGCACGGCGCCGATCGACAGCGGAATCCAGTCGATCTGCGACTTCATGATGCCCGTCATCGCGCCGTGTCGTTCCGGCGAGCACCACACCATCCCTTCCGACCACATCACAAGTTCGCGAAGTTCGACGACTTTCGGATGGCTCTCCGGCGCATCGTCGGGCAGCGGCAGGCCGCTCGGATTGAACACGCGCACCTCCGCGCCCATCGCGGTGAGCAGGCGCTCGGCTTCCTCGACCAGCAGGCGGCTGAACGAACGCTCGCGCAGCGAACCGTACAGCAGCAGGAAACGCGGCGGATGGGTGGACGGCGACGCCGGCCGCAAGCGGCTCGCGTCCGGTACCTGGAACAAAGCGGGATCGAGTTGCGGCAGGTCGGTCAGTCGGTCGGTCATGGATGGATTCCCGGGTTGGCTCAAACGCGCTCGTACCAGCCCTTCGACCGGTTCACGATGCGCACCACCAGCAGCATGACCGGCACCTCGATCAACACGCCGACGACGGTCGCGAGCGCCGCCCCGGAGTGAAAACCGAACAGGCTGATCGCGGCCGCGACGGCGAGCTCGAAGAAATTGGATGCGCCGATCAGCGCGGACGGGCACGCGACGTTGTGCTTCTCGCCCACCGCGCGGTTGAGCCAGTACGCGAGCGCCGCATTGAAGAACACCTGGATCAGGATCGGCACCGCGAGCAACGCGATCACCAGCGGCTGCTTGAGGATCGCTTCGCCCTGGAACGCGAACAGCAGCACGAGCGTCGCGAGCAGCGCGGCGATCGACCACGGGCCGATCCTCGCCATCGCGGCATCGAACGCGGCCTGCCCGTTCCTCAGCAGCCGCCTGCGCCAAAGCTGCGCGAGGATCACCGGAATCACGATATAGAGCACCACCGACGTGAGCAGCGTCGCCCACGGCACGGTAATCGCGGACATCCCCAGCAGCAGCCCGACCAGCGGCGCGAACGCGATCACCATGATGCTGTCGTTGAGCGCGACCTGCGACAGCGTGAACAGCGGATCGCCGCCCGTGAGCCGGCTCCACACGAACACCATCGCCGTGCACGGCGCGGCGGCCAGCAGGATCAGGCCGGCGATGTAGCTGTCGAGCTGGTCCGCCGGCAGCATCGGCGCGAACAGTTGCCGCACGAACAGCCAGCCGAGGAAAGCCATCGAGAACGGCTTGACGAGCCAGTTCACCGCGAGCGTGACGCCGATTCCCTTCACATGCCGGCGCACCTCATGCAGCGCGCCGAAGTCCACCTTCACAAGCATCGGCACGATCATCACCCAGATCAGCAGCCCGACCGGCAGGTTGACCTGCGCATATTCGATGCGGCCGATCCGCTGGAACAGGCCCGGCAGCAGCTGGCCGAGCGCGATGCCGGCGACGATGCACAGCGCGACCCAGAGCGTCAGGTAGCGTTCGAAGAAGTTGATCGCGGGCCTGACGGCGGCATTGCGAGGCGGGACGACGTTGGACGTGTTCATCGGACGTGGCTCGGGATGGAGAAAGGCGTGCGGCATGCAGGTTCGCGCATGCCGCCGGACGACCGCTCAGTTTTGCGCAATGGCGGTCAATGCCGCCTGGAGTTCGGCGTTGCTCATGCGTTCGAGCGGAAGCGCCAGCAGTTGCAGCATCCGGTAGCCGAGCGCCTCGCGCGTCAGTTCGAACGCGAGCTGCTTGCCCGCATCGCCGCCCGCCGCGTTCGACGGATCGGCGTAGCCCCAATGCACTTTCACGGGGCTGCCCGGCCAGTACGGGCAAGCCTCCGCGGCCGCGCTGTCGCATACCGTGACGACGATGCGCATTTCCGGCGCGCCGTCGCCGACGAATTCGTCCCAGCTCTTGCTCCGGTATCCGCTGACGTCGACGCCGGCGCCCGTCAGCGCGTCCAGCGCGAACGGATTGAGGCGGCCGCTCGGCGCACTGCCGGCGCTGTAGGCGCGCACGTCGCGGCCGAGCTTCGCGGCCCAGTGATTGAGCATGCCCTCCGCGAGCACGCTGCGCGCGGAGTTGTGGGTACAGAGGATCAGGACGTTGGTGGTCATCGGCGGGGCGTGAAGGTGGGCTTACGTTGGGTCGGGGCAGGCGGGCGAACAGGCGGAAACCGGCGAGCACGGATTGCCGCCGCAGCAGTTCTCGGTGAGGTAGCCGACGAGGCCGTTCATCGTCGCGAAGTTCGCGCAATAGAACACGAAGCGGCCTTCCTGGCGGCTCGTGACGAGTTGCGCGTGGGCGAGTTCCTTCAGATGAAACGACAGCGACGACGGCGGCACGTCGAGCAGCGTCGCGATTTGTCCGGCCGCCAAGCCCGACGGGCCGGCCTGCACGAGCGCGCGGAAGATGGCGAGGCGGGATTCGTGCGCGAGCGCCGAGAGCGCGGCGATGGTCTGGTTCGTTTCCATGTTTCGATAATACTCGAAATATGGAAATGATGGAACTTCCGTCGAGGGCTAATCGCGTCGGGCGTGTCGGGCGTGTCGGGCGTGTCGGGCGTGTCGGGCGTGTCGGGCGTGTCGGGCGTGTCGGGCGTGTCGGGCGTGTCGGGCGCGTCGGGCGCGTCGGGACGAAGACATACCGCTCGTGATTCCTTGCATGCGCGGGAAAGGCACACACCCATGCATCGCAAAAAACATGGGGCGTGCCGGAACCGAGCGGTTGAATCGGGCGGCACCGCGCCGGCCCGCCCGGCGCCCGTTACATCATCACGACCATTCTTCCGGCGGCATCTCTCCGCGGTCGTCTTCCCAAAGCGGCTTGGCCGTCGCGTCATTCCCGCTCGTCGCTATCGGCCCGTTTCCGCCGCCGCGCTCGCTGCGCCGCTTGACGTCACGCGACGTCGCCGCGCGCACCCGCGCCCGCGTGCGGGTCGGCGCCACGGTCCGCTGCTCGCCGTCGCGGCGCTCGCCGGTCGAAGCCGCGTCGTTGGTCTGTCGTCCATTCGAATCCGCGCTCATGTTTGCCCTCCTATTGGCATCGAAAGAAACCGTCGGCCGAGCGCCGCAATTTCGGTGCCGCGCATCGGGCAAGCGCCTTGCTATTCGTTGCTATCCGTTTCATACCCCAACCCGCGCCGGAGTTGACCATGCCGACAGACCGCAGCACGCCACCGGCCACACGCCATCGCCTGGGCGGATGGATGACCCGCGAGGAAGCGCACATGGCCGCGTATCGCGAAAAAATTGCGGGCGAAGCGCGCGCGCATGCCGGCGAACGGTTGCGCACGCCTGCCGTGCAGGAACTCGCGCGACTGTTCGACGACAATGCCGTGCTGCGCATGAGCCTCACGCGCGCGATCGACGAGGCGCTCGAATCGGGTCGCAAGCTCGGGTACGCGTCGATCGGCGAATTGATGACCGTGATCGACCACCTGATGACCTACACGCCGCCGTTCAGCGAATCGAGCCTGATCGTGTGTCCGCTGAACGCGTTCCTCGACTGGCCGATGTGCATGCCGTCGGGCCACGCGGTGTTTCGCGACGCGGCGGTCAATGCGCACCTCAAGCAGGTATTGAACGTGTGGTGCGACTTCCTCGGCGGCCCGCATTCGTGCGCGCATCTCGACACGTCGGCACCCGACGGCTGGTTCTGCGACGAAGCGCGCGAGCGGCTGGGCCTGTCGCAGTTCCAGTACCAGGAAGATCAGCCGCACTGGGGCTTCGCTTCGTGGAACGACTTCTTCACGCGCCGGTTTCGCGCGGATGCGCGGCCCGTCGCGGCGCCGGGCGATCCGCACGTGATCGTCAGCGCGTGCGAGGCCGCGCCGTATCACACCGCGTCCAGCCTGAAGATCCGCGACACGTTCTGGATCAAGGGGCAGCCGTATTCGCTGCGCGACATCTTCACGCCGGCGCGGCTGCCGCTCGCCGAACGCTTCGTCGGCGGCGACCTCTATCAGGCGTATCTAAGCGCGTACAACTATCACCGCTGGCACGCGCCGGTGCGCGGCACCGTCACGCATGCGTACCGGGTCGACGGCACCTACTATTCGGTCGCGGAAGCCGAAGGCCCGGATCCGGCCGGGCTCAACGACTCGCAGGGCTACATGACGGCGGTCGCCGCGCGCGCGGTGATCGCGATCGACTGCGACGATCCGGGGATCGGCACCGTGGTGGGCGTGTTCGTCGGGATGGGCGACGTGTCATCGTGCGTGATCGAGGTCGTGCCGGGGCAGCGCATCGACAAGGGCGACGAGATCGGCTATTTCCAGTACGGCGGCTCGACCTACTGCCTGCTGTTCGAACCCGGCGTGATCGACCACTTCCTGTACGCGCCGCCGTTCGATGACGATACGCCGGTCGTACAGGTCAACGCGTCGGTCGCGATCACGCGCTGAGCCGCCTGCCGGCCGGCGCCGCAGCGCGATCGCGTTACGCGATTGCATCACACATCGGTGCCGCCGTGCCGTTGCATGCACTGCACGATCGACAATCCGTCGGCGGTCAGCGCGGGACGGCTCACGCCCGACGCGTCGCGACGTATCTCGATCAATTGTTGTTCGACCAGCGCGACGACGTCGTCGCGGTCGCTCTGAATCTGTTCCGGCGCGCGGTGCACCAGGAACAGCGCGGCAAATTCATGGGCTGTCAGCATGTTCGTCTCCCCCGTGTCCAGCTTCGTGCGATGCGGCGGCGCATCGCGTCTGCGCGGGCGCGCATCGGGCGCCCACAACAGAAGCTACATGCAGGGAGCGTGCCAGTATGTGGGACGCAGCCGCCCCGCGCGCGGCCGGCACGCGGCGCGATGTGTCCCCGCGAACCGCGTGACGGCCGCTGCAAAGTTTTCAACCGCGTGTAACGGAGCGGCAACGGCGGGAGCGCCAACGGCGGCGCGACGGGTCGCTCGCTACGGCGCGCCCGACGTGCGCCGTGCGGCTCACGATTTCCGCGAGCGGGCCAGCCCGGCGCGGGCCGTAACGCCCGCCGCCTTGTCTTGCACGCGGAAGTACCCGCTGTGCAGCTCGGCGCCGCCCTTGCCGTCGGCGAGCACGTCCGCGCACGCGGCTTCGATGCGCGCACGGCCGCGTTCGAACGCGTCGCGCAGGTCGGCTTCGAGCGCAGAGCTGGCCCCAAAATGATCTTCGAGCGCTTCGACCGTGATGGCGCAGATTTGCGGCTTCCCGTCGACCTCGACGACGAAGCGCATCTGCAGCACCGCGCCGTCGAACTCCGGTGGCGCGTCGGTCAGTTTCACGCTGTGCACGGATTCGGTCGGCATCGTTCACCCTCCTCGCGACGCGAGGGACTGCACCAGCGCGCCGTTGAATGCAGGCAGGTCGTCGGGCTTGCGGCTCGTGATGAGGTTGCCGTCACGCACGACCTCCTGGTCGACCCACTTGCCGCCCGCGTTGCGGATGTCGTCCTGCAGGCTCGGCCAGCTCGTCATCGTGCGGCCGTCGACCAGCCCGGACGACACGAGCAGCCAGCCGCCATGGCAGATCGCCGCGATCGGCTTGCCCGCGCCGACGGCCGCGGTCACGAATTCGCGCGCGGCCGGCAGCATCCGGATCGCGTCGCCGTTGACGACGCCGCCGGGCAGCACGACCGCGTCGTAATCGCCTATGCGCGCATCGTCGAACGTGCGGTCGACCTTCACGCGATCGCCCTTGTCGACGTGCCTGAGCCCCTGGATCTCGCCGGGCTTCTGCGAGATCACGTCGACCTGGGCGCCTTCCGCCTCCAGCGCGCGCTGCGGTTCGACGAGCTCGGCTTCCTCGAAGCCGTCGACCGCGAGTATCGCTACCTTGCAATGATCCAGCTTGCCGGTCATGGAATGCTCCCTGTTGTGTTGCGGCACCGGTCGTGCCGATGCCCGTCGCGGAGCAAGCGGCGTGCCGCGCCCCTGTGGGGGCAGACCGGACGGCCCGGTTCCGGCAGGGCACGACCCCCGTATCGGCAAACGACACCGCGCGGGTATGCCGCCGCGTGGTGCGCGCGGTTCGCGGCACGTCGGGCGACGCGGCGTCTGCAAAGATTTCAACGGAACATGTAACGCGACCGCGTGGGGCGGGATCGCCGGTGTTTTCGTGCGAGGCGGCACGCGCCGCGCTCATTGCAGATGGCGCGCGGCGTCGAGCATCGCGTCGGTCAGCTCGACCGTCACCGTCAGGTCCTCGGTGTCCTCCGGCAGCGACTCGAGCGCGGCCTGCACGCTGTCGTGCAGCATCGCGTGCACGCGCATCCGGGCGCCGTCGTCGAGGTCCGCGTATCGCGCCATCGTGTCGCAGTCGAGCGCGAGCACGACCGAGTGCCGCACGATGCCCTGCGGCGCATGGGGGGCGAGCGCCCACGCCGCATGAAACGTGATCCTGCCGGTCTCGACGTCGAGATTCACCGCCGTATCGAGACCGTCGGTATCGGCCTCGTCGGGGTCGAGGTCGTTTGCGTCGAACGAAGTTCGGTAATTCGATTGCATGATGTCCTCCTGCGTGTTGGCGGCGTGACGGCCGCGTGCCCGCGGGCCGCCACGCGCCGCGCCGGCCGTGCCGGCGCGACACCGTGATCGTCAGTAACCGCTGGAACCCGCGCCGCCGCTGCCTACGCTGCCGCCAGCCGTGCCGCCGCCGCCCGTGCTGCCGCTGCCGCCGGTCCCGGCCCCGCTCGGGCCGCCCGGTTTGGTCCGCACGGGCGGGTGGACGGGCGAGGCGCCGCGCGGCGCCTGCATGCGGGTCGCCGGCGCCGCGGTATTGCCGTTCGACATGCCGCTCGTTCCCTGGGCCGACGTGTCGTCCGGCGGCGACAGGATGGGCGCGCCGGTGCCCTCACCCGGACGCTGCGAATTCTGTGCCCATGCGGCCGGCGCCACGCCCAAGAGCGCGACGGCCGCGCAGGCGGCGATCCGGCGCGCGGCGGCTTTCGATTCGGATGCTGGTTTCATGGAGCGTTCTCCGTCAATGGAATCGCTGGTCGTGGAATGTCCTATGCATCCGATTCAGCAAGGCCCGTGCCGGTCAGCGGGCGCGGCACGCGGCTTGCGGCCCCGTCACCCGTCATCCCGAACCCGTACGGAGCCCCGCCATGCCTTCAGCTTCCGCTTCCCATCCGCACGGCAAACGCGCGACCCGCCGTCCGGGACGCACCCGCGGCCACGCTGCGCATCCGCGCAAGCGCTGGTCCGCGGACGTCATGCAAAAGAGCGACGCGCTCGACATCGAGCCCGAGATCTTCAAGTCAGACGATCCGGGCGAGATCGCCGCTTCGCTCAAGCGCTCGGCCGAACATAGCCGCCGTCGCAAAGCGACGCCGTTCCAGTCGGCGATGTCGATGCTGAACTTCTACGTGAATCGCGCCGGCCGCACGCTGCCGAAAACGCGCCGCACGACGCTCGAACGCGCGAAGCGCAAATTGCGCGAGGCGTTCGGGCGCAAGCCGTGACGGCCCCCGCCTGCCTCGTATCGACCTGTTCCGCTTTCTCGCATGCATGAAACGCTGTGGTATCTGATCATCGGCGCGGTGCTGATGGGCATGGGCGTCGCGACGTCGGCGCTGCGCCGTCTGCCGTGCAGCACCGCGATGATCTATCTCGTGCTCGGGGTCGCGCTCGGTCCGTCCGGCGTCGGGCTTCTCCACCTCGACATCGCGCGCGACGCGCGGCTGCTGCGCGAGATCGTCGAGGCCGCGCTGCTGGTGTCGCTGTTCGCGATCGGGCTGCGGCTGCGCGTGCCGCTGTCCGACAAGCTGTGGCTCGTGCCGTGCCGGCTCGGCCTGCTCGCGATGCTCGTCACCGTGCCGCTGCTCGCGGGCTGCGCGGTGCTGACGCTCGGCCTCGGCTGGGGCCCCGCGCTGCTGCTCGCGGCGATTCTCGCGCCGACCGACCCGGTGCTCGCGCACGACGTGCAGGTGCACGATCCCGGCGACCGCGATCTGGTGCGCTTCGCGCTGTCCGGCGAAGGCGGGATGAACGACGGGATCGCGCTACCGTTCGCGCTCGCGGGCCTTGCGCTGTGCGGCGTGCCCGATACGCCGCATGGGCCGCCGCCGTTGTCCGGCACGTTCGCGCTGGCCGTGCTGTGGGGCATCGCGGGCGCCGCCGCGATCGGCGGACTGCTCGGCGCGGCAACGACCAAGGCGATCGGCCGGCTGCGCACCCGCTATGCGCAGGCCCTGGGCTTCGAAGGCTTCTTCGCGCTCGCGCTGATCGTGCTGTCGTTCGGCGCCGCGCAGTTCGCGCATACGTTCGGCTTCATCGCGACGTTCGCCGCGGGCGTCGCGATGCGCCGCATCGAACACCGCGCGAGCGGCGACCGTCCGCCGCGCGAAGTGATCGGCCAGATCGATTCGGAGGACGTGATCGCGACCGAGAAACATCCGGAGAAAGTCCATGCGTTCATGGCCGAATCGGTGCTCGATTTCACGATCGAGCTCGAGCGGATCGCCGAGGCGCTCGTGATGACGATGATCGGCAGCGTGCTCGGCACGCTGTCGGCCCTGCTCGTCACGTGGGGCGCGATTGCGCTGGCGCTCGTGCTGTTCGTCGCCGTGCGGCCGTTCGCGGTGCTGCTGACGCTCACCGGCTCACACGCGACGCTGGCCCAGCGGCGGCTGATGGCCTGGTTCGGGATCCGCGGAATCGGTTCGTTCTACTACCTGCTGTTCGCGCTCGAACACGGGCCATCCAGCACCGTGCGGCCGCTCGCGGCGCCGGTGCTCGCCGTCGTGGTGGCGTCGGTGATCGCGCACGGGATCTCCGCGACGCCGCTGATGGACTGGTACTACCGTCTGCAACACCGGCGCTGACGCCGACGGCGTCACGACGTGCCGAGCCGCGCGCGCATTTGTGCGGTGATCCGCTGGCGCGTGTCGTCATAGCCGTCCCACGGATCGCGCTTCAGTCGATCGAGGCGTTCGTGCAGCGTGTCGATCGTCCATTGCGCGCCGCCCGTCGTGTCGGGCACCTCGTCCCAGCGCAGCGGCACCGACACGCCGAGGCCGGGCCGCGCGCGCACCGAATACGCGGCGATCGTGCTCGCACCGCGGCCGTTGCGCAGATAGTCGATGAAGATCTTGCCGCGCCGGTGCTTCGGACCCATCGTCGCGGTGAAGCGATCGGGCAACGCAGCCGCGACATGCTGCGCGACCGCGCGCGAGAAATCCTTCACCTCGTCCCATCCCATGTGCCGCGTGATCGGCACGACGACGTGCAGCCCCTTGCCGCCGCTCGTCTTGCAGAACGAGATGAGGCCGAGTTCGTCGAGCAGCCCGCGCACGAGCTGCGCGGCCTCGATCATCGCACTCCACGGCAGCGCCGGATCGGGATCGAGGTCGAACACGATCCGGTCGGGCCGCTCGATGTTCGACGCGTGCGCATTCCACGTATGCAGCTCGATCGTGCCCATCTGCGCGGCGCCGAGCAGCGCATCGACGCTGTCGAGCGACAGCAGCGGGCCATGGCCCGGATCGAGTCCGTCGTGCTGCGTGACGAACGGAATCTCGCGGCGCTCCGCGTGCTTCTGGAAGAACAGCTCGCCCGAGATGTCGCCCGGTGCGCGCACGAGCGATACGGGCCGGCCCTTCAGGTCCGGCAGCAGCCACGGCGCGACCCATTGCCAGTAGCGCGCCAGATCGATCTTGCGCGTGCCGCTGTGCGAATCGATCACGCGCTCCGGATGGCTGATGCGCACGCGGCCGAGCTGGTCGGGGCCGGTATCGTCGGCCTCGGCGCGACGGGAGCCGCGTGAGCGCGCGGGGTGCTTGCTGTCACTCGTGTCGCGGGTGTCGTTCGTGTCGCTCGTGCCGCGGGTGTCATTCGTGTCGCGCCCGTCGTGCGACGCGCGGCCAGGCTTGTGCCTTTCGTGCTGCGTGGTTTGACGCTGATCCATCTGCACCTCTGTTTCCGTATGCTTCGGCACTTCGCGGACGATCTTTGCCGCCGGCTTGTCGTCGCGCAGCGCGATGAACGCGGCCTGCCGCACGATGCCGTCGCCGGTCCATTCCGCGAATTCGCATTCGGCGACGAGCACCGGGTCGATCCAGTGCACGGGCGTGCGCGAGCGTTCGCGCGGCGGCGGATCGAACGGCATCGTGTCGCGCTCGTGCTTGCGCAGGATGGGGGTAAGCCGGTCGAGCATCCGCGTGTCGAAGCCGGTGCCGACGCGCCCGACATAGCGCAGCGGCCCCGGCCCGCGCCGCCGCTTGCCGTCCGCGCCCGGTTCGTGCACGCCGAGCAGCAGCGCGCCGAACCCCTGCCGGCTGCCCGACGGCTCGGTATAGCCGCCGATCACGAACTCCTGCCGGCGCCGGCACTTGAGCTTGATCCACGCGGGCGAGCGTCCGGCGCGATAGCGCGACTCGGCGCGCTTGCCGATCAGCCCTTCGAGGCCGGTCTCACATGCGCTCGCGATCAGCGATGCGACGTCGTCGCCGAGATCGGGAGAAAAGCGCAGCCGCGTGGGGTCGCTGTCGGCGAACAAGGGTTCGAGCAACGCGCGGCGCGCGGTGAGCGGCGCGTCGCGCAGGTCGTAACCGTCGAGATAAGGCAGGTCGAACACGAACAGCGTGATCTCGTCCGAATGCCCGCCGCCGAACGCGTTCTGCAGCGCCTGGAAATCGGGCAGGCCGTTCTTGCCGAGCACGACGGCCTCGCCGTCGAGCCACGCGGCGTCGACGTCGAGCGCCGCGAGCGCATCGCGTTGCGCGCGCAGCTTCGCGGTCCAGTCGCGGCCTTCGCGCGTCATCAGCTTCACATGCCGGCGCGCGCCCTTGCCGGAAATGCGGGCAAGGATCCGGTAGCCGTCGAACTTCAGTTCATAGCACCAGTCGCCCTGCGTCGGCGGACCGTCGACCAGCGTCGCGAGTTGCGGCGCGACGTGCTCGGGCAGCGGCGCGCGCACCGCGCCTTCGATCCGGGACGGGTCGACAGGCGCGCCAGCGTGATCATCGTGGCCGCGGTCGTCATGCCGCGCGGCGCGTGCGCCGGGCTTCTCGCGCTGCCCTCGCCGCGACCCGTGCGCCGAGCCCTCCTTCGCGGCCGCACGCGCCGCAGCCGCGCCGTCGTGCACACTCCCCGGCCGCTCGCCGACGACGTCGAATTCATCCATGCTGCGCGCGTCGTCGTCGCGCTCCTTGATCAGCAGCCACTGCTCCTGCCGCCCCTGCTGCCGCCCGCTGCGCACGAGCGCCCAGCCGCCGTGCAGCTTTTCACCGTCGAGCCGGAACGTCAGCTTGCCCGCGCGATAGCCGTCGCGGGCCTGCGCGAGCCCGCCATCGGGCGTCCACGTGCCTTCGTCCCAGACGACGACCGAGCCCGCACCGTAGTGCCCCTCCGGAATCTCGCCTTCGAAGGATGCGTATTCGAGCGGATGGTCCTCGACGTGCACGGCGAGGCGCTTCACCGACGGATCGAAGCTCGGCCCCTTCGGCACGGCCCACGACTTCAGCGTGCCGTCGAGTTCGAGCCGGAAGTCGTAGTGCAGCCGCCGCGCGTGGTGCTCCTGGATCACGAAGCGCAGCGGGTGACGGGGCCGCGCGGCCGTGCGCGCGGCCGGCTTCGCGTCCACCTTCGCACGCCGCCGCCCGTGCGCGCCTTCGGGTTCCGGTGTCGCGCCGAAGTGGCGCTTGCGCCGATACGGATCGAGCTTGCCGGCCATCGCATCACCTCGCGTCGTGCGGCATCATGCGGCGTGCTTGCGGCGCGCGGCGGATTTCTTCGCCGCAGGCTCGCCCGTCGCGGCGCGTTTCGCGGCCGGCCGCTTCGCCGCGGTCTTCGCGGTCGCGCCTTTCGACGCGGTTTTCGCCACCGGCTTGCGACGTGCGCCCGTCGGCGGCGACGTCTCGGCCTCCTGTTCCTCGCGTTCGTCGCGCAGGTCGGCCGCACGCGCGCCGCCGCCTCCCTTCAGGCTGCGCTTGAGCAGCTCGGTCAGGTCGACCACGTTGGTCGCGGCGCGGCCCGTCTGTGGCGGCCGCTCCTCGATCTCCTCGATCTTGCCCGAGCGCACCTTGCGCTCGACCAGTTCGAGGATGTCGTCGCGAAACGTGTCGTGATACTCGTCGGGCGTCCACTTGCCCGCCATGTCGTCGATCAGCTTCTTCGCCATCGCCAGCTCGCGCGCGGTCACGCCCGCGTGCTTCGCGTCGTCCGTCGGCACCGACAGTTCGTCGAGCGGGCGCAGTTCCTCCTGCCAGCGCAACGTGTCGAGCGCGAGCAGCGGCCCGACCGGGATCAGCGCGCCGAGATGCTGGCGGTCGCGCATCACGACGAGCGCGATGCCGATCTTGCCGCTGTCCTTCAGCGCGTCGCGCAGCAGCGCATAGACCTTCTCGCCCTTGCGGTCCGGCACGAGGTAGTACGGCGTGTCGAGATACAGGAACGACACCGCGTCCGCGTCGACGAACGTCAGAATGTCGACCGTTTGCGTCGATTCGGGGTTCGCCGCGCGAATCTCGTCGTCGGTCAGTACAACGTAGCGCTCCTTCTCGTACTCGTAGCCGCGCACGATGTCCTCGCGCGTGACCTCCTTGCCGGTGCGCTTGTTGATCTGCCGATAGCCGACTGGATCCATCGAGCGCTTGTCGAGCAGCCGGAACGACGGCTTCACGGTGCGTGTCGCCGGGAACAGCTGCACGGGCACGTGAACCAGCCCGAAACTGATCGCGCCTTTCCATATCATCCGCGGTGCCATGCCTGTCCTCCTTGCCGCACCCGCGCCCGCCCCAGAAGGGGCAGGCGCCGTGCGACGCTATGCCGGCAGCTCGGCCGCCTGCTGCTCGCGCGACCAGACCCGATGCCGGCCGATCTCGTCCGAAAACGTCCGCAGCAGCGCGTCGAGATCGGCCGCTTGCGCGACGCACACGCCTTCGGCCGGATCCGGCAGATGCGCGGCGCTCAGCAACTGTCGCCCGGAGCCGACCGCCGCGATCGGCTTCAGGTGCTTGAACGCCTCGCGCACGAAGTGCCGCGCGTCGGCACTGTGCGCGAGATTTCGACCGTCGCCGTCACCGCCGCACACGAACACCGCGTCGAACATCACCGACGGCATCCCGGCGAGCGTCGCCTGCGGCACGACGCTGCCGATCGGCGCGAGGGTCGGCGCGACGATGGTCGGCACCGCACCCGCGGCCGTCAGCGCGCCGCGCACCTGCTCGACCAGCGTCTGGCTCACGCCGGGCGTCGCGATCAGCGCGATCTTGCGCGAGCGGATATCGGGCTTCGACCGGCCGATCAGGCTCAACGACGGCGCACGCTGCTTGACGACCGGCGTCGTGGCCGTTTGCGGGACCGGCAGCCCGAGCCGTTCGGCGACCTGCGCGGCCAGCCCCGCGTCGAACCGCGCGATGATCTCGTTGACCACGCGTTCGCGAATCTCCGGCTTCGTCACCTTGCCGAGCTCGAAGCAGTACGCGTCGCGGATATGCCGCTGCTCGATCTCGGTCATGCTCTGGTAGAACAGCGCCGCCTGCGAGAAATGGTCGGCGAACGTTTCGCTGCGCACGCGCACCTTGTCGCCTTGGAGCGGTTCGTGCACGGTCTCGAAGCCGCCGCCGGACGGCGCGGGCGGCGTCTCGCGCGGCCAGCCGCCGTTCAGCGAATTCGGCTCGTACGACGCCTGCCCGACCGCAATCGTCTGCCGGTGCAGCGCATCGCGCTGGTTGTTGGCGAACGGGCACAGCGGCCGGTTGATCGGAATCTCGTGAAAGTTCGGGCCGCCGAGCCGGCTCAGCTGCGTGTCGGTGTACGAGAACAGGCGCCCCTGCAGCAGCGGATCGTTCGTGAAGTCGATCCCGGGCACCACGTGCCCCGGATGAAACGCGACCTGTTCGGTCTCCGCGAAGAAGTTGTCCGGGTTGCGGTTCAGCGTCATCCGGCCGATCGGCCGCACCGGCACGAGTTCCTCCGGCACCAGCTTGGTCGGGTCGAGCAGGTCGAAGCCGAACGTATGCGCGTCGGCGGGATCGATCAGCTGCACGCCGAGCTCGAACTCCGGATAGTCGCCGCGCTCGATCGCCATCCACAGGTCGCGCCGGTTGAAGTCGGGGTCGTGGCCGGCGATGCGCTGCGCTTCATCCCACAGCAGCGAATATGCGCCGCTCACCGGCCGCCAGTGGAATTTCACGAAATGCTCGGCGCCGGCCGCGTTCACGAAGCGGAACGTGTGCACGCCGAAGCCGTCCATTGCACGAAAGCTTGCGGGCAACGCGCGATCGGACATCAGCCACAGCACCGTATGCGTGGTTTCGGGCACGAGCGACACGAAGTCCCAGAACGTGTCGTGCGCGGACGCGCCGGTCGGCATCTCGTTCGGCGCCTCGGGCTTCACCGCATGCACGAAGTCGGGAAACTTGATCGCGTCCTGGATGAAGAACACCGGCATGTTGTTGCCGACCAGGTCGTAGTTGCCTTCTTCGGTATAGAACTTCACCGCGAAGCCGCGCACGTCGCGCACCGTGTCGGCCGAGCCGCGCGGGCCCTGCACGGTGGAAAAGCGCACGTACACCGGCGTTTCGGCGGCCGGATCCTGCAGGAACGCGGCCTTCGTGTAGTCGGCCATCGGCTCGTAGACGCGAAACACGCCGTGCGCGGCCGAGCCGCGCGCGTGCACGACCCGTTCGGGAATCCGTTCGTGGTCGAAGTGCGTGATCTTCTCGCGCATGATGAAGTCTTCGAGCAGCGACGGGCCGCGCGCACCGGCGCGCAGCGTGTTCTGGTTGTCGGCGATGCGCACGCCCTGGTTGGTGCGCAGCGCCTCGCCGTCGGGCCGCAGCCGATTCTCGTCGAGCTGGCGCGACTTCGCGCTGTCGGGTTGCGGCGGGTTGGGCGTCGGATTGCCGGATTGCGGGGGATTCGTCATGCGCGCGTCCTCGTCTCGGTTCGGTTCGGTTCGATGAAGGGCGGCGACGTGCACGACCGCGTAGCGGCGCACACGGCTGCCGGCACGGAAAACGGGCGAGCCGCGCGGCGTATGCCGCGGCGGCCCGCCTGCGGTGTCACTGCAGGCTGCGGCGCCTGCGTCAGGGCGCGCGCAACGCGCTATCGAGTTCGTCGCGCGTCAAGTCGAGTTCGACGTTGCATTCGATCTCGGCGTCCTCGACACGCGGCTTTTGTTCGTCCACCGCGCGCCGCGCGAGGTCGCACAGCCGGGTGCGCACGCGCAACCGGTCATCCGCGCCGAGCGACGCATAGCGCGTGAGCACGTCCGGATCGAAGCGCAGGTCGACCACGCAGCGCCACTGACGCGCGCTTTCATCGGCCGGCAGCCGCACCCATGACACCTGAATCGTCAGTCGGCCCGAGGCGTCGTCCGTATGCACGACGAGGGTCGACTCCGATGGAAAGCCGTTCGCGAGCGCATTCTCGAGTTCCGCGATGCGCTGCGAACGGTCGGGGGTGGCCGTCATCGGCGTACGACACCCAGCAACAACGTGACCAGGAAGATCACGACGAAGATGTAGAACAGGATCTTCGCGATCTCGGCCGCACCGGCCGCGATGCCGCCGAAGCCGAACACGGCCGCGATGATCGCGATGATGAAGAAGATGATGGCATATCTCAGCATGAATTCCTCCTGGAGTCCTGAAGAACGACGATCGTCGGCGCGCGTCGTCGCCGATCAATGCTTGTGCTTGGGTTTGCCGTGGACCGGCGTCGACGCCATTTTTTCGAGCTCCTTCTCGCTCATCGACTTGGCCATCGACTTTGACGGCGCCTTCAGGTCCTTCATTTTCGTGTCACCGCGCTTGGCCGACAGGGCGGCCCCCGCCGCGCGCTGCTGTGCTTGGGACTTGGCTGGCATGGCTTTCCTCCTTTCGGTGGCGCGCGCGGCGGTCGCATCGCGGGCCGCGTGCAGTTCGGACGGTATCGTCAGGCGGCGTCGCGCCGACGCAGTTCGGCCGGCGGGATCTTCATGGCCTGGCGATACTTGGTCACCGTACGACGCGCAAGAAGGATGCCGCGGCCCGCGAGGTTCTGCGCGAGCGCGACATCGGACAGCGGGTCGGTATGGCGCTCGGCCGCGATCATGTCGCGAATCAGCACCTTCGCGGCCGACGCCGAGCACACGCCCTTGCCGGCCGCTTCCAGCTTGCGCGGGAAGAAGTGCTTGAACTCGAACGTGCCGTGCGGCGTGGCCATGTACTTGTTGCCCGTCGCGCGCGACACGGTCGATTCGTGCAGGTCGAGCTCTTCCGCGATGTCGCGCAGCACGAGCGGCTTCATCGCGATCTCGCCGTAGCGGAAGAAGTCGCGCTGCCGCGCGACGATGCATTCGCCGACGCGCTGGATCGTGTCGAAGCGCTTCTGCACGTTGCGGATCAGCCAGCGGGCTTCCTGCAACTGCTGGCCGAGCGGCGAATCGCGCTCGCCGCTCGACTGCGCGAACAGCGTCGCATAGCGTTCGTGCAGCCGCGCGCGCGGCAGCACGGCCGGGTTGATCGTCACGATCCATTCGTCGCGCACCTGGCGCACGATCACGTCGGGCACCACATAGTCGCCGCGCGTGCTGCCATAGTGGTTGCCCGGGCGCGGATCGAGCCCGCGTACCAGTGCGCACGCGGCCTGCATCGTCGCCTGGTTGCAGCCGACGCGCCGCTGGATCTCGGCGGTCTCGCGCCGGGCGAGCCGTTCGAGATGTTCGCGCGCGATCACCTTCGCTTCCGCGAGCGCCGGCGTGCCGGCGGGAATCGCGTCGAGCTGCAGCAGCAGGCATTCGGACAGCGAGCGTGCGGCGATCCCCGGCCGGTCGAGCATCTGCACGAGCCGCAGCGCGACCCCGAGATCCTGTTCCGACAGCAGCAGCGCGGGATCGGCCGCCACCAGCAGCTCGGACAGCTCCTGACGCAGATAGCCGTCCTCGTCGAGCGCGTCGATCACGATGCGCGCGGCCTCGCGGTCGCGCCGATTCAGCGGATAGAGACGCAGCGCGTCGTGCAGCTGCTGGTGCAGCGACGGCTCGGCGGCCATCCATTCGCCGGGCGACAGGTCGCTCACGTCGTCGCCCTGCCGGCTCGTGGTGCGCGGCGCCGGGGCGGCCGTGTACGACACGTCGCTGTCGGGCGGACGCACGTCATCGCCCTCGGGCACGGGCTCGGGTGCGGCGGCTTCGGTCGGATGTTCGGGCGCGTCGGCCTCGGCGGCGGCTTCGTCGTCGCCCTGGCCATCTTCGAGAAACGGATTCGAGTCGAGCGCCTGCCGCAATTCCTGCTGGAATTCGAGCGAAGACAGCTGCAGCAGACGCAGTGATTGCTGCAGCCTCGGGGTGAGTGCCAGATGCTGTCGCATCTGGAGCGCAAGCGTGACGGACATCGATGCCCCTCCTGACTGTGTGCGAAATTCACGTGCAGGGATCCATGCAGCTTTCATGCCAGGACGGAGAACCGCCATCCGGCGCGGCTTTCGTCGCTGCGCACCCCTCGATCCGGGAGCCTCGAAGCCGCTTTTTTACAAGCGCCGGGAAGTTAGGGGGCACGAAATTCGCGCCGGGCACGCGCAGGCCGGAATGCATGGACGGCCATCGCGTCCTTCACCGCTTCGTCGCTCGCCAGCCTCCCGTTCGCCACCGGTCCATACCCGGCGATGCGAGCCGCGGCGAGTCCGTCGAGTCAGTACTGCATCGGCGGCGGCGTGCCCGGCAGCGGCCGGTCGCCCGCCACGCCGTTCGGCCCCGGCTGCGGCACGTCGACCGCCGCGCCGCCGGTCGCGCCCGGGGGCATCGTGTTGTGCGGCGACGGACGCGTGTCGTAGCGCGTATTCGCGTCCGGCATGGTCGTGGTCGGCGACGCGCCCTGAGCGCCCGGCGGCGCCGGCGGTGCGCCGCGCGTGCCATAGGTGCCCTGCGGTTGCGTGCATGCGCCCAGCGCGCACGCGGCGGCAAACGCACAGGCGCCCACGCGTATCGTCTGGATCGGCTTCATCGGAATCCTCCGTGGAATCGGCGGCGCTGGCCGGCCATCGCGGCCCGGCTCAGAGCCGGTTGAAATGAAAATCGCCCGCAAACGCGGTCGGCGCGCGGCGCGCCATCATCGTGTCGAATTCGGCCGCGACGCGCGTCAGTGCGCCGCGTTGCCGCTCGGTACCGGCCTGTTCGAGCGCCGCGAATGCGTCGGCGTCGAAGGTGATGGTCAGTGACGCCTGATGGCCGTCGACGCGAAAGCCGAAATGCAGCGCGCCGGCCGGCTGCTCCTCGACATGGAACGGCATTGCGCGCGCCTCGAAATGGCGGCCGAGCGTCTCGGCCACGTCGCGCAGCATGCCGGGTTTCACGCTGATGCTCATCGTGGGCCCTCCGTGGATGGGATGAACGCCGCCGGCGGCATGCCCGTCGGCAGCGCGTGAATCGGCGGCTCCCGGGTCGGCGGCTCGCGTTCCGGCGGCGGGTGCACCGGCGGGTCGCCTTCCGGATCCTGAAACGGTTGCGGCGTGCCGGGCGGGACGATGTCCGGCTCGGGCGGCTCGGGCTCCGGTGTGATGCCGGGCGGCGGCGGCTCGGGCCGGTGCAACGACTGGGCGGGGTCTCGGTTCATGGGCATTCGATCATGTCGCTCCTCAAGGGATCGGCCCGGTGGCGCGCGTGCGCGCGCCGCTCGAGGGTCTACGCACGCCGCAAGCCGCGTGCCGTCGCGTGCCGTCTGCTTGCCGTCTGCTTGCCGTCTGCTTGCCGTCCGCGTGCCGTCCGCGTGCCGTCCGCGTGCCGTCCGTATGCCGTCCGTATGCGGCGCCGTCCGCACGGCCGCGCATGCCGCCGGACAGCGCGTCGTGCCTTCGCTACACCGCGCGCTGCAATTCTTTCAAGTGCGCCGCGCTACCCTTCGTAGGCGGCCATCACGAGCCACAGCTCGCGGCCGTCGTCGCGCACCCGCGCGGCGAGCGCATACGGATCGGCCGGCTCGCACGCGCGCTGCAGCGCCAAGCGCGCCGGCTCGGTCGAGCCGAACGTCTCGTCGCCGAGCGGCCGCACGTCGGCCTTGCCTTCGAACATCCGGCGATCGGGCCGGTAGATCAGCGGCTCGTGTTTCCACGTGCTGAAATGGCTCTTCACCGAATCGAACCCGCCGCCGCATACGTTGACTTCATAGCGCACCCCTGGCCGCTGTTTGGGACTCGTCATCGTGCCTCCTGGTTGATGTGCATGTGTGTGCATGCGCGGCGGATTGCGCCGCACGTCGTCGTCGGCCGCCGAAGCGGCAAGTCGCGTGCCGCCCGCACGCAGCGGGCACGGCCGTTGCGCGCTCAGCGCATCATCGTCACCGACACGGAGGCTTGCCATGAAGGATTCGACCCGGTCCGGCCGCGACGCGCCGGCGCACGAGCAACCCGATACGTCGCCGCCGCTGAAGCACCAGGATCAGACGAAGACGCGCCACTCGGAGCGGCATATCGACAAGCAGCTCGAGGACACGTTCCCGGCGAGCGATCCGCCCGCGACCGGCGGCGTCACGCGCATCGAGCCCGACACGCCGCCGGGCACGCACGACGACGGCCCGTGGCAGGATCCGGCCAAACGTCGCGATAAATGACGGCCGACGCGGAGCGGCCGCCGCGTGCGTCGCGGCACGCCGCTTGCTGAATCGAATGGCCCCGCTTCAACCCGGAAGGAGAACCTGATGCATCGCGTGAACGAAATCATGTCGCAGGACATCGTGCATATCGCGCCGACCGACTCGATCCGTCATGCCGCGCAACTGATGGAGCGCTACGACATCGGCGCGCTGCCCGTGTGCGACAACAACCGGCTGATCGGCATGGTCACGGACCGCGACCTCACGGTGCGCGCGATCTCGGCCGGCAAGCCGCCGGAAACGCGGATTCACGAAGTTGCGTCGGGCCCGATCGAATGGTGTTTCGAGGACGATCCGCTGGACGAGATCCAGCATTACATGGCGGACGCGCAGTTGCGCCGCCTGCCGGTCGTGGATCACGACCAGCGTCTGGTCGGCATGCTGTCGCTCGCGGACATCGCGACGCGCACGGCCGGCCCGATACGTGACGAAGTCGCGAACACGCTTGAAGGCGTGTCGCAACCGAAGCGGACGTGACGGGGCGATCCTCGCCTCGCCCGATAACCCGCGCGACCCGGAGGGCCCATCCCGGGCACGGTCGCGCCCCATGCAGCCAGGAGGACAACCATGCAGACTCCCGATCAAGGACGGACCCGCATCATCGGCAAGGGCGCCGCGACGGCGGCGGGCCCCGGCCCCGACGTGATGGCGGCCGACACGCTGGAAGGCGACAAGGTCTATACGACCGATGGCGACGACGTCGGCAAGATCAAGGACATCATGCTCGACGTGCGCTCGGGCCGCATCGCGTATGCGGTGCTCTCGAGCGGCGGCCTGCTCGGCATCGGCGACAAGCTGCTCGCGATTCCATGGAGCGCGCTGACGCTCGATACCGAACGCAAATGTTTCCTGCTGTCGGTATCGTCAGAGCGGATCAAGAACGCACCGGGCTTCGACAAGGATCACTGGCCGGCGATGGCCGACCCGCAATGGGCCGAGCCGCTGCACGAGTACTACGGCAGCACGCCGTACTGGAGCGCGGGCGATGAGCTCGGGCTGACCGATCCGACCGAAGACCTCAACGACCCGCGTACGCGCGGGCCGCATTAAACCGCTTACGATTTGCCGGTGAGTTAGCCGACGGGCCCCGCTCGATGCGGGGCTTTTTTTGTCTCCGGACAAGCGCCGCGCCTGCCCCGGTCGACAGCGTTGGACACGTATTGCGAAGACATCGAGCCGGAACACCATGACGCGACGCTCCGGCCCGGCCTTGGTTGGTAGTGCGCAACGTTGATTGCGAACGATGGCGATGCGAACATCGACTCGCCGGGCGAGCATATATGCGAAACAACAAGCAATTGCCCACAATCTGAACAACGGTTCACGCGTTTATCGCGCGCGCCGCGCCGTCTTCTCGATATGTTCGAGTTCTTTTTGAATCAAGGCCCGCATCCAGTCCGCGATGGTCAAATCGGCCTCGACTGCCAACATCTTCAACCGCTTGTGAATCACCCTTTCAAGGTCGAAATTGATCCGTACGGAACCCACGGGCGCGGCCCTCTTGGGAGAGGCTTTCGCCGTCGGCTGCGTGGTAGCGGGCCGTGATGCCGTGGGCCGTTTGACAGCGGACCCGGCGCGCGTGCGCTTGGCAGGTGCGGCTGCTGCGCTCGTTTTGTCGTCCCCGAACAGATCCCGATTTGCCGTGGCGGTCTTCGATGCCGGACCTTTCGCGCGCTTTGCCGGCGCCGGAGTGTCACTGAGCTTTTGAGTTTTTACTTTACTCATTTACGTTACTCACTTGATTTCCACGAAGCTCGCATCGTAACCGAAAACCCACGCCAGCTGACACAGGGGAAAGTCCTTCTCGCAAACGTTGGCCGATCTGGTAATTCTGATTTTTCTGTAATGCTTTCAACACAGTCGAGTAAAACGCTTCCTGGTTGATAATCGGTCGACTTTTTAGTGCGGAAATTCAAGAGTTTACGGGGCGGCGCTCAGTGCGGGCGCAATGGCGCCTTACAACGATTTTGCGTCAGGCATTATCACGCGAACTATATCCCGTATAACAAACAAAAAAGCCGCCTCGTGGGCGGCTCGACGGGAGTCCCTGATCGCGTTATGCCGCGCTCACGGGTTGCGATATGGCGTCACATCGCACCCCGGGGCGGCCGGCGCATGTCCGTCGCAGCACTCAAAAACCATGCTATAGCGAAGGCGGGCTGCGTCGCTCGGGAAGATCCGCATATAACCATCCTCGTGCTCCGCACCGGGAAAGAGTGTGGTGCATCTTCCTGCCTTCGGATCGAAACGGACGTGGCTACGTCGGTCGACAAGGTGCCCCGCGCACATCGCCGAACGAAAACATTGCGGTTCGCGAATGATCGGGTGTGTGAATCTCCCGATCACTGCAATGGCCTTCACCGCTCTGCCTGCTTAGCGTCGCTGCTGGTGCTCGGGCCGCACGAGCCCGTCAATCAGCGAACGGACGACTTCCGACACACTCATCCCGTTTTCGAGCGCGTACAGCTTGAGCAGTCGGTGTACCGCCGGAGCGATATCGAGGTTGAGCCTGATCGGCTTCTCCGGGCGGCTCTTCGCCGCCTGTGACTGCACGAACGTTGCGCCCGCGATGAGGTCGATGGGTTTGCTCGGCGCACTCTCATCCGCCGCATAACGCGGATTCAACTGAAATTTGTTCATTTCATTCCTGTTTTAATCAAACACTCATCCGTGTATTAACTCATGCGCTCGCGGAGAATTAACCCGCGATGCGTGCGGATCCGCTAGACAGATACCTCGCGAGGGTTGACGGCGCTCTTGGATTTTCCAACGCAGCTCTTTTCATCGCCCCCTTGCACAATCATATATTCCCCGCCAATTTCGATTACTCAACTCAACGCATCAATATATGCCATTGAGTCGTTGAGTTAAGTATGCGTGGTTAATAGATACAACGTCAACAATGTAGCGAATAATTTTTCTGTCTTGTAGCAAACCCGTGGGCGCGATCATGCATTTCGCATGCAAACGTGGCCCAGAACCCGCAATACGTCACAACGTGATTGAATTCCGGCCGCATCGCGCGCCCGCGAATACATGGCGTGGAACTGGCAGAAAACCAGCGCGACGAGCGCGGAGTCGTACTCTCGTTGTTACGCGATTCAGCGGCGGACAATGTGATTGCGACAGCCGATCGCAGGTTCACGCGCACTGAAATCAGGAAGGACCGCACGTGCAATCCAGGATGATGATCGCCGCCGTAAAGACGGCGCGCCCCGAACATATGCGTTAGCGGTTTGCGCCTCGTAGAGCATTCCATAAGCCGCAAAATTCCCCGTTCGTTGTACTTGAGTCTACCGTCCTGTCGGAGGCAGCCACTTGTTGAATTTGCTTGATGAGCTGTCGCCCGACTGTCGGCTTGCCGACGATGTCAACAGACAACTGATAAGTGAGCGCGAGTGTATCGAGTTTTGTGTTCGTGCGCACGGCTCCACGGCATCGCATGCCCCTGACTTAACCATGCTTGACAGTTGATAGTGAGGCCGGATGCGCCGCGAGTGAGTCGCAGCAGTTTCTAATCACCCTCCCTTTGCGCGTTCGGCGAACGTATTCAGCTCGACGTGATCGTTTGCGCGCATCGGCGCCGCGATTCGGGCCTTGGGCGTAAGCATCGCGCGTCGCGCGTCGCGATTACGCCTATCGCAACCGCGACGGCAGCCGACGCGCATCGAACCGGAACCCACGCCTGCACACGAAAGCGGCGACACCAACGAGGACCCGTTTGCTCTGGCAACGTCGGGCGTACCGGTCAGCGGCGTGGCGTACCGAGTGACAGCAAAACAGCCGCACGTGTATCTGGAATCGCACAACGCGCCGCTTGCTGCCATAGCCGCCGGCACTGCAGCCGGCACCGCGATCACGCGCACGGAAATCACCCGCCCGATGCATTTGCCGGATAGATATCGAGAACAGGTCGCCGCCACACTTTAAAAATCCTTAAATATTCTTAATCATGTGTAGCGAGAAAGACACGACCGTATTTTGCATGCTTGGAACTTTCACCACTTGCCGCGCATTAAATCAGCTCTTTTATATCTTCGATTCACGCCCGGCTTCGCGGAATAACACACCGCCCCGCCCCGCAGCATAAGGCTTCGGAAAATATTGCACGCCCGTAACACCTTAATTCAATTGGGTTTTTGAATAACTCAATTCTACTCCTGATTAACTCCTTTACTCATCCACTCATATACTTTTTTCGTGTTGTTTACGTTAGGATCGCCGCAGAGTTTTTGAGTAATAAAGGATGGCGCATTTAACACGCACGAACCTCCCGGTGCGTGAACGCGGTGGCTGTCGCGGGAGAGAACGGGGCGCATTGCTGTAGGCGCGCAAACCTTCGTCAACAGGAATCAGAGAATGAACAAGAACTATCGATCCATATGGAACGATGCTCTCGGCGCGTGGGTCGCTGTGTCCGAACTGGACTCGGCGTGCGGCAAAAGCGCCAGCAGTGTCGTCACTACCTCACCGGGCTCGAGCATCGGCGCCATGGGTGTCGGCATCGTGGATGGCTTCCTGGATGGGATGCCGGCACTGAGTGTGCTGACGGTCGCAGCGGTCGCGGTGGTTGCCGGGCTGAGCGCTCCCGACGAAGCGTATGCGCAGGTCGTCAATATCCCCGGGACCGGATGTTCGGAGTCGACGGTCACCGCGGCGTTCAAAAGCGTTGCCGTGGGTTGCGGCGCCACGGCGGGTGCATCAGGGACGACCGCGGTAGGTGCGGACACGCAAGCAACGGGCATCAACGCCACGGCGATGGGGATCTTCGCGGTCGCCTCGACACAAGGTTCGGCCGCCTTCGGTACTTCGGCGCGCGCAACCGGCCTGAACGCAGTTGCGTTCGGCTCTGGTTCACGCGCCAGCGGAGAAGCAAGCGCGGCGATCGGGATTTCCGCGCAATCCGTCGGAGCGAGTAGCGCGGCGATCGGTGCGGGATCGCAGGCAACCGGTGACTACGGCCTTTCCCTTGGCGCTGCTTCGATCGCTTCAGCAACAGACTCCGTCACGCTTGGACATTCGGCGTCAGCCTCCGGAATTGCAAGCATGGCGCTCGGCGCAACAGCGACCGCAAGCGGAGGAAACTCGACTGCGGTAGGCGCCGGCGCAATCGCGACGGGCACGAACAACACTGCCATCGGCTCGTTGGCAACCGCAAGCGGCACGGGCTCGATGGCGATCGGCAGTTCCGCGATCGGCAGCAACACGAATTCGCTCGTGATCGGTAACGGCGCGGAGTCGTCCGGCGTCAACGCGACGGTCATCGGTATCAATTCCACATCATCGAATACGAATGCCACGGCGATCGGTGTATCGGCAGTCGCGTCAGGACTTCGCGCCATTACCATCGGCTCTGGAAGCAAGGCAAACGGGACCGATTCATTCGCGGCGGGCACCAATGCAGTTGCGGGTGCGGCCGGCACCGCGTCGACCAGCAACGATGTGGCGCTCGGCAATGCCGCTTCGGCTGTCGGTGGAAATTCGCTTGCGCTGGGCGGAGCGGCGCTTGCATCGGCCGCCGGCGCAACCGCGATCGGTCAGGGGGCGACTGCTTCACTCGCCGGCGCCATGGCGATCGGTCAGGACGCAACCGCTGCCAACGCGAACAGTCTCGCGTTGGGAACCGGTTCGGTGACGGCTGCGGCCAATCCGACGGCGACCGGCACCATCGGCGGCAAGTCGTACACGTATGCCGGCGGCACGCCATCGAGCGTCGTGAGTGTGGGCAAGGTCGGCGCGGAACGGCAAGTCACGAACGTCGCCGCGGGTCGTGTCACGGGCACCAGCACCGACGCAATCAACGGTTCGCAGCTCTTCGCGACCGACACCGCGATCGACTCGCTGTCGACGTCGACTTCCACGGCTATTTCGAGCCTGAGCACCGGCCTTTCCACCACGGACAGCAACCTCGATTCGCTGTCGACCTCCACATCGACAGGAATCTCGAGCTTGAGCACGGGCGTCAGTTCGCTCAGCACCGGCCTTTCGACGACGAACAGCAACGTCGCGTCGCTGTCCACTTCCGCATCGACAGCCGTTAGCTCCCTGTCGACCGGGGTTTCCAGTCTGTCCACGGGTGTCAGCTCGCTTTCGACCGGTGTATCGAGCCTGAGCACGGGCGTGTCTTCCCTTTCGACGGGACTGTCCACGACGAACAGCAACGTGTCGTCGCTGAGCACGGTCGTCTCCACGACGCGCACGCATTACGTCAGCATCAACGACAACGGCACGCAGCAAGGAAACTACGACAACAAAGGCGCGACCGGCGTAAATGCGATTGCCGTCGGCACGAACGCGACCGCAGGCGGCACGAGCGCCGTGGCGTTCGGCGATTCGGCAACCGGCGCGGCGGCCGGTTCCGTCGCGATCGGCCAGAATGCAGCAACGACGAATGCCGGTGATGTGGCGTTGGGCTCCGGTTCGGTAACGGCAGCGGCAAACCCGACCGCGGGTGCAACGATCGGTGGCAATGCGTACACGTTTGCAGGCGCGAAACCGGCAAGCGTGGTGAGCGTCGGCGCGAAAGACGCAGAACGTCAAATCACGAACGTCGCGGCCGGGCAGCTTACGCCGGACAGCACCGATGCCGTGAACGGCTCGCAGCTCAACGCAACGAACCAGGCCGTCGATTCGTTGAGCACGTCCACATCGACCGCTGTTTCCAGCTTGAGCACGGGCGTGTCGTCGCTGTCCACGGTCGCCAGCTCGTTGAGCACCGGTGTTTCGTCGTTGAGTACGGGGCTTTCATCGTTGTCGACTTCCGCATCCACCGGGATTTCGTCGCTGAGCACAGGCATTTCCGGTGTGACCAGCGCGGTCAACTCGCTGTCGACTTCGGCATCGACCGGTATCGGCAGCCTGTCCACGGGCCTGTCCACGACGAACAGCAACGTCGCATCGCTCAGCACCGCGGTCGATGCGAACAAAACGCACTACTACAGCGTCAATGACGGTGGAACACAGGGCGCCAATTACGATAACAAGGGGGCAACCGGCGTCAACGCAATTGCCGCAGGCGTAGGGGCGTCGGCGGGCGGCGCGAATGCCGCCGCGGTGGGCTACGACTCGCAGGCACTGGCTGCTTCCAGCGTCGCCATGGGCGACAGTAACAGCGTCGCGGCAACGGCCGGCCCCGGCTCGGTGGCCATTGGTTCGAAGTCGGCCGTGCTGAGCGGCAGCGCCGTCGCGATCGGCAACCAGCAGACCGCAAGCGGTAACGGCGCGGTTGCGATCGGCGATCCGAATTCGGCGATCGGCGACGGGGCCATCGCGGTCGGTATGAACAATACGGCGAACGGCACGGGCGCACTCGCGATGGGCAATTCGAACAGCGCCACGGGCACCGGTTCGATCGCATTGGGTAACGCTTCCGCCGCAGCGGCCAGCGGTGGCATCGCATTCGGTTCGGGCGCCACGGCGACGAACGCGAACGATGTCGCGCTGGGCAGCGGCTCCGTGACCGGCACGCCCAATCCGACGCCGAACGCGACGATTGGCGGCACGCAATACGCGTTTGCCGGCACCAGCCCGCAAAGCGTCGTCAGTGTCGGCGCGAAAGGCTCGGAACGACAAATCACGAATGTAGCGGCCGGTCAGTTGAGCCCGGATAGCACCGACGCGGTCAACGGTTCGCAACTCAATGCAACGAACCTCGCGGTCGATTCGCTGTCCACGAGTGCGAGCACGGGGATTTCCAGCTTGAGCACGGGCGTGTCGTCGCTCAGCACGGGTGTGAGCTCGCTGTCCACCGGTTTGTCGTCGCTGTCCACGTCCGCAAGCACGGCGGTGTCGTCGCTTTCCACTTCCACATCGACGGCCGTATCCAGCCTGAGCACGGGCGTGTCCTCGCTGTCGACCGGCGTATCGAGCCTGAGCACCGGCCTGTCGTCGTTGTCGACGTCGGCTTCGACCGGCATATCCTCGTTGAGCACGGGCGTCAGCTCGCTCAGCACGTCCGCTTCGACGGGCATTTCCAGCCTGAGTACCGGTCTTTCGTCGCTGTCCACCAGCACCAGTACGACCGCCAGCTCGCTGTCCACCGGCCTGTCCGGCGCGATCAGCAATATTTCGTCGCTGTCCACGAGCGCGAGCACCGGTATCGGCAGCCTCAGCACCGGCGTTTCCTCGTTGAGCACGTCGACTTCCACGATTGCAAGCTCGCTTTCGACGGCCATTTCCGCCAGCAAGACGCACTACTATTCCGTCAACGACAACGGCGTCCAGGGCGGGAATTACAACAACGACGGGGCGTCCGGCATCAATGCCATCGCGGCAGGTGTCGGCGCCACCGCAGCCGGAAGCAATGCGGCGGCCGTCGGCTATGCCGCGAATGCTGCCGGACAAAGCGCCGTGGCCGTGGGTGACGGCGCACAGGCCACCGCGACGAACGCTGTCGCGATCGGCCAGGGCGCCAGCGCCTCGACCGCGAATTCGGTTGCGCTGGGCAACGGTTCCGTGACCGCCGCGGCTGTTCCGACCGCGAGCGGCATGGTCGGCGGCACGACGTATCAATACGCGGGCGCTGCGCCTGCGGGCGTCGTCAGCGTTGGCGCGCCGGGCAGCGAACGTCAGATCACGAACGTCGCCGCCGGACAGGTCACGCAGGACAGCACGGACGCGATCAACGGCTCGCAACTCTTCGCCACCAATACCGCAATCGACACGCTTTCGACTTCCACGTCGACGGCCGTTTCCAGCCTGAGCACGGGCGTGTCGTCGCTGTCCACGAGCACGAGCACGGCGGTGTCGAGCCTCAGCACCGGTGTTTCGTCGTTGAGCACCGGCGTGTCTTCGCTCAGCACGTCGGCTTCGACGGGGATCTCGTCGCTGAGCGCCTCGACCAGTACGGGCCTGTCGACCGTCACCAGCGGCGTCAATTCGCTGTCGACCGGGCTTTCGACCACCGACAGCAACGTCGCGTCGCTGTCCACGTCCGCCAGCACCGGCATTTCGTCGTTGAGCACATCCGCATCGACCGGAATGTCGAGCTTGAGCACCGGTGTGTCGAGCCTGAGCACGTCCACTTCCACGGCGGTCTCCAGCCTCAGCACGGGCGTGTCCTCGCTTTCGACGGGCGTTTCGTCCCTGAGCACGGGCGTCAGCTCGCTGAGCACCGGTTTGTCGTCGCTGTCGACTTCGGCTTCGACCGGCATTTCGTCGTTGAGCACGTCGACCAGCACCGCCTTGTCCACGGTCTCCAGCAATATCGGATCGTTGAGCACGGGCGTGTCGTCACTGTCGACCGGTATGTCGTCGCTCAGCACGGCAACGTCGGCCAGCCTGTCCACGATCGCAAGCGGCATCAGCTCCGTTTCTTCGTCGACATCGACGGGTCTTTCCACCGTCGTGAGCGGGATTGGTTCTCTGTCGACCGGTTTGTCGAGCGCGACCAGTTCGCTGTCTACCGCGATTTCAGCGAGCAAGACGCACTACTACTCCGTGAACGACAACGGCGTACAAGGCGCGAACTACGACAACGACGGCGCAACCGGTATCAACGCGCTGGCAGCAGGTGTCGGTGCAACGGCGGGCGGCGCGGCAAGCGTCGCAGTGGGCAACAACGCGAACGCGACCGGCGCAACGTCGGTTGCGATTGGCTCGGGCGCAGCGGCCACGAATGCCGGCGACGTAGCACTCGGTCCCGGTTCCGTTACCGGCGCCGCAACGCCGACTGCGGGTGCGACGATCGGGGGAAATGCGTACACGTTCGCAGGGGCAAATCCGCAAAGCGTCGTGAGCGTCGGCGCGAAGGATGCCGAACGCCAGATCACCAACGTGGCCGCGGGCCAGATCACGCAGGACAGCACCGACGCGATCAACGGCTCGCAACTTTACGCGACCAACACGGCGATCGAAACCCTGTCCACGTCCACGAGCACGGGCATTTCGTCGCTGTCGACCGGCATGTCGTCGCTGTCGACGTCGACCAGCACCGGTTTGTCGACGGTGACGAGCGGCATTGACTCACTCAGCACGGGCATTTCTTCGCTGAGTACGTCGGCTTCGACGGGCCTGTCCACGATCACCAGCGGAATCAATTCGCTGTCGACGTCGACCAGCACGGCAGTTTCGAGCCTGAGCACCGGCATTTCGGGCGTCACGAGCAGCATCGGTTCGCTGTCGACGTCGGCAAGCACGGGCATTTCGTCACTTTCCACATCTGCTTCGACCGGGATCTCGAGCGTCAGCGCAAGCCTGTCCACGGTGACGAGCGCCGTTGATTCGCTCAGCACGTCCACGAGCAGCGGCATTTCGTCGTTGAGTACCGGCGTGTCGTCGCTCAGCACCGGGATTTCGTCGTTGTCGACCTCGGCATCGACGGGCATTTCGTCACTGAGCACGTCGACGTCGACGGTGGCAAGCTCGCTGAGCACCGGTGTTTCTTCGCTCAGCACGAGTGCGTCGACCGGCATTTCCAGCTTGAGCACGTCCACCAGCACCGCCCTTTCGACGGTCACGAGCGGGATCGATTCGCTTTCGACCGGCGTATCGTCACTGTCGACTTCGACCAGCACCGGCATTTCTTCGTTGTCCACCGCTATTTCTGCAAGCAAGACTCACTACTATTCCGTCAACGACAACGGCGTGCAGGAAGGCAACTACAACAACGACGGTGCAACCGGCCTGAATGCGTTGGCGGCGGGGACGAACGCCACCGCCAGCGGCGCGGGCGCGGTCGCGATCGGCGACGGCGCCAATGCGAAGAACGACAATTCGGTCGCATTGGGTGCAGGCTCGATCACCGATGTCGCACACCCGACGCCGAGTGCGGTGATCGGCGGCACGACGTACTCGTTCGCGGGTGCGAATCCGGTCGGCGTGGTGAGCGTCGGCGCACCGGGCCAGGAACGCCAGGTGACGAACGTGGCGGCCGGTCAGATTTCGAAGGACAGCACGGACGCAATCAATGGTTCGCAGCTGGATTCGACCAACCAGTCGATCGAATCGCTCAGCACGTCCACGAGCACGGGAATCTCGTCGCTGTCGACTTCGACTTCGACCGCCGTTTCGAGCCTGAGCACGGGTGTTTCGTCGCTCTCGACCTCGACGTCGACGGGAATTTCTTCGTTGAGCACGGGGCTGTCCACGGTCGTGAGCAACGTGGATTCGTTGAGCACGTCCACGTCCACCGCGATCGGCTCGCTGTCGACCTCGACCAGCACGGGCATTTCCTCGCTGTCTACCGGCGTGTCGTCGCTCTCGACTTCCACGAGTACCGGCATCTCCAGCCTGAGCACGGGCATCAGCTCGCTGTCGACCGGCCTGTCGACCGTGACGAGCAGCGTCGATTCGCTGAGCACGTCGACTTCGACGGCGGTTTCCAGCCTGAGCACGGGCGTTTCGTCGTTGAGCACGTCGACTTCCACGGCGGTTTCGTCGTTGAGCACCGGTGTTTCGTCGCTGTCCACGTCCACGTCAACCGCGGTGTCGAGCCTGAGCACCGGCCTGTCGACGGTGACGAGCAGTGTCGATTCGCTCTCGACTTCCACGAGCACGGCGGTTTCTTCGCTGAGCACGGGAGTGTCGTCGTTGTCGACGGGCGTGAGCAGCCTGAGCACCGGCCTTTCGTCGCTGTCGACGTCGACTTCCACGGGTATCTCTTCGCTCAGCACCGGCGTGTCGTCGCTGTCCACGAGCACGAGCACGGCGGTGTCCAGCCTGAGCACCGGTGTTTCGTCGCTCAGCACGGGCCTCTCCACGGTGACGAGTTCGGTCGACTCGCTGTCGACCTCGACCAGCACCGGTATCAGCTCGCTTTCGACCGGCGTCAGTTCGCTCTCGACCGGACTTTCGACGGTGACGAGCGGAATCGATTCGCTCTCGACGTCGACGAGCACCGGCATATCTTCGCTGAGCACGGGCGTCTCGAGCTTGAGTACCGGCCTGTCGTCGCTTTCGACGTCGACTTCGACGGGAATTTCCAGCCTGAGCACCGGGATGTCTTCGTTGAGCACGTCGGCCAGCACCGGCATTTCTTCGCTGAGCACCGGCGTGTCGTCGTTGTCGACGGGTCTGTCGACCGTGACGAGTTCGGTCACGTCGCTTTCGACTTCGACGTCGACCTCGGTATCGAGCCTGAGCACGGGCGTCAGCTCGTTGTCCACTTCGACCAGCACTGCCGTGTCGAGCCTGAGCACGTCCACGAGCACCGGTATGTCGTCGCTGTCCACCGGAATGAGTTCGCTTTCGACGGGTCTTTCCACCGTCACGAGCGGGCTTGATTCGCTCAGCACGAGCACGAGCACCGGCATCACGTCGCTGTCGACTGCAATTGGCGCGATCGGCACTGCCAAGCCGCACTACGTCAGCATCAACGACAACGGCACGCAAGGCGGGAACTACAACAACGATGGCGCAACGGGTACCGATGCTGTCGCGGTTGGCGTGAACGCGACCGCCGGGGGCGTCAATGCTTCCGCATTCGGCAACAAGGCAAACGCCGCTGGAAATGCTGCAACGGCGATCGGCTACAACGCGAACGCGACCGGCGCGAAATCGAGCGCGATGGGCGTCGACTCGACTGCATCGGGCGACAACGCGACCGCGTTGGGCGCCGGTGCGATCGCGAGCGGACGCAATTCCGTTGCGCTGGGCAAGGATTCCGTCGCGGACGAGGAAAACACCGTGTCCATCGGCTCGGCCGGCAACGAACGCCGTTTGACCAACGTCGGGCGGGGCATCAACCCGACCGATGGCGTGAACATGTCGCAACTGCAGAACGTGCGGAACGACCTGAGCAACTCCATCAATTCGGTTGCCCGCAAGGCATACGGCGGCGTCGCTGCCGCGACTGCGTTGACGATGATCCCCGATGTCGACCAAGGCAAGACGATTTCGGTCGGCATCGGCGGTGCGAGCTTCCAGGGTTACGGCGCGACGGCCATCGGCTTCACCGCGCGCATTACCAACAACCTGAAGGTGCGCGGCGGTGTCGGTATCAGCAGCGGCGGTCAGTCCTACGGCGTCGGCGCGTCCTACCAGTGGTAAGGATTCCAACGAAGCCGTAATGCGATGACGTTGTGACGCGCGGAACGGACGCTCTCTCAGGTCCGTTCCGCGCAACCGATCAGGCAAATCAAACAAGGAAACCAAAAAATGTCAGCGAAATCCCTTCTTGTTATCGGTGTAACCGTGCTGCTGGCGGCTTGCGCTTCACAAGGCCCGACGTGGAATGCGTATCGCGTCAGCATGCCGAACGGGCAACAGGCATACCGCGTCGATTGCCATGGTCTTTTCGAAGGGCAGGAAGCGTGCTATTCCGAAGCGGTGGAAATCTGCGGCAAAAAGCAGGTGCAGCCGCTCGAATCAGTCGCACCGCTGGGTGACGAGCAGAATCCGCGGGACGTGCGGATCCTGACGTTCCAGTGCGCGACGCCGGCTCAGCCCGCGCCGCCGGCCGCGGTAAAACCTGCGCCGGTCCCGGCGCCCGTCGCGGCTGCCCCTGTTACCGCGAAGCACATCACACTCGACAGTGACGCCAACTTCGACACCGACAAATCGACGCTGAAGGCGGATGCTCGCGACAAGCTCGATGCGCTGATCGAAGCGGCACACGGTACGCCATTCAAAACCGTGACGATCAGCGGCTATACCGACTCGACCGGCACCGCCGAACATAATCAACAGTTGTCGCAGCGGCGCGCTCAATCCGTTGCGCAATATCTGCGTGAACACGGCCTGGCGGCACAGAAATTCGACGTGCGCGGCTACGGCGAGAACAACCCGGTTGCGAGCAATGCAACACCGGCCGGACGTGCGAAGAATCGCCGCGTGGACATCACGCTCGAGTGATGCGTGAGTCAATGAGTAACGCATGAGTCGACGCTTTGAGTATCTGACTTGGCCCGGAAAATTTCCCGTATTTCATCGTTCCGCCCTGCCGATAACCGGATTGGTTGAGTCGTTACTCAACACAACGAAAACCCTGAGAACCAGAACATGAAGATTGGAATTTCCGTACTCACGCACGCGGGTCAATCCATATGGGAAAACGGGCTAGGTCAGAACATCTTCTATTTTGTGCAGCTGCTGCGCGAGTTGCCTTTCGTGGCGGATATCGTGCTTCTGAACTGCGGCGACCAGCCATCCTTGTCGCCGGAAGCCATCGCACTCGCCGGCGACATCCCGCTCGTCGCGCCACGCGATCTTCCGGAGCCGCCCGACGTGATCTTCGAAATGGGCGGCGGGCTCGACGTGGAGTGGCTCGACTATGCGCGAGCGCAAGGCAAGAAAGTCGTCTTCTTCTGCTGTGGTCAGCCTTACGTCGGTCTTGTCGAGCCAAGCGTATTCCAACGCAGCGGATATTTCTCGCGCGCGAATCGCTGCGATGAAATCTGGATTTTGGGCAAGGATCGCACGCTGATGCCGATGCTGCGCACCCTGCATCGTTGCCCCGTGTACGAAGTGCCGTTTCTATGGGACAGCACGTTTATCGAACAGCGCATTCAGGCCATCGAACAGGCCGGACTGCGCTTCGGATACGAATCCCGCTCGACTCGCGGCGAAACCGGCCCGCGTGGGCTGCGCTTCGCCGTCTTCGAGCCCAATATTTCGGTCGTGAAATGCTGCGTGATACCGATGCTCATCGGTGAGGCGGCGTTTCGCGCAGACCAGCACGCGGTTCGCGGGTTACACGTGCTCAACAGCATCCAAATGCGCGAGCACGCGTCGTTCTCGTTTCTCCTGAATTCGATGGATTTGAGCCGCGCCGAGCGGGTGCGGCTGGATGGCCGTCACGATTTCGCCGGGTTCATGAGCCAGAACGCGGACGCTCTGATAGCGCACCAATGGCAGAACGATCAGAACATCCTGTATCTCGACGCGCTGTACGGGGGTTATCCGCTCATCCATAACTCGCCGTGGCTGTCGAGCCTCGGTTATTTTTACCCGGAATCCGATATCGAGGCGGGCGCAGTGCAACTGCTGCGCGCCGTTCAGCGCCACGACACCGAGCACAAATACTACACACAGCGTGCGCGCAGCTTTCTCGTGTCGCTCGCGCCCCGCGCAACCGCGAACTGCTCCGTGTACGCGCGCCGCCTGCTCGCGCTGACCGGCAAAAATGCGCGGAATTGCGTTGCACCGGGAGTCGTCGCATGAACAAGCTGAACGTCGGTGTGACGATCTACCTGCGCAAGGGGCAACAATCGATCTGGGAAAACGGCATCTTCCAGAACTGCTACTTCCTCGCGATGCTGCTCAAGCATGCGCCGAACATCGAATCCGTGCATCTCGTGAACGGCGGCGACGGAGATCCCGCATCCGCCGCGCAATTTCTCGAGTTTGCACCGGTCCCGGTGATCGATCTCGACACCGCGCGACAGAAGCTCGACGTGATTATCGAACTGAGCGCGCAACTCAATCCCGACTGGGCACGTGCTTTCCGTGAGAAAGGCGGTCGCGTCATCGGTATGCGCGTCGCGAACGATTACGTGATCGATATCGAGCGAATGATGTTCGCGCTGCCTCACGGGATGCTCGTCTCGGGCACGCCGTACAGCGCAATCTGGACGCTGCCGGCATTCGAGAAGACGTGCGCCAGCTACTACGAAACGGCTTTGCGCGCGCCCGTCACGGCGATGCAGCACCTGTGGAGCCCGGCATTCGTGGAGCGCGCGACCGACGGCGGATTCGGATATCAGGCAGGCCGCTCGCGCTGGCGTATCGCCGTGCTCGAACCGAATATATGCATGGTCAAGACGTCGCATATTCCGATGCTGGTGGCCGACCTCGCACACCGTCAACAGCCGGATCTCATCGAATACCTGCGCGTGTTCAACACGATTCAACTGAAAAGCGATGCGCAATTCGTGGGCTTCGCACGCAGTCTCGACCTGGTTGTGCAGGGTCGCGCGACGTTCGAGCCGCGTTTGCCCGTCCACGAAATTCTCACGCGCGAAGCCGATGCGATCGTGTCGCACACGTGGGAGAACACGCAGAACTACATCTATTACGAAGCGCTGCACGGCGGCTACCCGCTGATCCACAACTCCGATTTGTTGCGCGATTGCGGGTATCGATACGAAGGATTCGATTGCGAAGACGGTGCGTTGGCGCTTCGCGAAGCGTTCGCGGTGCACGACGCGAGTCTCAACGACTACAAGGCGAAAGCGCGGCGCTTTCTCGCGACGCTCGATCCGCTGGCGCCCGCGAATGTCGAGCAGTACAGCGCCGCGATCGCGGCGGCGGTAAGTGGTTGAGTGACTCGCTGGTTCATCAGAGAAAACGACGGAGGGTAATGATGAAGTTTCCATGCGGATTACGCATCGGCATCACCATCGGGCTTCGCCATGCGAACGAAAGCCTGTGGGTCAACGGCATCAAGCAGAACGCGCTGTATCTCGCGAAGCTCTTTCAGCATTCGCCGCTGGGTCACGATGTCGTGCTCGTCAACACCACGGACGTGCCGATCACTTCCGCCCTGCCCTGGGATCTCGAACAGTTTCCCACGTGCACGTTCGAAGAAGAAAAAGACACGCTCGACGTGCTGATCGAGCTGGGCGGCCAGATCAGCAACGAGCAGACCGCGTACCTGAAATCGCAGCACACGAAGATCGTCAGCTACTGCTGCGGGCCCGAGTACGTACAGATGACCGAAGCGATGATCTTCGGCCGCCGCCTGACCGATCACGTGTTCATCAATCAGAACTATGACCAGGTTTGGGTCATCCCGCAGGTGATGGAGACGACGGCCGGTTTTCTGGGGGTACTTCGCCGCCAGGAGGTGGTGCCGGTGCCTTTCGTGTGGGATCCGATGTGCCTCGACATGCGCACGAACCAGTTGCCGTTCAAAGGCGAGTATCGACCGGGACGAGCAGCGGCGATGCGCGTCTCCGTCATGGAGCCCAATATCGACGTGCTGAAGTTCTGCCTCAACCCGCTCTTGATCGCGGAGCACGCCTACCGGGAAATCGGCGAGCGAATGGGGTTCGTCCACGTGACCAATGCCGAGCATCTGGCGCGCTCGTGCCCGGAATTCATCGGTATCGCCCATTACCTCGACCTCGTGCGCGACAGCAAGGTCAGCTTCGTCGGCAGGCACGATACACCGCAGTTTCTCGCCGATCACACGGATATCGTCGTGTCGCATCAGTGGGGCCTGGCGCTCAACTACTTCTATTTCGATGTGGCATGGAACGGCTATGCGCTCGTGCACAACGCGCACCTTTGCAAGGACGTCGGGTACTACTACACGGAAAGCGATATCGATGCGGGGGCGAAGCAGCTCATTCACGCGATCAAGCATCACGACGACGATTTCGACGCATACCGCGAGCGTCAGCGTGCCGCCATTGCGCCGTTCCTTGCCACCCACCAACCGCTCATTGCCCGTTACGACGAACTGCTCGGTCAGCTCGTGAAGCCCGGATTCGAATCGATTGCGGCCTGACAAAAAAACACAGGAGGAAAACAACCATGCGAAGCATTCGAACGCCGCGCGTGCCAGGCTGGGCGGCACTCGCAATGATGGCGGCGACATTGCACGCTCCCGCCGCGTCGGCGGCTTCCGATGATGTGGTCGCGACGGTCAACGGCGTCGCGCTGCATCGCGTCGAACTGGACGAAGCGATGACCGGGCGCCCCGAATCGGCGCGCGGCGAAGTGTTGCAGGGGCTCGTCGCGCGCGAGCTGCTTCGTCAGGCAGCGGAGCGCGACGGTTTGGGTAACGCACAACCCGTGCGCGCCGCCATGCAAAAAGCGAAAGTCGATACGGAAAATCGCCTGTACGTCGCCCGGCATTTGCCGGTGCAGCCGGTTACGGACGACGAAGTTCGCCAGCGCTACAACGAAATCGTCGGCCAGCTCGGACCGACCCAATACAAGGTCAGTCAAATGTCGTTCGCCGACGAACCGACCGCTCGCTTTGCGCTGGCGTTGCTCGAAAAGGGGGAATCGTTCGCGAATGTCGCGACGCGCAGCCACGCAAGCGACGCGCAAACCGCTTGGATCAGCTTCAAGCAGCCGGTGAAAGAAGGCCAGACGCTCGGTTTGCCGTTGCCGCTCGCGCAGGCACTCGCGACGATGCAGCCCGGCCAGTTCACGAACGCGCCATTGCACGTCGGTGACCGATTCATCGTTGCGCGGCTCGACGAGCGGCGCGATACGGTCATCCCGTCGTATACGCAGGCCAGCGCCGCAATGCGCAAGGCGATGGAAAGCAAACGCAACGATGACGCCTTCGTCACGTTCATCGGCCAGCTTGCCCGAAAGGCCGAGATCCGGCCGGCTCAAATTCTGCGGAGTGCATCGCAATGAAATGGCTCTCGGACGTAGAAACCCGCATCACGCGCAGCGATTTGATCGGCGCATCGCGCCTGCTCGATATCGATCGTGCAATCGAGTCGGGCAACCCGCGCGCCTTCATTGCTTGCAGCCGGTTGATGCTGCTGCGCGGCCGGCTTCATGACGCGCAAGATATGCTCGATCGCGCGCTGCACATCGAACCGGACAGTGTCGACGCGCTGATCGAACACGGGCGCCTTTCCATTCGCATGGGAAACGATGTCGACGCATGCGAGTGGTTTCATCGCGTGGGGTTAAAGGAAAACCTCGGTGATAGCTGGCTGATCGATTGGTTCGATGCGTCGCTGCGTTGCAGTCGCGTCGAAGATGCCACCCATATCGCGCTCGTGCTGTGTCGGCATTTCGCTGCCGACGCTCACAACTGGTTCCGCCTCGGGCTCGCGAATCACGCGGCGCGCCACTACGCGCAAGCACTCGCCGCCTATGAGAAGGCGGCTGACATGAATCCCCGCTTGCCGATGCTGCGCAACAATTGGGGCGCGGCTTACCTGGAATTGGGCCGGCATGACGAGGCGCGCAAGCTGCTCGAAACGACGATCGAGGAAGAACCCAACCATGCGTTGGCATGGACGAACCTCGCGTCCGTGCTGCTGAAAACCGGCAACATCGCCGATAGCCTCGTGGCAGCGGAGCGTGCTTGCGCCCTTGCGCCGAACTACGTCACGGCATTGCAGACGTATTCCTACGTGCTGCGTGAATGTGGCCGATTCGACGCGGCGCTCGACATCGCGCAGCGTGCGCTGAGCCTCGAGCCGAACAACCCGTCGATCGTGTGGACCGTCGCGATGCTGCAATTGCTGCGCGGCGACTATGAGAACGGCTGGCGCAATCACGAAGCACGGTGGGCCGGATCGCCCGAACTGCGCGACATTTCACCGAACATCCCGGCTCCGCTTTGGAACGGTGAACCGCTCGCCGGCAAAACGATTTTTGTATGGGGAGAACAAGGCCACGGCGACGCATTGCAATTCATGCGTTTCGTCCCGGCATTTGCCCAATACGTCAGGCAGCAACACGGAAAGCTCGTGTACTGCTGTTTCGAACCGCTGCATGCGCTTTTTGCACGCAGTCTTGGCGATGCGGTCGAAACGGTCATCGCGCACAATCAGCGCCCTCTGCCGCCGTTCGACTTTCATTTGCCGGTCGGCAGTCTGCCTTGCGTGCTCGATGCGCGGCTGGCCGACCTGCCCGGCACACCGTACCTGAAGGCCGATCGCGCGAACGTGGCCAACTGGCGTTCTGCCCTGTCCGGCGAGCGGAAATTGCGTGTCGGCATTGCGTGGAGCGGCAGCAAGACCCATCAGCGCAATCCGCTTCGCTCGGTGGATCCGATGGATTACGTCCATGCGCTCGCGGGCATGAGCGACGTGACGTTCGTCAATTTGCAGATGGATGCGCATGGCGATGTGCTGCGTCTGCAAAACGCGGGGCTGCCGCTGCTCGATCCGACATCCGGTCTGTCGTCGTTCGACGATACGGCGGCGCTCGTCGCGAGCCTCGATCTGGTCATCACCGTCTGCACGTCGATCGCACATCTGGCAGGCGGGCTCGGCGTTCCAACCTGGGTACTGCTCGACGTGAATCCGCACTGGATCTGGATGACCGAGCGGGCCGACAGTCCGTGGTATCCGAACACCCGCCTTTATCGGCAGCCCGCATACGGGGAATGGGCGCCGGTGTTCGAAGCGTTGGCGCGCGATCTGACCGTGCTCGCGTCGAAGCGGGACACGCGCGAACCCATCACAACGAACCCAACGGGGAGCCTCCATTGAAACGGATCAATCTTTCAGCCGCGCTTCGCGCATGCGCCGACGATGTCGTTCGTCAGAAACTCGCGCAACAAGTCGGATTGCCGCCGCACGCCATCGAACAGGTGTTTGCATCGTCCGCGGCGATCCTGATTGCGGCATTGGCAGCCCGCGCAGCGGAAGGCCGCGATGAAACGATCGCTGTGTTCGGCGCGCTCATGTCGCGCACGATCAATCCGCGTATTCGCGACGAGTGCGCGACATGGGTCGAGTCGACCGGAAAATTGAAAGAGCTCGAGCATGCGGGCTTCACGCTCGTCGCACACGCAACCGGCATCGATGCAACGGAATTGAGCGATCACGTGGCCCCGCGGGTTGCGGTGCCGGCGCAGGCGACATGCGCCCTCACTTGCGTGTGCGCGGCCATCGTCGGCGGGCTCATCAAGCATCACATGCTCATCGAACAAGCTGACGTGTCCGACTTGCCGGGACTGTTCGCCGGACAACTCGCGACGATTGCCGAGCATCTGAACGACGATTCGATCGATGTGCTGGGTTATTTGCACGCGGATGTGAATGCGTTCCTCGATCAGGTGTCCACGCGGCTCACGTCAGTCACCGCCGATTTCGAACCGGTGCGACCTCGTATCGGCGAAGGGACGACAGTGATCGATGCACCCGTGCGATCGCAGCCGCAGTCGCAGCCGCAGCCGCCGATTCCGGCGCACAACCGCTACGAAATCGGCAAGGTGTTCGTCAACGACATCCGCTTCACCAGCGCGATGCAGCCGTCACAAATGGGGCCGGTGGGGTCCGCGGCGAAGCGTGGCAAGCCGACATCCCGCCGCACGTGGAAAGTGTTCGCGCTGACGACGGCAACCGTCCTGGTGGCGGTTCTCGCATGGGGCAAGGTCTTTCACTGGCCGGACATGCAGTCGGCACTTGCGCAGGTGACGCGTCCAGCAGCCAAGTCGATCAGCGTGGTATCGGGTGCCATTTCTTCGCCCGACCTGAAGACTGCCAGCGTGAAGTAATTCCCGGACGTCTTGTCGCCCGTACCCACTCAATTGAGTCGTGCGTTCATGTCCCGGCACCCCCCTCCTGAGCCGGGACATTTCAGCCGGCGAGGCTTCCCCTGCCTCGCCGGTTCTTTTTGATCGTCCGGGGCGCGTTCGTTGCCTGCCTGGGGCGCAGCCAAGCTTTTGTCGGATCAAATCCCCGACACGCATTGATAACCAAAAAACATCAATCCTTCCAAAAATCGCACTTATCGTTTCCCCGTCTCCGGGCGAACATGGCGAAAACGACAATCAACCGCTCCCCGCGCATTTTCCCGATTTACTGGAGACACCCAGATGCACCCCTCGCCCAGCCTTCCGACCGGACGTTCGAAGGCCGCCGCGGTATTCCGCGTGACGGCCGGCAACTTCCTCGAGCAGTTCGACTTCTTCCTGTTCGGCTTCTACGCAACACAGATCGCCGCCGTGTTCTTTCCCGCCGCGAGCGAGTTCGCGTCCCTGATGATGACGTTCGCCGTGTTCGGCGCCGGCTTCCTGATGCGGCCGCTCGGTGCGATCGTGCTGGGCGCGTATATCGACGACGTCGGCCGCCGCAAGGGCCTCATCGTCACGCTGGCGATCATGGCGAGCGGCACCATCCTGATCGCGTTCGTGCCGGGCTACGCGACGATCGGCCTGCTCGCGCCGGTGCTCGTGCTGCTCGGGCGCCTGCTGCAGGGCTTTTCGGCGGGAGCCGAGCTGGGCGGCGTGTCGGTCTATCTGGCCGAAATGGCCACGCCCGGCCGCAAGGGCTTCTTCACGAGCTGGCAGTCCGCCAGCCAGCAGGTCGCGATCGTCGTCGCGGCGGCCCTCGGCTTCGCGCTCAATCACTGGCTCAGCGCATCGGCGATCGCCGCGTGGGGCTGGCGCGTGCCGTTCTTCGTCGGCTGCATGATCGTGCCGTTCATCTTCATGCTGCGCCGCAACCTGGAGGAAACGCAGGAGTTCAAGGCACGCCGGCATCGTCCGAGCATGAAGGAAGTCTTCACCACGCTGATGCATAACTGGCGCGTCGTGCTCGCCGGCATGATGCTGGTCGCGATGACCACGACGAGCTTCTACCTGATCACCGTCTATGCGCCGACCTTCGGCAAGACCGTCCTGCACCTGAGCACCGCCGACAGCCTGCTCGTGACGCTGTGCGTCGGCCTGTCGAACTTCGTCTGGCTGCCGATCGGCGGCGCGCTGTCCGATCGTGTCGGCCGCCGGCCGCTGCTCGTCGGCATGACGGTGCTCGCGATCGCGACCGCCTATCCCGCGCTGTCGCTGCTCGCTCATGCGCCGTCGTTCGTCAACATGCTGCTCGTGCTGCTGTGGCTGTCGTTCATGTACGGGATCTACAACGGCGCGATGGTCGTCGCGCTCACGGAAGTGATGCCGGTGGAGGTGCGTGTCGCAGGCTTCTCGCTCGCCTACAGCCTCGCGACGGCCGTGTTCGGCGGCTTCACGCCCGCCGTCTCGACCGCGCTCATTCACATGACCGGCGACAAGGCCGCACCGGGCTACTGGATGAGCCTCGCCGCGGCGTGCGCGCTGCTCGCGACGTTCGCGCTCTATCGTCGCCACCCGGCGACGCTCACGCCGGCGCACTGACGCGCGATGCCGAACGACCTGCCCCGACTCCGCACGACCCGGACCATGACAACGACCCTGACGATGAAAAACCTGCTTCTGAAACTGTGCGCGACCGCGCTCGTCGCTACCAGCGCGGTCAGCGCGAACGTGCAGGCCGCCGACCTGCACGTGATGAGCTCGGGCGGCTTTACCGCCGCCTACAAGCTGCTCGGCCCGCAGTTCGCGTCCAGCACGGGCAACACGCTCGCCACCGCGCTCGGCCCGTCGATGGGCAAGTCGCCCGAAGCGATTCCGAACCGGCTCGCGCGCGGCGAGCCTGCCGACGCGGTGATCATGGTCGGCTACGCGCTCGACGATCTGATCAAGCAAGGCAAGGTGATCCCCGGATCGCGCGTCGAGCTGGCCGATTCGCGCATTGGCATGGTCGTGCGCGACGGCGCGGCGAAACCCGACATCAGCTCGCCCGACGCGCTGAAGCAGGTGCTGCTGCACGCGAAGTCGATCGCCTATTCGGACAGCGCGAGCGGCGTGTACATCGAGCGGGAATTGTTCAAGAAGCTCGGCATCGAGGACCAGGTGAAATCGAAGGCGAAGATGGTCCCGCGGATTCCGGTGGCGTCGGTGGTTGCAAACGGCGACTACGAAATCGGCTTCCAGCAGGTTAGCGAACTGCTGCCCGTTAAAGGCGCGACCTTCGTCGGCAAGATTCCCGAATCGCTGCAGTCGGTCACGCGTTTCGCCGCCGGCATCCCCGTCGGCGCGCAACATCCGAAGGAAGCGAAGGCGCTGCTCGACTATCTCGCGTCGCCCGACGTGCAATCGGAAGTGAAATCGACCGGACTGGATCCCGTCTCCGCACACTGAGCCAGCACCGAGGGAAGGCGTGCGTCAGATCGCCTTCCCGTCGCGCGCGGCGTCGGCGTCGGCATCGTCGGCATCGTCGGCGCCGTTCGGGCCCACGGGCCCGGCCGCGGTCAGCATCCACGCAAGACGCGCGCGATCGCACGCCCCTTCCCACGTCGACACGAAGATCACCGCACACGCGTTGCTGACCACGCTCGTCAGCGCACGCGCCTCCGACATGAAGCGATCGATCCCGACCAGCAGCGCGACGCCGGCCACCGGCAGATCGGGCATCACGGCGAGCGTGGCGACGAGCGCGACGAGTCCGCTGCCGGACACGCCTGCCGCGCCCTTCGACGTCAACAGCATCACGGCCAGCATCGCCGCGATTTGCGGCGCGGACAGCGGTACGTCGCACGCCTGCGCGATGAACAACGCCGCGAGCGTCAGGTAGATCGCGGTGCCGTCCAGGTTGAACGAGTAGCCGGCCGGCAGCACGAGGCCGACCACACCCTTGTCGCAACCGAGCGACTCCAGCTTGACGATCAGCCGCGGCAACACCGGCTCCGTCGACGACGTCGCGAGCACGATCAGCAGTTCCTCGCGCAGGTAGCGCAACAGCCGCCACAACGCGAAGCCGTGCAGCCGGGCGAGCGGCGCGAGCACCAACGCGACGAACAGCACGCAGGCGACGTAGAACGCCACCATCAGCCGCGCGAGCGAGCCGACCGAGCCGATGCCGAAGCGTCCCACCGTGAACGCCATCGCGCCGAATGCGCCGAGCGGCGCGAGCCGCATCACCATCGCGAGCACGCGAAACACGATCTGCGCGACGCCGTCGATCAGCGCCAGCACGGGCCGACCGGCCTGCGGATACGCATTCAGCGAAAAACCGAACAGCAGGGACAGCAGCAGCACGGGCAGCACCTCGCCCTTCTGAAATGCACCGAGCATCGTATCGGGGATCACGCTCAACGCGAACTCGACGAGCCCGTGCGGTTGCGCGTGCGGTGCATATTGCGCGAGGATGCTCGCGTCGAGATGGTGGACGTCGACGTGCATGCCGGCGCCGGGCCGCAGCACGAACGCGGTGACGAGGCCGAACGCGAGCGCGACGGCAGTCAGCAGATAGAACAGCACCAGCGCGCGGACGATCGTGCGCCCGATGGCCTTGCCGTTCGCCAGCGACGTGATGCCGGAGACGATCGTGCAGAACACGATCGGCGCGATCATCATCCGCACGAGACCGACGAATGCATCGCTGAGCGGCTTGAGCATCGCGCCAGCCGACGGCCAGAAGTGCCCGACGCTCACGCCGAGCACCATCGCCAGCAGAACCTGCACGTAGAGCGAACGAAGCGGCCTTGCCAACCTCACGATGCTGTCTTCCTCGATGTTCCGGTCGTATTCACCGGATATTTTGTATTCGTCACGTCGATCCGTCGCTGCGTGCGGCGCCGGTGCCGGCACGTTTGGCGTCGACGATGGCGCGGTGAAACTCCTCCGCGGCCGGCGTCAGCGGGCGCCCGCGCCGTTTCACGATGCCTACCCGGCGCTTGACCACCGGTTCGACGAGCGGCACGCTCGTGAGCAGCGGATGGTCGTGTCCGGGCATCGCCATCGACGGCACCGCGGCGACGCCGAGCCCGGCTTCGATCAACCCCAGCAGGGTCGTCACGTGGCGCGTCTCGCACACGCTCGGCGCACGCGGCGCGACGGTCGTCAGCGCCTGGTCGAGCAACAGGCGGTTGCCGGAAGTCTTGTCCACCGACACATACTCGTACTCGTAAAGCTCGTTCCAGGTCACGCGCTTCTTGCGCGCGAGCGGATGGTCGCGCCGGCACGCGGCAACGAACCGCTCCTGCAGCAGCAGCTTGAAGTCGATCTCGGGTTCCTGGCTCCCCATGAAGCTCACGCCGAAATCGGCCTCGCCGCTGATCACGGCGCTCAGCACCTCGTTCGCGCCGGCATCCAGCAGCTTGACCCGGATGCGCGGAAAGCGGCGATGATAGCTCGCGATCACGTTGGGCAAGAAGTAGTAGGCCACCGACGGCACGCACGCGATCGTCACATGACCGAGACGGCTCGATGACACGTCGCGGATGCCGAGCAGCGCGACGTCGAGATCGTCCAGCAGTTGCTCGGCACTCGGCGCGAATACGCGCCCGACGGTGGTCAGCGTGACGCTGCGCGTGGTGCGCTCGAACAGACGCACGCCGAGCGCTTCCTCCAGTTTGTCGATCCGCCGACTCAACGCGGGTTGCGAAATGCTGATCGCGTCGGCGGCCTTCCGGAAGCTGCCCAGCTCCACCACCGCGCGAAACGCCTGCAAGTCGGTCAAATCGAAGTTGATTCCCACGGGCCAGTCTCCCCATCTCAGATGCCGCGTATTGTGCATGATCCGGGCAAGCCCACCCAGCCGGGGGATGCCCGGCTCCGCCGTCCCGCCGTCCTGCTATGCCCGATGCCGCAACGCGTCGATCACGATCGAGAACGCGCGCGATGCCTGGCGGCGGCTAGGGTAGTACGCGTGATAGCCGGGAAACGCCGGGCACCAGTCCGGCATCACGATCCGCAGTTGCCCGCTGCGCACGTGGTCGAGCACGATGTCCTCGGTGACGAACGCAATGCCGAAGCCGTCGAGCGCCGCCTGCACCAGATGCGGTTGCGTATTGCAGGTGATCCGGCCGCTCACGCGCGCCTGGATCTCGTTCCTGCCCTTCTTCAGCTCCCACGCATAGATGCCCTTCGCGGTCGCGAGCCGCAGCGTCACGCAGTCGTGATCGAGCAGGTCCTGAGGTGTCTTCGGCGGCTTGCGGCCGTCGAGATAGGCCGGCGACGCGACCATCACCATCCGGATGTCCGGGCTGATGCGCACGGCGATCATGTCCTTCGCGACCTGGTCGCCGTAGCGCACACCGATGTCGTAGCGCTCCTCGACGATGTTCGACAGCCCGTAGTCGACCGACAGCTCGACGCGAATGTCGGGGTAATCAGGCAGCACCCGCCTGAGCTTCGGCCAGATGATCGTGTCGATCGGATGCTCGGTGGCCGTGATCCGCACGACGCCGGCCGGCTTGTCCCGGAAATCGGCCACCGCGGCGAGCTTCATCTCGATCTCGTCGATGCGCGGCGCGACGGCCTGAAACAGTTCCTCGCCCGCTTCGGTCGTCGACACGCTGCGCGTCGTGCGCGTCAGCAGTCGCACGCCGAGGCGCGTCTCGAGATCGCGGACCGTCTGGCTCAGCGCCGATTGCGACACGCCGAGCCGCGCCGCCGCGCGCGTGAAGCTCCGGTCGCGCGCCACCGCCAGAAACACGAGCAGATCGTTGAGGTTTTCGCGCGGCATGTCGGGCGGCTCCTGTCGAAACGGACGCCCATCCTAGCACCGACACCGCCCCGTGCCGCCCGCCGCCCGCTCGGCCGATTAATCGGTGCAGCTTATAAGTCCAAGCGCGCCGCGCTACTTAATCGATCGAGCGCGGGCCGATAGACTGCGAAACGTTCAGGCTCCCGTGCGCCCGCAGCCGGCCTCGGGAACCGCCCACGCATTCTTCCCGGAGTCCGTCTCGTGAAATCCCTTCTTCGCCTTTTTGTCGCCGCGCTTGCCGTTTCCGCTCCGTTGCTCGTCCATGCGCAGGGCCTGACGCGCGAGCAGGTGCGCGAGGACATGATTCGCTACCAAGCCGCCGGCTTCAATCCGGCGCGCGCCAATCCGCGCACGTGGGTCGACGATGCGCGGGTGGCGTCCACCCGCGTGACGGCGGCGCGCGATACCGACGGCCGCACGTCGTTGGCCGATCGCGGCACGGCCGTCGTCGCGCATTGCGACTGACGAGCCCATCCCCGACGCCACCGCTCCGCATTCTTCCCGATTCAACGATGCAAGCCGTTTCCCCTTCCGATCGCGGGCCCGCGCCCGTTCACACCGCCGCATGGGGCGCCGTCCTCGCGATGGCGCTCGGCGCGTTCGCGCTCGTCGCGTCCGAATTCATGCCGGTCAGCCTGCTGACGCCGATCGCGCACGATCTGCGGATCAGCGAAGGGCAGGCGGGCCAGGCGATCTCCGTGTCGGGCGCGTTCGCGCTGCTGACGAGCCTGTTCATCTCGTCGCTGGCCGGGCGGCGCGACCGCAAGCGGGTCCTGCTGTCGCTCACGCTGCTGATGATCGTGTCCGGCACGGTCGTCGCATTTGCGCCGAACTATCTGGTGTTCATCGCGGGGCGCGCGCTGATCGGCGTCGCCATCGGCGGGTTCTGGTCGATGTCGGCGGCCACCGCGATGCGCCTCGTGCCGGACCGGCAGGTTCCGCGCGCGCTGGCGATCGTCAACGGCGGCAACGCGCTGGCCACCGTCGTCGCCGCGCCGCTGGGCAGTTTCCTCGGCGGCATCGTCGGCTGGCGATGGGCGTTCTTCTGCGTCGTGCCGGTCGCCGCGATCGCGTTCGGCTGGAAGCTCGCGAGCCTGCCGCGCATGCACGCCGCGCACGGCAGCGCCACGCCCGGGCGCGCGTTCGCACTGCTGGCGAGCGCGCCGGTCGCGCTCGGCATGACGGCGGTCAGCGTCTTTTTCATGGGGCAGTTCACGCTGTTCACGTACTTGCGGCCCTTCCTCGAAGCCGTGACGCACGCGGGGGCCGCCGGGTTGTCGGTACTGCTGCTCGTGATCGGCGTCGCGGGGTTCGCGGGGACGATCCTGATCGGCGCGTTCCTGCAACGCGGGCTCTACCGGACGTTGATCGTGATCCCCGGCCTGATGGCGGCGGTCGCCGTCGCGCTGATCGCGTTCGGCCACTCGATCGGCGCGACCGCCGCGCTGCTTGCCGTCTGGGGGCTGCTCGGCACCGCGGCGCCGGTCGGCTGGTGGACGTGGCTGGCCCGTGCGCTGCCGCGTGACGCGGAAGCCGGCGGCGGTCTGATGGTGGCGGTCGTGCAGCTCGCGATCGCGCTCGGCGCGACAGGCGGCGGCGTGCTGTTCGACCTGTACGGCTATCGCGCGACGTTCGGGCTGAGCGCGGGCCTGCTCGTCGTTGCCGGCGGGTTGGCGGCGCTGGCGGCGCGAGCCGCATTACGCGCCGAGGCCCCCGCGCGCGCGTGACGGGCCCCGCCCGCCGACGCGGTTTTTTTACACGCGCCGTGTAACGCCCGCGCCCGGCCGCGCACCGCCGAATGCGGCGTCCAGATAACGCAGCAGCCGGTGCGGCGTCAGCGGCTTCGCGCAGTGCGCGTCGAAGCCGGCTTGCCGCGCACGGTCGCGATCGTTCTGCGACGCGAATGCGCTGCACGCGATAAGCAGCATGTCGGCGGTGCGGTGCGCGGGTCGCCGCGCAGCCGCGTCGCGAGCTGCAGGCCGTCGAGGCCCGGCATCGCGATGTCCAGCACGATCGCGAACGGCTGCCAGTCGCGCGCGAGATCGCAGACGGCGAACGGATCGTCCGCGACGCGGCATTCGAAGCCGCGCGCCCGGAGCAGCAACCGCAGCGCATCGGCCGCGTCGCGATAGTCGTCGACGACCAGCACGCGGCACGGCCGTCGCGGCACGCTATCGGGCGTGCGCCATAGCAGCACGTCGTCGGCCGCCGGATCGTCGCCGGGAGTGGTTTGCATCGCGTTTCTCCCTGTAATCGGAGATGGCCGCGGCGCAAACCGCGCGCCCATATCGCAGATATCGCCTGCATGCGGCATGCCGGTTGCTGCAGGTCGTCGATATCGTCGATTCGATAGGGGAGCCGTCGATGCGCGCACCGCCAATGTTCCGACCCGGCAAGGACTTCGATTCGCCTGCAGCCCGCTGGCGAACGCACCGTGACACAGGCGCGGCGCCAGCCTGCGCGGGAGGCCCCGCATGACGCGCCACGCGCCCGCGAAGCCCGCCACGGCCGACGACGACGCGCCGGCCACGCTCGACGCCTGCCGCCGCTGCGGGCTGTGGGAACACGCGACGCAGCCGGTGCCCGGCGCGGGGCCCGCCGACGCGCGCATCATGCTGGTCGGCGAGCAGCCGGGCGATCAGGAAGACCGCACCGGCATCCCGTTCGTCGGCGCGGCGGGCCGCATGCTCGACCGCGCGCTTGACGAAGCCGGCATCGAGCGCGCGAGCGTCTACGTGACCAACGCGGTCAAGCACTTCAAGTGGGAACCGCGCGGCAAGCGGCGGCTGCACAAGACGCCCGCGCAGCGCGAGGTCGCCGCGTGCCATTACTGGCTCGAACGCGAGCTCGCCGCGCTGGGCCCGCGCGTGATCGTCGCGCTCGGCGCGACGGCGCTGCGTGCCGTGCTGCAGGACAACGACGCGACGCTGGAGCGCACGCGCAAGCCCGTGCGCTCGCCTGACGGCTGTCTCGTCGTCGCGACCTATCACCCGTCCTACGTGCTGCGCACACGCGGCGCCGATTCGCGCGAGCACGCGTACCGGACGCTCGTCGACGCGCTGCGCACCGCGTCGCGCCTCGCGCGCGGCAGCACGCACGGTGCACGGGGCGACGCCGAATGAGCGACCTGCGCCGCGACGACGCGTCGCGCGACACCGGTGCCGCCGGTGCCGCGAAGCCGTGGTACCGACGGCTCGGCCCCGGCCTGCTCGCGGGCGCGTCGGACGCCGACCCGAGCAACGTCGCGGTCTATGCGCGGGCCGGCAGCCAGTTCGGCTTCCACATGCTGTGGATGCCCGTCGTCGCGCTGCCGATGATGGTGGCCGTGCAGCTCGCGTCGGCGTTCATCGGACGCGCCCAACCTCATCGTGACGATGCGGTTGCATGCGCAACCATTCAAGCGAAAAGCAAGAGCGCGGAATAGAAAAGCCGGCCGACCGGGCGGCCGCGCATGCGGCACGTCCCGGTTGCCGGCCCGGCGCGGTTACATCATCTTGCCGCGCGAACGTTCGGCACGCGCCGCATCGGCCGCCGATTCGACCTTCTTCACTTCCTCCGGCGGCGGCAGCACGGCCTTGAAGCCCATCGACTCGATCCACATCTCGCGCGCCCAGCCGCGGGTGTGATACAGGTGATGGTCCTCGTCGGCCTCGACCTCATCGTGCGCGGCCTTCAGCGCCTTCGCCGCGTCGCTGTCGCGCAACTGGTCGGCCGCATAGCCGATCAGCTCCCAGTTCAGGTGATCCTTGGTTTCGGCGAGCACCACGCATTCGGCCGCGACGACCTGCGCGACCGCCGGGTCGGCCTGCTTCTTCGCCTGCTCGATCACCTGCACCAGCGACTTGCCGGTCGCCGCCACCGCGGCACGCCCCGGTGACTGCGTGTCCGGATCGAGACCAAGCGTTTTGAATACCTTGCGCAGCACCTCCTGGTGATGCATCGTCTCGCGGTGGTACTTCTCCCATTCCTTGTGCAGGTCCGCGTCGGTCGCGCACTTGATCGCGGCCTCATAGATCTTCGCCCCGCCAAGCTCGGTCTCGTATGCCTGGCAGAGCAGTTCGAGGATGCCTTCGTGCTTCGATTGCCGTTGGGCCATGACTGCTTCTCCGAAAAAGCGGGCCGCCCACGCGGCCCTGGGGTTGAACCGGGCGCGCGTTACTGCGCGCCCACCTTGCGTTGGAGCGTCTCCGCCATGCTCAGGTGATGCTTGAGCGTCGGCAGCGTGGATTGAGCGAACGCGCGCAGCTGCGGGTCCTTGCCGTCGCGCGCCTCGCCTTCGAACAGCGCGACCGCCTTGCGGTGCGCGTCAGGGCCGGCCGCCGCGACATACGCGGTGTCGAAGTCGCGGCCGCTCTTGCCGCGCAGCGCCTCGACATCCGGATCCGTGATCTGCTCGACCTGCGGCTTCATGCCCTTGCGCGCGGCGATCTCGGTCAGCTTCGCATTCGCGTTGCCGTGATCGGCCACCATGCGTTTCGCGAACGCGCGCACGTCCGGCGAGCGCGCCTGCTTCAATGCGAGCTGGCTCGCCTGCACCTCGGCCTTGCCGGCCATCGCGGCCTTGTCGATGAATTCCGCGTCGCCGCCCTGCGGCGCCTTCGCGATGCCGGCGTCGCCCATGGCGCCGCCCGACGACGGGTTGATCACGCCGCCCGGCACATGCGAATTCGATGCGGGCGGCTCGCTCGGCATCTGGGCGTGCGCGAGTGCCGACACGGCGAGCACGCCCGCGGCGAGCGCCGCGATCGTCCAGTTGGGTTGCTTCATGCGCTTTCTCCTTGCGTGGGGGGAGCCGTCAGCCGCCGACGATCGAGCCGCCGTTCGGATGCAATGTCTGTCCCGTCATGTAGCTCGCGCCTTCCGACGCGAGCAGCACGTAGCAGCCGATCAGCTCGTCCGGCTGCCCCGGCCGCTTCAGCGGCACGTTCGAGCCGAACTTCGCCACCTCGTCGGCGCTGAAGGTCGACGGGATCAGCGGCGTCCAGATCGGCCCCGGGGCGACGGCGTTCACGCGGATATCGCGCTCGGCCAGCTCGATCGACAGCGAGCGCGTGAACGCGACGATCGCCCCCTTGGTCGCCGAGTAATCGAGCAGCTTCGGGCTGCCGTGATACGCAGTGACCGACGCGGTGTTGACGATGCGTCCGCCGTGCTTCATGTGCGGCAGCGCCGCCTGCGTGCAGAAGATCATCCCGTACACGTTGGTGCGGAACGTGCGCTCGAGCTGTTCCTCGGTCACGTCCTCGATGCCGGGTTGCGGATGCTGTTCGCCCGCGTTGTTCACGAGCACGTCGAGCCGCCCGAGCTTGTCGACGGTGCGCGCCACGGCATCGCGCGCCTGGCGGCGTTCGCCGATGTCGCACGCGATCGCCTCGCAGCGCCGGCCGGCCTGTTCGATCAGGCGCTTCGTATGCGCGGCATCGTCCGATTCGTTCAGGTAGACGATCGCGACGTCCGCACCCTCCTTCGCGAAGCCGATCGCGACCGCGCGGCCGATCCCGCTGTCGCCGCCCGTCACGAGCGCGACCTTGCCGGCGAGCTTGCCGCTGCCGACGTAATCGGCCGCCTCGTCGCGCGGCTTCGGATGCATGTCCCGCTCGCGGCCCGGCTGCTGCGTCTGCTTCTGGGGCGGCGGGGTCTTTGCCGTGGTCATGAGTTCCTCCTTGAACGGGTGCCGGCGACACGTCGCAAACCGCGTGCCGCGCACGGCGCACCGGCCCGCGCAGGGTGATACGGCCCGAGCCGCGCACCGCATTGCAAGCGTGTGCAGAAACGGCGCGCTCAACGCGGGCTGCCCTGGGTGGTGCCGTCCGGCCGGCGCACGGGATCGAAGTCGCGCCACTGGCCGTCCTGCCAGTCGCCTTCGACGCGCTCGATCGATTGCGCGCCGGTCGCGCGCAGCACGTCTTCCGCGGCGGCCGCCGTCGTCGCCGTCACGCGCGCGGCCAGGATCACGCCGGTCTCGGTGTGCGCGAGCGTGCCCTTGCCTTCGGCCTGCTGGCCGCGCATCCGGCCGAGCGCGCCGCCGAATGCGCCGAGATACGCGCCGGCGAGTGCGCCGGCGGCCGGCACGAACCAGTAGCGCACGCCGACCGCATAGACGATCATCCCGACGACCGCGCCGATCAGCAGCCCGCGCAGTGCGCCGATCATCGCGCCGCGGCCGCCCGGCTTCGCGGCCGTATCGGCATACACGTCGCCGCCGATCGGAAAGCGCGCGTGCTGACCGCCCGGGTTCAGGAAGAAGATCGACACGTCGTCCGGGCCGAACGCGCGCTCGTAAAGGTGGCGCGCCCCACCTTCCGCTTCATCGAAGGTCGTGAAGCGGCCTGCGACGATCATCGCCATGCTCATGCTCCTCCTCGTGACGGTGACGGTGATGATGAGGCGCCGTGCACGCGACGGCACGCACGGCGCGACGCGGCGGCGCTCACATCAACCGCCCGAGTTCCTTCGATATCGATGCGGGCGTGCCGTATTCGCGATCGGGGATCTTCCGCAGCATATCGAGCACACCCGGATCCGCATGCGAGCGTTCCGCGCACTCGACGATGTCCGCCTTGCTGGCCGGATAGTCCATCCCCTTCAGCGCCTTCTGCACGTCGACGGGGCTGGGCGCCTTGCCGTGCCCTGTCTGGTGGCCGCCCTTGTCGTGGTCCTGCTGCACCCGCTCGCCTTCGTTCGCGCGCGAGTGGCTGTATTCATGGCCCGTATGTTGTCGGGATGACATGGAAACCTCCTTCGAATGAAATAACGGAAAGGCGCGCGATCACGTCGGCGCGCGGCGCGCGCGCGCGAATGCGGCGACCGCCAGCGCGGCCGCGCCCAGCGCGATCGCACCGGCGACCTTCGGCCGCTGCACCACCGCGTTGTACGCGCACCCGCGCAGCACGTGCCCCTCCATCCCTTCGCGCTCGTGCAACGCGTGACGCGACTCGTACAGCGCGTTGTCGTCGCGCGGCCGCGCGGGGCGCACCGTGCGCTGGCCGCGCGAGAACAGCGTGGCCGCGACGCGATCGAACAGCCGCGGCGCGTGGTACGCGCTGGCCGACGTGAACTTCGCGGCGCCGCCGACGAACAGCGTGCGGCGCGGATGCGCGGCCGCGAACAGGATCGCGTCCGCGACGAGGTCGGGGTCGTAGATCGGCGGCGCCAGCTTCGCCTCGACGTTCATGTAGTTCTTCGCGTGCATCACGAACATCGTGTCGATCGCGGCCGGCTTGATCAGCGTGACGGACACCGGCAGGTGATCCGACTCCAGCTCGAGCCGCAGCGAATCGGTGAAGCCCTTCACCGCGTGCTTCGATGCGGCGTACGCGCTTTGCAGCGGCACCGGTGCGTCGGACGCCTCGCTGCCCATGTTGATGATCGCGCCGCCGTGGAAATCGCTCTTGCGCCGGAAATGGTCCGATGCGACGAGCGAGCCATGCACGACGCCCCAGTAGTTGGTGTCGAACAGCCGGCGCTGATCGTCGAGCGGCACCGCGGCCGCCGTGCCGAAGATCGACACGCCCGCGTTGTTGACCCACGTGTCGAAGCCGCCATAGGTATCGGCCGCCTTCGCGGCCGCGCGCTGCAGGTCCTCGACATTGCCGACGTCACCGGCGACCGGCACCGCGAGGCCGCCATGCTGGCGAATTTCGTCGCACAGCGTGTTCAGCGCGGCCTCGTTGCGCGCGAACAGCACCAGCTTCGCGCCGCGCCGTGCCGCCTTGCGCGCGGTGACGAGGCCGATGCCGCTCGTGGCGCCCGTGATCACGATCGTCTGCTCGCCGACCGGTTTGAGCATGCACTTCATCAGGGGACTCCTTTCACGGGACGCGGTTATTTCGGGCGGATGGTCAGCTGGTCGCGCACGTCCTGCACGCCTTCGATCCGCCTGACGACACTCACCGCCTGCGTGCGCTGCTGTTCGTCCGGCACGCTGCCGGTGAGCATCACGACGCCGCGACGCGTCTTCACGTGAATGTCGCCGGCCGACAGGCCGCTCGTGCCGACCAGCTCGGCCTTGGCCTTGGTCGTGATGGTCGCGTCGCGGATCTTCGCGCCGGTGCTCGTATGCGTCGACGACGACATGGATGACGATGACGCGCCGTCGTCGCCGGCGGCGAACACGTTCGGCGCGACGGCCGTGCAGGCGGCAGCCGCGGCGATCGCGACCGCCATGCCGAGGCGCGTCGCGGGATGACGGCGCAAGCGCGGTGCGCGGGCTTGCAGCGGGAATACCTTCATCGTGACCTCCTTTCGTGGGGGCCGGCATGGCCGGCGGGTAGCCGCATGGCGCAAATCGCGTGCCGCGCGCAGTACGCCCCATGGGCGCGCGGCACGCCGATCGGACGCCCTTTCATCCAACGCGTTGTAATTTTTTCGGCGCACCGGCGGGCGGCTTCACGCGCAAAACCCCGGGCATGCCGATTGCCGAATCGGGGCGCAACGGGACCCGCCGGCGCGGGCCTCGACCACCGGAGCAACACCATGCAGAGAATTGCGTTGATCAGTGAACATGCGTCGCCGCTGGGGGTGATCGGCGGCGTGGATGCGGGCGGGCAGAACGTCTACGTCGCGAACGTCGCGAAGCAGCTGGCCGAGCGCGGCCTCGATGTCGACGTCTACACGCGTTGCGACCATCCGCACCTGCCCGAAGTCGTGGAGATCGGCTCGCGCATGCGCGTGATCCACGTGCCGGCCGGCCCGCCCGTCGACGTGCCGAAGGAGCGGCTGCTGCCGTACATGGGTGCGTTCGCGGACCACATGATCGCGCGCATGCGGCGCGAACCCGATCCGGTCGACGTGATGCACGCGAACTTCTTCATGTCGGGCGAGGCCGCGCTGCGCGTGAAGAAGCGTCTCGGCATTCCGCTCGTCACGACGTTCCATGCGCTCGGGCGCGTGCGGCGGCTGCATCAGGGCGCGGCCGACGGCTTTCCCGATGAACGCTTCGCGATCGAGGACACGCTCGCGCGCCGCTCCGACCGGTTGATCGCCGAATCCCCGCAGGACGCGCTGGACCTGACCACGCACTACCACGCGGACGCCGCGCGCATCGAGATCGTGCCGTGCGGGTTCGATGCGCGCGAATTCCGGCCGGTGCCGCGTGCCGACGCGCGTGCGCAGCTCGGCTGGCCGCAGAATGCGTTCGCCGTGCTGCAGCTCGGGCGGCTCGTGCCGCGCAAGGGAGTCGACACCGTGATCGACGCACTGGCGCGGATGCCGCGCGACCCGCAGCGGCCGACGCGGCTCTACATCGTCGGCGGCAGCCAGGCAACGCCGGATCCGGCACGCGACCCGGAACTCGCGCGGCTCGCCGCGCTCGCGCACGACACCGGCATCGCGGAACGCGTGATCTTCGTCGGCCGGCGCGAGCGCGAGGTGCTGCACCTGTACTACAGCGCGGCCGACGTGTTCGTGACGACGCCGTGGTACGAGCCGTTCGGCATCACGCCGGTCGAGGCGATGGCATGCGCGACGCCGGTGATCGGCAGCGACGTCGGCGGCATCCGCACCACGGTGGACGACGGCGTCACCGGCTACCTGGTGCCGCCGCGCGATCCGGCCGCGCTCGCCCGGCGGCTTATGCAGCTGCGTGCGCGGCCCGACCTGTGCGACGCGCTCGGCCGCGCCGGCTATCTGCGCGCGCACCGCTTCTATACGTGGCGCGGCGTGACCGACCGCCTCGTCGACATCTATCGCGACGTCGCGCATCCGCAGCGCGCCGGCACGGCGGCCAGCGGCCGGCGCACGCCCGTCGCCGCCACGCCGGGGCTCCTCGCGCACCGCAAGGAGAATGCATGATGAAGGGCTGCGATCGCAAACGCGTCCTCGTCACCGGCGGCGCCGGCTTTCTCGGCTCGCATCTGTGCGAACGCCTCGTGACGGCCGGGCACGACGTGCTGTGCGTCGACAATTTCTACACGGGGACGAAGGACAACATCGCTCACCTGCTCGACGTGCCGAACTTCGAGCTGATGCGGCACGACGTGACGTTTCCGCTGTACGTCGAGGTCGACGAGATCTACAACCTGGCTTGCCCCGCGTCGCCGGTGCATTACCAGCGCGACCCGGTGCAGACGACCAAGACCAGCGTGCACGGCGCGATCAACCTGCTCGGCCTCGCGAAGCGCGTGAAGGCGCGCATCCTGCAGGCGTCGACCAGCGAGGTGTACGGCGACCCCGACGTGCACCCGCAGGACGAGCACTACTGCGGCCGCGTGAACCCGATCGGCCTGCGCGCGTGCTACGACGAAGGCAAGCGCTGCGCGGAAACGCTGTTCATGGACTATCACCGGCAGTACGGCGTCGACGTGCGGATCGCGCGCATCTTCAATACGTACGGACCGCGCATGCATCCGGCCGACGGGCGCGTCGTGTCGAACTTCATCACGCAGGCGCTGGCCGGCGAGCCGCTGACCGTCTACGGCGACGGCCGGCAAACGCGCTCGTTCTGCTATGTCGACGACATGGTCGACGCGCTGATCCGGCTGATGGACGAACCCGGCGACGCGTGCGAGCCGGTGAACCTCGGCAGCGACGACGAGATCGCGATGATCGATATCGCGCGCGAGGTCGTGAGGATCGTCGGCGCGACGGTCGCGATCGAGTTCCACCCGCTGCCGTCCGACGATCCGCGCCAGCGGCGGCCCGATCTCGACGTCGCGCACCGGCGCCTCGGCTGGCGCGCGACGACACCGCTCTCGACCGGGATCGCGCATACCGCGCGGTATTTCATCCATCGGCAGGCGGTGCATCATGAGCCGGGCGACCTGGTGCGCAGCACGCGGATCGCGTCGCACATGCTCGCGCAGATCAACACGCGGAACCGGCCGGCGGCGGCGACATGAGGAGGAACGCGATGACTTGACCCGGCGTCACGGCCCGCGCTGCCGCGACGGCCGATGCGCGTCACGCGTCAGCCGTCGCGCTGCGTCGCGTGCGCGATCTTGTGCGCCAGCTCGCGCACGTCGACCGGCTTGCACAGAAAGGCGTCGAAACCCGCTTCGAGCGCGCGCCGCTCGTCGGCGGGGCCCGCGTGCGCCGTCACGGCCAGCACGCGCAGGTCGCGCGGCGTCGCGCCGTTCGCACCGCCGTGCCGCAACGCGTCGAGCAGCCAGAAGCCGTCGCCGTCGGGCATCGCGAGATCAGACAGCACGACGGTCGGCTGCAGGTCGGCGATGACCGCGAGCGCTTCGCGGCCCGAGGAGGCGATCGCGACGGCCGCGCCGAGCGTCGTCAGCGCGGCCGTCAGGCTCGCGCGCGTGGTCGCATCATCGTCGACGATCAGGATACGCTGCGCATCGAGCATCAGCGGATCGCGCCGGCCATCGACCTGCGCGATGCCCCATGCCATCACGCCCGTCGGCTGCCAGCCGGCCGGCAGCGTCACCGTGAAGGTCGCGCCGCGATTGCGGCCCGCGCTCTCGACATGCACCTGGCCGCCGTGCAGCTCGGCGATGTGGCGCACGATCGACAGGCCGAGCCCGAGCCCGCGCCGCGGCGACGCGGGCGAACCGTCCGCGCGGCGGAACATGTCGAATACATGGGGAATGAACGCGGGCGGAATGCCTTGCCCGGTGTCCGTCACGACCAGCACCGCATGCGCGTCGTCGCGCGACAGCGCGACCGTCACCGCACCGCCGCCCGGCGTGAATTTCAGCGCGTTCGACACGAGGTTCGCCAGCATCTGCCGCAGGCGTTCCGCGTCGCCCGACACCACGCATGCGTTCGCCGTGCACTCGAATTCGAGCACGATGCCGGCCGACGACGCAGCCGTCTGGAAGGCGCCTACCGCATCGGAGAAGAGCCGCACCACGTCGACCGGCATCGGGTCGATCCGCAGCTTGCCGGTCGCGAGCGACGACGCATCGAGGATGTCGCCCACCATACGCGTCAGCGAACGCGCGCTGCGGTCGATCGCATCGATCGCCTGCTGCTCCAGCGCGTCGTCGCGCGTATTGCGCAACACCTCGATCCAGCCGTAGATCACGTTCAGCGGGGTGCGCAGTTCGTGCGACACGGTCGCGAGCAATTCGTCCTTCAGACGATTCGACGTATCGGCCCGGTCGCGCGCGTCGCGCGCGCCCTGCAGCGAGCGCTGCGTGCGCAGGTCGTGCCGGCGCTGCGCGCCCGTCTCGCGCAGCGTGAGCGACAGCGCGACGCAGCTGCGCGCATCGCCGCGCACCGGGCCAGCGGACACCGTTGCGCGAAAGCGCCGGCCATCGCGGCGCACGCACAGCAATTCGAGCGGGCCGACCGCTTCGCGCATTGCGTCAAACGAATCGGCGAGCGGGTTGCGCCGCAGCCAGCGCATCGCGACCAGCGTTTCGAGCGGACGCCCGCGCGCGTCGGCTTCGTCATACCCGAAGATCCGCTGCGCGGCCGGGTTCCAGCTGACGATACGGCCCTGCCGGTCGATCCCGACGATCGCGTCCGGCGACGCATCGACCACCGCGCGCTGCAGGCGCGACACGTCCGCCGACGCGCGCTCCGTGCCGGCATCACGCAGCAACAGCACCGCGCCGTCGAGGTTGCCGTGCGCGTCGACGATCGGCGACGCCGCCTCGACGATCGGTACCGGCGGGCTGCCATCGGCGCCGTGCAGCCAGTGCCGGTCGGACAGCGCATGCGCGCCGCCGAGCGCGCGCTCGAGCGGCGTCGTGTGCACGCGCTGGTCGTCGCGATCGAACACGTGCAGCACGTCGCGCACGGGACGGCCCGTCGCGTCATCGAGGCCGCCGCCCGCCAGCGCGGCCGCCACCGCGTTCACGTAGGTCACGCGGCCTTTCGCATCGGTCGCGATCACGCCATGCGGCAACGCCTGCAGCACGGCGTCGAGCTGCCGCCGCGCGGCGGCCTCGCGCCGGTGCGCGCGCTCGTTCGTGAGCCGCGCATGCCGCAGCATCGCCGCGACCGCGCACACCAGCACGCCGACCAGCATGAAGGTGCCGAGCCGCACGAGGCGGTCGGGCAGCGGCCCGGTATACGCGGCCGCATCGGACAGGAACAGCGTCCAGACCAAGAGCCCGCTGATCACGGTCGACAGGATTCCGAACAGGAACGACGTCGCCCACGCGGCGCCGGCGAGCAGCGGGTAGTACAGGATCAGCGGCAGGTTCACACCGCCGAACCGGATCGCCAGCGTTTGCAGCACGGTCGCGGTCGCGACGAGCATCACGGCGGTTGCGTAATTTCCGGCCTGCGGCCGTGCACGTTCACTCATCGGACACGCTCCTGCCGGAAGGTCGGCGGCGGCCGGCAACGGGTGAACGGACAGGCATGCCGCATGCTTGCCCGCATGCCCTCGGGCTGCTCGCCGGCGCGACGGTATTCCGGCGCGACGTGTTCGTGAAAGCGGGCGGCTATTACCCGCGCGACTTCCTCGGCGGCGAGGCAGCGCTGCTCGCGCTCGACCTGTATCGCTCGGGCGCATGGCTCGTGTATGCACCGCACCTGACGGTTCATCATTACCCTTCGATGCAGCGCGACGTGCACACGCGCGTGAGTGTGTCGACCCGCAATGCGGTGTGGACCGCATGCCTCGGATGGCCGGCCGGCGCCGCGCTCGCGCATACGCTGCGCATGCTGCCGCGCCGGTGGTGTGAACGCGGCGTCACGCATGCGCTCGCCGGGCTGCCGTGGATCCTGCGCGAGCATGCGATTCCGCCGAAGGTCGAGCGCCTGCGTCGCCGGGTCGACGACGCTGCGCGTCGGCGCATACGTGCGCGCGCATGACCGCGGCGGTCGGCGCATCAGGAGTCCGGCTTTTCCGTTTCGTCTTCCAATTGGGCGAGCCGGTTGTAAATCGTTTTCAGGCTGACGTCGAGCACCTCGGCGGCCTGGGCCTTCACGCCGCCGCATTGCGCGATCGTGCCGAGGATCAGCTTGCGGTCGACCTCCTCGAGCGGCGTGCCGAACGGCACCGTCACGCGATCTTCGTGCGACTCGACCATGCTCGACAACTCGTCCATGATCGGCGGCGGCAACGTGTCGATCACGTCGGTGTCGCTGAAGATGCTCGCGCGCTGCACGAAGTTGCGCAGCTCGCGCACGTTGCCGGGCCATGCGTAGGTCTTCAGTGCGTCGCGCGCGGCCGGCGCGAAGCGCAGGTTGCGGCCGCTTTCCTCGTTGTAGCGTTGCAGGAACGCGTCGGCGAGCATCGGGATATCGTCGCCACGCTCCCTGAGCGACGGCAGCGGGATCGGAAACACGTTGATCCGATGAAACAGGTCGGGCCGCAGCTTGCCGTCCGCCATCGCGGCTTCCGGATCGCGGTTGGTCGCGGCGACGATGCGCACGTCGACGTCGATCTCGCGCGTCGAGCCGAGCCGCGTGAGCCGCCCGGTTTCGAGCACGCGCAGCAGCTTGACCTGCGATTCGACCGGCATCTCGGTGATTTCGTCGAGGAACAGCGTGCCGCCGTCCGCGCGCTCGAAGAAGCCCTTGTGCTGCCGCTCCGCGCCGGTGAAGCTGCCGCGGTCGTGGCCGAACATCTCGCTTTCGACGAGGTTCGCGGCAATCGCGCCGCAGTTCACCGCGAGGAATGGGCCACGGCGGCGCAGGCTCAGGTCGTGCACGGTTTGCGCGGCGAGCTCCTTGCCGGTGCCCGATTCGCCGGTGAGCAGCACCGACGCTTCGGTACGCGCGACGCGACCGATCGCATCGTAGACGGCCTGCATCGCGGGCGAGCTGCCGAGCATCCGGCCGAAGCGGCCGAGGCGCTGCAGTTCGGAGCGCAGCTCGGCGATTTCCTCGTGCAGCGCGGTGGTGCGCGGCACGCGCGCGAAGATGCTGTTCAGCCGCTGCATGTTGAGCGGCTTCACCAGGTAGTCGGTCGCGCCGCGCCGCAATGCGTCGATCGCGGTTTCAAGGCTCGCGTGACCGGTGGTCAGCACCATTTCGCAATGCGCGCGCTTGGGCAATGCATCGAACAGATCCATTCCGTTGCCGTCCGGCAGCACGAGGTCGCACAGCACGAGATCGGGGGTATTCGTCGAGACGAGCGTGCGCGCTTCTTCGAGCGTCGCGGCCGTGTCGCACGCAAGCTGCTGCGCCTGCGCGAGTGCCGCGAGCATCGCTCGCGTATCGGCATCGTCTTCGACGATCAGGACGTAAGGCATCGAAGCTCCTTGTGATGCGGCCCGGCTGGAGCATCGGCCGAAACCGCGGCGGGCATGCGATGCGGGGTACGACGCCGGGCATCCGGCAAATACGATCGCACCACATACGAACGAGCAGACAAGTAGTCCTGCCATGACAAACGACTGTCTAGCAGTATAGAAGAGGCGCGCTGTGCATTCGCCGCTCATCGAATAAATCTATCCGCCCGCGACGGTGGCATTGCCAGATTCAATCTGCGGCCTTCGGTATAAGAGGTATGCTTTCTACGTGAAAAACGGCGCATGCCACGTCATTTTTTCATCTTGTCCCGACGGCTTCGGTCAAAACTTCCCAAATGCGATATCACTCATGTCGAAATCCGACGATGACGGCACGCGGCTGTTCGGCCGTTCGCGAACAATCCAGGACTTGATGTTGAAAATTTCGCGCGTGGCCGCAACGCGCGTGAGTGTGCTCGTGGTCGGTGAAAGCGGTGCCGGCAAGGACATCGTCGCGCGGCTCATCCACGACATGAGCCCGCGCCGGCGCGGCCCGTTCGTGCCCGTCAACTGCGGTGCGATTCCGAAGGACATCGCGGAGTCCCATTTGTTCGGACATGAAAAAGGCAGCTTCACCGGCGCCGTTGCACAACATGTGGGCATGTTCGAAGCCGCGCGCGGCGGCACGCTGTTTCTCGACGAAATCGCGGAAATGCCCGCGGAATTGCAGGTGAAACTGCTGCGCACGCTCGAATCGAACACGATCGTGCGGGTCGGCGGCCACGAAGCGATTCCGCTCGATGTGCGGATCGTCGCGGCCACCCATCACGATCCGGTCGAGGCCGTGCGCAGCGGCCGGCTGCGCGAAGACCTGTTCTACCGGATCGCGACGATCGCGCTGCACGTGCCCGCGCTGCGGCAGCGCGAGGACGATGTCGGCGACATCGCGCTGCAGATCGTCGAGCGGCTGAACGCGCGGCACCGCACGCGCAAGCGTCTGTCGATGCAGGCGATGAAGGCGCTGCGCACCTACACGTGGCCCGGCAACGTGCGCGAGTTGCGCAACGCGCTGGAGCGTGCGTTCATCCTCGCGGACGAGCAGATCGAACTGCAGCTGCCGCGCCGCCTGCCGCCGCGCGAGGAAGTGCGTCACAACGCGATGACGCTGCATATCGGCACGACGCTCGCGCATACGCAGCAGCGCTTCATCGTCGCGTCGCTGCGCCACTTCAACGGCGACAAGCCGCGCACCGCGAAGGCGCTCGGCATCAGCCTGAAGACACTCTACAACCGCCTCGCGCTGCTGCCCGAACACGAGCGCAACGCGATGAACGGCGCCGCCGCGCCGACGTCGAGCACCAGTGGCGCCAATGGCACCAGCAGCACGAGCACCGGCGCTGCCGCGAGCGCGCCCACGCCGGCGAGCCCGCCGAGCGCGTAAGCGCGCCCGCTTCAAGCGCCGCGTCGATCAGGGCCCGTTCACGCTAGCACGCAACGTCGCGCAATGCGTTGTCCCAGTCGCGCGCGAAGCGCTCGATGCCGAACCGCTCGCACGCGTCGCGCTTCGCCGCCGCGCCCCACTCGCGCGCGCGTTCCGGATCGCGAATCAGCATGCGCATCGCGTCGATCAACGCGTCGGGCCGCGTATCGGCGACACCGTTGTAACCGCTCCTCACGAGCTGCGCCATCTCGGTCGTCGCGAGCGCGACGATCGGCAGCCCGATCATCATCGCCTCGATCACCGCGAGCCCGAGGCTCGTGTAGCGGATCGGATTGAAGAAGAACCGGTAGTGCGACAGGAACTGCGGCAGCGCCGGGTTCGGCACTTCACCGATGCCGCCGAGTTCGGCCGAGCCCATTCCGACCAGATCGAGCGGCACGCTGTGGCGCACCACCTCGAACAGGTCCGCGCCGAGACGCCGCCCGCGCCGCGCGAGGTTGTTCACGACCGTCACGCCCTTGGGCAGCGTGCCGCGATACTCGATGCCGTCGGGTAGCAGCACACCGTGCTCGATCACGCGCGTCGGCGTGACGCCGTTGTCCCACATCAGCGCGTTGAACGGCGTCACGTGCACCAGCAACATGTTCGGATCCTGCACCGGATGCAGCGTGTCGGTCGGATGCTCGCGCGGCGGATCGTGCTCGACGAACAGCGCGGGCAACGCACGCTGCGCGTCGCTCAGCAGTCGCATCCGGTCTTGCTCGTAGTGACGGTGATGCTGGTACAGCACGCAATCGAACTCGGTGTCGCGCACGCATTCGACGCTCACCTCGTGCACGTTGTCACCCCAGGGCAGATGCCCGACCCGCCCCGCATAGCCGGGCGGATGCTGCGGCTTCGTCACGAGGTAGAAATCGTGCGGCGCCTGCGACAGGTAATACAAATAGTTGCCATGCACGTGCCAGGTGAGCACGCGCAACCGCTTACGTGACATGACGCCTCTCCTCCGCGAGCAGTTCGCCCGCCCGATCCATCACGTCGTCGACGCTGATCGCGCTCGCGCATTCGTGCCCGTACGGGCAGGTGTCGAACATGCACGGCCGGCACGCCGGGTAGTTCGCGATCACGCGATGACGTTCGGCGTCGAGCGGCGCCCAGCGGGCCGTGTCGCTGCCGCAGGCGATGACGATGCTCGGCGTACCGAGCGCCGCCGCGACATGCGACACGCCCGTGTCGTTGCACAGCAGCAGCCGTGCGCGACCGATCAGCGCGGCCAGCGCGCCGAGCGGCGTGCGCCCGCACAGGTTCACGCACGGCCGCGCGAGCTGCTCGGCGAATGCGGCGGCCAGCGCGATTTCCGCGCGCGTGCCGGTCAGCACGATCTGCCAGCCGTCGGCCGCGAGCTGCCGCGCGGCGCTCGCGAAACGCTCGACCGGCCAGCGCCGCGATGCCATCCGCGCGCCCGGATGGACGATCACGTAGCGGCCCGGATCGAGCGCGTATTCTTCGCACAGCACATGCCAGAGCGCGTAGTCGAGGCCGCCGAGCGGGAATTCGAGGTAGTCGCCCCAGTCCGGATAGCCGAGCGTGCGCGTGAGCGACAGGCAGCGCGTGACCTCGGGTTCGCCGTCACGCCAGGCGACCTGACAATCGAGCGCGGTCGTGCCGCCGTCGGGCGGCACGAAGCCGGCGGTGCGCGTCGCGCCGAGCGACGCGACGATCGCGTTGGTCTGCGCGCCGCTGCCGTGCAGCTGGATCGCGAGATCGAAGTCGCGCGCCCGGCATTCCGCGACGAACGCCTCGCGCGCGGACGGCTCGGCGTCCGGCTGCTCGCCGAGGCCCGGCGCGCCGGGAAACGCGATGAAGTTGTCGATGTAGTCGGAAAAGCGCGACGCGAATTCGCGTGCCCACGGCAGCCCGATCAGCGTGATGCGCGCATCCGGTTCGCCGCGTCGCAGCGCGCGCAGCGCCGGCACCGCGCACAGCATGTCGCCGAGCTGCAGCGCGCGAAATACCGCGATGCGGCTCGGACCGGACGATGAAGCGGAATCGAAACTCATAGGAAGAACACCCGGAAGTGAAGCGCGCCGCGCATGCGCCAGTACAGCGACACGGGCGGAATCGCGATCGACGTGACGATCATCTCGGCGACATGCGACGGCGTGAGCCGCGTGCCGCGCAGCCGCTTCGCGCAGAACGCGGCGGTGATCACGGCCCAGGCGAGCGCGCACGCGATGCCCGCCGCGCGCCAGCCGGCCGCGAAACAACCGAGCGCGCCGAGCGCGAACAGCACGGCCGCGTAGTAATTCCACGGCGGCATCGGCCGGATATGACGCCGGTAGGTCGCGCGATGCTTCTTGTACAGCAGCGCGTCGAAATACACCTTCGATTGCTGGCCGATGCTCGCACCCCAGCGCGCGGGGCGCACCGGATGCACGATCCGCGCGGCGTCGACCTCGACGATCGGCCCCGCATGCTCGCGCAGCGCGAACATCAGGTCGGCGTCCTCGCGCCACGCGCGCGTGAAGCGTTCGTCGAAACCGCCGACGCGTTCGAGCGCCGTGCGCCGCACGAAGCAGTTCGCAGTCGCGAACTCCGCCCGCGCAAGGCCGGCCACGTCGCGTTCGTAGTCGGTCGGGCGCGGCCGCAGCGGCACGTCGATGCGCCCGGCCGCCGCCGCTGCCGACGGTTCGGCCAGCAGCGCGGCCGCGCCGTAGCGCAGCCAGGTCGGATCGGGAATCGTGTCGTCGTCGGTGAACGCGATCAGCGCGCCGCGCGCGCTGCGCCAGCCGACGTTGCGCGCGCCGGCCGGCCCCTGGGTATCGGGCGCGGTCATGTAGCGGATCACCGGTATGTCGGCCATGCGTGCACGGCACGCGTCGACGGCGGGCCACGCGCTGCCGGCCGGGTCGTCGTCGACGACGACGATCTCGTAGGTCGTCGGATCGAACACCTGCGCGCACAGCGCGTCGAGGCAGCGCTCGAGCAGGTCGGGCCGCCGGTAGGTCGGCACGACGACCGACACGACCGGCGGCAGTTGCGTGGCGCGCATGTTCATCTCGGCTTCTCCAGCAGGAACGACCCGATCACGAGCGCGTCGAGCGGCGACGTCCAGAAGCATTCGATCGCGTCGCGCGGCGAACAGACGATCGGCTCGCCGCGCGTGTTGAACGACGTATTGACGAGCACTGGCACGCCGGTGAGCGCGTCGAACTCGGACAACAGCGCATGCAGCAGCGGATGCTGCGCTTCGTCGACGGTCTGCACGCGCGCGGTGCCGTCGATGTGGCGCACCGCCGGAATCTTCGCTTCCGCACCGGGCGCGACGTCGTACGCGAACAGCATGAACGGCGCGCGCAGCGGTGTGCGCCGGCCGCCGTTGAACCACTGATGCGCGCGGCTTTCGAGCACGACCGGCGCGACCGGCCGGAAGTCCTCGCGATTCTTGATCCTGTTCAGCTTGCGCTGCATGTCCGGATCGATCGGCGACGCGAGGATCGAGCGGGCGCCGAGCGCGCGCGGCCCGAACTCCATGCGGCCCTGGAACCAGCCGATCACGCGGTTCGCCGCGAGCAGCGCGGCCGTCTGCGCGGCGACGTCGGCCAGCCGCCGGTACGGCAACTGCGCCTCCTTCAGGAACGCCTCGATCGCGTCGTCGCTGTACGACGGCCCGAGATACGCATGGTCCATCCGCCAGTCGCCGCGCATCCCGCGCATCCGGAAGTCGGTCCACAACGCGGCGCCGAGCGCGGTGCCCGCGTCGCCGGCGGCCGGCTGCACCCACACATCGTCGAACGGCCCACGATCGCGGATCTTCGCGTTCATCACGCAGTTCAGCGCGACGCCGCCCGCCATCGCGAGCTGCTTCTCGCCGCTCTCGGCAGCGAGCCAGTCGACTGCCTGCAACACCGTTTCCTCGAGCACCACCTGCAGCGCATGCGCGATGTCGCAGTGATGCGGCTCGATCGGGCCGCCGCGCTCGCGCGGCGCGCCGAACCGCGCGGCGAGATCGGCTTCGACGACCTCGTAGCGGCCCTCGCCGTTGTAGCTCACCAGCTTGCGCATCTCGTCGGCGAGCCCCGGCTTGCCGTACGCCGCGAGCGCCATCACCTTGTACTCGTCGGACGAATGCAGGAAGCCGAGGTAGTGCGTCACGTGCTCGTACAGCAGGCCGAGCGAATGCGGCAGGTTGACCTGCCCGAGCCGCCGGTAAGTCTGGCCGTCGAACACGCCGTAGCTCGTCGTCGCGCGTTCGCCGTGCCCGTCCAGCGTCATCACCGCGCAGTGGTCGAACGGCGCCGCGAGAAACGCGCTCGCCTCGTGCGCGAGATGGTGCTCGATGAAGTGCCAGCGGAACGGCCCGTCGTGCGCGACGCCGCGAAAGCGCCGCTGCAGGTGATGCGGCGCGCCGCCCGCGAGCTGGCGCGGCGCGTTCACGATCGACGACAGGAACAGCGGATGCCACGGCGACGCGCTGCCGGCGCGCGGCGCGTGCACGGACGGCGCCAGCGGCAGCGTCAGCTCGGGCGCGTTGCCGTGCCGATCGAGTTCGAGCCACGGATCGTACGAATACGCGACATGGTCGACCTCCGCCAGCACGAGGTCCGCTTCCGCGAGACAGTAGTCGATCGCGTGATACGGCAGCTCCCAGGTCGAAAACGGCACCGGCCGCTTCGCGTGCTTCACGTGCGTGAAGCGTTCCTCCTCGGCCGCGGCGAGCACGACACCGTCGCGCACGAGGCACGCGGCGCTGTCGTGGAACGCGGCGTTGATGCCGAGCGTGTAAGTGGAGTCGGGCATACGTCAGCTCCTGGTGATGACGTGCGCGAAGGGAATCACGTTCGATGCGTTCGCGGCGACCGGCTCCACGCCGCGCACGGCGGCCCGCGCGGCCGCGCGTTGCGCATCGCGCTCGTTGCCGCGCAGCAGCGCGTGCGTCGCCGCGACGACGTCGTCGACGCTCACACCGAGCAGGCACGGATGCCCCGGCTGGTTGCATACGCTCCGATAGCAGTTGCGACACGGCACATCGACGTTCAACGCGCGATGCGGCACACGCCACGGCGTGTGCTGCGGATTGGTCAGTGCGTACAGGTCGACGACCGGCGTGCCGAGCGCGGCCGCGAGATGCACGGGGCCGCTGTTGTTCGACAGCAGCAGATCGGCCGTCTCGATCAGCGCGCCGAGTTCGCCGAGCGCCAGCACACCGGCGAGCGGCACCGCGCGCGGCCCCGCGTGTTCACACACCGCCTCGACCAGCGCGCGCTCGTCGGCGCTGCCCGTCACCGCGATCCCGTCGAACAGCGGCGCGAGCCGCGCGGCCGCGGCGCCGAAGCGCTCGGCCGGCCAGCGCCGCGACGCCGCGCTCGCGCCCGGATGCACGACGAGCCAGCGCGCACGCGCCGCCCCGGGCCGGCGCGGGCCGCCGATCCGCTGCAACGCGGCACGCAGCCGTGCGTGCAGCGCGTGCCGCGCCACGTCGCCGGGCTCGAATGCCATCCGCCAGTCGGACGTCTTCGCGCCGATCGAGCGCACCAGCGCAAGCTGGCGCGCGACCTCGTGGCGCACGTACGATTCCGGCTCGAGTTCCGGCACGCGGTCGGTCAATAGTTCATACGGATTCTCGCGACAATGCGCGAGCCGCAGCGGGATGCCCGCGAGCCAGCACATCATCGCGGCCGGCAGCGGACTCTGGCTGTACACGGTGAAGATCACGGCCGCGTCGAAGTGGCCGGCCAGCAGCCGGCCGATCATGTCGAGATCGACGACCGGATCGCCGCGCGCGCCGGGATGCTTGACCCATGGCGCGTCATACGCCCACACGTCGTCGACCATCGGCAGATGCTTTGACAGCGCGGCGCCACTGCGCGACGTCAGCAGGATGAGCCGGCGGCCGTGCCCGCTCTCCTTCAGCGCGCGCAGCGCGGGCGTCGTCATCAGCACGTCGCCGAGGCTGTCGAGCCGCACGCACAGGATCCGGCGTGCACGATCCCATGCCGCGCTCATCGCCGCACCCACGAACCGTGACGGCGCACGGCGTCGCGCACGAGGAGGTCGGCGGCGAGATCGAGTCGGGGCACCACGTGGTGCGGCGTGCGCCTGGCATCGAGCCGCCATTCGGTCTCGTTGCCGCGGTCGACGAGGATCGTGCCGCAGCGTGCGGCGCGGCCGGCCTCGACATCATCGAGAATGTCGCCGATCATCCAGCTCCATTCGGCGACCGCGCCGAGCGTAGCGAGCGCGCGGCGTAGCATGCCGGGGCGTGGCTTGCGGCAGATGCAGTCGCAGCTATAGCGCGGCACGCTGCCCGCCGGGTGATGCGGGCAGTAAAAAAAGCCCGCCAGCGCCGCGCCGTTCGCTTCAAACAGTTCGGCGAGACGCTGGCGGACCGCGCCAAGCTCGGGTTCGGTAAAGCGGCCGAGCGCGACGCCCGGCTGGTTCGACACAACCACGATCGGTATGCCTGTCGCGCCGAGCGTGCGCAACGCGCGCTTCGCGCCCGGCGCGAGTTTCATCCGCGTGGGGTCGACGTTGTACGGCACGTTCTCGAGCAGCGTGCCGTCCTTGTCGAGCAGCACGGCGCCGGGCAGCCGCCGTTCGCGCTTCAGGGCCATGACGTCTCCTTCATCGGCAACACCATCAGCTCCGGCACGACGGTGCCCGGCGGCTGCGTCAGCACGAAACGCACGGCGGCCGCGACATGCTCCGGCGGCTGCAGCGTGTCCTCGTCGATGTCGGGGAAACGGTCGAGCAGGAACGGCGTGCGCATCCCGCCTGCGACGATCGCCGACACGCTCACGCCGGCCGGCCGCAACTCCGCATGCAGCGCATGCGACAGCCCGAGCAGCCCCCACTTCGTCGCGTGATACGCGGAGGCATTCGGCCACGCGCGCTTGGACGCCGTCGACGCGATGTTGACGATATGGCCGCTGCCGCGCGCCTTCATCATCGGCACGGCCGCGTGGCACATCAGGTACGGGCCGAACAAGTTGGTCATCAACACCTGCCGCCACGCCGCGACGCTGACGTCGTCGATCGGCGCGGTCACGTCGATCGCCGCGTTATTGACGATCACGTCGAGATCGCCGAGCGCCTCGCGCGCGTCGTGCACGACCTGCAGCACCGACGCTTCGTCGCGCACGTCGAGCGGCCGTCCGACCGCGTGGCCGCCATGCCGCTCGAGGCGTCGCGCGACGGCCGCCGCGCGATCGCCATCGAGATCGGCGACGATCACATTCGCGCCGTGTTGTGCAAGCTCCTCGCAGATGGCTTCGCCAAGGCCGCGGCCGCCGCCCGTCACGAGCGCGGCGCGGCCGGCGAGCGACGGGCCAGCGGGATCGTGAGTCGCGTTCACCTGCATCTCCTGTATGCGTCCGAAGAATCGTCGGATTCGTGGCCGTGACACTTGTCGCGACAAGCGTCGGTACAGGGGTACAGCGAGAACCATGCCCGTCTGCGCGCGCCCGCGCCGTGCCGGGGGCCGGCTCGGGGTCGCTGGCTTTTTTATAACAGGCTGTAAAAACGTGCCCGCTCGCCTACGTTCCGATCGCGAGCGCGTCCGGCGTCGCCTGCGCGCGGTGCTTCGCGAGCGCGCGCAGGCAGTGTGCGATGCAGCCCGCGAACGCCTCGTCGAACCACGGTTGCGCGCCCGATACGCCGACCATGATCCCGTGCTGCGCGACACCGCCCCACAGGTTCGTATCGCCCGCGCGCAGCCGGTACGGCTCCAGCGCCTGCACGACATGGCCGTCGCGGCCGGTTTCCCACGACAGCCGCGCCTTCGCGCGTGCGTAGGCGCGCTAGTCGGCATCCCAGTCCTTCGGGTCGGGCAGCGAGAACTCGTAAAGAATGGCGTCCTCGAACGCGGCATCGCGCGGCCCGAGCGCCGGATCCATGATCACGATGTGCAGACAGCCGCTGTCGCCGACGAAGTCGCTCTGCAACGCGGCCGACAACGTCGGCAGCAGCAGCTCGACGGCCGCGACCGCGGCCTGGCGATCGGCGAACGCGCTACCGCCGCGACGCTCGGTCAGGGTGGCGGGTGGCGTCGGATGCAGAAGGTTCGGCATGGAGGTCTCCGGAGGAAAACGCGAGCGCGCGCAGCGCCGCGATCAGGTCGTCCGCTAGGGCGGGCTGGGTCAGGTAGGCAGGGAAATCCTTCGAGCGCGCGCTCGCGGTCGCGCTCGCGGTCGCGCTCGCGGTCGCGGTCGCGCTCGCGCGTATGGCCGGACAACGTGAGCGCGTCGAGCGGCGCGCGGCCGTCGCGCGCCAGCTCGTCGGTGCCGGCCGTCATGCGCGCGATGCCTGGGTCCGTGGTCGGGTCATCCCGCGCATCGCGCCGTCAATGATGCGATTCGCGGCCGGTGCCGCTGCCCGGTTCAGGGTCGCGCACGGCGGGCTGCGTCGGCGTGACGGTGCGTTGGGACGGATGCAGCACCGTGCCCGGTTCGTGTTCGTCGTCGCGGCGCACCCGCACGCGGTTCTCGACGTCGCGCACGCACATGCAGCCGTCGGCGATGTCCTCGATGTCGTGCTTCATCCAGCGCGACGGCACGGTGCCGTCCAGCTCGACGCGGCCGTCGCGCACCTGCACGGTGACGTCGCTCACGTCGATGTCGAGCGCATGCGTGAGCCGCTCGCAGACGTCCTCGCGAATGCGCTCGTCCGAGCGCGTATAGCCTTTCGGGCCACGGCGCTGGCGCATGGCCTCGCGTTGCGCATCGGTACGGCGCGGATCGCGTGGATCATAGTCGCGCTCGCCGCCGTACCAGCCCATCCGGTGATGACCGCGGAATCCCGGCTGATCGCCGCCATACCGGCCTTCACGGCCCTCGCCGCCTTCCGCGCGACGACCGCGGTTGCCGTAACCGCGCTCGGCTTCCCAGTCCGGTTCGCGCGAACCGCCCGGCGCGTCGCGCCAGTCCGGACGCTGCTCGGCCGACGTGCGCGCCGAGCGTTCGCTCCACTCGCTGCCCCAGTCTTCCGGGCCGACGTTCTCGCTCGCGAAGCGCCGGTATGCGGATTCATAGTCGGCGTCGTGCCGCTCGGATTCGCCGCCGCGAAAGTCGCGCTCGCCGCCCCGATACGCGCGCTCGCCGCGTTCCTGCCAGTCGGGCGGCCCGCTGCGTTCGGCTTGCCGTCCCGGATATCGTCGTTGCATCGTGTCCTCCTTGCGCGCCCCAGTGCCGCGCACGGCTCCATGCCGCATCGCGGCGCGCGTCGTTCGGACGGTTGCAAATCGCGTGCCGCGTTCGCAGCCGGGGCCGACACCGCGAGACGGGCGGGCGACGCGGCGCGGTTCATCGATTCGCGCTGTCGCCCCTTCCTGGTTCTCTTTGGGAAGCTCCTGTCGAGCGTCAGTCGCCGGCACCGGTGGCCGGCGCCGGCCGCCGCCCCTATCTGCAACGCGATTGCAGTTTTTGCGCGGAACGGCGCCGTATCGGGCCCTATGCGCCGCCCATGCCCGAGCCGGTCGGCTCGTCCGGATCGTCGGGGTCGTCAATGAGGCCGGCCTCGTCGAGCCGTTCGGTGCGATCCGGCTCGATATCGGCGGCGTCCTCGAGCCCCGCATCGCCGTCCGCGGACGCGCGCTCGCCGGTGCCAGCGCGGTCCGTATCGCTGTCGAGCGCCGCGTCGCCGCGTTCCAGCGCGTGCTCGTCGAGCGGTGAATCGACGTCGAACGGATAGCGCCGCGCGCCGGCCGTGTCGCTGCCGCTGTCGGACGAGTCGCTCGGCCCCAGCGCGCGGCCGTCGCGGCCGCGCCGCGCGTTCTCGTCGTCCGGGCCGGCCGATTCGTTGTCGGGATTCAGTGTACTGTTCATATCGATGTCCTCGTGTTCCGCGGGGCCGCAGGACCGCTGGCGTGCCCGATGTGCCCGTGTAGCGCGGGTCGGACGACAGCGCAATCGGCATGCCGCGCCGACGGCGATCGGGCCGCCGGCAGCCCGATCGGCCGGATCAGGCGACACGCGGCACGCACAATGCGCACCCATTGATCTGGTGAATCGGGTTCCCGTATGCTTTCGAGCGACTCAATCCGGTTCGAATCGCCGCAACCGGCTCCGCCAGGCGCGGCCGGGCGGCCTGAGGCTACCCTCATTTGACTTACCGTTCAATGAAGACAGACGACGCCATATCCGAGTTACATCCGCCGCTTGGCCCCGACGATGCACGCGATCTGGTGCACCGCTTCGCCGAGTTCCGCTTCGAAACCGTCGTCGGGGCGATCACCGACTACGCGGTATTCATGCTCGACCCGCAAGGCAACGTCGCGACGTGGAACGCGGGCGCGGAGCGCATCAAGGGCTATCGCACCGCCGAGATCATCGGCCACCATTTCTCGCGCTTCTATCCGCCCGACGCGATCGCCGCGGGCCGGCCCGCGTTCGGGCTCCACGAAGCGACCGTGCGCGGCCGCTTCGAGGACGAAGGCTGGCGCGTGCGCAAGGATGGTTCGCTGTTCTGGGCCAGCGTGACGATCACGGCCGTTCGCGATCATGGGGGCCAGCTGGCCGGCTTCATCAAGATCACGCGCGACATGACCGAGCGCAAGCGGCTCGCCGAACTGGAAATGTCGACGCACCGGCTCAGCGTATTCATCGCGATGCTCGCGCACGAACTGCGCAACCATCTCGCGCCGCTGCGCCACTCCGTCAGCGTGCTGCAAACGCTGCCCGATCCGGTGCCGATGCTCGCGCAATGCCGCGACGCCGTGCACCGTCAGGTCGGACAGCTGACGCGGCTCGTCGACGATCTGCTCGACGTCGGGCGTATCACGGCCGGCAAGGTCGAACTCGACAACGCGCCGGTGACGGTGCGCGACGTCGTGTGCCGCGGCGTGGAGAGCATCCAGCCGAAGCTGGCCACACGCCAGCAGCATCTTCGCGTCGAACTGCCGTCCGAACCGGTGGTGGTGCGTGGCGACGCCGCGCGGCTCGTGCAGGTGCTGCACAACCTGCTCGACAACGCGTCCAAGTTCTCGCCGCCCGGCGGGCGGATCGACGTCGCCGCCGACCGCGAGGGTTCCACCGTCGCGATCCGCGTGACCGATCACGGCGTCGGCATCGCGGCGGATTCGCTCGAAACGATCTTCGACCTGTTCGACCAGGACGGCGTGCCGGGCCGGCGTCCGGTCGACGGCTTCGGGCTCGGCCTTGCGATCTGCCGGTCGTTCGTCGAGCTGCATGGCGGCAGGATCTCCGCCGAAAGCGAGGGTCCCGACCAGGGTGCGACATTTACGGTACGGTTGCCCGTCGAGCACCATGCGCAAACGGCACGGGTCGAAGCGCCCGCGCCGCGCGCCGGGAAGCCGGCCGCCGCGCCGCTGAACATCATCGTCGTCGACGACAACCGCGACTCGGCCGACACGCTCGCCGTGCTGCTGCAGCTGAAGGGGCACGCGCCGCGCGTCGCGTACAACGCGAACGACGCGCTGGCGCTCGTGCGCGATACCGTTCCGCATCTGATGCTCATCGACCTGTCGATGCCCGACGTCGACGGCTACACGCTGCTGCACGAACTGCGCGCGATCGACACGGTGGGCGGCATGACCTGTGTCGCGCTGTCCGGTAATGCCAGCTCATCGGATCTCGCGCGCACGGCGCGCGAAGGCTTCGACGATCACCTCGTGAAACCGCTCGAGATGGCGGTGCTCGACGCCCTGCTGCAGCGTGTCGCGCGCACGGTGCATGGCGCGCCATGAACGTTTACGCTATCGCTCAAGCCCTCACGTAGGTGCTCACTCAAGCCATCGCGCGGCACATTGCCGCGCACGCGTCGCACGCCAGTGCGCAGCGGCGGCAATGTTCGTGCAGATGGCGCAGGCATTCGACCGCGCACAGCTCGCATACCTGCGCGCACAGCGCACACACACGCGGCGCGAGCACGCTGCGGCGCGCCATCACGCCCGACGCGAAGCGGCACAGCTGCGCGCATTCGATGTCCAGCGCAATGCAGTCGGCCAGTTTGTGTGCGTCGGGCTCCGCCAGGCATCCGGCCGCGCAGGCGTCGCAGGCCTGCGCGCACGCGTCGCACGCGGCCATGCAGTTGTCATAGCAAGCATTCGTTTCGCTCATCGCAGCGCTCCTCGTTCCAGTTCGGATCGTCATGGCATCGGCTTCACTTTCCTCCAGCCGGGCTCGCGCACGTCGAACGCGCGGTACGCGTCGATCGCGTTCGTCAGCGGCTCGCGGCACGTGAGCACGGACACGACCGCGTCGGTCGCTTGCGCGACTTCCGGGTCGGGTACCGTATCGATGCGAATGTCGCCGATGCCATGAAATACCACTGCTTTCATGTCGGGCCCTCTTTGTCGAAGGCGGCACCGGTGCAGGTACCGTCGCGCTGTGCTAGCAAGGTGCGCGCCCGTCGGGGTGTGCCACGCATGTCGTGCTTGTCGTGCTTGTCGTGCTTGGCGTGCTTGGCGTGCTTGCCGCGTGTGCGCGTGCGTGTGTGCGTGTGCATGTGCGTGTGCGCGGTCGGTCGGCCCCGGCGTCGCGGGTTCAACCGCCGCGCGACGCGGTCAATGCCACCCGAACGCGGCCGTCAGCACGACTTTGCTGCGCCCTGCTGCTCGAGCGCCTCTTCCGCCCGCAGGCAGTCGAGATCACGGCCAATCGTCGCGACCGCGAGCCGCTTGTCGCCGCGCCAGTACGTCACCGAACCGTCGTGCGCGCGCAGGTCGCCGTCGATCTCGACGCGGTCCCATTGCTCCGCATGTCCCACATAGCGGACGGTCAGATCGTAATGCTGGCTCCAGAAGAACGGCACCGCGTCGAATGGCCGCTGCTGGCCGAGCATGTTGCGCGCCGCCGCGATGCCCTGCCGCTCCGCGACGACCCAGTGCTCGACGCGAATGCGTTCGCCCGTCAACGGATCGGGCCAGCGCGCGATGTCGCCGGCCGCGTAGATGTCCGGTGCGCTCGTCTGCAGGAAGCGGTCGACCGTCACGCCGCGATCGACAGCCAGCCCCGCGTCCTGCGCGAGCGCGACGTCCGGGTGCACGCCGATGCCGACCACCACGACGTCGGCCGGCAGCACGTCGCCGTTCGATAGCGTCACGCGGTCCGGCGTGATCTGCGCGGGCGTCACGCCGAGATGGAACGTCACGCCGTGCGACTCGTGCAGCGCGCGAATCGTGTCGCCGAGCGCCTCGCCGAGCACGCGCGCCATCGGCTGCGCATCGGGCGCGACCACCTGCACGTCGAGCCCGCGCGTGCGCAGCGCGGCGGCCGCCTCAAGGCCGATGAAGCTCGCGCCGACCACGACGCAGCGCTGCGCATTCTTCAGCGTGCCGATCAGCGCATCGCAATCGGCGCGCGAGCGCAGCACACGCACGTGCGGCAGCTCGGCGCCCGGCACGGTCAGCCGGTTCGGCTCGGCGCCAGTCGCGAGCAACAGCGCGCCGTAGCCGACGCGGCTGCCGTCCGCAAGTTCGACCGCGTGCCCCGCAGGATCGATCCGCGCGACGCGCGTGCCGCAGCGCACGTCGATGCGCTGCTCGGTATAGAACGACGCGCCGCGCAGCGGCAGCCAGTCGGCTTCGGCCGTGCCGGCCAGATAATCCTTCGACAGGTTCGGCCGGTCGTACGGCGGCTCGCTGTCCGCGCTCAGCAGCGTGATCGCGTGCGGATAGCCTTCCTGCCGCAGCGTCACGGCCGCCGCGATCGCGGCCGCGCCGCCGCCGACGATCACCACCGATTCGGGCAGCCCGGCCGCTTTCAGGACGGGCGGCGACTCGGCGGGCCGTGCATCGAGCACGACCGCGAGGCCATCGCGGCGCTCGACGCGCCAGCACGTCAGGCCGTCGAGCGCCGGCGCACGCAGCAGTGCGCCGGTGCGCAAACAGAACGCCGCGTGATGCCACGGGCAGCGGATCGTGTCGCCGACGAGCAGCCCGTCGGCCAGCGGTGCGCCGTAGTGCGGGCATTGCGCGCCCACGGCAAACAGTTCGTCGGCGCGGCGCACCAGCAGCACCGGTGCATCGCCGACCCGGCCTTCGATCATCGCGCCGTCGGCGATGTCGTCGAGCGCGATGCCCTGCGCGAGATCGGGACGTGAAGACGAGGCGTCACTTGCGGACATGGCATGGCTCCCGGGAGGTGGGGTAACGGTCCCATTATCGGCGTCCTTCCTGAAAAGAACAGGTACAGACGACCCCGCGGCGCATGCAAACGCGGAACGTGGCTCGTATGCGATCCGCGACCGGCGTACAACGTCATCCACGTTGCGGCGCAACACGCCGGATGAACATATGCGGGGTCCGACGACCGGCGCAATCGGCATGCCGCCGCCTTCATCGCGTCACACGCGGAGCGACGCGATGGCGAACTCGCCGGCTCCGGCGGCGATGTGTGATGCGACCCGACGTGACTTCGCGTGATGCGCCGCGGCACCCTCAATCCATGCAGGTCGCCGCGAGCTTGCCGACCGTGACGAGCGCCCGCTCGATCTCCGGCGACCACGGGCTGCTGTAGTTCAGCCGGATGAAATTGCGGTAGGTGTCCGCGATCGAGAACATGTAGCCGGGGCCGATCGTGATGCCCTGCTCCAGCGCGAGCTGGTACAGGCGCATTGCGTCAACCTGGGCCGGCAGCTCGACCCACAGCACGTAACCGCCTGCCGGGCTCGAGATGCGCGTGCCTTCCGGGAAGAACCGCGACACCATCGCGCGCATCACGTTCGCCTGCTGCGCATACGCCTTGCGAATCCGCCGCAGGTGATGCTCGTAGCCGTCGCGTTCGAGAAACTCGGCGATCGCGAGCTGCGGCAGCGACGGCGTCGCCAGCGTGTTCAGGAACTTCAGCTTCTCGACCTGTTCGCGATAGCGGCCCGGCAATGCCCAACCGATCCGGTAGGCGGCCGTCAGGCTCTTCGAGAACGATGAGCAGTGCAGCACGATGCCGTTGCGGTCGAACGCCTTCAGCGCACTCGGGTGTGCATGGCCGAAATACAGTTCGTTGTACACGCCGTTCTCGATGATCGGCATGTCGGCTTTGGTTGCGAATTCAACCAGTTCGCGCTTGCGCTCGTCGGGCATCTGGAAGCCGAGCGGGTTCTGGAAATTCGGCATCACCATGCACGCGGCGATCGGCTGCGACTTCGCAATAGCCGCCAGCGCCGCGATGTCGATTCCGTATTCCGGGTGCGTCGCGACCTCGATCGCCTTCATCCCCATCCGCTCGATCGCGTGCAGCATCGCGTAGAACGTCGGCGACTCCACCGCGATCGTGTCACCCGGTTTCGCGACTGCCTGCAGGCACAGATTGATTGCCTCCGTCGCACCGACCGTCACGATGATCTCGTTCGGATCGACCGACATCCCGTTTTCCAGATAGCGCCGTGCGATCTGCCGGATCAGGCGCGGATGGCCCGGCGGCAGCCCGTCCGTCACGCCCCACAGCGACTTGTCGCGGCCCGCTGCATACGCATAGCGGTTCAGCTTCTCGAACGGAAACAGGCTCGGGTCCGGATACGGCGAACCGAGCGGCACCGCGTCATTGGTGCCGATTGCGCGCAGCGTCGACAGCACGAGCCGGCTCACGTCGACCGACGACGAGATCGCGATCGGCTTCGACGGCCGCAGCTCGCGCACCGGCGCGCGGTTGTCGTCGCGGCGCAGGTTCACGAAGTAGCCCGACTGCGGCCGGCTTTCCAGCAGCCCGCGGCTTTCGAGCAGCAGATACGCATGCAGCACGGTCGTAATGCTGATCCGGTGCTGCTGGCTCGCCTGCCGTACCGACGGCACACGATCGCCATGTCGATACACGCTTTGCCGGATGAGTCTCTCTATGTCGTTCGCGAATTTCTCGTAGAGCTTCATCCGCCTCGCCCCGCCAGCGGTGAACCGGCCCGCGACGCGTGTGCGCGCGTGCCGCGCCGATGCGCGAAGCCGGATAGCCGTGCCCGCTGGCGGGCGTTCTGGTGCGAGCGTCGGCCGTTACCGAAATTGAAGGCGGATAGCAATGCGAAATCCATCATGACGAGGATCGGCATCCTACTGCGTCAATTCGGCGAATGTAAGTGACAGTTTGGCGGCCAAACGTCAAATCGCGCGGGTGTGGTGAACAGATGGGAAGACCCTGGCACGCGGCCGCGTCTCGTGTCATCCGTACCGCCGCGCGCATGCGGTCGTGACGCGAAACGGCACGACGCGATTCGCGTGGCGACGCTCGAGCGTGACGGCGTGCGTACCGACGCTCGGTATAGCTGATTGTCCAGGTCCCGCGCACGCGCAATGCCGGGTCGTGCTTCACGATGCGCGGCGTCGCACGAATGCGCACGTGTCGTCGCCGCGATCCGCGCCGGGCCGAACGCCGGCCTGCGTCCGGCTCGAACGCGGCAAGCCGGGCCTAGCCCAGTATGTGGCGCACGATCTTGCCGCCGAATCCCGTCACGATGTTGTCGACCGAGAACGGCGTCGCCTCCTGCGCCTCGACGATGACCGCGACGCTGCCGGGCACGAGCCGTGTCGCGACCGATTCGACGAACTGGCCGTCGAGCAGCGCATTGCCGGCTGCGTCCGCGACGATGCCGGCCCCCGCGCCGGCCGCCATGCCGGTGATCGCGCCGAGCGGCCCGGCGAGCATCCCGAGCAGGCCGCCCGCGATCGCGCCGATCAGGCCGCCCTTGAACGGCCGCGACTCGACGTCGAGCACGGCGAGCTTGCCGTTCGCGTCCTTTTCGACGACGACGCCGTTGTCGACGTGGAATCCTTCATGCTTGTCCGACAGCGCCTCGAAATCGTTCGCGGCCTGACGGGCCGTCTCGACGCTGCCGAATACGGCGACGATCAGTTGCTTGGTCATGCGACACCTCTCCGGTTGATGAGCCACGCGAGCGCCGCCAGTCGACGGTCATCCGCGGATGGGTCGGACCGGGCGCGCGTTGCGTGCCGGGATCCGTGGGTGCGATACGCGCGCCTGCCGCTGCGTCACGAGCACGAGTGATGCGGGCCGCACGTCACCGGCGCGTATGCGCGTCCTCCTCGACATCGTCGACTTCCGCCGGAAAGCGATGCTGGCCGAAGCTCAGGATCAGCACGCCCACCGCGAGCAGCACGATCCCGAACGTGGTCATCAGCATCCGCTCGGGGCTGTCGGTCGCGCCGCGCAGGATCAGGTCACGCGCGAGCGACGTCATCGCGATGAATAACGGAAAGCGCACCGGCAGCCGGCCGAGCCGCAAATAGCGCACGTTCATCGCGAGCACCTCCAGATACAGGAACATCAGCAGCAGGTCGGTGAGCGACACCTCGCCCGCGAGCACGACCTTCCACGCTTCCTGCGCCATCGCGAACGCGGTCGCCAGACCGATCACGACCAGGCCGGCCAGCTCGGCCGCATGGAGGAAGTGGCCGAAGCGGCGGCGGATGCGCTCGGCGGCCGTATCGGCGGAAGCAGTGGACGTGTTCAAGGCGATGACCGGTGCAAAGAAGTCGATGCCGCGCTCGACGTTCCGTCGACGCCGTGCTCGCCCCCCGCGACAAAAATTCGCATCGCTTCCAGCAGGTTCGTCATGATGGTCCTCGTCGGCGGGTGGAGCGAACCCAATCTACTGCACGCGTCGCGCCCGCTCAAGAGCACAGCGCCGCGGGCTTCAGGAGTACAGCTGCACGCACGCGACGCAAAATCGAACCCTGATCAACCCATTCGAATGACAGATCGTCGATACGTGTTCCAAAGACCCGCCGAAGCTGCTAGATTGCAGGCTCGACGACGTTACGCGGTGCGGAGAGGTCACGCGCCGGGCGAACGCGCGGCCATCCTGCCTGCCTTCCCTTTCGCGCCCGGACGGCAGGCCGCCGCCGCTGCGGCCCGTTGCGCGATGCCCGCGCAACGTCCTTCATCCGCATGTCACAAAGAGAACAGTCGCATGACACAGTCCACCCGTTCGTCTTCGCGCGCCGCGGCATCCGCGGCCCGTCCGTCCCGACATGGCTGACCGGCAGGCCGCGATGCAAACCCGTCCCCCGCTTTCCCAGGCCGTTCACAACCCGATCACGCGCAGCGCGATCTTCCTCGTCGCAACCGTCAACCCCGGCGCCGAGCGTGCCGACACGATCCGCGCGTGGTGCGGCGACATCGCCGCGCTCGTGCGCTCGGTCGGCAAGCGCGTGCCGGGCGGCAACCTGTCCTGCGTATGCGGCTTCGGCTCCGACGCATGGGATGCGCTGTTCGGCGATCCGCGTCCCGCGTCGCTGCATCCGTTCCGCGAATTCGGCGCCGGCCAGCGCGTCGCGGTCGCGACGCCGGGCGACATCCTGCTGCACATTCGCGCCGACGCGATGGACCTGTGCTTCGAACTCGCGACCCAGTTGCTCGCCGCGCTCGGCGACGCGGTCACGGTCGTCGACGAGGTGCACGGCTTCCGCAACTTCGACCAGCGCGCGATGATCGGCTTCGTCGACGGCACCGAGAACCCGGAAGGCCGCGACGCGGTCGACTTCACGGTGATCGGCGACGAGGACGCCGAATTCGCGGGCGGCAGCTACGTGCTCGTGCAGAAGTACCTGCACGACATGGCCGGCTGGAACGCGCTCGCGGTCGAGACGCAGGAGCGCATCATCGGCCGCACCAAGCTGTCCGACATCGAGCTCGCGCCGGACGTGAAGCCGTCGTGCTCGCACAGCTCGCTGACCACGCTCGACGAAAACGGCCAGGAAGTGAAGATCCTGCGCGACAACATGCCGTTCGGGCGCCCCGGTTCCGGCGAATTCGGCACCTATTTCATCGGCTACGCGCGTTCGCCGGCGCCGATCGAACAGATGCTCGAAAACATGTTCGTCGGCCGCCCGCCCGGCAACTACGACCGGCTGCTCGACTACAGCCGCGCGGTCACCGGCTCACTGTTCTTCGTGCCGTCGGCCGACCTGCTCGAAGCGCTCGCCGATCGCGCCGCACCGGCCGACGCTGCCGCCGCCGCGCAGCCGGCCCCCTCATCGCCCGAGTCGCGTCGTGACGGCTCGCTGAATATCGGATCGCTGAAAGGAGCCAAAGCCTATGAATAACCTGCACCGCGAACTCGCGCCGATTGCCTCGTCCGCGTGGGAGCAGATCGAGGAAGAAGTCGCCCGCACCTTCAAGCGCTCGGTGGCCGGACGCCGCGTGGTCGACGTCGAAGGGCCGGCCGGCCCCGAGCTGTCGGCCGTCGGCACCGGGCATCTGCGCGACGTCACCGCGCCGCGCGAGCAGGTGAGCGCACGGCTGCGCGAGGTCCGCAACGTCGTCGAGCTGACGGTGCCGTTCGAGCTGAGCCGCGACGCGATCGACAGCGTCGAGCGCGGCGCGCGCGATGCCGACTGGCAGCCGGCGAAGGACGCCGCGCAGCGCCTGGCATTCGCGGAAGACGGCGCGATCTTCGACGGCTATCTGGCCGCGGACATCGTCGGCATCCGCGAAGGCACGTCGAACCGCAAGCTCACGCTGCCGACCGATGTCAGCGCGTACCCGGACGCGATCAGCGACGCGCTGGAAGCGCTGCGACTCGCCGGCGTCGACGGCCCGTACACGGTCGTGCTCGGCTCGGACGCCTACACGGCGCTCAGCGAAGCGCGCGACCAGGGCTACCCGGTGCTCGGCCACATCAAGCGCATCGTCAGCGGCGAGATCATCTGGGCGCCGGCGATCAGCGGCGGTTGCGTGCTGTCCACCCGCGGCGGAGACTACGAGCTGCACCTCGGCGAAGACGTGTCGATCGGCTATACGAGCCATACTGACAAGGTCGTCCGCCTGTACCTGCGCGAAACGTTCACGTTCCTGATGCTGACGAGCGAGGCATCGGTGGCCGTGGCGCCGCAGGCCAGCACGGCGGCCTGACGGCCTGCCCGCGCGCGATGCCCGCCGGGCGTCGCGCACCCCGGCCGCGTTGCCGGCCGCACGTTCGTCGCCGGCTGAACCCTCCTGCATGGAGCGTGACATGAGCGATTCGAATGAAGCATTGCAGTCACTGCAAGCGTCGGTCGACAGCCTGAAGCAGGCCGTCGACGCGAACGCGAGCCGCCAGACCGGCGATACCGCCGTCCTGTTCACCGTGGTGTCGCTGATGCTGGCTGAACTGCCGCCCGACACCCGCAACCTGATCGAGGATTCGTTCACCGTCTGGGCCAATGGTCTGCAAAATGCGGCACTGTCGACCGACGTGAAGCAGATTGCCCGGCAGCGCCTCGCGATGAAACTCTCCGACTGACGCCGGTTCGCCACGGTTGCGCCTGATCCGGCCCGCACCGTGCAACCCGCCCGCTTCGCCCTCGGCCCCACGCCACGCACTGATTGCGGGGCGTGCGCGGCCCGGCGTAACCCGCCCGCGACCCTCACCGCCCCGCGCGATCGCGCCGCCGCGCGTGCGCCGCGCTTCACCGCGCGCGGCCCTTCCCGTTTGCCGCCTGCCGGCGCCCTGCGCGCCGATGTCGCACCGCGCTTCGCGCGCGTTGCGCGCCGCGCTGTTTCCGGATCCCGCACGCCGCACCCGCATGCGCGCTCGTCTGTACTCCCTGCACCGGGCGCAAGCGTGCATGTGAGGGTGCAATTCCCGGCCGGGCCGGTGCGGAACTGTGTCTTGGAGGCCTTCGGCCAATTCGCTATTTTGAACGCAGTCGAAGTGATGCCGCGGACTGAGCGACGCACCGGTGTTGCCGGTGTCGATCGCGGCCGGCTGCCGTGCCGGCGCGCGCCGTGCGATGGCGCCGGTGCGGCGCGCGCGCCGCCGGTCGAGTCGTGCGGCGGGCACACCCCGGCGCCGTCGCGCATCGGGACTTCCCTTTCGATCCACGTTCATTGACAGGAGTCAGACCACCATGCCCGCACTTTGCGATATCTGTCACGCCCGGCCCGCCGTCGCGCGCGCCACCGTGATGCAGGACGGCGAGCGCAAGACGATCTCGATCTGCGACTACCACTTCCGTCAGCTGATGCGGCATCAGAGCATGCTGAACCCGTTCGATTCGCTGCTGGGTGGCGGTGGGTCCTCGCTGTTCGGCGAGGACGGCGACGCGTCGCCGCTGGCCGCCGAGATTCCGCGCGAATCGGTCGACCCGACCGACGCGTTCAGCGAGCAGACGCTCGAACTGCTGCAGCGCGCGGCCGAGAAGGCCCACGAACTGCGCCGCAGCGAACTCGACACCGAACACCTGCTGTACGCGCTCGCCGATACCGACGTGTGCGCGGCGCTGCTGAAGGAACTGAAGCTGTCGCCGCAGGACTTGAAGTCCTACATCGACGAGCATGCGCACACCGGCACGGCTGCCGCGGACGCGTCGCTCGACAAGCTGTCGATCTCGCCACGCGTGAAGAAGGCCGTGCAGTACGCATTCCAGGCGTCGCGCGATCTCGGCCACTCGTACATCGGCCCCGAGCACCTGCTGATCGGTCTCGCGGCGGTGCCGGACAGCATCGCCGGCACGCTGCTGAAGAAATACGGCGTAACGCCGGAAGCGCTGCGCCAGAAGGTCGTGAAGGTCGTCGGCAAGGGCGCGGAAGACGGCCGCGTCGACGCGCCGACCGGCACGCCGAATCTCGACAAGTTCGGCCGCGACCTAACCGCGATCGCGCGCCAGGGCAAGCTCGACCCGGTGCTCGGCCGCGCGCAGGAAATCGAGAGCACGATCGAAGTGCTCGCGCGCCGCAAGAAGAACAACCCGGTGCTGATCGGCGAGCCCGGAGTCGGCAAGACCGCGATCGTCGAAGGCCTCGCGCAGCGGATCGTCAACGGCGACGTGCCCGAAGTGCTGCGCGGCAAGCGGCTCGTCGAAGTCAACATCAACTCGATGGTGGCCGGCGCGAAGTATCGCGGCGAATTCGAGGAACGCGCGAAGCAGCTGATCGACGAAGTCACGGCCAAGCATGACGAGTTGATCCTCTTCATCGACGAGCTGCATACGATCGTCGGCGCGGGCCAGGGCGGCGGCGAAGGCGGGCTCGACATCGCGAACGTGCTGAAGCCGGCGCTCGCGCGCGGCGAGCTGAGCCTGATCGGCGCGACCACGCTCAACGAATACCAGAAGCACATCGAGAAGGACGCGGCGCTCGAACGGCGCTTCCAGCCGGTGTTCGTGCCGGAGCCGAGCGTCGAGCAGACGATCGTGATCCTGCGCGGGCTGCGCGACAGCCTCGAGGCGCACCACCAGGTCACGTTCGCCGACGACGCGTTCGTCGCGGCCGCCGAGTTCGCCGACCGCTACATCACCGCGCGCTTCCTGCCCGACAAGGCGATCGACCTGATCGACCAGGCCGCCGCGCGCGTACGGATCGGCGCGACCTCGCGCCCCGCCGACATCCAGGAAGACGAAGCGCAGATCGTGCAGCTCAAGCGCGAGCAGGACTACGCAACGTCGCGCAAGCGCTTCGACCAGGCGAAGCAGTTCGAGGAGCAGATCAACGCGAAGCAGAAGTCGCTCGACGAAAAGATGGAGGCGTGGCAGCGCAAGACCGGTTCCGAGACGCTGGAAGTGACCGTCGAATCGGTCGCCGAGGTCGTGTCGCGGCTGACGGGCATTCCGGTGTCCGAGCTCACGCAGGAAGAGCGCCAGAAGCTGCTGAAGATGGAAGAGCAGCTGCGCGAGCGCGTGATCGGCCAGAGCGATGCCGTGGTCGCCGTCAGCGACGCCGTGCGGCTGTCGCGCGCCGGGCTCGGCCAGTCGCACCGGCCGATCGCGACGTTCCTGTTCCTCGGGCCGACCGGCGTCGGCAAGACCGAGCTCGCGAAGGCGCTGGCCGAGACCGTGTTCGGCGACGAGCAGTCGATCATCCGCATCGACATGTCCGAGTATATGGAACGGCACGCGGTCGCGCGGCTGATCGGCGCGCCGCCCGGCTACGTCGGCTACGACGAAGGCGGCCAGCTCACCGAGCGCGTGCGGCGCCGCCCGTACAGCGTGATCCTGCTCGACGAGATCGAGAAGGCGCATCCGGACGTCTACAACGTGCTGCTGCAGGTGTTCGACGACGGCCGCCTGACCGACGGCAAGGGCCGCGTGGTCGACTTCAGCAACACGATCATCATCGCGACGAGCAACCTCGGCGCCGCGATCATCATGGACAACCTCACGCAGCCGGAAGCCGCGCGCAAGACCGACAAGGCGATCCGCGAGCAGCTGATGCAGGTGCTGAAGGGCCATTTCCGCCCCGAGTTCCTGAACCGGATCGACGAGGTGATCGTGTTCCATGCGCTGTCGAAGGAGAACATCCGCTCGATCGTGCAGATCCAGCTCGACCGCGTGGTGCGCACCGCCGCCGCGCAGGACATCACGCTCGTGATGGGCGACGCGCTCGTCGAACACCTGACCGAAGCCGGCTATCAACCGGAATTCGGCGCGCGCGAGCTGAAGCGGCAGGTTCGCCAGATCATCGAGACGAAGCTCGCGAAGGAGATCCTCGCGGACAAGCTGCAGTCCGGCGATCACGTCGAAGTCGATTACGACAAGGCGAGCGACGCGGTGACGTTCAACAAGCTCGCGCGGCCCGACGCCAAGGACGCCAAGGACGCGACCAGGACCGCCGACGGCAAGGCAAAGCCGAACGGCAAGGCGGCGAAGGCAGCGTCCGATGTAAAGGACGACGAAGCGAAGACCGAGACGCCTGCACCGGCAGCCAAGCCATCCGGCAAGAAGTCGTCCGGTGCGAAGAAGGACGCGCAGTAATACCAGGCGGGCCCGGATGCACGGGCCCGCATGCCCCCCAACGCCGCGACGCGGCGCAACCCGAGCCGGCCCGTAGCGGGCCCGGCTGATGGAGATTCACATGACAAATCGACGCGAAGTGCCAGGCATCAGGAAGTACGATGGGCCCGCCGGCGGTTGGGGCGCGCTTCGCGCGACAGCCGAGGCCGTGCGCACGCAGATGGAAACCATCGAGGCGCCGATCGTGCTGATGCGGACCAACCAGCCCGACGGCTTCGACTGTCCCGGCTGCGCGTGGCCCGACAAGGAACACAAGTCGACGTTCCAGTTCTGCGAGAACGGCGCGAAGGCCGTCACGTGGGAAGCGACCACCAAGCGCGTGACGCCCGAGTTCTTCGCGGCGAACCCGGTGTCGTCGCTGCTGCGGATGTCCGACTACGAGCTGGAGAACATGGGCCGGCTCACGCATCCGCTCGTCTACGATCGCGCGACCGACACGTTTCGCGCGGTCGAATGGGACGATGCGTTCGCGCGCATCGGCGAGGTGCTGCGCGCGCTGCCGCCCGAGCAGGTCGAGTTCTACACGTCGGGCCGCGCGTCGAACGAAGCCGCCTACCTGTATCAACTCTTCGCGCGCGAGCTCGGCACCAACAACTTCCCCGACTGCTCGAACATGTGCCACGAGCCGACCAGCGTCGGCCTGCCGCAGTCGATCGGGATCGGCAAGGGCACGGTGTCGCTCGAGGATTTCGACCACTGCGAGCTGATCATCTCGATCGGCCACAACCCCGGTACCAACCATCCGCGGATGATGGGCACGCTGCACGAGTGCTCGCGCCGCAACGTGCCGATCATCGTGTTCAATCCGCTGCGCGAGCGCGCGCTCGAACGCTTCGCGGATCCGCAGGACATGATCGAGATGGCGTCGTTCGGCTCGACGCGCATCGCGTCGACGTACTACCAGCTCGACGCGGGCGGCGACGCGGCCGCGCTGAAGGGCATCATGAAAGCGCTGTTGCAGCTCGAGGCCGAGCGCGGCGACGTGCTCGACAAGGATTTCATCGCGCAGCACACGAGCGGCTTCGACGCGTTCAGCGCCGACCTGGAGGCCACGTCGTGGGACGACATCGAGCGCGCGAGCGGCTTGAGCCAGGCGCAGCTCGAACAGGTCGCGCTCGCGTATGCGAAGTCGAACGCGACGATCATCACGTACGGGATGGGCGTCACGCAGCACAACAAGGGCACCGCCACCGTGCGCCTGATCGCCGACCTGCTGCTGATGCGCGGCAACATCGGCAAGCCCGGCGCCGGCGTGTGCCCGCTGCGCGGCCACTCGAACGTGCAGGGCAACCGCACGGTCGGCATCACCGAGAAGCCGTCGGCCGAGTTCCTGCAGAAGATCGAGGACGTGTGCGGCTTCAAGCCGCCCGCGCAGCACGGGCACGATGCCGTGCAGGCGATGCAGGCGATGATCGACGGCCAGGCCAAGGCGCTGCTGTGCCTCGGCGGCAACTTCGCGGTCGCGCTGCCCGATCCCGAGCAGTCGTTCCCCGCGATGGCGAAGCTCGATCTCAGCGTGCATCTGGGCACGAAGCTGAACCGCTCGCACCTGCTCGTCGCGAAGGAAACCTACATCCTGCCCGTGCTCGGTCGCACCGAGCTCGACATGCAGGCGAGCGGCCGGCAGTCGATCACCGTCGAGGATTCGATGTCGATGGTCCATGCGTCGGCCGGCAAGCTCAAGCCCGCGTCCGACCAGCTGCGCTCCGAGCCCGCGATCGTCGCCGGAATCGCCCACGCGACGCTGCCGGCCAGCAAGGTCGCGTGGCTCGACCTGATCGCCGACTACGACCGCATCCGCGACCTGATCGACCGCACGGTGGCCGGCTTCGAGGCGTTCAACGAGCGCATCCGCACGCCGGGCGGCTTCCGCCTGCCGCTGCCGCCCACCGAGCGCGTATGGCCCACGGCCACCGGCAAGGCGATGTTCTCGATCTACAAGGGCGTGAAGGAAGATGCGGACGTGCTCGGCGCCGAGCAGGTGCTGCGGCTGATCACGCTGCGCAGCCACGATCAGTACAACACGACGATCTATGGGCTCGACGACCGCTATCGCGGCGTGTTCGGACGACGCGACGTGCTGTTCATGAACGCGGCGGACCTCGCGAAGTACGGGCTCGAACACGGCGACCTCGTCGACATCGAGACGGCCACCGCGTCGGGCCGCACGCTGCGCCTCGAGAAGATCACCGCGATCGAGTACGACATCGCGCCGGGATCGGTCGGCGCGTATTACCCGGAAGCGAACGTGCTCGTGCCGCTCGACTACATCGACAAGGAAAGCGGCACGCCGTCGTACAAGTCGGTGCCGGTGCGCGTCGCGCGCTCGGCGGTCGTCTGATCCGCGGGTAAGCAGGCTGGCGACCCAAGGCACGGCACGATACGCCGCGCCTTGATCCCTCCTGCGTTCCCTCTCGCGGCCGCCGCATCGCTACCGATGCGGCGGCCGCTTTCCTTGATCGCGTCGAACGACCATCCGCTTATCGCGCCGCCGACGACGGCAGCTGCGCGCCCGTCTGCCGGCGCCGGTACGCGCTGTCGCGCGTCGCGAGCCAGTAGTACAGCGGCGACGTCAGCACCAGCCCGACGAGCCACGACAGGTCGGCGCCGCCGAGATGCGCGGGAATCGGCCCCGCATACATCGGCGTGTTCATGAACGGAATCTGCACGGCGATCCCGATCGCATACGCGAGCAACGCCTGCGGATTGAAACGGCCGTACACGCCGCCGTCCGCCATGAAGATCGACTGGATGTCGTACTTGCCCTTGTGGATCACGTAGAAGTCGATCAGGTTGATCGCCGTCCAAGGCACCAGCACGACCAGCAGCGCGAGCACGAGATCGATGAGATTGCCGACGAAGTTGGTCGACGCGCCGATCGCCGCATAGCAGCACGCGACGAAGATCACCACCGACACCACCGCGCGCGTCTTCGCGGTCGGAATCCACCGGTAGGCGAAGGTCTGCACCGACGTGATGACCGCGAGCACCGCGCCGTACAGGTTCAGCGCGTTGTGGCTGATCACGCTCAACAGGAACAGCACCAGCATCAGCAGGCCGAGCGGGCCCGTCGCCTGCTTGACCGCGTCCATCGTGTCCGCGCCGGCCGGCACCGCGAGCACCGCGACCGCCCCGAAGGTGAACGCGAGCGTCGAGCCGATCGTGCAGCCGAGATAGGTCGCCCAGAACGTCGACGCGACGCCGACGTCTTCCGGCAGGTAGCGCGAATAGTCCGACACGTACGGCGCGAACGCGATCTGCCACAGCGCGGACAGCGATACCGTCGCGAGCCAGCCCGCGAAGTCGAAACCGCCGCGCGTGAGGAAATCGGCGGTGCTCACGTGCGACAGGATCATCCAGAAGCCGACGAGAATGCCGATGCCGAGCACCCACGTGCCGATCCGGTTCAGGATATGGATGAACCGGTAGCCGACGATCCCGATCAGCCCCGAGCCCACCGCGCCGATCACGATGCCCACCGGCACCGGCACCGACGACGCGATGCCGTGCACCGACTTGCCGGCCAGCACGATGTTCGATGCGAAGAAGCCGACGTACATCACCGCCGCGATCACCGTGACCAGCAGCGCGCCCCACGAGCCGAACTGCGCGCGACTCTGGATCATCTGCGGGATGCCCATCTGCGGCCCCTGCGCCGAATGCAGCGCCATCAGCACGCCGCCGACCGCCTGGCCGACGACGATCGCGACGATCCCCCACATCAGGTTCAGGTGAAAGATCTGCACGCCGAGCGCGCCGGTCACGATCGGTAGCGGCGCGATGTTGCCGCCGAACCAGAGCGTGAACAGGTCGCGCACCTTGCCGTGGCGGTCTGCGGGCGGCACGTAGCCGATCGTGTGTTTCTCTATCATGGGGGACGCGTTGCGATCCGCGGTCGTCATGGCTAAGTCTCCTGTCTGCGCGGCGAGGCGCGCGTGCCGTTTCCGCCGGCGCGCGACGATGCGCGCGCCTGCAATCGGGTCCGGATACGCGGGCAACGGATTGCCGCATGCGGGCGGAGGCGGAGGCCGTGCCCCGCCGGCGCATGCGCGCTTTTGTCGCGATCCGGATTGCAGACGATGGTGCGCCACGCATGCGGCGACCGGAAAATACTAAAAATATTTTCGGGACATACGAAAAAGCTCTGCAGCGGAAATTCCGGCGCCGGGCTTCTTCGGGTAAGGTGCTACGCAAAATGGCGGACAGAACGCGCCCCGCGGCGGCACGCGCGCGGGGCCGGCATCAGAGGTGCTCGTGGCTCACTACACTTTGCGGCAACTGAAATATTTCGTGACGACGGTGGAATCCGGCAGCGTCGCCGAGGCGTCGCGCCAGCTCTTCATCGCGCAGCCGTCGATCTCCAGCGCGATCAAGGGGCTCGAGGAAAGCTTCGGCGTGAAGCTGTTCATCCGTCACCACGCGCAGGGCGTGTCGCTGACGCCGAGCGGCACGCGTTTCTACCGCAAGGCGCAGGAGCTGCTGCGCATCGCGCACGAGTTCGAGCAGAACGCGCTCGCCGACAACGACGTGATCACCGGGCAGATCGACATCGGCTGCTTCGAGACCGTCGCGCCGCTCTATCTGCCGCAGTTGATCGCGGGTTTTCGCGAACGCTATCCGGGCGTCAACATCCGGCTGCGCGACGGCGACCAGCAGGAGCTCGTGCAAGGCCTGACGGCCGGCACCTTCGATCTGGCGTTCCTCTACGACCACGACCTCGACGGCACGATCGAGACCGAGCCGCTGATGCCGGCGCAGCAGCCGTATGTGCTGCTGCCGGAGAACCACCGGTTCGCGGGCCAGTCGCACGTATCGCTGCACGAGCTCAGCGTCGAGCCGATGATCCTGCTCGACGTGCTGCCGAGCCGCACGTATTTCGTCAGCCTGTTTCACGCGCTCGGGCTCACGCCGAACATCGTGTTCGCTTCGCCGTCGATCGAGATGGTGCGCGGGATGGTCGGCCAGGGGTTCGGCTTCTCGCTGCTCGTCACGCGGCCGCATTCCGAATACACGTACGACGGCCGGCGCGTCGTGACGATCGGCCTGAGCGAAACGGTGAGCCCGTCGGGGCTCGTGAGCGCGCGGCTGAAGCGCGGACAGCTCACGAAGCAGGCGCAGTCGTTCGTCGAGTTCTGCCGCGAACGGCTGGCGCAGATCGTCGCGGAATCGGCGCGATAGCAATGAACGAACCGCACGCGCCACCGAACGGCCGCGTGCGGCATGCGGTTGGACGGCAGGATCAGCCGGATTAACCGGCCGAAGCGAGATACGTCGCGAGACGGCCGAGCATCGCGTCGCAGCCGTGCAGCTGTTCGAGCGTGACGAACTCGTCGGGCTTGTGCCCCTGGTCCATGCTGCCCGGCCCGCACACCACCGTTGGAATGCCGGCCTGCCCGAACAGCCCGCCCTCGGTGCCGAATGCGACGGTGCCGAACGCGTCGGAACCGCTCAGCATCGCGAGCAGGCGCGCGGCTTCGCTGTCCGGCGAAGTGGCGAGCCCCGGATACGCGCCGAGCGGCTGCAGACGGATGTCGGTATCGGGCTGCACCGCGCGCATCGTCGGCAACAGTTCGGATTCCGCATAATCCTGCAGCTTCCTCGGCACGTCGTGCGCATCGAACGCGGGCAGCGCCCGCACCTCGAAATCGAACTCGCATTCAGCCGGCACGATGTTCAGCGCGCGGCCGCCCTTGATCAATCCGGTCTGCACGGTCGAGAACGGCGGATCGAAGCGGCTGTCGTGATGCTCCGGCCGCGCGAGCGACGCGCCGATCTCGCCGAGGCGGCCGATCAGCTTCGCCGCGTAGTCGATCGCGTTGACGCCGAGCGGCGCGTACGCCGAGTGGCACGCGGCGCCCTTCACGTGGCAGCGCATCGCGAGCTTGCCCTTGTGACCGAGCACCGGCTTCAGTTCGGTCGGCTCGCCGATCAGGCACAGGCGCGGCCGGTGCTCGCGCGTCGCCAGTGCGTCGAGCATCGGCCGCACGCCGAGACAGCCGACTTCCTCGTCGTACGAGAACGCGAGGTGCACGGGCAGGCTCAACGGCCGTGAGACGAATGCCGGCACGGCCGCGAGCACCGACGCGATGAAGCCTTTCATGTCGGCCGTGCCGCGCCCGTACAGCCGGCCGTCGCGCTCGGTCAGCCGGAACGGCTCGACCGTCCACGCCTGTCCGTCGACCGGCACCACGTCGGTATGGCCCGACAGCGCGATGCCGCCGCGATCGCGCGGCCCGATCGTCGCGTACAGGCTCGCCTTCGTGCGCTCCGCGTTGTAGAACAGCTCGCTCGACACGCCGAAGCCGTCGAGATAGTCGCGGATGAAGTCGATCATCGCGAGGTTCGAATCACGGCTGACCGTCGCGAAGCCGATCAGCCGCGCGAGCAATGCGCGGCTCGACGTGTCACTCATCGCCCGGCACTCCGTAGCTCGGCGCGGCGGTCGGGTTCAGCGCGCGCGTCTGGTAATCCTGCATCTGCGGGCGATAGGCCTGCCACAGCGCGTCCAGCTGCCCGATCGGATCGGCATCGGCCCAGTCGACGCGCAGGTCGACGATCGGCCAGGTCACGTCGCCGGCCACCTTCAGCGCGGCCGAATGCACCGGCCCCGCCTCGCCGCCCGCCGCCATCGCCGCGTGCATCGCGGCCAGCAGGCGATCGGCCAGCAGCCCGGGCGCCTGCTCGAACGCGCGCGCCATCGCATCGATCACGGCCGGCGCGGCCAACAGATTGCCGGCTGCCACGCATTGCTCGCCCTGCACCGCATGGTGCGTGCCGAGCGCCTCCTTGCCGGTGAAGCACGCCGTCTGTCCCTGCCCATCGATCACCGTGACCTGCCGGTACTGGCTCCAGCCGTTCGCGCTGAGCGCGCGGTCGAGCGCGGCGGCCGGCGCGAGCTGCTGGTGCTCGATCAGGTCGAGGATCTGCTGGCCAAGCGCCGGCAGCGTGATGTTCTGCGTCGCGACCGCGCCGACGCCCGCCCGCACCCACGGGCAGCGCGCGCCCACCGCGATGCTCGACGAGCTGATCGCGATCCCGAGCTGACCCGTTTCCGGGCAGCGCCCGACGATGGAGAAAGTCATGTCGCCTCCTAGGCGTGGTTCGGCTGCCAGTTGTCCGGGATCACCGCGATCACATCGATCTCCATCAGCCACTGCGGCTGGCCGAGCGCCGAGACGACGAGCCCCGTCGAGATCGGATAGACACCCTTCAGCCACTTGCCGACTTCCTGGTACACCGGCTCGCGATAGCGCGGGTCGATAAGGTAGGTCGTCGTCTTCACGATGTGCGTGATATCGCTGCCGGCTTCCTCGAGCAGCTGCTTCACGTTCTTCATCGCCTGCTCGGCCTGGGCGCGCGGATCGCCGAGGCCGACCAGCTTGCCGTCGAAATCGGTGCCGACCTGGCCGCGCACGTAGACGGTGTTGCCGGCGCGCACGGCCTGGCACAGGTCGTTGTCGAGTGTCTGGTTCGGGTAGGTATCCTTCGTGTTGAACATGCGGATACGGGTATGGGTAGGCTGGCTCATCGAGGTCCTTCGAAGGTCGGTGTGTGCACCCGTCGCGCCGGACGCGGACGCGGACGCGGTCGCGGTCGCGGTGCGGCGGGTACTGGTGGGTGCTCGTGGGTGCTCGTGGGTGCGGGTCGCGACGCGAATGCCGAATCCGTATCAGCCGATCGCGTCGATCAGCGCTCGCGCGTCGGCCTGCGCCGTGCGTGCCGTGTCGCCGTGCCCGGTGCGCGTTTGCGCGCGGCGTTGCGACGCGTCGTGATAGTCGAGGTACTTGCGCTGCGTGACGATGTGGTCGGCGATGTGTTTCGCGTCGTGCCACACGCCCCAGATGAAGCTGGAGCCGCGTCGCGACAGCCACGGCAGGCCGAGGAAATAGATGCCCGGCTCTTTCGACACGCCGCGCTGATGCTGCGGCTTGCCGTTCGCGGCAAACGCGTCGACGTTCAGCCAGCTGTAGTCGAGCGCGTAGCCCGTCGCCCAGACGATCGATGTGACACCGGCGCCGGCCAGGTCGAGCGCGAGGATCGGCTGCGTGACGCAGTCCGGATTCGGCAGGATGCGGCGCGCTTCGGGTTCCGCGGGCAGGTCGAGGCCGTTGCGCGCCGCATAGGCGTCGGCCGCGTCGAGCAGCGACAGGTAGTTCTCGTCGCCGCGAGCGAGATTGCTCGCGAGATCGCTTTCGAACGTCGCGACGCCGCCGTCGAACGACTTCGTCAGCCCCACGAGCGTCACGCCTTGGTGCGCGAGTGCGCGGAAATCGACCGTATGGCCGCCGCGCGCGCCGCTCACAGCGATCGTCACGTGTTCGCGGCCCGGCGTCGCGATTTCCTTGTCCCATTCGCCGAGCACGCCGAGCCACCAGCAGAAGTCGCGGCCGCGATAGGCGCGCGGCGGGCGATCGTGCGGGCCGACCGACAGGTAAACCTGCCGGCCCGCGCGCTGCAGTTCGTCGGCGATCTGCACGCCCGACGAACCCGCGCCGACCACCAGCACCGCGCCGTCCGACAATTGCGCCGGGTTGCGATAGTCGGCGGAATGGAGCTGCACGAAGCCGGCGTCGTCCGGCGCGATCGGCGGGATGACCGGACGCTGGAACGGCCCCGTCGCGACGACCACGCGGTTCGCCTCGATCGTGCCGTCCGAGGTTTCGACGATGAAGCCCGGCTTGCCTGCGTTGCGCACGACCTGTTTCACTTCGACGCCGGTGCGGATCGGCGCGCCGAACTTGCGTGCGTAGGCTTCGAAGTAGTCGGCGACCTGGTCTTTCGTTGCGAACGCATCGGGATGGAGGCCGTCGAATTCGAGCCCCGGAAAGCGGTCGTGCCACACGGGGCCGTTCGCGACCAGCGAATCCCAGCGCCCGGTGCGCCAGCGCTCGGCAATGCGGTCGCGCTCCAGCACGAGATGCGGCACGCCGAGCTTGCCAAGATGCTCACTCATGGCCACGCCGGCCTGGCCGGCACCGACGACCAGCGTATCGATTGAGGTTGTTTCCACTGCCACGGCTGTCTCCTTGAAGTGCGGCTCGCGGCGATGCTCGTGTCGTCGCGCGAGGGGGAATGGAGACATTCTGCTGACAGGCAGGCTAGGGCGAAACGATCATTTTTGTCGTTGTTGACGAGAAAAAAGCTGGGGGTGGTGAGGCGGGGTTGAAATTGCGAGCGAACAGCCTCCGGGGCGCGTGTGTCCGAAGCGGCCGCGCGCCTTTATGATCTTGTGCAACTGAATGATTACTTGATCAACTGCATCCCTGCGACCTTCGACGCTGTCACATCGAAAGTAGCCGTGTACTCGCTGCCGGCTACATGCCCTGAACGCTCGATCAGGCAGTCCGCGAAATCCGCCTTTGCGGATGCAGCGAAAACGCGAAGTGCCTTTCGCACCGTATCAGCACCTTCAACCATCAATTCCTTGGTGCCGATCATCGAGTCGATGATGTCCTTCATCTGCTCTCGCTCAACGCCGTAGCAGCGCCCGAGTACCCACACGACCTCGACCATTGCGACCTGCGAAACGTACCCCGGCGATTCGGCCGACAGGGACTCCATCAATACCGTCGCCTTCTTCGACTGAACGACGTCGTCCTGGGCAAAGTAGCGGACCAGCACGTTCGTATCCAGTCCGATCATCGTGCGGATGCTCCCTGCTCGGCGATGGCCCGATTCATGTCTTCGATCGACACCGGTTTGGCGGGCTTCTTCACGATGCCCTTGAGCGACGCGAGCGAACGCGTGGCCGGGTAGATCTCATACCGGCCGGTCGTCTCGTTGAAACTGAATTCAATCCGGTCTCCCGACGCAAGGCCAAGCTGATTGCGCACGTCCACAGGGATCGTGACCTGGCCCTTGGAAGTGATAGTTGCTGCTGTCATGGTGATACCTCCGATATTCCTTACTTTAAGGTAAGGCAAACCGAAAAGCAAGGTTGGACCGCACGGCAACGACCGCTGGCATTGGCCAGCCCTGAACCTGCGGCTCGATACAAGCTGGCGACGCAACGCCGCAGGCCGTCGGCGATGCGCGTCGCCTATGCGATGCGCACAGAGACGCCTGATCGTTCCCTTTTTCGATCCCCCGCGCGAGCCTCTTGCCGCGCCGGGCCGCCGGCCCGGCCCCTCGTTGAACCCCGTAGCATCTCGGCGTCGCCCCATCCGGCGCCGTTGCAGCAACCGTTGGAGTGGCGCACGTCGCGCCTGCAAGCATGAAGAAACTGAAGCAGCACATCGTGACCCTGAGCGGGAAAGACCGTACGCCGATGGTACGCGCAGGCGCGCTGCTGTTGATGGCCGGCCTGCTGTACCTGCTGTGGCCATCCACCGAAACCGCCTACCTCGCGATGGAGTCGGTGATCCGCTGACGCGCACGGCCGACACGCAGGCGTTGACCGATAAGCGACACGGGAATGGCCGCATCGTCCGATTCCGTGGACACACGGTGTGTCGCGTTGCACGACATGTTCATGCCGGATGTGCGTCGCGCCCAATCCCTGCTGGCTCAGGGTCCGCGTCAAACACTGGATGAGCACACGACGCTTTGGATGGCGCGCACACGTTGACGGGTGCCGCGACGCACCGGTACCGGACAGGCTCTCGACTCAATGCCCGCCGTTGATTTCCGTATCCTCGAATGCCAGATGCTCGAAATAGCTGCCCGTGAAATCCACATCCAGCCCCTTGAGTCCATGGGCTTCGACCGTGCTTCCCGTACAGTCCAGCACTTGCACCGAATGCCAGGTGTTGTCGTCGAACCGGACGCCGTTCCACTTGCATCCGAGGAATTTCACGCCATTGAAAGTGCTGCCCTGAAAGGCAGCTTCGTCGAAGCTGCAATTGACAAACGTGCATCCGGAAATTGCAATCCCCGAAAAATCGCAACTGGCAAACGTGCAGGCAGAGAACCGACAACCGGTCCAGCCGGCCTGCTGGAATGAAGTGCCGGTGAAACTGCTGCCGCTGAAGTGACTGCCGGCGAATTGCGCAAGACCGAGATCCAGGCCGGCATAGGCCGAACTGTCCGTCTGACCAGACAGTCCTGCCGGCATACCGCCCGCACCCTTGCGCCACAGGTCGTGCTTGTAGATGATTTCAGAACTGCTCATGAGTCTGCATCTCGATGCGCGGAAGCAGACGATTCGCCTTCGCCCTTGTCCTCCGCCTGCTCGTCATCGTCGTCGGACGCCGCGGAGTCGCGGCTGGCGTACCAGGCGACCAGGCCGCCCAATGCAATCAGCGAACCGAGGAACAGAAAATTCTCGATCGCAAAATCGCTGACATCATGCGAACCATAGCTGCCTCCGCTGACCTGAGACACCGCCCCCAGGGACGCGATGACAGCCCAGGCAACCAGTATCAAGCCCCCCGCCACTACGATCATGGCCATTGTCGACTTGCGCATCCTTCTCTCCGTCAGGCGTTGCCGGACGCGTTGCCGACACTGACTTCCGGCAGTTTCGCGAATCCGAGGCGATTGGCTTCGTTCCACCACGTCCAGGTGACATCCGTCGGCGATATATCCAGATGCATGTCCCGCGGATCAGGGAACGCATCACCCTGTGCGACATAGGCCTGGCGGTACCACTGATTGAACGTCGCGGCCCGAGGATGGTTCTCTGTCACACTGGCCTGCCAGATGCCCGTCACCGGGCACGCGCGCGTGCCCCGACACTGGACCACGGGATCGGGATATTCCGCGGCGCGCGCGATGCCCTGCGTCACGCGGGGTTCCGATCCCGCTTGTTGTACTGCCATCGGAATCGCGTCGCCGATGTAATGAAAGAAGATACGGCCGTCCTCCAGAACAAGACCGGGGCGGCTCCGATCGAATAGTTCGTCCTTGCTGTAGTGCATCGGCGCCTGCGCCAGATTCCAGGCGAAATGACGTTCGGCAGTCGGATACTTGAGCTGCGCAAGCCAGTAGCCACCGACCGGAGCAGCGGTGGTTTCCGCCTGCGGAGGCACGGTGATGGGCGGCTTCTCCGGCAACATGTAGCCATCGGGCACATGCGCACGACCGGTACGCAGCGAGACCGGATGCATGGCGGGTTTCGAAGGCGACGCGGGCACCGACATCACGGCCTTCGCCGCATTGATCAGCGTTTCCTTGTTGCCGTCCCACTTGGGCAATCTGGACGGTGGCAACGGCAACACCTTGTCCAGGTTGGGCAGACGAAGGTCCGGATCGCGCTCGAGGCGGTCGGCGAGAACGCTGTAACGCTCGGCACGCGCCCGATCCTTTGCATTGCCTGCTACTGGATCGCCGTCATCGAACGCGCCGAACAAATAACCCGCACTTTTGGCGCTGCCGTACTTCACACCTTCATGCAAGATTTTGAGGGCTCGCTCGTTGTCTTCGCCAAGCGACTTGTCGGAACCAACAAGTGTCGTTCCGAGTGCATATGCGGCATCGCCATTACCTTGGGCAAATCCACACTCGAGCATTTTGAGTGCAATCTTGCGGTTGCCCCAAAAACCGGCTTTCGGATCATCATAGACCGCATCGAGCTTGCTGCCCAAATAAGCCATGGCGCTCGGGCTTCCCTTGTCAGCCGCGAGTTGCCAGAATGCGTACGCACGACTGGCATCCTGCTTTACCCCAGTCCCGTTCATGTAGTACGTCCCCATCAAATCGTACGCAGCCGGGATGCCCAACTTCATGGCTTGCTCGGTGATTTGCACGGCGCGCTCGGTATTGCGATCCACGCCCGACCCCTGGGCATAGGCATTCGCGAGGTTCAGCATTGCCTTCCAGTGCTTGCGTTCGGCGGCCTTGCTCCACAGCGCAACAGCACCGGCGTAGTCACGCTGGTTCGGCCATAACGATGCGCTTGTCATCGTCAGCGCCTGCTGATTCCAGCGGTCCGCCTCTGGATCAACTGCCGGAACCACGGATGCTTCATGCACGCAAACAAACATCTCGCGATGCGGATTGAAAGCGTCGAGCGACATGTTTCGCGGAAGGGAATCGTTCATTGAGCAAGCGGTACAAGCAAAGAACAGAAAGAGAGAAAACACACCTGCCAGGCGCATACGTTTGGATATTGTCGAAGTCATCGGAACTCGCATGATCTGAAAGCGCACTAGGCCAGCCGAACGCTTGATGTGCGTTCGTCGTGAAATGGCATTAGAAAGCCCACCGGTTCGAGACCACGCTTCCTCTGAATTGCGTTGGTATCCATGAGCTTTTGCCACTTCAGGAACGTTTCCTTGATGGCGATAGGACTGCCGTCGCTACCGTCATGCTTGCCTCCGGTATGCAGCTTCCAGACTCGCTTCCGCAAATCGGTGCTCTTGGCACGATCATCGCTGCCTACGTTGATCTCCGCGTCCACCGCCATACTTCGCAAATTCAGGTTGGCACTGCCCAGCGTGAAGAAACTATCGTCGATCAGCAGCAGTTTGCTGTGGATGTAAATCTCGCGGTACCGCGCTGCAATCGCTTGCGTCGGCAACGGCAGCATCGGCGCCAGATCCGGGTCTGGCAACTCGCCCTTTGCTTGCTGCTTTTTGACATATTCGTCCCAACGAGCCTGCTGCTTCACCGTCTCGGTGCTCAACTTGGAATTGCGCCAGTCGCGATCAAAGGTCCAAAGGCTCCCTACCAGCGCGCGGATACCCATTTGGTCCAGCGATTGCGCAAGTGACGCCTTGTCGCCGAGATCCTTGGCACTTTGCGCCGCCGGTGAGAGCGGTGCCGGATAAAGATCGTAGTCGAGGCTCGCACCGCTCGCCTTCTGCCGCTTGACATAGGCATCCCAGGTCACCTGTTGCTGGCGGTTGCGCGCGAGTTCGTCTTCTACTGCCTTGTCTTGATTGGGCATCGACGTGCCATGACCCAGAACCTTCACCGTGTCGTGCGTACGCGGCACCATTTGTGTTCGCTCAGGCGTGGGAATGACAACCATCACGTGCAAGTTAGGTATGTCGTTCGGACTCTTGCCAGCTGCCTGACTGCACGACAGAAACTGTGTTCGCAATTCCTTCAGCTTCTTCGGCCACTCGGTATATTGGAAATACTGGTTCTCGACGTAGATATAGCTGCGTGCAAAGGACGTGGCCTGCTCATACAAGGCCTTGATGGATTTGTCCTTTTCTTCGGGCTGAGTGCGCACGACCTGCGCCCGCTGGCACGGTGTGCCGAGATTTTGCGTCAATCCCGGCGGTACCTTTTTGAAATCGTGCGTTCGCGATACGTTCGCACCTTTGCCCTTGGCGCGGTTCCACGCATCGATGAAGTTCTTGCTGACCGCCACCAGCGCTTCGCCTCGAATACGGCTCGCGTAATCCTGATATGGCTTCAGGCCAGGCTGCACGTCATTGGCACCCTCCCATGACTCTCCTCGGCGTGGATCGTTGAAGAGGTGCTGCTGCGTATCCCAGTAGTCCGTCACGCTGTTCAGCCCCATCACATAACCGACTGCGTGCGCACCACCTTCGTATTCGTAGTCGATCAGGATGGTCTTCTGATGGTCGGTGGCCACTTTCTCCAGCCCCAGCACTTCGGTGAAGTCGCGCTTCCCAGGCTCGCCTGCGAGACTGTCATGAACCGCCTTGCTGCTGCCATCCCGCGTCCGAATCGACAGATTGGCCAGCCGACCCGCAAACGCGTCGTCGTACCAGCGCGCATTGAAATCCTCGCGCCGCTCCTGCGGTGTCTGCGGTTGAGGTGGCTTGCCGGTCTGTAAATAGATGCCGCCGCCCGCACCGACCATCATGGCCATCTTTTCTTCGTAGTTCAAACGACCACTGCTGTGTCCCGGCATGTTGTTCGAACCAAGACTTCCGATAAACCCGTACCACGACAGCAAGCGAACCTGAACCGGTTTGCCATTGTTGAATTTTCCCGCGGCCACATCGCGCAGCAACCCGCCCCAGGTATCTCCTCGCGGCCACACCGATCCATTCCGGATCAGTTCCATGCCCGGATCGAAACCCCAACAGATGATTTCCACGCTGTGCTTGGCCGCCTTCAAATCGGCTGCGATCTGTTTGAACGCATCCTCGCCGCAAATGAACACGTCGAGATTGTTCTTCTCATACGGCGGTGCATAGTAGGTCTCATTCTTCTCCAGAAACCACTGCGCACTGGCGACCGATTGACGTGTAGAAACGTCGACCGGCGCCTTCGATTTGTTTTGGGTATTGGTATCGGACATCAAATTTCTCGTCGAAAACCGCGGAGAATCAGGCGTCAGCCCTGTGCGTGGCGCTGGCGCGATTCAGGATCATCATCAACGGCCCGCCATCCCTCGGCAGCCAATTGATCATCGTCGGTCAACGCCCCCTCCATCACCGGCACATCGATTTCGTGGCCGTTGTGAAGCTTGACCCTATACGAAGACGTGCCCTTCTGGTGATTGGCAATGATCAACTGACCGTGCTCGTCCGTTACACCGTCCGCAATCTTGGCTGTTCCTTTGTAAAGGGTATACGGCTCATAGGCAAGCGGCCGACCGCCATCGGGATGCGAACGAAGGACCACGGCAAGACTTTCCTTTTGCTCCAGTTCCTTGAACGAAACGGGATCGGGCGCCTTCACCGGCTTGTTGTCCGGCCCGACGAGGCTATGCGACGCCGCGTGCTCGCGCCAAACGCCGCTCGTTCCATGTACCACGCCGCTTCCGTTCCACTGGCTGTAGCTGGATCCGCCATTGATCGACGCTTCGTCGCTCGCCTGCGTACTGACTTTCGGCGAGCGGAACACGATCTCTTCACCGGCCTCGAGAATGATGCGCTTGGCAGCTTTGACGATGACGTCTTCCTTGTGCGCCTCGATCCGAAGCTTGCCATCCGCCGTGACCAGTTTCATGCCCTTGGCCGCGAAGGCGCTCATCCAGTCCCCGACCCGTATCAGCAACCGACGTCCCGCACTGATCTGCGTATTGCCCGAGCTCACGGCATCGATGGTCGTCTGCGCACCGAGCACCATCGCGTCCTGACTGACCACGGTCACGCCGGCCGGCCCCTCGATGGCAACCATTGGTGCGCCACCCGTGCCACCGCCCTGGTTGACGTTGCTACCTGCATCCCAACTCTTGATCTGCGACGCGATCTTCTCGATACGCGCGAGGTCGGTATTGTCTGCATCATGAGCGGCGGACGCGTCGCCAAGGTTCTGAACCAGCTCCTGCAATTGCTCGATCAACGTCTGCAACGCCGTACGCTCGAGCATCTTGCCTTCGGCACGCCCCTGCTGTTGAGCCGTCACGTACACGCCTTTCGCGGCACGAACGACGGCCTGGGCGTCGGTTCTTGCCTCCAGGCCGTCACCGCGAGGTGCGCCCTGACCACCATCGCGAGGCTCCGTCAGGTAGCCGAGGTTCAACTGCGTATAGGTGTGCTCGCTGGCAAGCTGGCTGCTGATCTGGCCGGGCGTATCGTCGAAGCGCAACTGGTTATATCGATCCGCCTTGACTTCCTTGGTCTTGATGCCGGACAGATATCGATTGCCCGGAAGCGAGCCCGTGTGGCTGAAGGTGGTCGGCATGTTGGGACCGCTGTGCAGCACGCCCGTCACGATCATCTTGTCCGGATCGCCGTGCAAATGGTCGACCAGCACTTCCATGCCGGCGCGCGGCAACATGTCCATCCCGTAGTTCGGGCCCGCCCATGGACTGACCCATCTTACCCACGCGCTGTCACGCTCGGTTCCGCTAGCGCCGGCACCGTGCGCATGTGCATGGTCATCGGCTCGCAAACCAAGAATCTGCACCTTGATGCGGCCGAGTTCATCTCAATGGACTTCTTCACCGTCCTGGCCGACCACCTTGGCGGTAAATGGATGCACGGGCGGCAGATCGACACGCGGATCGTAGGCTGGCGTCAGCGGCACGCCGCGGCGAACGCATATGAACGTATTCTCGTAGCGGACGCCGACCCCGTCCTGAGCCGGCAACGCATCGAAGCTCCAGCGGCTCGCCGCGAACAATGCCTGAGCCCGCTCGTCCAGCGCCTTGGAGAAATTGTTGGTGGCCCGATGGTGAAGGCTGGTAACGACGAATTGGCGCTGTTCCTCCGGCCGTGTGTCGACCTCTGGATGCCCCTGCAGCGTGAACCAGCAACCTGGCGACACATCGCGGACATCGCTGGACGCATATACGCATTCGGCGCGATGTTCGTGCGCGAGAATGCGTGCCTTCGCCAAGCGCTCCTGATCGGCATCGGAATCGCCCACATGCGGGACGTCGATGACCGAATCGGCCAGCAACTTCGCAAGATCGTTTCCGGCCTCGCCCTGATCGACGATCGTCTCCTGCTCGGACTGAAGCATCCTGCCGGTCTTGTAATCCCAACTGGCGCGTCGGACGCTTCCAGGCGTCAGCACACGAGCAGTGGACCACAGCGAGACCGAATCACGCTCCCTCGACTGCGCACCTCGATGGTAGGAAACGCTGCCCGCGAGGGCCTGCGGCAATTTCGTCGGATCGTCACAGAACACGATTGTATGGACCGGCGTATCGGTTGCCGCGCCATCATGTTTGCCGGCCCGGGCGTACCAGAAAATGCCGTCGCGCCGACATAGTCGGCGGATAAAGGCCGCATCCGACTCATCCGCCTGGCGGGACTGCTCGCGCTTCGGATATTGCTTGCGATCGAGGATGAGCTCGAAATCGAACGCCTGCGCCAACGCTGAACTGCGTTGCTGCCATTCCTGCAGCAGCGTTTCCAGGATGTCCGGGACACTCATCGAACGGAACGTTCTGCTGTTGACGCGCTGCTCAAGGATGCTGAGCGCATCTCGCAACGTTAGCTGGACACATGTGAGAGAGCCGTCCGATTGGCCGGCGCGTACGTCGGTAATGATCCCGTTGATCGGATACGGCTCGCCTCTATCCGTTATCAGTTGAACTGATAGCGGTAGCCCCAAAAAAGTAGCGAGTGGAAGATCCGGACGTGAAGACAGACAGGTTAAGTGCCCTTCGATGCCGGTGCACAGGCCCTCCGTCAAATCGATGTTCTGTGGCACGAGGACATGCGCGAGCGCGTCTTGATGACGGCCCCAGTGAAACCTGATCGCACGATTGTTCTGATCGAGCGCGCTAACGAAGGCGCGCAGCATTTCGGTCACGTTCACTTGTCGAGGGGTATTCGGCAACGGCGCTCTCAGATCGCCACGTCACCTGCATGCTTATCTTAATTGTTTAGCTTTTGATTTTAAATGCAAAGTTCACACAAAAACAATCTCGTTATGATAATCGCGATGCAGTGACGTGATGGCGCGCCGAATACACCTGAATCGACGCATCGTCCACGAGGGATTTCGGTACAAAATCACTTCAAGTCGTTGATTTTATTAAATTCTCACATTTCCCAACACACGATTGCAATCGGCCCCGCCGTGCCAGCACTTTCCTGGGATCCGACAATTCTTGACTGTGCGCACGCGCCCGAACTGGTACGATGCGCGTCGTCTCGTCCTACGCGATGCGCCCACAGGACGCCTGATCGTTCCCTTTTTCGATCCCCCGCCGCGCCTCTCGCCGCGCCGAGCCTCCGGCCCGGCCCCTCGTTGAACCCCGTAGCATCTCGGCGCCGTCCTACCCGGCGCCGTTGCAGCAACCGTTGGAGTGGCGCATGTCGCGCCTGCAAGCATGAAGAAACTGAAGCAGCACATCGTGACCCTGAGCGGGAAAGACCGTACGCCGATGGTACGCGCAGGCGCGCTGCTGTTGATGGCCGCCCTGCTGTACCTGCTGTGGCCATCCGCCGAAACCGCCTACCTCGCGATGGAGTCGGTGATCCGCTGACGCACGGCCAACCGCGCCCCGCGCTATACTCGCGCCATGGAAATCAAACCTGCCTCGCCGAACGTGCATCGCTGGTGGCGCGCCTGACCCAGGCGGCCCGTTTCCTTTTGCATGTCCCGAACGTGATGCCGCCAGCCATGGCGGCATTGTCGTTTCTGCGCCTACGTCATGGCTGGTGGCTTCGATAACCCGGAGCCAACCCGTACCATGACGCACCCGACTCGACCGACCATCCTCACCGGCGACCGCACGACCGGCCCGCTGCATCTCGGCCACTACATCGGCTCGCTGCGCGCGCGCGTGCAGATGCAGCACGAGGCGACGCAGTTCCTGCTGCTCGCCGACACGCAGGCGTTGACCGACAACATGGGCCGCCGCCAGCGCGTCACCGAGAACGTGATCGAGGTCGCGCTGGACTACCTGGCCGTCGGCATCGACCCGGCGATCTCGACGATCGTCATCCAGTCGCAGGTGCCCGAGCTCGCCGAGCTGTCCCAATACCTGCTCAACCTCGTCACGGTCGCGCGCCTCGAGCGCAACCCGACCATCAAGGAAGAGATCCGTCTGCGCGGATTCGAGCGCGACATCCCGGCCGGCTTCCTGACCTATCCCGTCAGCCAGGCGGCCGACATCAGCGCGTTCAAGGCGACGCACGTGCCCGTCGGCGACGACCAGTTGCCGATGATCGAGCAAACCAACGAACTCGTGCGCCGCTTCAACGCGACGGTCGACAAGCCGGTGCTGGTCGAATGCGAGGCCGTGTTGTCGGCGGTCACGCGGCTGCCCGGCATCGACGGCAAGGCGAAGATGAGCAAGTCGCTCGGCAACGCGATCACGCTCGGCTCGACGCCCGACGAGATCACGCAGGCCGTCAAGGACATGTACACGGACCCGAACCACCTGCGCGTCAGCGATCCCGGTCAGGTCGAGGGCAACGTCGTGTTCACGTTCCTCGACGCATTCGAACCCGATGTGCCGAAGGTCGACGAACTGAAGGCGCACTATCGCCGCGGCGGCCTCGGCGACAGCGTCGTGAAGCGCGTGCTGAACGAGCGGCTGCAGGCGCTGATCGAGCCGATCCGTGCGCGCCGCCGCGAATTCGAGGCGGACAAGGCCGAGGTGATGGCGATCCTGAAGCGCGGCACGCTGCATGCGCGCGAGGTGGCCGGCGCGACGCTGGCGGAGGTGAAAGGCGCGATGGGGCTCACGTATTTCGATTGAGTGGTGCGGGCGGAGAGCATCGCCGTCGTGCGACATGCGCTTCCAAAACGAGCGCCGGCACGGGACGCGACCGGCGACAATCGGAAACATTTTGCGCTGTCCGTCCTTTCAACGAGAATGGCCGATTTCGCTGGCACCACAGTGCCGTTCGCCCGCCACCATGCAGCACGCGACAGCGATCCTGTCGCTCTCGGGCGGCTCGTGTCCCGGCGTCCACGCCACAGGGAGCGTTCCTGCGAAATTGACCCGCAAAGAGGACTTCATTAACTTGAGCGGCCATCGATAACGACGGCGAACGGAGGCGTACAGCACGTGCGATTCGCTTCGCCGGCATTCCGAGGGCGCCAAGTGAATACCTATCGCTACCAGGACCGGCACAACCTGAGTCCGATCGAACTGTTCTTCCTGATTGCCGTAGACGAAACCAGCAAACAAGCAGGCATAGACGACCTGGAAGCAATTATCCTGATTCTGTCTGGTCTACCGATTCTCCCCACCCGAGCCAAGCCGCTCGGCGCGACTCAAGGTACATCCGTTGCATCGGTCATGTCCCGGTCGATATTTCGGTATGAATTCAGGCGCAAGGTATTACCGACCGTCACATTGAAGAGCATCAAGCGATTGCGGGTAATTCTGACACACCGACTTGCAGTGTTTGTGGGACGGACAATACCCGGGGTCGGTTGGGTGTTGCTTGCCAAGGACGCCTTCCATATTGTCCGGAACACCGTTTACCAGTACAACCAGATCGCGAAACCGGAGGACAGGATTCTGTAATGGACGACCGCCACATTTGGGAAGCGCTGGAAGCATTCGTGCGCCAGGAAGCTGCGGTATCGAGCAAACGCCAGATTACCGCGGACACGTCGCTCACCGACGATCTCGGACAAACCGGAGACGACGCCGACATCTTCATGGAGCGATTCTTCGCCCGTTTCGAGGTTGAACGCGGCGACTACGATTTCGGGCGTTACTTCCTGATGGAAGGCGAGGGGTTCCTGTATCACGTGGTCCGCAAGTTCATCCTCAGGAAACCCCATACGTTCAAACGGGACGCATTGACCGTCGGCATGCTGTGCAAGGCGGTATCGCTAGGCGTGTGGGACTCGGCGGCGATCAAAAGCTGATCCGCCCGCACCGTCATCGACACATGCACGAGCGATCTCGATTCGTGCGCGCGCGTTGGTCCAATCCGCCGATGTCGCCCACCTACCCGCCCGCTATCGTTTCCGCGTCACCCACGCATTCTCACGCCATCATGACGCCACTGGAAACGATCGACCGGCGAGACTGGAACGAATTCGAGCGACTTTCACGGACAACCCGATGCTCGACTATGCGGCATTCGGCGGCCCCGTCGGCAACCGCCGGTCGCGGCGCTTTGAAAGACGCGTCGAACCGCGCGCCTTCCGCGTGTCACTTCATCTGCATGAGCTGAACGAGGTTCCCGCACGTATCGTCGAGCACCGCGACCCGCACGGGCCCCGCGTCCATCGGCGCCAGCGTGAAGCGCACGCCGAGCGCGTCGAGCCGCGCGAACTCCGCGTCGAGATCGTCGACCTGGAACGACGCCGCCGGAATGCCGTCCTCGTAAAGCGCCTGACGGTAAGGCGCGACCGCGCGATGATGGCTCGGCTCGAGCATCAGCTCGGTGCCGTCGGGCTGGTTCTTCGACACGACCGTAAGCCAGCGATACTCGCCCACCGGCACGTTGTTCTTCAGCCGGAAGCCGAGGGTGTCGGTGTAAAACGCGAGTGCCTTGTCCTGATCGTCGACAAAGATGCTCGTCACGTAAATACGCATGAGATGTTCTCCTGATCGTGCGTGCCGCCGCGCGCCGCGCGGTGGCGCTTACGTGATCTGGTACGTCGACGCCGGCACGAATTCCTCCGGCATCGCGCGATCGCCAAGCTCCAGCACCGACCGTTCGATCGTGCGCGCCATCGCGTCGAGCGCCAGCGCGTTCGGTGCGAGGCCGAACGGCTCGGCCACCTCGTTCGCGATCGCTTCGAGCGCGATCAGCGTGTACGAAATGAATACGCAGATCAGCGGCGTGAAGAACTCCGTCGAATCGACGAGACCGAACGGCAGCAGCACACAATAAGCATAGACGGTGCGGTGCAGCAGCACGCTGTACGAAAACGGAATCGGCGTGGTGAGGATCCGCTCGCAGCCGCCCACCGCCCTGCCCAGCTCGACCAGTTGCGCATCGAACATCCAGCACGTCGCGTCGTGGCCGGGCGCACGGCCCAGCGCCCGGACGATCCCGCCCCGCAGTTCATCGAGAATCGCGACAGGCTGGTAGCACTTGTGCGCGAACGCGGCGGCACGCTCGGCGCCGAGGATGCGTTGCAGGTCTTGCGTTGCATCGGTATGACGCAGCTGATGTTTCAGCGCATAGGTGAACGCGATCAGCAGATCGGCGAGCCGATTGCGCTCCGCGTCGCCGACGCTGTCGGGCAGGTAGCGGTGCAATTGCGACGTGACGGTGCGCGCCGCGATCAGCAGGTTGCCCCACAGAAGCCGCGCCTCCTTGAAGCGCTCGAAGCTCGCGTTGTTGCGAAATGCGAGGAAGATCGCGAGCGCGAGCCCGAACAGCGTGAACGGCGCGGTGTTCAGCGGAATCTTCTCGCCGAAGATGCGCCCGTTCGTGAAGACCGCCAGCGTGCTGACGATCGCCATGAACACAAGTTGCGGAATGATCGACTGCAGCACGGAGCCGTTCCATACGAACAGCATCCTGAGCCAGTTTTGTCGTGGTCTGACGATCATGGTGTGGTCTCGACTGCCAAGGAAATACGTAATGCCTGCGCCGGCGCCCGATGTGCGACGGCCCGCACGTGGCGGGCCGCTGTCGGAACGATACCGGGCGCACCGCTCAGTGATAGCCGATGTCGCCCTCGCGCACCTTGCCGCGGAACACGCGGTACTGCATCGCGTTGTACACGAGAATGACCGGCAGCACGATCACCGTGCCGACGAGCGCGAACAACTGGCTCGAATGGCTCGACGATGCCTCCCAGATCGTCAGCGACGGCGGCACGATGTTCGGCCAGATGCTGATCACGAGCCCGGTGTAGCCGAGGAACACGAGCGCGAGCGTCAGCAGGAACGGCGTCGCCTCATGCTGGCGCTTCACCGTGTGGAAGATGCCCCACACGCACGCGGCGACGAGGATCGGCACCGGCAGGAACCAGCCGAGGTTGCCGCTGCCGAACCAGCGGTGCGCGACCGCCGGCAGCCCGATCACGGTCCACAGGCTGACCACGCCCATCACGGCGAGCAGCACGCCCGCGAGCGGCTTCATCAGCACGCGCATCTTGCGCTGCAGTTCGCCGTCGACTTTCAGGATCAGCCAGCCGCAGCCGAGCGTCGCATACGTGACGAGCACGCCGATCCCGCACAGCAGGCTGAACGGCGACAGCCAGTCGAACGGCCCGCCCGCGAACTGGTGGTTCTCGATCTTGATGCCCTGCAGCAGCGAACCGAGCACGATCCCCTGGCAGAACGCCGCGAGCGCGGAGCCGCCGATGAACGCGAGATCCCACAGGTGTTGTGTGCGGGTAGCCTTCGCGCGCAGTTCGAACGCGGCGCCGCGAAAGATCAGCCCGACCAGCATCAGCACTAGCGGCAGGTAGTTCGCCGGCAACAGCGTCGAGTAGACGACCGGGAAGGCGCCGTACAGGCCCGCGCCGCCGAGCACGAGAAAGGTCTCGTTGCCGTCCCACACCGGCGCGACGGTGTCGAGCATCACCTGCCGCTCGGCCTTCGCGTCGAAGAACGGAAACAGCAGGCCGATGCCGAGGTCGAAGCCGTCCAGCATCACGTAGATGAACACGCCGAGGCCGATGATCGCGGCCCACACGACAGGAAGATCGATTTGCATGGCTTACTCCGCTTCGGTGACGTTCAGCGGCGTGGACAGCGCGCTCTTGCGCAGCCCCGGATGCCGGTGCAGCTCGATATACCCGGCGTGTGCGGCCGGCCCGCGCTTCATCAGGTTCAACATGTAATAGATACCCGTTCCGAACACCAGGAAATACACGACCACGAAGATCAGCAGCGACACGCCGACCTGCTGCGCGCTGAGCGGCGCGACCGAATCGATGGTGCGCAGCACGCCGTACACGGTCCACGGCTGCCGCCCGACCTCGGTCGTGATCCAGCCGGCCAGCAGCGCGACGATGCCCGACGGCCCCATGCACACGACGAACCACTGGAACCAGCGCGTTTCATACAGGCGCCCGCCCTTGCGCAGCAGCAAGCCGAGCACCGCGGTGAGCAGCATCAGCATCCCGAGGCCGGCCATGATCCGGAAGGTCCAGAACACGATTGGCGAATACGGACGGTCCTGCGGCGGGAATTCCTTCAGCCCGCGAATCTCGCCGTCCCAGCTGTGCGTGAGGATCAGGCTGCCGAGGTGCGGCACCTGGATCGCATAGCGCGTCGTTTCGGCCTGCATGTCGGGCAGTCCGACGAGGTTCAGCGCGGTGCCGCCCTTCTCCGTTTCCCACAGCCCCTCGATCGCCGCGATCTTCGCCGGCTGGTATTCGCGCGTGTTCAGCCCGTGCGCATCGCCGACCACGATCTGGATCGGCGCGAGCAGCAGCAGCATCCACAGCGCCATCGAGAAGCTGCGCTTCACCGGCTCGTCGCGACGCCCCTTGAGCAGGTGCCACGCGCCGCACGCGGCGACGATGAAGCCCGCGACGATGAACGCCGCGATCGTCATGTGCACGAGGCGATACGGGAACGACGGGTTGAAGATGATCTTGAACCAGTCGACCGGCACGACGAGGCCGTTCTCGATCTTGTAGCCCTGCGGCGTCTGCATGAAGCTGTTCGACGCGAGAATCCAGAACGTCGAGATCAGCGTGCCGACCGCGACCATCAGCGTCGCGAAGAAGTGCGCACGCGGGCTGACGCGCTGCCAGCCGAACAGCATCACGCCGAGGAAGCCGGCTTCGAGGAAGAAGGCCGTCAGGACTTCGTAAGTGAGCAGCGGGCCGGTGATGTTGCCCGCGACGCGCGAGAAGCCCGCCCAGTTCGTGCCGAACTCGTAGGCCATCACGACGCCGGAGACGACGCCCATCCCGAAGCCGATCGCGAAGATCTTCGACCAGAACTGGAACATCGATTTATAGGCGGCGTCGCCGGTGACGAGATAGCGCCATTCCAGCACCGCCAGAAAGCTCGCCATGCCGATGCTGATCGCCGGAAACACGATGTGGAACGACACCGTGAACGCGAATTGCAATCGTGCGAGATGGAACGCATCGAAGATTTCCATGACCGTAATTTGCTCGTGGTTGTGAGGACGTCAGCTCGAAGCAGGAAATCGCGCGACGGCTTCGCGACGGCACGCGCCAACCTGGACGGATCGCGGTGCACGGCAACGAAGCGTGAATGACGATATCGCGTTTTGGACGATACTCGCAATCGCGCGAACGTGCGCTGAAACTGTGCTTTCCCCCGGTCGGAAGATGTGTGTACGGAAAACCCGTTTCGGGCCCGGGAGGCCGTCAGCTGTACTGCTTTCCGCACCGCGACGCTGTGCATCCGCGACCCGGCCAAACGCCCGTACCATCGGCTGGAAGCCTGCCCGTGGCGAGCCGGCGCGACGCCGCGCACCGCCCTTCGCAGCATCCGTTTCCGTCGCCCGGCGCCCGCGCCGGCCGATTCCCGATTCCCCCTGGAGAAAACCGCATGGAGCCCAGCGACCGCCCCGACGATCCGGCCGGCAGCCGCGCGTGTCATGTGACGCGCCATCGTGCCGGCGACGCGCTGGGCGCCGTCGACCGCGTCGTCGACGAGACGCCGGTTGCCCTCGTGTTCAACGGCATCGCGCACACGGTGATGATGGCGACGCCGATCGACCTCGACGCGTTCGGCCTCGGCTTCGCGCTGAGCGAAGGGATCGTCGAGCGCGCGTCCGACGTCTTCGACATCGAAACCGAATGCCGGCCCGGCAGCGCCGAAGTGCGGCTCACCGTGTCGCAGCAGGCGTTCATGGCGCTGAAGGCGCACCGGCGCGCGCTGGCCGGCCGCACCGGCTGCGGCGTCTGCGGAATCGAAAGCATCGCGCAGCTCGACCTGCACCCGCCCCGCATCGCCGCTGCGGGTGCGGCGGCCGGCATCGGCGCCGACGCCGTCGCGCGCGCCGCCCGCGCGTTGCCGGCGCGGCAGCCGCTGATGCGCGCGACCGGCGGCATCCATGCGGCCGCCTGGTGCGAGCGCGACGGCACCGTGCTGGAAGTCTTCGAGGACGTCGGCCGCCACAATGCGCTCGACAAGCTGATCGGCCGCCTCGCGCGGCGCCGCGCCGACCTGCACGCCGGCTTCGTGTTCCTGTCGAGCCGCGCGAGCTACGAGCTCGTGCGCAAGGCGGCACGCGTCGGCATCCCGATGATCGCGACGATCTCCGCGCCGACGTCGCTCGCGATCGACGTCGCCCGCGAAGCCGGCGTGCGGCTGCTCGGCTTCTGCCGCAACGACGGCTTCGTCGAATACGTGTCGCCCGACGTGCTCCCGTTACCCGAACCCACGCGTGCGCAACCGCATGCGCTCACTGCTCGATGACACCCCTGACCGATTTCGATACCGCCCAACGGCATTTCGCCGGCGCGTTCGCACCGCCGCCTGCGGCCGTCTCCATTCCGGTCGCGCAAGCGGCCGGCCAGGTGCTCGCCACGCCGCTCGCCGCCGTGCTCGACCAGCCGCCCGCCGACCAGAGCGCGATGGACGGCTACGCGGTCCGGCACGCGGACCTCGCGCACGGCGAGCCGTTGCGCGTCGCGCAGCGCTGCTACGCGGGCGACGCGCCGTCGCCGCTGACCCCACGCACGGCCGCGCGGATCTTCACCGGCAGCCTGATTCCGGCCGGCGCCGACACCGTCGTGATGCAGGAGCACGCGCACGAGCAGGACGGCTGGGTCGCGTTCGACGCGCCGCAGCGCGCCGGATCGCATATCCGCCGCCGCGGCGAGGAAGTGCGCGCGGGCGACCTGCTGATGCCGGCCGGCGTGCGGCTAGCCGCGATGCACGTCGGCGTCGCCGCCGCGCAGGGTTGCGCGCACATCGATGTGCGGCCGCCGCTGCGGGTCGGCATCCTCACGACCGGCGACGAGCTCGTCCCGTGCGGCCAGCCGCGTGCGCCGCAGCAGATCTACAACAGCAACGCGCCGATGCTCGCCGCGCTGGTGGCGGGAACCGGTGCCATCGTCGCCGCGAGCGAGCATGCCGCCGACACCGCGGCCGCCGTCGATCAGGCGCTGCGCACGATGGCCGCGCGCTGCGATCTGGTCGTCTGCGTCGGCGGCGCATCGGTCGGCGACAAGGACCTGCTGCGCCCCGCGCTAACCGCGCTCGGCGCGTCGTTCGTGGTCTCCGGGGTGCGGATGAAACCCGGCAAGCCCGTCGCGCTCGCGCGGCTCGACGAACGGCCCGTCGTGCTGCTGCCCGGCAATCCGGGCGCCGCGATGACCGCGTTCGCGCTGTTCGTCGCGCCGCTGATCCGCCGCCTGCAGGGGCGCGACGACTGCGTGCCGGCCGTGCCGTCGCTGCCGATCGATATCGACGTCGAGCCGGATGCGCAGCGCGAACGCTTCGTGCGCGTGCGCCGCAGCATCGACGCCCACGGCGCACCCGTACTCGATACGCTGCGGCAGCAAGGCGCCGGCACGCTGCAATCGCTCGTGCAGGCGAGCGGGCTCGCACGGCTGCCGGCCGGTCGACGCATCGCACGCGGCGACGCGGTGCCGTACTACGATTTCGCGCATTGGCTCGCGTGAGCATGCGCATGCGCGCGATGCCCGCCTTTCGAGCATGCAGGATCGCGAACTGTATTCCTGCATTTCGGGCGGGATTGTGCCTCTGCCGGAAAAGTCCGGCGGACTATCCTCACGATGAGGCTCGTCACGACCTGTGCGCCGATACGTCGGCGCATACGCGGCCGCTCGGCGACGCCGTTCCGCTCACTTCATGCAGGCCGACGAACCGATCGTGAATGCCATCGTTTCCGCGCCGGCCGCCGCCGCCTCCGGCGGCGCATCGCCCGGCGCCTTCTCCCGCCCGCTCGACACGCTCGCGCGGCCGCTGCGCGATCTGCGGCTGTCCGTCATCGACCAGTGCAATTTCCGCTGCGGCTACTGCATGCCGCGCGACAGCTTCGGGCCCGACTATGCGTTCATGCCGTCATCCGAGCGGCTGTCGTTCGCGCAACTCGAGAAGATCGCCCGCGCGTTCATCTCGCTCGGCGTCGAAAAGATCCGACTCACCGGCGGCGAACCGCTGTTGCGCCGCAACCTCGAAGCGCTGATCGAACGGCTCGCGACCCTGACGACGGTCGACGGCAAGCCCCTCGAAATCGCGCTGACGACCAACGGTTCGCTGCTCGCCGCCAAGGCACGCTCGCTGCGCGATGCGGGCCTGTCGCGCGTGACGGTGAGCCTCGACGCGATCGACGATGCCGTGTTCCGCCGGATGAGCGATGCCGATGTGCCCGTCGCGCGCGTGCTGGCCGGCATCGAGGCCGCGCAGGCGGCCGGGCTCGCGCCCGTGAAGGTCAACGCGGTGATCGAGCGCGGCGCGAACGACGACCAGATCCTGCCGCTCGTGCGTCACTTCCGGCATAGCGGCGTGGCCGTGCGCTTCATCGAATACATGGACGTCGGCGGCGCGAGCGCGTGGTCCGGCGACAAGGTCGTGCCGGCCACGCGGATGCGCGAGTTGATCGAAGCAAGCTATCCGCTCGTGCTCGTCGGCGAACCGGGGCACGACGCCACCGCGATCCGCTGCCGGCACATCGACGGCGCGGGCGAAGTCGGCTTCATCGCGAGCGTGTCGCATCCGTTCTGCGGCACGTGCTCGCGCGCCCGCGTGTCGGCCGACGGCCAGCTCTATACGTGCCTGTTCGCCACGCAGGGCACCGACCTGCGGCCGTGGCTCGACGACAACGCATCGACCGGCCAGCTCGCCGACGCCGTGCGCGCGCGCTGGATGCAGCGCGACGACCGCTATTCCGAGCGGCGGGCGACGCGTGCGGCGCGGCCGTCGGGCAAGACCTATCCGACCGTGCGCATGTCGCTCGTCGGCGGCTGACGGCTGCCGCGCGAAGCGGCGCGCACCGCTTACAGGAGAACCCCGTCATGACGAGTTTCACCGAATCCCGTGGCGCGCCACCCGACGATCCGTCGCGTGACGGCAGCCATCCCGAGCCATCCGCCCTGTACAGCGAACCGCCGCCGGCGATTGCCGCCGGCTTCGAGGTGCGGGTGCAATACGCGGCGATCGACGCCGGCGCCGAGATCGCGCCGATCGTTCGCAATCCGAATGTCGGCGCGGTCGTGAATTTCCTCGGCGTCGTGCGCAACGAAGGCGACGTCGACGACGTGATCGCGCTCGAAGTCGAGCACTATCCGACGATGACCGAGCAGGCGCTCTGGAGCATCGTCGAGGAAGCCGGCGCGCGCTGGCAGCTCGAAGCGGTCAGGATCGTGCATCGCGTCGGGCGGATTCCGCTCGGCCAGCCGGTCGTGATCGTCGTGGTCGCCGCCGCGCATCGCGCATCGGCGTTCGATGCGTGCGAGTTCATCATGGACTTCGTGAAGACGCACGCGCCGTTCTGGAAGAAGGAGATCCGGCACGACGGCGTGTCCGGCTGGGTCGAGCCGAAGGCACATGACGACCAGGCGATGCGGCGATGGGGATGAACGTGCCGGTCATGCCTTTTCCGCTTCCGCCGCTTCCTCCGATTTCGCCCGGGACATCGCGATGAAACTGACGATCAAATACTTTGCGAGCATTCGCGAACAGCTGCACACCGACGAGGAAGTCGTCGAGATCGATGCAGATGAGGTCACTGTCGACGCGCTGCGCGGCACGCTCGCCGCACGCGACGCGCGTAGCGCAGAAGCGCTGCGAATGGATCGGCCGGTGCGGGCGGCCGTGAATCTCGAGATGGTGACGGGCGGGTTCGTCGTGCGCGAGGATAGCGAGGTGGCGTTCTTTCCGCCGGTGACGGGCGGGTGATCCGTTCGCATCTCGCGGCGAGCGGCGATCGCCGCGAGATGCGAAACCGATGGCTAGTCGAGCCCGCGAAGAAAGTCCGGAACCGGATGATCGATCGACGCGAGATAGCCCGCCATCGCGCCGGCCACTTTCCGCACGGCAGGACGCGCGGTCATTCGTTCACGCCACGCGAGCAGGTTCGGCGTCTCGGCCGTCATCGGCGCGCCCTTGCGCGCGCCGAACAACTGCGCCATGTAGAACGCGATGTCCGCGTAGGAATAGGTTTCCGCCAGATATTCCCGGTCTGCCAGCACGCCTTCCATGCGTCGATAGTATTGCCGCGCTGCGTCGCGCGCGGCCTGCGCGTCGGGATGCTCCGGCGTCGCTTCGAGGCCCATCAGCCGGACGACGTGCGGAAAATAGATCTCGTCGCTGCAGTGCTCGAGCTGACGCGCAACGGCGCGCGCCTTCGGCTGCGCCGGCCATAACGCGGGATCGGGCTTCACGTCCTCGAGATATTCGAAGATCTGCGTGGAATCGAAAATCTCCAGTTCGCCGTCGATCAGCACCGGCACCTGACGCTTCGGGTTGATGCGCAGGACGTCCGGATGCTTCGGGTCGTAGCCGCGCTGCTGGCTGAACGGCGCCAGCACGCGCTCGAAAGCGATGCCCTTCTCGTGCGCCGCGATCTCGACCTTCGCGCCGAACATGCTCAGCGGACCGGTGATGATTTTCATCTGTCGCTCCTCCATGGGTTTTCACGTCGTGACGTTCACGGTGACGCTTCCTGCGGGTCGGCGCCATTCATTCAGCGAGAGGCCGGCGCGCGCCGCTCAGACACTCGTCTCGGCGCGCCTGCCGAAGCGCCGTGCATATTCGGTGGGACTCACGCTCGCGGTGTCCGGCACAGTCACGCCGACGACGATTACGGGTTGCCGTCCAGGCTGCCGCTCTGGTCGAGCGGAACGTTATCACAACCTCCTCGTGCGCTACGCGGCGCCGGAACACGCGCCCAAGATGAGTGACGGCGAGTTGACCGAAAGCTGCGACCTGCCGATGATCTGGATGTATTCGCCGATGCTCGACCGCCTTCGCCAGACCGACGGCGGCTGGCGAATCGCGGAGCGCTACATCGGCGGCTCGACGACGAATCGTCGACTGACGCCTCAGGACACCTCCGCCGCGGCGATGCGGCCTTTCCTGCCCGTCGCATGAGGGCCCGCGCCGCTCGACATTCGCGCGATTCGCTCGGCGCCACGGCCTCCCGTGGACATCAACCAGAGACCCGCTCATGGCAATCCGTCTTTATGGAGCACGAACAGGCAACTGCCGCAGGGCCGCCATTGCGCTGGCGGAGGCCGGTATTCCGTATTCCGTGAGCCAGGTGGACCTGAAGGCGGGCGCGCACAAATCCGCCGCGTTTCGCGCGCTCAACCCGCGCGGTCTCGTGCCGGTCATGGTCGAGGACGGCAATGCAGGCGCCGACCTCGTCCTCACCCAGTCGAACGCGATCATGCTCCATGCGGCGAGCCGATCCCCCGAGCCCCTGGCGCCCGATCAAGGCCGGGAAGCTGCGTTGTTCCTCGATCGCTGGTTCTATTTCATCACCGAAGTGATCGCACCGAACGGCAGTGCTTTCGCGCTGGCGCAGCAAGGCGACGAACCGGGCGCCCGATGGCTGGCCGGGCGCTCGCTCGACGCGCTCGTTCACGCCGAGCGATTCCTGGCCGACAGCCCGTATCTCGCCGGCGATACGTTCACGCTCGTGGACATCGCCGCCTATACGAGCGCCTTCGCCATGACCCAGGACCTCGACTGGTCCGCCTTGCCCCTGCTCCATGCGTGGTACGCGCGGATCGGCGCGCGGCCCGGCGTCGTCCAGGGCATGGCGGCGTTCTAGCGGCATACCGCTCCGGGCTGCACAGCGGCCCGAAACGTTTCGACCATCGCCGTGCCGTTGCCGCCCCAAATTAAAGACTTGTACATGAGAGCATATGCTCCTATATTGACACATAGGAGCATATGCTCTTACTTTCCTGGAGGGATACAGTCATGAACGAAACATCGATTCTTGTCAGCGGCGCGACCGGCCGCACCGGCGGTGCCGCCATCGACGAACTGCTGCAGATGGGCAAGCGCGTGCGCGCCTACGTGCGGTCGGACGACGAGCGCGCCGCCGCGCTGCGCGCACGCGGCGTCGACATCGCCGTCGGCGATTTCACCGGCATCGATACGATCCGCGCCGCGATGGAAGGCGTGAGCGCCGCCTACTTCCTGCATCCGATCGCACCGGGCATCGTCGGGGCCGCGGCGTATTTCGCGCAGGCCGCGAAGGAAGCCGGCGTCGGCGCGATCGTCAACATGTCGCAAATTTCGGCGCGACGCGAATCGACGAGCCACGCGGCCCAGGACCACTGGGTTTCCGAACGCGTGTTCGACTGGTCGGGCGTACCGACGACGCACCTGCGCCCCACCTTCTTCGCGGACTGGCTCGTCTATCCGCACTTCGCGAAGGAAATCCGGGCCACGAAGAAGATCGAGTTTCCTTTCGAGGACGGCCGCCACGCGCCGATCAGCACGGACGATCAGGGTCGGGTCATCGCGCATCTGCTGGCGAAGCCGGCCGGCCACGGAGGCCAGACCTACACGCTGCATGGCCCGGTGGAACTGAATCACACGGAGATCGCGGCGCTGATGAGCGACGTGCTCGACATCAAGATCGAATATGCTCCGGCTTCGATCGAGGCGTTCAAGCAAAAGATGGAGCAACTGTACAAGTTCCCTCCGTTCCTCGTGCAGCACCTCGTGGAAGTCGCCCAGCATTATCGTGAGGGCATCTTCCAGGGTACCAACGATGTGGTCGAGAAAATCACGGGCACCCCGGCGCTGTCGGTGCCGGCCTTCATCGAGAAGTACCGCGGCGCTTTTGCGTGACATCGCGTGAATCCGGCAATTTGCCAACATCAAGGAGAAGAGAAATGCGGGCGAACGACCAACCCGTCGGGGTGGATCAATGCAACTGCTTTACGGTGAGGAAGGCCGCCCGTCAGATCTCGCGTCTCTACGATGCGCATCTCCAGCCGTCGGGCCTGCGTATCACGCAGTTCCTGATCCTCGCCACGTTGAACGAGCGCGAGAACGCGTCGGTCAATGCGCTGGCCGAGCGCCTCGACATCGAGCGCACGGCGATGGGAAAAATGGTGGGCGTTCTGGAGCGGGACGGCTTCGTCACGATGCGACCGTCGCCGGAGGACGGTCGTATCCGCATCGTCGAGCTCACGCCGGAAGGCACGAAGCTCTTCGAGCGCGCGACACCACTGTGGCGCGAAGCGCAGCACCAGTTCAGTGCACTGAACGGCGCGCAAAACGTGGAAGTATTGCGCCGCAGTCTCACGCAGATGCAAGTGGGGACCGATTCCGCGTCCGCCCCGGAATGAATGCCTTCGCGGTTCGCGACGCGGTCGGCTGCCGCTCAACCGCCGCGCCGCGCCCGCAAGGGGGAAGTCTTAAAATCCAACTCTTATATAAGACATAAGACATTTGACGCCTGACCCGATTGCGATTAGAATCCGGTCGAAAGCAGTGAAGCAGTGTCCGGAACAGCAGCCTCGGCGTGCCTGGAAAGCCCTTCCCCTGAAACGCAATCTCAGCAGGTCCCCCCATGCTTGAAAACTTTCGTGCTCACGTGGCCGCCCGCGCCGCGCTCGGTATTCCCCCCCTGCCGCTGACGGCTCAGCAAACCGCCGAGCTGGTGGAACTGCTGGCGAACCCGCCCGCAGGCGAAGAGCAGACGCTAGTCGACCTGATCACCCACCGCGTCCCCGCCGGCGTCGACGAAGCCGCCCGCGTGAAGGCCGGCTTCCTGGGCGCCGTCGCGAAGGGCGAGACGGCCTGCCCGCTGATCTCGCGCGAGCGCGCGACCGAACTGCTCGGCACGATGCTCGGCGGCTACAACATCCAGCCGCTGATCGAGCTGCTGTCGGACGACGCCGTCGCGGCCGTCGCGGCCGACGCGCTGAAGAAAACCCTGCTGATGTTCGACCAGTTCCATGACGTGAAGGAACTCGCCGACAAGGGCAACGCCCACGCGAAGGCCGTGCTGCAGAGCTGGGCCGACGCCGAATGGTTCACGAGCCGTCCGGAAGTGCCGGAAAGCCTGACCATCACGGTGTTCAAGGTCACGGGCGAAACCAACACCGACGACCTGTCGCCGGCGCCGGACGCCACCACCCGCCCGGACATCCCGATGCACGCGCTCGCGATGCTGAAGAACGCCCGCCCCGGCATCACGCCGGAAGAAGACGGCAAGCGCGGCCCGGTCAAGTTCATCGAATCGCTGAAGGAAAAGGGTCACCTGGTCGCCTACGTCGGCGACGTGGTCGGCACCGGCTCCTCGCGCAAGTCGGCCACCAACTCGGTGCTGTGGTTCACCGGCGAAGACATCCCGTTCGTCCCGAACAAGCGCTTCGGCGGCGTGTGCCTCGGCGGCAAGATCGCCCCGATCTTCTACAACACGATGGAAGACGCCGGCGCGCTGCCGATCGAACTCGACGTGTCGCAGATGGAAATGGGCGACGTGGTCGAACTGCGCCCGTACGAAGGCAAGGCACTGAAGGACGGCAACGTGATCGCCGAATTCCAGGTCAAGTCCGACGTGCTGTTCGACGAAGTGCGCGCCGGCGGCCGCATTCCGCTGATCATCGGCCGCGGCCTGACCGCGAAGGCGCGTGAAGCGCTGGGCCTCGCACCGTCGACGCTGTTCCGCCTGCCGCACCAGCCGGCCGACAGCGGCAAGGGCTTCTCGCTCGCGCAGAAGATGGTCGGCCGCGCATGCGGTCTGCCGGAAGGCCAGGGCGTGCGTCCGGGCACGTACTGCGAACCGAAGATGACCTCGGTCGGCTCGCAGGACACCACGGGCCCGATGACCCGCGACGAACTGAAGGATCTGGCGTGCCTCGGCTTCTCGGCCGACCTCGTGATGCAGTCGTTCTGCCACACCGCCGCCTATCCGAAGCCGGTGGACGTGAAGACGCACCAGACGCTGCCGAACTTCATCAGCACGCGTGGCGGCATCGCGCTGCGCCCGGGCGACGGCGTGATCCACTCGTGGCTGAACCGCATGCTGCTGCCCGACACCGTCGGCACCGGCGGCGACTCGCACACGCGCTTCCCGATCGGCATCAGCTTCCCGGCAGGCTCGGGCCTGGTCGCGTTCGCGGCCGCCACCGGCACGATGCCGCTGGACATGCCGGAATCGGTGCTGGTCCGCTTCAAGGGCAAGATGCAGCCGGGCGTCACGCTGCGTGACCTGGTCAACGCGATTCCGCTGTACGCGATCAAGCAGGGCATGCTGACGGTCGCCAAGCAAGGCAAGAAGAACATCTTCTCGGGCCGCATTCTCGAAATCGAAGGCCTGCCCGACCTGAAGGTCGAGCAAGCGTTCGAGCTGTCGGATGCGTCGGCCGAGCGTTCGGCCGCCGGTTGCTCGGTGCACCTGAACAAGGAACCGATCATCGAGTACCTGAACAGCAACATCACGCTGCTCAAGTGGATGATCGCGCAGGGCTATCAGGATCCGCGCAGCCTGCAGCGCCGTATCGCGGCGATGGAGCAGTGGCTGGCCGACCCGCAACTGCTGTCGCCGGATGCCGACGCCGAATACGCGGCCGTCATCGAGATCGACCTGGCCGACATCCACGAGCCGATCGTTGCGTGCCCGAACGACCCGGACGACGTGAAGACGCTGTCCGACGTCGCCGGCGCCACGATCGACGAAGTGTTCATCGGCTCGTGCATGACCAACATCGGTCACTTCCGTGCCGCGTCGAAGCTGCTGGAAGGCAAGCGCGACATCCCGGTCAAGCTGTGGGTCGCCCCGCCGACCAAGATGGACCAGAAGCAGTTGACGGAAGAAGGTCACTACGGCGTGTTCGGCACGGCCGGCGCCCGCACCGAAATGCCGGGCTGCTCGCTGTGCATGGGCAACCAGGCACAGGTGCGCGAAGGCGCGACGGTGATGTCGACGTCGACCCGCAACTTCCCGAACCGCCTGGGCAAGAACACGAACGTGTACCTCGGCTCGGCGGAACTGGCGGCGATCTGCTCGCGTCTGGGCCGGATCCCGACCAAGGAAGAGTACATGGCCGACATGGGCGTGCTCACCGCGGACGGCGACAAGATCTACAAGTACATGAACTTCGACCAGATCGAAGACTTCAAGGAAGTCGCCGACACCGTGCAGATCTAAGCATGCGGTCGAGCTGCGGCGGGTCGCACCCGCCGCAGCGACACGCAATGGCGCCGCGGGCTGAATGCCTGCGGCGCCATTTTTTTTGGATGTCGCCGACGTCGCGCAGCGACCCGGCGCACGCGTCAGGCCATCGTCCTCAGCCAGTCGAGCAGAGCCGACTGCGCGCTTCCGTCCTTTACCGGCTCCGGCGTCAGCAGGCAATAGTGCGAGCCGTCTTCGACGAAACCCATCGGCGCGACCAGGACCCCGCTTGCGAGGTCGTCGCGAACGAGGTGCCACGGGCCGATCGCGACACCCAGCCCCGCGACGGCCGCCTGAAGGCTGAAATAGAAATGGTCGAACATCTGCCCGCGTCCGCTGCCCGCCGGTTGATGCGCGGCCGCCGCCCATTCCTTCCATGCGTCCGGCCGCGTGCGCGTATGCAGTCGCGGCGCGCCCCGCTTCAACGCGTGGCCATCGCGACTGTCGGAAAACCACGGATCTACCTTGTCGGGCCGGCATACCGGACCGACCTTCTCCGCGAACAGTCTCGCCGCGTGATAGCCGGCGGGCCACGTAAAGTCATCCCGCCGAATCGCCATGTCGATGCCGTTGTCGAACGAGAACGGGCCGCCCGCCGCCGCGAGATGAATCTCGACGCCCGGGTATGCCGCCTGGAAATCCGGCCAGCGCGGCATCAGCCAGCGCATCAACAGCGTCGGCTCGCACGACAGCACCCAACGCTGCGCACGGGCCGCGTCGGTCCTTAGCTCGTTTGCAGCCTGCCTCATCAAGTGCAGACCGTCATGGACGGCCTGCGCCAGCTTGCGGCCCGCATCGGTCAGAAAGACGCGGCGACTGCGCCGCTCGAACAACGCTACGCCCAGATCGTCCTCGAGCAGACGCACCGCGCGACTGACGGCGCCGTGCGTCAGGTGCAGTTCGTCGGCCGCACGGCTGAAATGCTCGTGGCGCGCCGCCGCTTCGAAGCAGCGCAGGGCTATCAACGACGGCAGGTTGGATCGAAAACTATGTGAGTCATACTCACCATCGTGGTCAGAAATCATCGTTTTTCCTGATGCACCGTGATTCGTAATATTGGCGCATCACGAAGAAAACCGAAAGGACGATGCAATGACGGAATGGATAGTCGTAGTCACCATCACTATGCTGGCCGTCATCAGCCCGGGGCCGGATTTCGCGATGGTCACGCGCAACAGCCTGATGCTGTCGCGCCGATCGGGCTTGCTCACGGCATGCGGGATCGGACTCGGCGTGACGGTTCACGTCAGCTACACGCTGCTCGGCGTGGGCCTGCTGATCCGTCAATCGCTGTGGCTTTTCAATGCCGTCAAGCTCGTCGGCGCGATCTACCTGATCTATCTCGGCGCGAAGATGCTCGCGGCCAGGCCAGCCGATGGCCGGCCCGCGATGCATGTCGCACCGCTGTCCGATCTCGCGGCGCTGCGCACCGGCTTTCTGACCAACGCATTGAATCCGAAAACCACCGTGTTCATCGTCAGCCTGTTCATGCAGGCCGTCAGCCCGGACACGCCGTTGCACGTGCAGATCGGCTATGGCCTGTTCATCGCGCTGGCGCATGCAGGGTGGTTCAGTCTGGTCGCGGTCTGTTTCTCCGCCGACGCCGTCCGCGATCGCTTGTTGTCGTTACGTCACTGGATCGATCGCACCTTCGGTGTCTTGCTCGTCGGCTTCGGGGTGATGCTGGCCGTCGCGCGCGGCAGTCGCTGAGCGGCGAGCTGCCGACCCAACGTCAATCCGGCAACAGCGCCCCGCTCACCCGCCCCGGTATCGCATCGCGGCCGGCAATCATAGCGATGCGCTGCCCGGCCAGCACGAAGGGCACATGCATCCTCGCCACCAGCATCCCCGATGTGCGTGAGCGCACCGCCACGCGATGCTGCGCGCCGTCCGCTGCCGCATCGACGATTTCCGCGATCACCGCATCGGCGTCGACGTGCCCGCCCACGGGCACCTTCCAGCACACGATGCCGGTACGATCGGCCTTCACGTGATCAACCGCCTCCAGCGCGGCCACGGCCGGCGCGGCATGCGCAAGCGTCGCACTGCGATCGGCGACGATCGCCTCGGTTCGCAGGAACTCGATCAACCCGTCCGCATCGCCGCGAGCGAGCGCATCGGATACGTCGCGCTGCCCGCGCAGTTCGACGACCGCCGAAAAACCCGGCCCCGCTTCATCGTCGCGCCAACCCGGCACGCCGCGCTTGCGCAATTGCGCCCACGCATCGTGAAACGCCTGGTCGAACGTACCGCCACCCGCATGTTCCTCGAGCAGCAGTATCGGCGCATCCAGGCAGCGCGCCAACGCCGTCGCGCGCGCCTCGTGCGCCCAGTTGCCGTACACGTGCATCACCGCCGTCTTGTCGCAATGCAGGTCGAGCGCGATGTCGTGCGCGAATGCGCGATGCAGCAGCATCGCCTTCAGATAGGCGACCGGATCAGCGGCGTCAGCCGGCGGCGCCGATAACGCCGTCAGCCATGCCTTCGCGTCCCGCACGCTGCGCGGCACGTCGCCCGCCGCGATCCGCCGCGCGACCGCGGCCCGCATGTCCGGAAAGCGCCGATCGAAATTGCCGCTGCCCGCACAATCGAAACGCCCGGTCAGCGCGCCGCCGATGCACTGCTGCATGCCGATCGGATTGGCCCACGTCATGACGGCCACGCGCCCGCCCAGCATGCCGGTACGCTCGAGCGCAGCGAGCCGTTCAAGCAGATGCTGGATGACCAGCAGCCCCGGCACCTCCCCGGCGTGCAGCGCGGCCTGAACGTAGAGCGAGCGCGCGGCGCCCGCGGGGCCGAACGTGTATTCGCGCAACGCGATGCGCATGCCCGGCGCCGTTCCCGGCAGCGGGATTTCCAGCTGTTCCATCCGGCACTCCTGTCGTCGGATCGATACGATACGTGTGGCCGATCTCAGAAATCGAGCAGCAGATGCCCGGGATCCCGTTCCGCGAGCGCGGTGTCGCCGGCGATCAGCGCCGCGCGCTGCCCGGGCCGCACCAGCTTCTGCAGTTGCCGCACGACCATCACACCGTCGATCGGGCTGACCACCGGCATGCGCGCGTTGATCCCGTCGCCGTCGAGACGCACGACTTCCGCGAACGTCTCGCCCGCGGCGATGCGCTCGCCCGGTGCGCGCCGATAGGCGATCACGCCCGCACACGGACACCGCACATGGGCGGCACCCTGCAGCGGCAACACGGCAGGCACGACGTCCGGCCCCTCTTCGCCATCACCGGTTTCCGGCAGCGACAGGATTCCTTCGGCGTGCGCGAAGCGCAACAGGTTGCGCGCGTCGCGCCGCGCCAGCGCATCGTCGACGTCGGTCTGGCCGCGCAGCTCGATCGTCGCCGAGAAGCCGCCCTGCGCTTCGTCGAAGATGCCGGCCTGTTGCAGCGCGCCCCACGCGCTCGAATGCGTCTGGTCAAACGCGCCGCCGCCGGTGCCGTGCGGCTCCAGCATGACCACCGGCGCGCCGATCATCCGTGCAACCGTCTCGGCCCGCGTGCGCTGCAACGTCGATGCGTAGACGTGCGCGATCGCGTCGGTGTCGCAATGCAGGTCGAGAACGATGTCGTGATCGACCGCCAGTCTCGCCAACGCGAGCTTCATCGCGGCCGCCGGCGTCAGTTCGCTGCGCGCGCCGAGCAGCTCGCGGAACAACCGCTTCCAGTCCTGCCGCGTCATGTCGCGTGCCTCCGGCGCGTCGAGACGCTGCGCGACCGCGCGGTCCAGCAACGGGAAATTGCGATTGAAGTTCTCGCCGTTCTCGAAATTGAAGCGCCCGACGACCGGCCCGAACAGGCGCTGCGACAGCCCGATCGGGTTCGCATACGGCACGACCGTGACGGCCCCGGCGATGCGTCCCGCGCGATCGAGCTCGTGCAATGCGTCGAGCAGGTGCTGGAGCACGAGCAGCCCCGGATGTTCGTCCGCGTGCAACCCGGCCTGCAGATACAGGTTGCGCCCGGCGTCGGGATTGCCGAAACGGTGTGCGCTCAGATGAAGCGCGACACCCGGTGCCGGCGACGGCAAAGGCAGTTCGATACGTTGATAGGTCACCTGCTGTCTCCTCGAACGGATTCCGGTGCGCAGTCACGAGAGGCCCGAACGCGCGCTTCGCGGCTCGCCGCCGACCGGCTTGATGCGCGTCGATGCCCTCGTCACACCGTCCAAATTACCTAGATTTTTAGTCTACTATGGACAATATGTTTCTGAAAGAAGATACTTGGCAGCACCGTCCGTCATGGACGACCTGTCCCGCTTTACGGTGCGCCGCAGCAGATTTCACGGCCCCCGGCCGGCCACGGGCGACGGTCCTCCTTTCACCCTTATTGGAGTTCGCATGAACCTCAAGCATCTGGTCGTCGCAGTCGCGTTGTCCACGGGCCTGTCCGGACTAGCGTTCGCGGATAACGCCGCAACGCTCAGGATCGGCATCGAAGCCGCGTATCCGCCGTTCGAAAGCAAGACCGCGTCCGGGCAGCTCCAGGGCTTCGACATCGACATCGGCAACGCCATTTGCGCGAAGATGAAGGTCCGGTGCGTGTGGGTCGAGAACGTCTATGACGGCCTGTTGCCGGCGCTGCACGCACGCAAGTTCGACATGGTCAATTCGGCGATGAACATCACGCAGAAGCGCAAGCAGATCGTCGACTTCACGTCGCCGGTCTATGCGGTGCCGATGGTGTTCGTCGCCCGCAAGGACTCCGGATTGTTGCCGGATCCCGCGCGCCTGAAGGGCAAGCACATCGGCGTGCTGCAGGCATCCGCGCAGGAGGATTTTCTGAAGCACAACTGGGAGCCGCGCGGCGTCACGATCACGTCGTATTCGGATCAGAATCTCGTCTACGCCGATCTCGCATCCGGGCGCCTCGACGCCGCCGTGCAGGAATCGCAAACCGCGCAGGAAGGTTTCCTCGACAAGCCTGAAGGCCGCGCGTTCGCGATCCTCGGCGAGCCGATCCGCGACCCCGCGACGCTCGGCGAAGGTGTCGGGATGGCGTTCCGCAAGCAGGACGCCGAACTGCGCGGCAAGGTGTCCGCCGCACTCGACGCATTGAAGAAGGACGGTACGCTGAGCCGCCTGTCGGTCCACTATTTCAAGCGCGACATCATCGTCAGGTAGCCCGCGATCGCGACGAGCCTGCCCGTTTCAATCTGTACGCGGCCGCCTGCCGCGCCACCCCAACCGAGAAAGGAACGACCATGAAGATCAAGGAATTCGGCGTCGAACGCTGGATGGATCTATACGAGAACCGCTGTACGTACAACCTCGCGGAAACGTGCGTCGAATCGCTGACCGTCGATCAGCTGCTGACGATGACCGGCAGGCAGGACACGCTGCTCGACGAGCTGCGGCCGATGAAGCTCACGTATGGCGCGATCGAAGGCACGCCGCGCCTGCGCGAAGCGATCGCGTCGACCTACGCGCGCCAGTCGGCCGCCAACGTGATCGTCACGCACGGCGCGATCGGCGGCAACGCGCTCATCTATGAAACGCTGGTCGAACCGGGCGATACGGTCGTGTCGGTGTTGCCGACCTACCAGCAGCACTACTCGATTCCGGAAAGCTACGGCGCGAACGTGAAAGTGCTGAAGCTGCGCGAGGAAAACGGGTTCCTGCCCGATCTCGACGCACTCGCGTCCCTCGTCGACGACAAGACGCGCCTGATCGCGATCAACAACCCGAACAACCCGACCGGCTCGCTGATGGACGAAGCGCTGCTCGGCAAGATCGTCGAGATCGCGAAACGCTGCGGCGCGTACGTGCTGTGCGACGAGGTCTATCGCGGCACCGACCAGGCCGGCAGCGGCTACAGCGCATCGATTGCCGACCTGTACGAACGCGGGATCAGCACGGCGAGCATGTCGAAGACGTACTCGCTCGCCGGGCTGCGTCTCGGCTGGATCGCCGGGCCGGTCGAGCTGATCCACGCGGTGAGCGTCCATCGCGACTACAACACGATCAGCGTCGGGATGATCGACGACTATCTCGCGACGCTCGCGCTCGAGCACCGCGACGTGATCCTGAAGCGCAGTCACGACATCACGCGCACCAACCTCGCGATTCTCGAAGCATGGGTCGAACGCGAGCCGGCGATTTCCTGGGTCAAGCCGAAGTCGGGCACGACGGCGCTGCTCAAGTATGCGTTCGACATGCCGTCGCGCGCGTTCTGCACGGAGCTGATCGAGGCAACCGGCGTGATGTTCACGCCGGGCAGCGCACTCGACATGGAAGGCTATGTGCGGATCGGTTACGCCAACAACCGGACGGTGCTCGAACAAGGGCTCGCGCGCGTGTCGGAGTATTTGCGTGCGAAGGCCGGCTGAGCGCGGCGCGCGCCGGCATCGGACAGGCCGGTGCGTGCGACGCGCACCGGCCTTCGCTTCACGACTGCATGCACGATGCCGCGAGCTTCCCGACCGCGATCACCGCCTGCTCGATCTCCGGCGACCACGGGCTGCTGTAGTTCAGCCGGATGAAGTTCCGGTAGTTGTCCGTGATCGAGAACATGTAGCCGGGTCCGATCGTGATGCCCTGCTCCAGCGCGAGCTGGTACAGGCGCATCGCGTCGACCTGTGCCGGCAACTCGACCCACAGCACGTATCCGCCCGCCGGGCTCGAGATGCGCGTGCCTTCCGGGAAGAACCGCGACACCATCGCACGCATCAGGTTCGCCTGCTGCGCATACGCCTTGCGAATCCGCCGCAGGTGATGCTCGTAGCCGTCGCGTTCGAGAAACTCGGCGATCGCGAGCTGCGGCAGCGACGGCGTCGCCAGCGTGTTCAGAAACTTCAGCTTCTCGACCTGATCCCGATAGCGCCCCGGCAACGCCCAGCCGATCCGGTAGGCGGCCGTCAGGCTCTTCGAGAACGATGAGCAGTGCAGCACGATCCCGGTGCGGTCATAGGACTTCAGCGCGCTCGGATGCGACTCGCCGAAATACAGTTCGTTGTACACGCCGTTCTCGATGATCGGCATGTCGGTTTTCGTTGCGTATTCAACCAGTTCGCGCTTGCGCTCGTCGGGCATCTGGAAGCCGAGCGGGTTCTGGAAATTCGGCATCACCATGCACGCGGCGATCGGCTGCGACTTCGCGATCGCCGCCAGCGCCGCGATGTCGATTCCGTATTCCGGGTGCGTCGCGACCTCGATCGCCTTCATCCCCATCCGCTCGATCGCGTGCAGCATCGCGTAGAACGTTGGCGACTCCACCGCAATCGTGTCACCCGGTTTCGCGACTGCCTGCAGGCACAGATTGATCGCCTCCGTCGCGCCGACCGTCACGATGATCTCGTTCGGATCGACCGACATCCCGTTTTCCAGATAGCGCCGTGCGATCTGCCGGATCAGGCGCGGATGGCCCGGCGGCAGCCCGTCCGTCACGCCCCACAGAGACTTGTCGCGGCCGGCTGCATACGCATAACGGTTCAGCTTCTCGAACGGAAACAGGCTCGGGTCCGGATACGGCGAGCCGAGCGGCACCGCGTCGTCGGTGCCGATCGAGCGCAGCGTCGACAGGACGAGCCGGCTCATGTCGACGGACGACGAGATCGCGATCGGCTTCGACGGCCGCAGCTCACGCACCGGCGCGTGGTTGTCGTCGCGGCGCAGGTTCACGAAGTAACCCGACTGCGGCCGGCTTTCCAGCAGCCCGCGGCTTTCGAGCAGCAGATATGCGTGCAGCACGGTCGTGATGCTGATCCGGTGCTGCTGGCTCGCCTGCCGCACCGACGGAATCCGGTCGCCGTGCCGGTACACGCCCTGGCGAATCAGACGCTCGATGTCGTCCGCGAGTTTTTCGTAGAGCTTCATCGCGCGCTCCCCGCCGGCCTGCGCATGCGCGCCGCCGTCCCGTGCGCGTCCGATACGCGCGTGTTCTGCCCGCCGACCGGGCTGCCGTTCTGCCTGATTGCTCCCTCCGGTTTTGCCTTTTCCATCGCAGTGGCTCGCTTTTGAAGATGCGCCGGGAGGATTCCGTTACAACGGGATCCGCGGCACTGTGCACTTGATGGACGAATGTTAAGAGAAGAACAGTTGGCGACGGGTACACACATCGATCACGCGAACAAGAGTACAGTTCGGCGCGCATCGCGCATGGCGGGGAAACTGTACATCTTATGAAATGGCCGAACGGCCGGACGGCTTGCGCAGCGCGGCCGGATCACCCGGCACGCCCGCCGCGCGGGCCTTTGTCGGCTACCGCAATTGGGGTGCAATACTATGCGCCCGCACGGTTTTCATTGCCGGAGTCAGACCATGCAATACAGATCGAATAGGCAGTCGGGTCGGGCCACGCAGCCCCCGCCGCCCGGCAAGTACGGAAATGGCGCCAGAACGGCTCAATCGACAGGGAAAGCGCATGACTGATCGCGCCCTCGTTGCGCTGCTGGTCGCACGGCTGACCGGCACGGCCGACCATCCGCGCTTCACCGGCACGCCGATCGACCTGTCGGCGCTCGATGCGCGTGCGCTCGGCGCGGTCTGGCCGGCATTGCGTCGCGTCGAGCACGAGATCCTGCAGCGCGACCACGCGTACGACGACCCGCGCGCCGAATTCGCGCGCTGGCTGCGCCAGCAGATCGATGCGCTCGGCCTCGCGCCGCTCGTCGACGCCGATGCGGCACTCGAGCTGTTCCGCGACGTTCCGGCCGGCGGATGGAAGCGTGCGCTGGAGGATCTGCCCTGCCTGGACGCGCTGCCGTCGCCCGCGCTGCAGGCCGAACTCGCCCGCATCGCCGCCGAACCGGAGGAAGGCGGGATGCGCGCGGCGTCCGCGTATGGCGCGTATGCGCTCGACTGGTTCGCCGGCCGCCGCGACTTCTCGGCGCGACGCGATGCGTATGCGCCAGCGCTGGCCGGCTCGCCGTTTCGCGTGCGCGAACTCGACGTGCTGCCCGAGCTCGGCGCGGCCGCGCTGCTCGCGCTGGCCGCGACGCACGACGGCTATTTCGCGCCGAAGCGGCTGTGGATCGACTTCAGCGATCCGGCCGTCACGCTCGCGGAAGACGCCGCGTACGTCGCATTCGCGCGCGACACGCTGACCGAAGCCGCGCGACAGGTCGCGGCGCTTCATGCCGGCACCGTGCCCTACGAAGCCGACCGCGCGTTCACGACCGACGACGCGCAGGTCGTCGCGCGCGCCGCGCGCGTGGCCGCCTATCGCGATGAAGCCTGGCTGCGCCCGCTGATCGGGCCGCTGCTGACGGGCGTGTGCGTCGCACCGACTGCCGCGAAGACCGCGCCGTCGCAGTCGCTCGCGATCGCACTCGGCCACGCGGTCGAGACGATCCCGACGCCCGAGAGCGTGCGTGCGCTGCGCGACGCGCTCGCCGCCGTGCGTCATGCGGGCGTGCAGAAGAAGCTCGCGCGCAACCTGAAACCGGCCGAACGCGCGCTTGGCGAGCGGCCGCACACCGCGCTGCGGATGACGCTCGACGCGAAGCCCGACAAGAAGCAGCTCGCGATGCTCGCCGCGTGCATGGAAGCCGGCTTCTGGCAGCCGATGTCGCTCGGCCACGCCGAATGGCGCGAGCGGCTCATCAATGCGCCGGCCGGCGCCGCGTTCTCCGCGCGGATGATCTGGCAGGCACGCGGCCGCGATGGCGCGACGCAGTCGTTCATGCCTGAGATCGCTGAGGGCAAGGTCGTGCCGCGCGACGCGGCCGGCCACGCCTGCGACATCGCGGCCGACAGCGACATCCGGCTCTGGCACCCGCTGCTGGCCGACGCGGACGAGCGGCTCGCGTGGCAGCGCGCGATCGTCGGCCGCTCGCTGCGGCAACCGGTCCGGCAGGCCTTCCGCGAGTATTACGTGCCGGCCGATGACGACGCGTCGGCCAGCGATTGCGCGATGTTCGAAGGTCACGTGCTGTCGAGCCGGCCGCTGCTCGGCGTCGCGCGCCGCGAAGGCTGGTCGATCCGCGCATACGACGACGGGCTAGTCCGCGAATTCGGCGACGTGCGCGCCACCTTCCTCGTCGACGCGCGGCTCTATCCCGGTTCGGAAAGCCACGGCACGTCGCGCCGGCTGTACGTCGAGCGCCGGCACGAACGGCGCTGGGCGCCCGTGCCGATCGGCGAGATCGATCGCGTCGTCTTCTCCGAAATGGCGCGCGCGGTCGACCTGCTCATCAGCGTGGCCGCGTTCGCGCTCGACGACGACGCAACGCGCGCGGCCGCCGCGGCGCTCACGACAGACCCGGTCCGCCAACACGCGCTCGACACGGAACGCCGGCACCGCCTGAACCGGTTGTCGGATCTTCCATTGGGCGTGATGGCACGCCATCGCAGGCACGTGCTGTCGCTCGTGTTCGCCAAACCGGTTGCGCAAGGGAGGATCACGATCGATGAACGCCATGTGCGCGTCGGCGCGTGGGCGGTGCATTGCGCGACCGGACGCGTGACGCGCGACGGCGAGCCCGTCGAACCCGCGATCGCGCCGCCGCCGGCGCCGCTGCGCGCGGTGCCGTGGCTGCCTTACGACGAAGCGCTGCTGCAGCGGATCGTCGACGTCGTCGCGGGGTTGCTCGACTGAGTGGGTGCCGTCAGATCGAACCGAACAGCGCGCGCGGCCGGTCCTTCAGCGTGCCGGACAGGATTCGCAGCCCGTTGACGAGTTCGTCGCGCGTGGCCGGGCACGCGAGGTTGATGCGCACGCCGTGCTCGAGTTCCGCGCGATCGACCGCGAACGTCGACGACGGCATCACGATCACGCCGCGCGCCTTCGCGTTCGCGGCGAAGTCGTCGGCCCGCCATGGCGGCGGCAGCCGCAGCCACACGAACATGCAGGCGGGATCGGACTTCAGTTGCCCGGCCGGCAGCAACTCCCGCGCGAGATCGACGCGCGCGCGAATCTCCGCGAGTTGCGCGGCCATGATCCGCTCGGCGGTGCCGTCCTCGATCCACACCGTGGCGATCAGCATCGACGTGGGCGCCGGCATCCATGCGGTGGTGCGCACCGCTTCCGCGCACAGCGCGACGCTGTCGCGCGGGCAGCTCAGGTAGCCGAGGCGCAGCCCCGGCGCGAGAATCTTCGACGTCGCGCCGATATGAAACGTCAGCTCGGGGCACAGCCCCGCGATCGCCGGCAGCCGGTCGCGCACGAGCGGCCCGTATACGTCGTCTTCGATGATCGTCACGTGATGGCGCCGCGCGATATCGACGAGCGCCATCCGGCGCGCGAGGCTCATCGTCGTCACGGTCGGGTTCTGCAGGTTCGGCACGACGAAGATCGCCTTGACGGGCATGCGCTGGCAGATCCGTTCGATCTCGTCGGGCAGCAGGCCGTCGTCGTCGGCCGGCGCGCTGACGATCTCGAACTGGAACACCGGCGCGAGCGCCTTCAGGCCGTAATACGTGAGGCGGTCGGCGACGATCACGCCCTCGGTGCCGATCAGGCTGTTCAGCACCGCATAGAGCCCGTGCTGCGCGCCGCTCGTGACGACCACCTGGTCGCGCGACGGCGCGAAGCCCGGTGCGGCGAGCCACTGCGCGCCGGCCGCGCGTGCCCAGTCGGGCCCCTGCGGCGGCTGGTATTCCTGCAGCGACGCGAAACGCGGATCGTCCGGCAGCTCACCGAACGTCCGTGCGAGGTTCGCGAGGAACTCGCCCGTCGCCGGACGGTTCACCGTCAGGTCGATCACGCCGTTGCCCGCCGCGAGCGACGCCCGGGCCGGCTCGATGCTCGGCATCGCGCCGCCGGTGACGAGCGAGCCGCGCCGCTTGCTGCCGATCACGAGGCCACGCAGCTGCAACTCCTTGTACGCACGCGACACGGTCGACACGTTGATGCCGAGCTCGGTCGCGAGCTGGCGCTGCGGCGGCAGGCGGCTACCCGGCGGGTACATGCCGTTGCGGATTTCCGCCTCGATCGAGCTCGATACCTCGACATAGGTCGGCCGCTTCGCCTGCGCCGGCGCGCCGTCGTCTCGCTCTCCGGAAATTTTGTCTGCTGCCATGTATCGCCCGTGCCCACACAAAAAGCGTTTGTCTGCCGTTTAAACCGGTCCGGCGATTGTATCCGACATCCCCTTCCGATCAAACATCTGCCGAAAAGGTCGTTGAATCAGCGGGTTGGAATCGGGTAAACGCTAGCGCCACACAATCGATTTTTGATTGCACACAAAAAATTACTGTGTGATTCTTAATCCCATCTTTGTGTGAACCAGGTGTGCCGGAGGAGAGGCGTCATGGCGAACATCGCCATCGTGGGTGCAGGTTTCATCGGGCTCGGCGCGGCGGCATGGCTGCAGCGCGACGGGCATCGCGTCACGCTGTTCGATCCGGCCGGGGTCGGCCACGGCGCATCGTTCGGCAACGCCGCGACGTTCGCGCCGTATGGCTGCGTGCCCGTCAACGGCCCGTCCGTGTTCCGCGACATGCCGCACTTCCTGTTCGCCGCCGACAGCCCGTTGCGCATCCGCTGGCCGTACCTGCTGCGCGGCGCGCCGTGGCTCGCGCGATTCCTCGCCGCGTCGACGCCCGCGCGTCACGCACGCAGCGCCGGCGCGCTGGCCGCGCTGCTGTCGCGCGCCGCCGACGGCTATGCGCCGCTGCTCGCTTCCACGCGACTTGCGGCATTCGTGCGGCCGCGCGAATGCCTGTATCTGTACGCACGGCAGGCGTCGTTCGACGCCGCGCAGCCGTCGCTGGCGCTGCGACGCCGGCTCGGCGTGCCGTTCGATACGCTCGACGCGGACGCGATCCGTCGGCTCGAGCCCGCACTCGCGCCGATCTTCACGCGCGGCGTGTTGTTCCATGGAAGCTGGCATTTCTCCGATCCGTGCGGATTTCTCGACGCGCTGTTCGCGCACCTCGCAAGCGGCGGCGCGACGCTCGAACGCGCGCAGGTCGAACGGATCGAGCCCGTCGGCGACGGCGTGGCCGTGCATGCGGGCGGTACGGCGGACATCTTCGATCATGTGGTGATTGCCGCCGGCGCCCGCTCGCGCGCGTTCGCCGCCGCGTGCGGCGACACCGTGCCGCTCGATACCGAGCGCGGCTACCACGTGCAGTTCGCCGCGCATGAGCGGATCGTCACGCGGCCGGTCGGCTGGGCCGAGCGCGGGTTCTACATGACGCCGCTCGACGAAGGGTTGCGCGCGGCCGGCACGGTTGAACTGGGCGGCTTCGATGCCCGTATGAACCGCTCGCTGGTCGCGCTGCTCACGCGTTCGGCGCGCGAAGCGCTGCCGTCGCTCGGCACGCCGACGCGCAGCTGGCTCGGCTTTCGGCCGACGCTGCCGGACGGCGTACCCGTGATCGGCCGCGCGCGGCGCAGCGAGCGCGTGATCCACGCATTCGGCCACCAGCATCTCGGCGTCACGCTCGCCGGCATCACCGGGCGGATCGTCGCCGATCTCGTCGCGCAACGCGCGCCACCGCTGGACCTCGCACCTTACCGGGCCGCGCGATTCTGACGCGCGCCGCAACCTTCACCCCTGCAAGGAGGCATCATGAATCGTCGTAACTGGCTGGCATGGCTGGCCGTCTGCTCGATCGGCACGGTCGCTGCGTCCGCGCATGCCGCGGACCCGGAACCCATCAAGATCGGCTTCGCCGGCCCGCTGACGGGGCCGGTCGCGCGCGTCGGCAAGGATCTCCAATACGGCGCGCAACTCGCGCTCGACGAGGAGAACGCGAAACATCCGACCGTCGGCGGCAAGCCCGTGCGCTTCGTGCTCGACGTGCAGGACGACCAGGCCGACCCGCGCATCGCGATCCAGGTCGGGCAGAAGCTCGTCGACGACGGCGTGGTCGGCGTGATCGGCCACTACAACTCGGGCTGCAGCATTCCCGCGTCGGCTGTCTACAAGCAGGCGAACATCGCGATGATCACGCCAGGCTCGACCAATCCTCAGCTGACGATGCAAGGCTTCAAGAACGTGTTCCGCACGATGGGGCACGACGGTGTAGGCGGCGTGGTGGCCGGCCGCTTCGCGGTCGAACAGCTGAAGGCGAAGCGGATCGGCATCATCGACGACCGCACCGCGTTCGGCCAGGGGCTCGCCGACGCATTCGAGAAAGGCGTGAAGGACGCGCACGGCAGCGTCGTCGGTCGCGAATACACGAACGACAAGGCCGTCGATTTCCGCGGCATCCTGACGACGATGAAGAGCAACAACGTCGACCTACTGTTCTTCGGCGGCCTCGACGAACAGGGTGCGATGCTCGTCAAGCAGATGCGCTCGCTCGGCATCCGCGCGCAGCTGTTCGGCGCCGGCGCGCTCAAGAGCAATGCGTTCCTGAAGATCGCCGGCACCGCGGGCGAAGGCACGCAGGATCTAGAACCGGGGCCGGCGCTCGACAAGCTGCCGTCCGCGATCGCGTTCGCGCAGCGCTACAAGGCGCGCTTCAACCAGGACGTCGAGCTCTATGCGCCGTTCGCGTACGACGCGGCGCTCGCGATGATCGCGGCGGTCCACAAGGCCGGTTCGGTCGACCGCGCCAAGATCGTCGCGAGCCTGCCGGGGGTGTCGGTCACCGGCGTGACCGGGAAGATCTCGTTCGACGAGCGCGGCGACCTGATCAAGCCGCCGTACACGCTGTTCCGCGTCGAACAGGGACAGTGGCACAGCATTCGCACGGTCGGCGGCGCGTCGAACTGATCGACTGATCGACACCGGGCAGCCCGGCGGCAGGCGGCGTCATCGCGCCGCCTGCTGCCGCTGCACCTCCTGCGCTTTCATCTGCAGATACGCGCCCCGCTCGACTTCGTGCAGCTGCTGCGGGTACTGCTCGGTGGCGTCGAACCAGCGCGCGAGGCGCTGGTCGAGCGGTTTGTCGAGCGTCGCCAGATACGTGTCGATCGCGAGGTAGTAGCGCATCGTGTTGCGCTCCAGCAATCCGCGCACGCCGCCGATGTATTGCGGCTGCGCCGTCGATGCGCCGCTCGCGACCGTGAACCCGACCTTGTCGCTGCCGGCCGTCGCGAGGTAGGTCTTCATCGCCATGCGGCCGACCGTGCCGAAGCCGTACGAATACGTGAGGTGCAGGAACGTGCGCGATGCGCCGATCGGCACGGCCTCCAGCGCGATCCGGTAGTCCTTCGTGCCCATCGGGCCGCTGTCGGCGGTCAGGTCGACCTGGAAGTAGTCGGGCGTCGCGGCGGCCACGCCGTAGCGGAACTGCACGCGATAGGTATCCGACAGCTTCTGCTCGATCTTGCGGCCGAGGTTCACGTCGAGCACCGGGCCGTTGCTGCCGGTCGATGCATGGCAATACTTCGTGTTCAGATGCAGGATCAGCACCGCGCACCAGTTGGCGGGGCCCTGCGCGGAATCGTTGAGCTTGCCGTTCACGACGGCGAACGGATAGTCGACGACCGCGTAGATGTCGCCCTTCAGCGATGACGACGCCTCGGACGATTCGAGGTACAGCGGGCGGTGGAACGGGTTGTTCTTCAGTTGCTCGCCGAGGCTGTGATAGCGGTCGAGCAGCGCCGCCGCACCATCCGCGCCGAACGACAGCGCACTCCAGCCGACGCATAGCGCCGCGACGAGCGCGTGCCATGCGCGGCGAGCATATCGCGGGGCTTGCGAGTGTCGGGTTGTCTCCATTCTTGTGCTCCAGTGCGGCGTGCGGGTTGGCACGCCTGTTTCACGGAAGATGCTGACCGCTATCGGCCTCGCTTCACCGGGACCGGCAATTGCGCGGCGGTGATCCGGATCAGCGTCGACAGCCATTCGCGGTCGTCCCAGCGGTCGCCGTCAATGACGAGATGCGGCTTCGCTGCCGGATACGGTGAAGCTTCGTCGCAGGCACCGACAAACGCACGCCCGTCGGACGTCGGCTTGACGAACAACCGGTCGTCGCACACCAGCGCGACCATCTTGCCGTCACAGTAGATCCCGTATTCGCCGAACATCTTGCGGGCCGACACCGTGCCGGCCAAGGCCATCTGCTCGACGATGAAATCGACGGTTCCCTGACTCGATGCCATCCACCCGCTCCGTGACCGAATAACCGTTCTGACCGTCATCGATGCCGTGTCGTTCCGTTCAATCCGTTCGCGTCCCGCTTATTTGTCAGCCGAAAACGCACTCGACATCTGCCGCGCCCGCTTCACGTCATCTCCGTGCAGATAGATCGACGTCGTCGAGATCGACGCATGCCGCAGATTGTCGCGCACCGTCGTCAACTCTGCGCCCCGCGCGAGCGCGTGCGTCGCGTGCGTATGCCGCATCCAGTGCGGGCTCGCCTGCCGCAGCTTCTGCGCGAGCGCCGGGTTGTCGGCATCGACGAGCGCGGCCGTCTGCGCGAAGAACCGCTGCATCACCTTCCACAGCCGCACGCTCGTGATCGCGGCCGCGCCGTCTTCCGTGAGGCTCGGAATCAGCGGCGTATCGGGCCGCCAGCGCACCGGCGTGACCGGCAGCCGGCGCGCGACCAGATAGCGATCGAGCGCCGTGCGCGCGAGCGGCGGCAGCGCGACGCGCGCGGCCTTGCTGCCTTTGCCGATCACCTTCAGCCACGCGTCGCCGTGCGCGTCCGTATCGATGTCGCCGAGCGTCGCGCCGACCAGCTCGCTCGCGCGCAGTCCGGTCGCATAGCCGAAATCGAGGATGAAGCGCAGCCGTTGCGCGGCGGCGGGCGTCCAGCCGGATCCCGGCGCGCCCGACGGCTTGTCCTTGCGAAACTCGAGCCCGTCCGCGATCGTGCGCACGAGCAGCCACTCGCCTTCGGTGAACGCATGCGACGTGTCGAGCGCATTCGCGCCGCGCGTGTCGCGCACCTTGACGCCCGCGAACGGATTCGCGAGCAGATAGCGCTGCTCGATCAGCCAGCGGAACAGCGCGCCGAGGACCGACAGCGTGTACGCGGCCGAGCGCGCGGACAGCCCGCCCGAAAACGGCCGCCAGTCCGGCGCGCCGCGCGGCCGCACGGGGCCGACCCAGCGTTCGTGCGGCGTCGGGCGCCGGATGAACGCGCGATACGCGACCGCATCCTCGGTCGTCAGCGACGACAGCGCCCGGCCGCGCTCGACGATCGCCCACAGGATCAGCCGCTCGGCCTCCTTCCGGTACGCGCGCCGCGTCGCGGCCGATTCGTGCAGCGACAGCCACGCGTGCACGGCCGCGTAATCGTTGTCCGCATCGAGCGTGCTGGTGGCGCGCGGCGCACGGAACGTGCCGGCCGATCCGTCGACCTCGTGCGGCAGCTTCAGTTGCTCCCACGGCACGATGCTGCCGCGCGGCGTCGCGGCGATCAGCGCGCGCGCCCGCTCGGTCAGATCGGGATGCGCGGAAAAGAACGCTTCGATATGCCGCGCGCTCGCCACACCGAGCCCCGCGATCGCGCGCCACCACTGACGTCGGCGCGGAATTCGCACGGTCAGGTCGGCCAGCGTCGCGATCCCGTGCGCACGCAGCGCGACGACCGCACGCGCCGGCAGCCACAGGCCGACGTCGTCGCTAATCTGCGGCACCGGCGCGCGCGCATGGCGCAGCACGCCGATCGCATCGGCCGCGGCCTTCGCCATCTGCATGCGCTCGCTGTCGGCATGACCGAGCTGCTCGGCGAGATCGGGCCGTCCGGCCTGCCGCGCGACACGCACGAGGCGACGCCGAATGGCGCCGATCACGCCGCGCGCCGAGCGCCCTTCACCGAGCCGACCGGGCAGGTAGCGCTCGACGGCCTGGCGCACGGTCATGCCCGCGTACCACGCACGTAGCGCGGCCAGTTCGTCGGCGTCGGGAAAACCCGCGAGCGCGGGCGCGGAATCGGAGGAAGGCGGCAGGGTGAGGCGCGGTGTCATGGGCGCAAGTTTGACAGAACTGCGCACGGTCGCAAACGGCCGAAGCGCGGTACGCGCCCCGCGCGATGCCGGACGCTGCCGGTATCGCTCAACAGCGCTCAGCCCGCCGCAGGCGTGCGCCGCACTTCCGACAGGTGGATGAGGATCAGCGACACCCGCACGATCCCGGACAGGAACATGAAGCAGGTCGTGCAGCATGCCGAACAGGCTCGGCAGCAGGAAGCCGCCGAGCCCGCGCCCGGCTTTGGTACGAACGCCGCACGTGGTCATCCTCGACGATCGAGCGCAAGGCGTCGACCGGTGCGAGCGTGCGGCGGCGTGCGCGCCACAGCTTCACCAGCGCGCTGCGCACCATCGGATGCTTCAGACGGTTCGCGCTATAAAAATAGCAGGAGTACGAAGCACTGCGCGAGAAGCCGAGAAGCCCGCTTTTTTCCGGTCTTTTCGCAAACCCTGATTATTCAAGGAAATGAAATACCGGTTGTAAAGGACCATCGGATTTCAATCGCCGCCGATTGAGCAGTACCACCTGTTATGCTGCGCGCGGGTGCTCCGCTGCACCTGCCCGTCCGTTTCCCCATGGATCGGTCGGGCGCGATCCGCCTCGAATGGCATTGAATGAACGGCGATTCCCGTCGGGTAATCGCCGGCCCGCAGCACGCTGTTTATAGAAGACTGCGCAATGCATTCGAAGGTTTACCGGCCGTCGGTCAATAACACTTTTACCTATAAGAACCGCATTTTCATGACATCACGCTTTTTCACCGCATGCATTGCCGCCGTGATCGGCTGCGCCACGCTGCCCGCCGCTCACGCCCGCACCTATATCGCGCCGACGACGTCGCTCGGCAAAGGCGCTTACGTCCATCAGTTCGTGCTGCGCGACCCGGTCACGCACCAGCCGCTGCCGAATGCGCGCTACCGGCTGTTCCTGCCGGGCCAGGTCATCGCGGGCCTGCCGGTCAAGCCAGGCCAGCACGACAGCGTGGTCTTCGGCACGACCGACGACGCCGGCCGCACCGTGCGGATCCGGCTGCCGAAATCGCATCCGCAGAAGCAGTGGGTGTTCAACCCGGTGATCGGCGACGGCGACCTGGGCGAATCGTTCCGGCTGGTCGATGCGGGCGGCGACGCGCCGCTCGGCGGCTTCCCTTACCTGCTGGACGTGGAGCACGAATATCTGGCGTGCGGCCACTCGGACGCGAACGGCTACACGTACTACGCGCAGTCACGCACGCCGCGCACCGTCAATCTGTACACCGGGATGCTGGGTGATTCGGCCGACACCGACTGGTGCGCGGGCCCCGGTGCGGCGATTGCGAACAGCGCGAACGAACCGGGCGCGCCGGACCTGTACACGCAATACCTCGGCAGCCTGGTCGCCAACGGTGACCGGATCGGCAGCGAGTTGCGCCAACAGATCGTCATCAAGCTGCTGTCGCTCGCGACCGAAGAACGCGACGCCGGCCGCGTGGCCGCCGTGCTCGACCTCGGCGAGATCCCCGACGACCGCCTGAACGACACCGGCTATCGGCTCGTCGACGCGGGCGTCGCAGTCGATCGCGGGCTCGCGATGATCGACGCGCATCTCGCGAAAGCGCCCGACGATGCGTATGCGCTCGACAGCAAGGGTTGGGCGCTGTATCGGCTCGGCCGCAACGACGAAGCGCTCACGTGGTTCGACCGCTCGATCGCGATCTTCGAGAAGAATGGTAAAGCGGACAGCGACACACACGAAGCCTGGGCGACCGGCCTGACGCACAAGGGCGAGGTGCTGTGGAAGCTGGGCCGCCAGGATGAAGCGCGCGATGCGTTCGCGCAGGCGCGCAAGATTCAGCCGAAGAACGCGGAGCTGGCGGAAACGTTGAAGCGGCTGAATGTGCAGGAAAAGCCTGCCGAGGCCGGTGCGTCAGCGTCCGGTACGACCGGCACCTGACACGTCACGGGCCCGCCACACGCGGCAGGCAGTGATCGTCGGACACCGCCGGTCACTGCCGGGCGCCGGCACGCGCCCTTTCAGGAAGACCGGCGCCTTCCCGCATCACCCTTCGCCCTTGGGCCCCGGGTTGAGCATCACGACGAAACCGGCGACGCCGACGATCATCGCGATCGCACCGCCGCGGAGCGCGATCGCTTCGTCGAACAGCAGCCCGGTCACGACGGCCATCATCCCCGCGAGCGACACGAACACGGCGATCGCCGCGACGACGATCCGGTACTGGCGACGTATCATCGCGCGCCCCTCGCGTCAGGCCGCCGTGGCGGACGCCGGCACGTCGCCGTCGTCGCCGCGAACCAGCAGCACCGGGCACGTCGCACCGCGCACGAAGCGCTCGGCGACGCTCCCGAGCAGCACGCGCCGGATGCCGCGCCGCCCGTGCGTGCCGACCACCGCGAGATCGATGCCATGCTCCTTCACGTAACGCTGCAGGCGTTCCGAGATGTCCTCGCCGATGCTCTCGGTCTCGACGAGCTCGGCCTCGCCCTTCGCACCGGCCAGCGCGACGATCTGTTCGGCTTCACGCAGCACCTTGCGCCCGTCGTCGCGGATTTCCTCGACGAGCGCGTGCGGATCGAAGCGGCCCGCGTACGTAAACAGCACCGACTTGTCGACCACGTACACGACGCTGACGTGCGTATCGCCCGCCAGCGCCACCTTCACGGCCTCGGCAAGCGCTTGTTTCGACGAAGCGCTGCCGTCGATGGCCACCATGATCTTCTTGTACATACGAACCTCGCTGGGGTGAGTTGCCGCGCGCGGTGGCACGCGGCCATGTCCCCATCATCGGCCGACGGCGGGCTCGAAGGTTGACGGCGATCAAGGTCCGCCCGACGCCGGTCGTGCGGCAAAGCGCCACGTGGTTCCGGTGATGCAAGCGATGGCGGCCACGGCCGCGCGGACCAGCTTCCGGCCGGCGCAACGAGGGGGATGCTTTGAGTACATGCGCCGCGACGTTGCCGGCGCGCCCGCCTCCCTGCCGCGGGGATGCATTCAGCCGCGCCACGCGACCGAGCAGCCATGCCGCCGAAGGCGCTATCATCAGAGCTGCGATCTTCGTCCGGCCCCTTTTTGCCGGTTCACTTTCAACTCGCTCAACCGACATGACAACGACTACCGAACGCGTGGACGGCGCCGCCCAGCATCTCGTCGCCGCCCGCCATGCCGGCGTGCCCGGCCCGCTGCTGCCCGACGCCTTCCGCCCCGAGAACGTCGACACCGCGCTCGCGATCCAGCATCGCGTCGCCGATCTGCTCGGCGAAACGATCGGCGGATGGAAATGCGCATTGCCCCCGCCCGACCGCGTGATCGTCGCGCCGATCTTCGCGTCGACGATTCGCGAAGCCGATGCGCCGTACCGCGTCGTCGGCGGCCCGATCGTGCGGATCGAGCCGGAAATCGCGTTCGTGCTCGAGCGCGACCTGCCCGCCCGCGCGCAGCCGTACGACGAGAACGACGTGCGCGGCGCGATCCGCGAAGTGCGCATCGTGCTGGAGGTATTGGGCTGCCGCTATGCGGAGCCTGCGCGCGCGTCGAAGTTCGAACTGCTCGCCGACGGGCAGTTCAACCAGGGGCTGTGCGTGGGCCCGGTCGTGCCGGACGGGCTGAACGTGCCGCTCGAGACGCTCGCGCTGTCGTTCGAGGGCGCACTGAATCGCACGATCGACGGCCGCCATCCGGACGGCGATCCGCTCAAGCCGCTCGTATGGCTGGTGAATTTCCTGGCGTCGCGCGGTGACGGCGCACGCGCCGGCCAGATCGTGACGACCGGCTCGTATGCAGGCGCGATCGACGTGCCGCTCGGCGACGCGCTGACCGTGCGCTTCGGCGAGCTCGGCAGCCTGTCGGTGACGCTGACGGCGTAACCGGTCGCGGGCAACGCTGCCCGGGCTGGCGGGCTGGCCGCGTCGATGCGGCCACGCCGATGCGGACGGCGATCCTGATGAACGTGCAGCACGCTCCGCACGACGTCGACGGCGTCACGCGTTGAAGCAGATCCACGACGGCGGGTTGGCGGCGAGCCATCGCTGGCTGCATGCCGGGCCGCTCGCGTTTCGCGGTCCGCTGGCCGGTTTCGTCCGGTCCGGCGTGATAACGTTGCACATCGTCGCCCGCGGTTCGAACCGCGGGCACGCGAACCGCTTTCACGCCCATACCCGCCATGTCGCTGACACCGCTGCCCGCCCTGCTCGACGAAATCCTGCTCACCGTCACGCGCCGCTACCGGCTGCCGCCGTTCGACGGTGCGTCGACGCCAGCCGATGCCGCGCACCCGGCGGCGACCCTTGCACGCGTGATCGAGGACGCACGCCGGATGCTGACCGACGGCCGGTCTCCCGGCACGGCTCTGCGGCAGCGCTTCATCGATGCCCTTGCGCACATGATCCGCGCTGCGATGGATGCGCATTCCGGCGATCACGCGTTTCAGGCGTCGGTCCTGCGGCACGACGCGCCGAGCGTGCGCGAATACGCATCGCTGCACGCGCACGCCGAGCAGGACCGGCGCGCGCTGCACTCGGCCGTCAACGCGATCGCGCACCCGGCCAAGCTCGAGCGCAGCGCCCAGGCGTGGCAACGCGACGGGCTCGCGCGGTTGCATGCGGCCGCAACGTCCGCCTCGTGGGGCGAGCTCCATGCCACGCTGGAGCAGCTGCTCGCGCTGCCCGGCATGGCGACCGACACCGCTTTCGAGCAGGACTTCGTGAAGTTGAAGGACGGTGCCGCACTCGAACGCCTGCTGCGTCTCGACGCGCTGGCATCGGACGAGCACGTCCGTCGATACCGCGCGCTGTGGGTCCGGCAAGGGCCGCTCGAAGGCAGCACGGTCGCGGTCGCGCAGGGCGTTGCGTCCCAGCAGCGCGGCGCGGCCGTCGAAGCGCTGGCCGCGCAGGCGCTCGACGCACTGGCCCGCCGGCTCGACGCGCTGGACGAGCGGCGCACGTACCGCGTGGTCACGTCGATGCGCGTGCCGTCAGCGATACCGGGCCGCCACGACCGCGCGAAGACCGAATGGGACGCGATCCTGCTCGAACGCACGCGCGGCGACGAAGCGGCGCCCGTGTGGAACGTGCGCTTCCTCGTCGAGGCGAAGGCGTCGGCGGATGCCGCGACGACCGATTTGCCGCGACTGCTGCGCGGCCTGAACCTGCTCGCGCAGGCCGACGCGGACACGATCTATTCGTTCGAGACGCACCAGGGCACGGTGCGCGTGCACGGCGCGTCGCTGCGCGCGTTGACGACCGACGACGCGGCGCTGCAGCGGGAAGTACTCTATTGCTGCGATGCGTCCGCGGACGCGACGCCGCGCTTGCTGGGCGCCGCGAGCCGGATGCAATTGCTGTCGGCGCAGGCGAGCCTCGAATACGCCAGCGCGCTCGCGCGGCAGCCCGACGCCGATTCGTCCGGCCTCGGTGTGATCTGGCAGGCGCTGCTGTCGCAGCCGCAATGGCATGCGGTGCTGCATCAATACCCGTCGTTGCGGCAGGTGCGCGAATTGATGGTGGCAATCGACGACTTGCGCGCCGCGATCGACGACGCAGACGAAGGCGGCGTCGCGAGCAGCGCGTGCGCGTGATGCCCGAAGCGGGTCGCCGCGCGACGGCACCGCGCGGCCCGCTCAGTTGGTGAGCACGCCGAACGGCAGCGTCCATCCCGCCAGCCGGCCGCCGTCGCCCCATCGATCGTCGGCCGCATCGCACGGCAGCAGCACCGGCGCGGCCGCACACTCGAGCGTTTCCTTCGGCGTATGGCCGAACTCGGCCTTGAACAGCCGGTGGAAATACTTCTCGTCGGGAAAACCGTGCGCCCACGCGATTTCCGCGATGCGCCGATGCCGGCGCTGCGGATCGCCCAGCACGTGGTATGCGTGACGCAAGCGCCTGCGCGTGATCTGCCGCATCACGCCGCCGTCCTCCTTGAACAGCTGATAGAGCCGTGCCCGCGACACGCCGATGTCCCGGCAGATCCGGTCGGGTGTCAGGTCGGGTTCCAGCAGGTGCATGTCGATGTAGCGCCGCACGCGCTCGACCAGCGCGTTGTCGATCGGGCCGCGCGCGTCGTCGAGTGCCTGTGCGCTCGGCGCCACCGCCGCCGCCAGCAGCAGCAACAACGATTGCACGACGCTCGGCACCTCGTGCATGCGCAGGTCCGGCAGGTTGCGGAACAGCGACAGCATCTGGTCGCCGACCAGGCGGCCCACGCCGCTCGTCAGCGTCTGCCCGTGCGCCCGCGCCGCATGGCTCGGCAGCAGGTATCTGGGCACGACCAGGCTGATCACGTCGCCGGCGTCGACCCGGCAGTCGTTGATCTGCGCGACGTCGTACACGAACACGTCGCCGGCGCGCTTGATCAGCGCGGGGCCGCCGGTATGGCTCGCGAGCCGCCCGCCGAGCAGCAGCGTGAAGCGGATCGAATCCTGCCCGTCGAGCCGGATCCGCCGGGTGGTCCGGTGAACCGTATAGGTCGGCGCGCGCGAGCGCCATTGCCGGCCCGACAGGATCAGCGGGCCGAGCGCGGCGCCGCTCGCTTGCGCGTCGAACGGGCCGTGGCCGCCGGCGTCATCCAGCCGGTAGTCGCACAGCATGTCCTTCACCCAGACGTGGAACCGGTCCGGCTCGGGGTAATCGGTCGTGCGAAACTTGAAAACAGGGACGAATGCCGCTTGATCCATGACGGTTTTTTTATCGAGCCGACGGGAAGGAATGAATCGGTTCGTTGATTATCGGACCAAATTGCGCCGGCGCAAGGCCGGCGCGGCATATCGTCCACCCAAGCGGTCGACCGACGCCCTGCGGCGGGCGTCGTCGTGATCGCGGCCATCAGCGTTGCGGATGGCACTCCCAGTTGTTGTACGTCGGCCGATCGATCGGCGTGAGCCCCGGAATCATGAACACCGTACAGCCGAAACGCCGCCCCTTGCCCGTCGTCGCGGCGTAACTCACCTTCTGGCCGCCCAGCCCGTCCTTCTTCCCGTACTGCACGTTGGCGATGGTGATCTCGTCGGACGACGCGAGCCCGAGCGTCTTTGCGGTCGACGTCTGCACGTCGACCATGTTCATCTGCGTCGTGCCGCACGCGGACAGCACGAGGCCCGCGACCGCGGCACCCAGCGCGGTCCGGACGGTGCAATGCAAGGTTTTCTTCATCACTTCTCCTTCGGTTTCCCGCGCAACGCGATTTACGTGCCCGGGGTATAGAAACTGGACTGCAGCTGGCTGCCGATACTCGCGACATACGACTGCCAGATGAGCGCCATCGACCCCGTGCCGTTGACGGCCAGCGCCGGCCACGATGCGCTCTGCGCCGCCACCGTCGACGCGCTCCACGCCCCTTTCCGGTAGGTGGCCGCGATGACGGCCGACGCGCCCGGCAAGCCCGTGTCCTGCCATGCAACCGTCACGTTGCCGCCCGCGTCGATCACCAGCGGCGGATACTGGGGGGCCGCCCCGTTCAGGTGCTCCGTCAGCCGCTGCAGCGGCCCCCAGTTGCCGCTGGCATCGGACACGCTCGCCTGCAGGACGGCGCCCCCTTCGGCCCACATCGCGGCGGCCACGCCGTTTTCGTTGACGGTCAGCATCGGCGTCGCGATGAACCCCGTCGGCTCCGCGATCGCTGGCGCCACGGGCTGCGAGGGCTGCCAACCCGTACCGGCTACGTAGCGTTGCGACATCGTCGCCGTGAGGATCTGCCCGCCCGTCACGTCGAGCTGCCCCCAGAGCAGCGTGATGTTGCCCTTCGCGTCCATGCCGGCCACCGGCGAGATGATGGTCGTGAACAGGCTCGAGTTCGATACGGCCTGGTTGACGTCGGTCCAGCCGTTGGTCGCGTCGTACGTGGCCGTCCACAGCGCCGACTGCGTATGGTTGGTCTGCCGCCACGCGAGCACCGCGCGGCCGGACGGCAGCACCGACATCATCGGCCTCACGTTGTCGGTATCGCCGGTCACCGCACCGGGCCCGGTCTGCACCGGCATCTGGATCAGCGCCGTCGGCGACCACTGTCCCGCCTGCGTATAGCGCGTCCATGCGATGCGCGTATCGAGCAGGCTGATCGATTGCGTCCAGGCGACGAGCGCGTTGCCCTGGCTGTCGATCCCGGCCGTATAGGACGAACCGGCCATGTCCGCCGCCAACTCGAGCGGCACGCCCCATCCGGTACCCGGGCTGTACGGGCGCGCCCACAGTGCGTACGTGTTGGGGCCCGGCATCCATTCCGTCCAGAACGCGACCGCCTGTCCGCTCGCGTTGCCGACCAGTTGCGGCGGAACCCCGGTCAGCCCGTTCATCGAATGCGACCCGTCGCTCGTGTCGAGCCGCGTCGCGCTTGCCCAGCCCGAGCCCGGGACATAGCGCGCACCCCACATTTCGTCGCCGTTCGCGCCGGCCGGGCCAAGGGTCATCCAAGTGGCGAGCGCATTGCCGCTCGCGTCGATCGTCACGCTGGGGTCGCCTTCCGGTCCCTTGCCGTCCACCACGACGGCCGTCGACCAGCCGGCCTGCGGCTGCGCGGTGCCGCCGCCCGTCGGGCCGCCGCTCGAACCGCCGCCGGGCGGTGTCGTCCCGGACGGCGAACCGGGATTGCCCGGCGCCGCCGACGACGCGCCGCCGTTCGTGGCAACGTCGTCGCCACCGCATGCGCTCAGCGCGAGAACGGCTGACATGACCAACCATGTAATGGGTTTCATCGGAATCCTCTTGTTTTCGTTTTCCGGCATGCTCTCGTCTGCCGTTGGCCGAAACGCCGCATCGCGTCGGTCGGCCGATCAGTTAGCAATACTATTGAACAGGCACGCAAGGCGGCGCCGTTTCATGTCCCCGTCAGGATCGATTCCGTCGCGCGGATCGCCCCGAACGCCGCCTTCTGCAGACCACCCCCGTCGGACGGCGAAGACGACCGCATGTCGTCTATCGTCGGATGTCCGTCACTGCCGGCTGCATCTTAATTCATGCGCTCCGGATTCAAGGTGGCGTTGCGTCTACAGTGAGTGGACTTCCATCTCGCCGGGCCGGCGAGCGGCGCGCCGGGTCGCCCTGCACACGCGGGCGACCGAAGCGGCGCGTGAGGTACGATACGCGCCGGGCCGAAATGCCCGCTGAGAGACCCGGCCCTCGCGGCCCCACCCAGTACAAGAAAAATGCCGAGAAACCCGACGCTGAACCGAAACCTGCTCGCCGCGCTGGCGGCCAGCCTCCTTTGCCTGCCCGCCGCCCACGCCAGCTCGGACGACAGCTGCAACGTGCCGCCCACGCTCCGGCAAAATACGTACTCGTGCGGCAACGTGCCGATGCTGAGCCCCGCGAACGACACGCGCATCAACGCGATGCTGATGATGGTCGACGGCGCCAAGGTCGCGCGGGTGTTTCCGGACCCGAAGACCATTCCGCCGAAAGACCGGATCAGCCAGATGATCGTGCCGTTCCCGATGGATTTTTCCGGGTGGATCGATATCGGCCAGAAGGCGTCCGACCCGACCGGCGGCGCAGCGGACGCCGATGCGCCGTCGAACCGGTACGCCGACGGCGAAGGCAGCATCTGTCGCAGCATGGAATCGGGCGCGGACGCGTTCAACGACGCACTGGGCGGTGCCGGCGGCCTTCCCGCCGACGAAGCCGCCCGCCTGCGCGCGGCGCGCGCCGACATCGCGCAGAAAACATGTGCCGCGGGCGGCGCGAGCGCCGCGTGGACGAAGCCGCCGGTCAAGTCGCCGCTCGGCCAGCAGTTCGCCGCGTACCTCGACGGCACGAACGCGTTCTACCGCGCCGACTTCCTCACCGCGACCCGGGCCTTCGCGAGCGCATCGCACAGCGCGAACCCGTGGCTGAAGGAAACCGGCCTCTATATGGCCGGGCGCGCGCAACTGAACGCCGCGCAGGCCAACGCATTCGACAACGACAGCCCGACGCCGTCACGCGCGCGCGTCACGAAGGTGTCGCTCGACGCCGCGAACACCGTGTTTCGCACCTACCTGAAGGTGTATCCGCAGGGGCGCTATGCGGTCTCCGCGACGGGGCTGCTGCGGCGCGTCGCATGGCTCGGCGGGGACGTCGTGCAGCAGGCCGACCTCTACGGTCACGCGCTCGCGCGCTGGTCGCCGGCGACGTCGAACGTGCCGCTGATGCAGCTGGCGAACGAACTCGACAGCAAGCTGCTGTTCGGGTCGGAACTCGATGCGCGCCAGATCCAGTCGCCGACCGTGCTCGCGACCGTCGACCTGCTGCGCATGCGTACGTCGGACAGCAGCGATTCGAGCCGCGGCAAGCCGCTGACACTGGACGACCTGCAGGCGCAGAAACCGCGCTTCGCGAACGCGCCCGCGCTGTACGACTACCTGCTCGCCACCTGGTATGTGCAGATCGGGCGCAAGCCCGATGCCGCGCTTGAGTTGCTGCCGCCCACGCCCGCCGTGCCGCTCGACTACTTCGGCCTGAGCCAGCAGGCGCTGCGCGCGTTCGCGCTGGAGGATAGCGGCCAGGGTGACAAGGCGCGCCAGCTGTGGCGCGACCTGATTCCGCTCGCGAAATTGCGCTTCCAGCGCGAGGCGCTGGAACTCGCGCTCGCGATCAACCTGGAGCAGGCCGGGCTCGTCAACGACGTGTTCGCCGACGATTCGTTCGTGCAAAACGCCGCGATCCGGGCCGTCCTGCTGCAGCGCTCGGCCAATGCGGACCTGCTGCGCACGCAGGCGCAGAACCACGCGGCCGGCGGCGCGCTGCGCGACACCGCGCTATACACGCTGCTCTACAAGGAACTCACGCGCTCGCACTACGCCGATTTCATCGCCGATACCGCGCTGGTGTCCGGCGCGCCCGCCGATCCGTTGAAACCGTTCATCGCATCCGGCGCCCGGAATGAAGACGGCTACGTGTGCCCGTCCGCGCGCGAGATCGCCGCGGCGCTGCAGCAGAATCCCGCCGATGCGAAAGGGCTGAACTGCCTGGCCGATTTCGTGCGCCTTCATCCGCCCGCGGCCGGCCTCGAAGGCGACCCGGTGCCGCCGTGGATGCGCAATGCGTCGGCGGCGGCCGCCACGCGCGTGCCGCCGACGCTCGGCGGCGCGCCGTCGCAGTTCGCGGGCAAGCCGTACGAGCGGATGTCGAGCTACGTGACTGTGATCGCCGATGCGCAGGCCAGCCCGAACGACCGTGCGTACGCGCTCTACCGCTCGATCAAGTGCTATGCGCCGGGCGGCTCCAACGAATGCGGCGGCAAGGACGTGCCGAAGAACGTGCGCAAGCGCTGGTTCGACACGCTGAAAACCGCCTATCCGGGCACCCCGTGGGCGCAGAAGCTCCGCTACTACTGGTGAGCGCCGCGTGATGCGCATCGCGTGTGTCGCGCTGCTGCTCGCCGGCCGCATCGCGCTGGCCGGCACCGTCGATGCCGCGCGGTACGACGCGTTCTGGCTGTGGGCCGGTGTGAAGCCGCAGTCGGTCGTCAGCGGCGCGCGCACCCTGTACGTGCTGCAAGGGCAGATCGAAGCGTCGCCACGCGACGAGTCGCAGGTACGCGTCATCGCGCAGGGCGTCGCGCTGCCGCCCGCGCCGAACGCCCGGGTGTGGCTCGTCTATCGTGCGCATACGCTGCGCTGGACGCCGCGCGTGACGCGGATCATGCTCGCGCAGCTCGAGCGCTGGCGCGCGTCGGGCCGCACGATCACCGGTATCCAGATCGACTTCGACGCACGCACGCGCCACCTGCAGGATTACCTCGAATTCCTGCGGACGCTGCGCGAGACGCTGCCCGCCGATTGCCGGCTGAGCATCACGGGGCTGCTCGACTGGAGCAGCCGCATCGATACCGACCAGGTCAACCAGCTCAGGGGGATCGTCGATGAAGTGGTCGTGCAGACCTACCAGGGGCGCAGCACGATCCCCGACCATGCGGCCTACCTGCCGCGCGTCGCACGGCTGCAGTTGCCGTTTCGCATCGGCGTGATCCAGGGCGGCGAGTGGGACGCCCCGCCGCACCTCGCGGCGAATCCGTGGTTTCGCGGCTACGTCGTATTCCTGCGCAACGACTAGCGGGCACAAACGCGGCGACCGCATCCCGCCCGCACAATGGCGACGCAGCCCGCCGAAGCAGGCATGCGTCGCTACCCGTTACACCGTTTACACCGTTACGACTGCACGAAAGCAAGCAGGTCGGCGTTGAGGACGTCCGCGTTGATCGTCAGCATGCCGTGCGAGTAGCCCGGATAGGTTTTCAGCGAGCCGTTCTTCAGCAGCTTGATCGACTTCAGCGCGGCATCCGCGATCGGCACGATCTGGTCGTCCTCGCCGTGCAGCACGAGCGTCGGCACGGTGATCGCCTTCAGGTCCTCGGTCTGGTCCGTTTCCGAAAAGGCCTTGATCCCTTCGTAGTGCGCCTTCGCGCTGCCGATCATGCCCTGGCGCCACCAGTTCTGGATCACGCCCTGGTGCACCGTCGCACCGGGCCGGTTGAAGCCGTAGAACGGGCCGCTCGGCACATCCACGAAGAACTGCGCGCGATTGTCGGCGAGCGCCTTGCGGAAGCCGTCGAACACGTCGAGCGGCAGGCCTTCCGGGTTCGCGTCCGTCTTCAGCATCAGCGGCGGCACCGCACTGACCAGCACCGCCTTCGCGACGCGGCCGGCCGGCTCGCCGTGCCGGGCCACGTAGCGCGCGACTTCGCCGCCGCCGGTCGAGTGACCGATGTGCACCGCGTTGCGCAGGTCGAGCGCCTCGGCCACCGCGAACGCATCCGCCGCGTAGTGATCCATGTCATGGCCGTCGGACACCTGCGCCGAGCGGCCGTGCCCGCGGCGATCGTGCGCGATCACGCGATAGCCTTTCTGGACGAAGAACAGCATCTGGGCATCCCAATCGTCGGACGACAGCGGCCAGCCATGGTGGAACACGATCGGCTGTGCATCCTTCGCGCCCCAGTCCTTGTAGAAGATCTCGACGTTGTCCTTCGTGGTGATGTAAGGCATGGCTGCAGGCTCCTTTGGGGTAGATGAACGCGTGCCGGCCGAGCACCCGGGCGGGTGTCGGCACGAATCGCGGCGCGGCGGCACACCGCGCCGATCGACGCGGCACTTTCACGTTGTAGCGGAAAACTGCGACCCTGTCATGAAGCGGATTGCATCCGGCATGAACGAGGCCCGGCGGGCCGCCGCGCCGTATGGCAATATCGCGTCGGATCCGCCGTGCAGCCCCACTCACTTCAGGGACACTCATGTTCGATCACGTCAAATTCGGTGTCAGCGACTACGCAGCCAGCAAGGCCTTCTTCCTCGGCGCACTCGAACCGCTCGGCGTAGCGGTCCTCGACGAAGGCGTCCCAACCTACGGCGTCGAACTCGGCATGCCGGGCAAGCCGACGCTGTGCCTGTTCCAGACCGCCGAGAAGCCGGCCCATCTTCACCTCGCATTCGCGGCCGACACGCGCGCTCAGGTCGACGCGTTCCACCGTGCGGCGCTGGCTGCGGGCGGCAAGGACAACGGCGCACCCGGCCTGCGCCCGCAGTATCACGCGAACTACTATGCGGCGTTCGTCATCGGTCCGGACGGGCACAACATCGAAGCCGTTTGCTCGCGCGCCGAGGCCTGATCGTTCGATCGGGCCACGATTGACTGCATCCGCGCGTCACGCAACCAACCGCGGATTCGTCACACGCGAGCCATTGCGCGTCAACCGTCCGTCGACACGGTCACCGCCTCCCATGCGCGCATCTCGTCTTCCAGCGCCGACCATTTGGCGCGCACGAGCCGCAGCGCATCGCTGCCGAGCAGCAGATGGGCCGGCGGACGGTCCGCCGCAATGACCGCGAGCATCGCGCGCGCGGCCTTCGCGGGATCGCCCAGTTGCCGGCCGCTTTTTTCCTCGCGCGCCTGGCGGATTGGATCGAAGATCGCGTCGTAATCGGCGATGGAGCGCGGCGTGCGTGTCATCGAGCGGCCGGCCCAGTCGGTGCGGAACGAGCCCGGCGCGACGGCGGTCACCGCGATGCCGAACGGCGCGAGCTCCTGGCCGAGCGTTTCCGAAATCCCTTCCAGCGCGAACTTGCTGCCGCAGTAATACGCGATGCCCGGCATCGTGATGTGGCCGCCCATCGACGTGATGTTCAGAATGCGCCCGCGCCGGCGTTCGCGCATGAACGGCACGACGGCCTTCATCATCGCGACGGCGCCGAACACGTTCACGTCGAACTGTCGGCGCATCTCCGACAGCGGCGACTCCTCCAGGATGCCTTCGTGCCCGTAGCCGGCGTTGTTCACCAGCACGTCGATGGGGCCGACGCTGGCCTCGATGTCCGCGACGACGCCGTCGATGCGCTCGAAGTCGCTCACGTCGAGCACGCGCCCGATGGCCGCCTGTGGGGACAGCGCTTCGAACGCCTGCCTTGCCGCTTCACTTCTCACGGTGCCGACCACCGTATGACCCACTGCCAGCGCCTCCTGCGCGAGCGCGCGGCCGAAACCGCTGCTGACGCCGGTGATGAACATGACGTTACCGGATGCCATGTGAGCTTCTCCCAAATGTTGATCGAAGCATGCATACTAGTCTGACGATCTAAGCCGAATAAGCCCGATTCTGCTGATTTTCTTGCATAAAACTATGAGCGCCGCACCCTCCTCGCCCCGATCGCCGTCGCTGCCCGCGCGCGGCCGCCAACGCCTGATCGCGTTGCTGCACGCGTTGGCGCCCAACGAAGGCTACAACCTGACCGCGCTGCCGAGCGTGCGCATCCTGCGTTCGAACCGCGCGCTGTCGCGCACGCCGGTCCTGTACGACCCGGGCATCGTGATCGTGTGCCAGGGTCGCAAGCGCGGCTATTTCGGCGGCGAACGCTATCTGTACGACGAGGATCACTATCTGGCCGTATCGGTGCCCGTGCCGTTCAGCATGGAAACCGACGCGACGGCGGCGCACCCGCTGCTCGCGCTGTATCTGCACCTCGATTTCCCGATGGCCGCCGAACTGGCCGCGCAGATCGACCGCGCGGGGATCGCGGAGCCCGTGCAGGCGCCGCGGAGCATGATGTCGACGCCGATGGACGAAGCGATGCAGGCGAGCGTGCTGCGTTTCGTCGAGGCGATGCATCGGCCGCTCGAAGCGGCTGTGCTCGGCCCGGGGCTGCTGCGCGAACTGTATTTCCGCGTGCTCACCGGCGCGCAGGGCAGCGCGATGAGAAACGCGCTGGCGATGCGAGGCCAGTTCGGCCGGATCGGCCGTTCGCTGCGCGTGATCCACGCCGACTACGCGCAGGCGCTCGACGTGTCGCGACTGGCCGGCGAGGCTGGGATGAGCGTGCCGAGCTTCCACAGCCACTTCAAGGCGATCACGCAGGTGTCGCCGATGCAGTACCTGAAGTCGACGCGACTGCATCAGGCACGCCTGTTGATGGTGCGCCAGGACCTGACGGCGGAGGCGGCCGGTTACGCAGTCGGCTATACGAGCCCGTCGCAGTTCAGTCGGGAATTCAAGCGGCTGTTCGGGCTCACGCCCGCGCAGGAGACGAAGCGCATGCGCGCGCAGTTCGCGATTCCGGCGGCGTTCGACGATGCGGTGTATGTGTCGTCGCATTGACGTACCGCATCCCGCTGCGCCTGCACGCGGTCATCGCGCGCTCACCTTCCATACCGTCACCTCATGCAGCGTCTGCCCCGGCTTGAGCACGGTCGTCGGGAACGACGGATGGTTCGGCGAATCGGGAAAGTGCTCGGCTTCCAGCGCGAACGCGTCGGTCTGCCGGTAGGCCGTTCCGCCCTTGCCCGCCGAACGTTGCGAACGCACAGATCGCGAGTAGCGGGCGGAGCGGCCAACGTCGTTTCATGGAATGTCTCCGAAGCCGGTTTCTTCGCGACGCAAATCGCGTGCCCGCGCGGCGCCCGGCGATATGCCGATCGACGCGCTCAGGCAGCGCCGCCGGCCATCGCGCACGAACGTCGACGACGGTCGACACGCGCCGCTTCGCGTCAACGCAGGTCCCGATCGTCGCGCGGCCCGGTCACGGCTTCGAAATGGCCGCCTCGATCCCAGATGACGACCTTACGCGCGTCCGGCTCGGTGGACCCGAGACTGTCCCGGTGGACGACGCCGTTCAGTTCCGATATGACTTCGACCTTCAATTTCGGCTGCACGCCGGGATCGGCGTTGATCAGATTGACCAGCCTCCGTGCGGGTGCGCTATCGGCAGAGAGCTTTTCGCCGTCGCGGAGACGCTCGCCCGGAACATTCTTGAGAATCTCGCGATACTGATCGACCAGCTCAGGATGCGACGAATCGAAGTTGCCGGTCGCATGCTGGAGCACCGAAATCAGGAAACAGTTGTTGGTGCCACCGGGGGTGATGCCGTCATTCGGTACGGCGCGCATCCCTGCCTGTGTCAGTGCCCGTTCGATGCGAGGCGAGGTCATGTTCGCAGCGACCGCTTCCTGTAAGTACTCGAGCTTGCTCGAATAGAGTTGTCGTTTGTCGGCCGGCAAGTCGTCCCAATCGGTGATGCGGCCGCCGTGAGCCGTCGCGCCGGCGTCGAAATGCTCGTCGATTGCAGGCAGGTCCTTGAGAAAGGCTTCCGTGCGGCTCTGCTCCAGCGCGAGGCGCAGCTGCGCCTGTTCTTCCGCGAGCGTGGCGGGCGGCCGCAAGTCGGTAAAGGTTCGCGACCGCGCTGCGTGCGATGACGCAGTGGCAGTTGGCCGCGGCACGTGGACCGCCGGCCGGGGCCGGTCGATGTGCAGCTGTGCGAGGACCGAATCACGGGTTGGCGGCATCGGCGCAGATGGCGACGCCGAGCCCGCGGCCGCAAACATCCGACTCGCGGCGGTCGCTTCGGCTGGAGGGCGTCGAATCGAAACCGCGTCAATCGCCGGTGTCGCGGCGCCCGGACGCCCAGGACGCAGCATTGGCGCGGACAGCGCGCTGCGCTGCCGCGCAACGGCATCGGTGGCAGCGCGGGGCGCTAGCGCAGCGAGGTCGGCAAGCGGGCCGGCCGGCCGGTGCGTCGTACGGACGGTACGCGCAATGGCGTGCGCCTCGTGCATGGCCTCCAAGACCGGCACCAATGCACTGGTGATTCTGTTGACCATCGACGCTCCCCACCTCAAGATTTTCAGGCCGACCGGTTCCCGTCTTCAAAACAGTATCGAGCCGCTCGATACGAAAGGTAAGCAAGAGCGCGTGCCGATACAACGCAAACCGCGACGCCGGATCGGCTTGCTTCGCAACCCAAAACATTGCTTCGCCGAGATTGCCATGTGCCCGGTGAGCGCCCCGAACCGCGTTCGGTCGGAACCCCGCCGCGCGGATGCCGGCACCGGCGGTGCGGCTCGCACACACGTGCGGCCCGGCCGCCGATGCGCATGACGCGCGGCCAGGTCGCCATCCCTGTCAGCCGCGGCCTAGCGCGCCGGGCGCAACGCGAAGCCTGCCAGCGCGCCGACGATGCACAGCGCGCCCACATAAATCTCCGGCGCCTGCGGGTTCGATTTCAGCATCACGGACACGAACACCGGCGTCAGGCCGCCGAACAGCGCATACGCGACGTTATACGAGAACGAGATCCCCGAAAAACGCACGATTGGCGGAAACGCCTTGACCATGGCGACCGGGATCGCCGCCACCGCACCGACGAAGAAACCGGATACCGCGTACAGCGGCAGCAGCAATGACGGGGCGACGGCGAGCTGCCGGAGCATGAAAAAATACGACGCGCCGAGCAGCAGGCAGCCGCAGAAGATCGTGCGGGCGGTGCCGATGCGTCCGGCCACCGTACCGGCGACGATACATCCGATGGTCAGGCAGAGCGTCGCGGCCGAATTGGCCTGCAGCGCGAGCGCCGGCTCGATATGAAAACGCTTGGCGACGAGCGTCGGCGTCATCAGGATCACGACGACGATCGCGGCGGTCAGTGTCCATGTGAGCATCATCGAAACCAGCACGGCCCTGCCGTGATCGCGCAGCACCGCCTTCAACGGCACTTCGCGGGTCAGCGCCCGGCTTCGCTTCATGTCGATGAACACGGGCGTTTCATTGAGCCAGCGTCGCAGAAATGCGGACAGGATTCCGAACAGTCCGCCGACCACGAACGGAATCCGCCACGCATACGCGCCGATGGCGGCATGCGAGTAGTGCTGGTTGATCCCTGCCGCGATCAGCGAGCCGAGCAGGATGCCGAGCGTGAGGCCGCCCGTCAGCAGGCCGCACGCATAGCCGACATGGCGCGGCGGCACGTGCTCGGACACGAACACCCACGCGCCGGGCACCTCGCCGCCCACCGCCGCGCCTTGCAATACACGGCACAGCAGGAGTAGCACGGGCGCGGCGACGCCGATCGATGCATAGGTCGGCAGCAACCCCATCATCAACGTCGGTAGTGCCATCAGCATCACGCTCATCGTGAACATGCGCTTGCGGCCGACGAGATCGCCGAAATGCGCCATGATCACGCCGCCGAGGGGGCGCGCGAGATAGCCGGCCGCGAAAACCCCGAACGTCTGCACCTGGCGCAGCCAGTCGGGAATCGACTGCGGGAAGAACAATTGACCGATGACCGTCGCGAAAAACACGTAAATCACGAAGTCGTAAAACTCTAGTGCGCCGCCCAGCGCGGCGAGCACCAGCGTTCGGTGGTCGCTGCCTGTCAGCGGACGGGGCGGCGCAAGCGGAATCTGAGACGCGTTCAATGAATTCGTTCCTGGAAGAGGTTGGGTTTCGGATCGGCATGCCGATCCGATGACGTGCCACCTCCCGAGAACACGCGACGCGTTCGCGTCATTCCGTCGCGCATCGATTTATCGGCGTCACAGCGGTGCCGGGAATAAACCGACGGTCTCGCGTGTTTGATGTGGATGGATGGGCCGACGTGCCTGTTTCAGCCATGCGGCCTGGTCGCGCATGACATGTTCATTGATTCCCTCGGAGACATCATGCGGTTTGCAGTCCTCGGCGCCGGCGCGGTCGGCTGCTACTTCGGCGGCATGCTGGCGCTGCACGGCCACGAGGTCGGGTTCATTGGCCGTCCGCTGCATGTCGACGCGATCCGCGACCACGGCTTGCGCATTCAGACGCGCACGTTCGACACGCACGTGTCCGCCCATGCGTCGACCGACATCGCCGCGGCCGGCTCGGCCGATGTGGTCTTCGTCTGCGTGAAAGCGGGCGATACCGCCGAGGCCGCGCGCGGGTTGCGTCATGTCCTGGCGCCGGACGCCATCGTGGTCAGCCTGCAAAATGGCGTCGACAACGCGGCGCTGTTGCGGGCGGAGATAGCGCAGCCGGTCATTTGCGCGGCCGTCTATGTGGCGAGCGAGATGGCCGGCCCCGGGCATCTGCTCCACCATGGCCGCGGCGATCTCGCGATCGAAGCGTCGCCGTCCAGCGAACGGCTCGCGCAAGTACTGCGCGCAGCCGACATTCCCACCCGGATCGCCGACGACGTGGGCGCGGTACTCTGGCGCAAGTTCATGCTCAACTGCGCATACAACGCGATTTCCGCGATCGTGCACCTGCCGCTGGGCGAGATGCCGCATCGCGACGCATTGCGCGAAACGATGTGCGCGATCGTCGCTGAATGCATCGCCGTCGCCGCGGCCGAAGGCGTGCATGTCGACGACGAGCCGGCCGATATCGTCGCGCACATCGAGGCGACGATTCCCCCGGGCCAGTATTCGTCGACCGCGCAGGATCTGGCGCGCGGCAAACCCGGCGAAATCGACCATCTGAACGGCGCGGTCGTTCGGCGCGGTCTGGCCGCCCGCATCGGCACGCCGGTCAATCGGACACTCCATCTGCTCGTGAAGATGCTGGAAGCCAAGGCCGCGGCGCGCTCGTGACGGGTGACGATCGCGTGGGGTCGACCCGGGCAGGCAGTCAGGTCGCGTCGGACGCCCGATCCGTGACCCCGGCCTCGATATCGTCGGTCGGCCGCTGCCGCCACGGCGACGCGCTCGCCGCACCGACGAAAGCCGGCAGCATGAACGCGATGGCCAGCGCGGCCAACACATTCGTCACCAGCGCGGCGTCTTTCGGACCGAGCTTCGCAGCCGGCCCGACCTGGCTGATCGCGCCGATCAGACCGAACAACGCGACGAAAAGCGATTGGCGCCCGAGCATGGCCCCCATCGCCTTGTCCGCGAAATCTTCCCGGCTCGCGCGGCCGATCCTGCGACCGTTCGGTTGATGGTCGCCGGCGTTCGCGACAAAGGGGAGGTGCAGGCTGGCCGTCAGCTCGAGGTTCCCGATAGCCCGCATCCCCTCCCGCACGCCGCTCATCAGCGTCGGGGCGACATCGAACTTGTCGAAAAATGCGGTGAGCGCGGGATAGCACAGCGCGTCCATCGTCTCGCCGAATGCGTTGGCGCCCGAAAAGGCAAGCACGGAAGGCGTCGCGTGCGCGACCGATCCGGATGCCGTCGCCGCGCTTGTGCCGGAGTGCGATGTGCCCACGCCCTGCAATGTATTGACCACGAGCTGATTGATGCAATAGATGGCCGCGTCCGCCAGCACGGCGTTTCTGTTCGGCGCGGTTTTTCCGGGGTCCCGATTGTCGCCGAGACGGACGAACACATTCAGCATATCGCGAGTGATCGGATACACCGTCGCCTTCGCCAACAGTGCGGCCGCGTCGCCGAATCCGCCCGTGGTGGCGGCAGCGACGCCGGCGCCCGATAGCCACAGAACGTTGCTCGCCTGGCCAAACTTCGTCCAGGTATTCGCCCGCCCGTCTCTACGTTGTTTCAAAAACACCAGTGCGTTAAGCAACGCAGTGGCGCCGAGAATCGTGCCGGATACCGCGATCCTGGTGGACTGAGGCGAATGTTCCAGCCATCTCGCCACCTCATGCCCGCAGACTTCACGGATATAGGTCGTAGCCAGGGTAATGGCCCCTTCACGCGCAATTGCGGTGCCGATGTTGGCGGCCACGCGCCGAAGCGCCGGATGACGTGCTGCCGACAGCGCATGTTCCGCGGGTGACAGCGGCAGCGACGGCGCAGCCTCGGACCTCGTCATCGCCGACTCGGTTGACGAAGATAGCTGCCGGGTCGATGACGGCCGCGGGGTGTGCGCTTGGGCCGGCGGTGATCCTGCGATCGTCGGTTCCGACACGGACTCGGGAGCGTGTTGGGGAGCAACCGTCCCGGCCGGGTCGCCCGCCGCTTTCGCCCATTCCGGCACGATGGGGACCGGGATGCCGGAAAGATCGCGCCGGTCCGGCGAGCCGGCCGGTTGCAGTACCGCCGTACCGGACCCACGCTTGCCCCACTTCCTGCGCTGGTTACGCAGGTCTGCGACCGGGTTGTTCGGCAATTGCGCAAGGCGTTTCGGGTGAAGTTCGAGGGTCCTCGGCGCCAAAGGCGTACTTCGATCACGCTCGCCGCCAGCGCTCGATATCTGCGGATGGCTTTGCGACAGTTCAGCCAAGGCGGACGAGACACGACTGTCACGTCTCACCGAACTTTTGCCGGACCGACTCGGAGAGGTCGCCTCGTCCGGGTGTGCATCGACAGAAGCCGGGAACGACTGCGTCACATCACCAGATCTCATTGCAATGCCCCAAAAATTGCCGCGTTGTCATACGATTCAACGAACCACTCGATCGGCGCCGGAACCGTCAAACCATGTCGCCACCGGTCGGCACCGCGCGTCGCGGCTGTCCGCCTGCAACGTCGGCGATGGCGCGAGGTATACGTGTAGCAACGTCGACTGCCATCGCGACGCCATCGCTGATCGGCTGTAGCACATGGGCCTGTGCTGCGCCGGGCAATGCCTGCGCGGCCTGTCCGAGCGTGCGCAAATATTGCGCGCCGCGCCCGGCGCCCGATTCCAGCAGCCCCATCGCGCCGCCGAGCACCAACGTGACGGCATAACCAATTTGGGCATTGATCTCGCCAGGGGGCCGGGCGATCCGGTCGAGATCGGCGAGCGACGTGCTCTCCGATTGCGAAATCTGGCGCAGCACGCTGCTTTGCTTGCCGCGGTCGGTGGTAATTTTGGCGTCCACATGGTTCGCCCCGCTGCCCACCCACCTTTCGGTCAGCATCGTGGACAGCATGCTGATGACCTCGGTCGGCGTCGAGTACATCAGCGTAATGAGCTGTTCGACCGAGTTCGGGATGTAGCCCAGGTGTTCGAACACGGACAGGAACAACCCGAGCGTTGCGGCAATCTCGCCGCCGGTGGCCATCGAACGGATCGACGATCCGGTTCCCCGGGCCGCGCGCAAGGTATTGAGCGCTTCGGCTTGGACGTGCTTGCGCACATCGTTCGCGGCCGGCGGCGGAATCGTCCCGGCCGCGATCATGGCCATCTTGGCCTCGACCAGTTTCTCGTGGTCCTCCTTGATTTCCAGCGGGACCATCGCGCCGGACGTCCATGTCGCGAGCAGGTTGGTACCTTGTTTCACCGCCAGCAGAGCGACGGCAAGACCATGATTGCCGCTGTCTCTCGCCTCGATAGCCGCCTGGCGCACGAGATTGTTCGGAATCGAACCGAGGGCCGCGATCGAGCCGGAATAGGCCGCGCCCTTCAGGTCGTCCAACGCCGTGGCCAAGTCTTCCGGCACGAAGCGGCCGCCCTTCATCACCTCCATCAGCCGCTTGATGACCATCGAATCGAACGTTTCGGCGACCAGCGGTGTCAGCGAATCGAGGTAGGGGCCCCCTCGTGCCGCGGGTTCGCGGCCTATGGCCTTCTTGACGCTGCCCCAGATGCCGTAGTCGAAGGCCGCGCCGATCGCGCCGGTGCCGACCAGGCTGGCGCCCAGGCCATACGTCAATTCCTTGTTGAAGTCCTTGTTGGTCGCGAGCGACAGCAGCGACATCGCGCCGAAATCGTGGCGGAATTTCGCTAACCGCGTGTTCCGCTCCGGATCGTCGGGTGGCGCCGTCAGCACGGATTGCAGACGGGCGCCCAGCGTGCTATCCGGCGTCACTTGAATACGCAGGCCGATATTGCGCAGGAATTCGCTCGGGCGCTGGTTCGCCTCCGGCACGCGGGCTCCGGGCGTAAATGCGTGCTCCGGCTTGGCAATGGCATCGCGCAACAGATCCGTGGCCAACAGCAAGTTGCCGCCCGCAAATTTCATGAACATGCCCATCTTGCCCATCAGGTTCTCGTCCCATTCGACCTGGATGCGTGACCCGGGCGGAAGCGTCGACATCTTGACGGCAGCGGGATCCAGGTGCGCGATGAGCTCAAGCATGGCCTGCACGCCCTGGTCGTCATCGCAGCGCAAGTGCTCGTCCGCACCGATGCTCAGCGTGCCGCCGCACGGCGGCGGCATCTTGAGTGTGATCTCGTCGCCGCTCGATTCGGTGCTCGAATGAGAACGAGCGGCAGAGGTCGTGCGAGAGAGGCTGCTCATTTCGATGGGCGGTTCGACGTCGGGCACGCTCGTGGTATCGGCAGCGCCAGGCCGCCCCGGCGACGTCGAGCGACGCCTGGCGGGCGACGCGCTTCGGCGGCCGGCGGCGTTGGTCGACGAGGCGAGTTGCGGGCCTCGCGACGACAGTTTCGACAACGGCGACGACGCAATCCCCGGGCTCTTGTCCGTGGAGCCCCTTGGATCAGGCTTATGCGACGGTGCGTGCGATACGCCATCGTCTTGTACGAACTCGGGAAGGGTCGAGGCAGAGCGAATCGACGATGGCATGGCGAATGTACCTTGATGGAAGGATCGGAATCGATGGTGCGGATGCTACGTGCACTGCCGTCGGCTTCACGTCGAGCAGACGAAGCGGGATATCGATGCGCGAACCTTCGCCAACGCGAATCGGCAGAACGCGGCATGCGCGCAGGCATCCAGCCGATGCCGCCACCACCCCGGTTCGACGACCGATCAGCGCGTGGCGCGCGCTGCCGGCATTCGCCGGCATCTCGTTCGCATGGAACTCACCCGCTTCGCAAGCGGTTATCGAATCGCGGCGATCTTGGCTAGATTGCTCGGTGCGTACATCCGCCTGAAACACGGCAGGTTCGCACCTTTCCAACTCCAGTGAGAATGCCATGTCCGTCGAAATGCCCAATACCACCAATACTCCGAACGTCGATGACTGGAACAAATCCATCGCGAACGACGCCAACAAGTACGGCGACGATATTCGGAAGTTCATTGACGACAATGTCAAGAAATACTCGAAGCAATTCACCGATGACATGAAGAACGCGATGACGCCGGGTGAAAACAACCCGCAGTACCAGTCGGCGCTGAAGGACTGGAGCAGCAAGAATCCGGACGCCGCCAAAAACTTCGACAAGAGCGCCAACGATCCGAAGCAGAAGAAGCAGGTGATCAATCAACTGCAGATGGCGATCAACAAGGGCGAGATCACGAAAGACCAGGCATCCAAACTGTTGACGCAAGGACCGGCGGCGCACGAGTACGATTTCTCGTCGAAAGGCCACAACGGTACGTCCGCCGGCGCTTACTCGATCGCGCACGAAACCGGCGGTGCACTGGACGGAGACTCCTCCGATCCGAAGAAGGCGGGCCGCGAATATATTGCGTCGCAAGTCTTCTCGCTCGGCGGCACGATCCGGAACCCGCTCAGTATTGCGCTCGATCCGACCGAGAGCCATTCGGCCCAGAACATCTTGAGCCCGTTGATCAGTCCGATGAGCATCGGGGGGCAATGGCTGGGCCAACTCGGCTGACGCCGGCTGCCGCTCGCGCGCGGTGCGCGCGAGCGCGCCTCCCCGAACGCACGACAGGGGCCGGCATGCTCCACGCCGGCCCCTCTCTATTCCGCTCACGCGCCCGCACGAACCGGAATCTCACGCGCTCGCGCAGCGCGCCTCTTCCGCTATCCGACGCTCGACGATCCGGCGTGCGCGAATCGCGCCTGCGTCGCTGGCGAGCAGCACCGGCCGCTGCGCCCAGAAATCCGTTGCGCCCAGCGCCGCTTGTTGCGCCTCGAGCATCGGCAGATCTTCATCGCGGAACGGCACCATCAGCCCGGCGACCGCGTAATCGACCAGCACGCGCGCCGCGGGACCAAGCGCCTTCGGCAAACCGAACGCGAAGAAATAGTGCGTGCTCGCGGCCGTCTCGGGCGTCAGCAGATGCGCCGAGCGCGATACCCGCCCGTGGGTCGCGCCGCTCGGGCACACCGCGACGTCGATCGCGAGCAGCGACGGCGGATCCCAGCGCACTTCCAGATGGCGATCCGCGCGCACGCCGTCGGGCACGCCGAACGCACGCGCCACGAACGCCGGCAACCGTTCCGCCTGCGTTCGCCTCGACGAGCGCACCGTGTCGCCGTCCTGCTCGACGCGGCCGGGATCGCGTGCGATCGCGTCGCTGCCGAGCGTGTCCGGATGCAGATACTGGAAATGGCTGAGGTCGAGCAGGTTGTCCACGCTCAACTGATAATGCGCGCGCGTCAGCAAATAACCGGTGCTCACTTCGTTATCCTCTGGATCGACGAACGAGAAGTCCGGCAAGGACGCGCCCGCGTCGGCCAGCGCGGCGTCGCCCATCCAGATCCACACCGCGCCATGACGCTCGATCACCGGAAAGCTGCGCACGTGCGCGGCAGCCGGAATGCGACCGTCGCCGTGCGGATTGTGCGTGCAACGGCCCGTGCCGTCGAAGCGCAGGCCATGATAGGGACAGCCCACCGTCCCGTCGCGGACATCGCCCTTGTGCAGCGGCGCGAAGCGGTGCGGACAACGGTCCGACAGCGCGCGCGCACCATGTTGCGCGTCGCGGAACAGCATCACGGGTTCACCCAGCAGCGTGCGGCCGAGCCCTTTTTCCGTCGACAGCTCGTGGCTCCATGCGGCGATATACCAGGCATTTCGAATGAATGTCATGATTTTGGTCCTCTTGTCGCGAAGCGCGGCGCGTCCCGCCGCAAGCGCCGCGCGCCGTTTCCGGCTCACGGTTCGAACTGCGCCGGTCCGCTACCCCATCGCGTCAACGTCTGCTGAATCCGGCGCACATAGGCATCGCGCAGCTTCGGCGTTTCGGAGTGGTAGGCGCCCACGGCTTCCCAGGTGTTGCCGTGTTTCAGCATCTGCTTCTTCAGCTGCCAGGCGGCCACGTAGATGTTCACGCACTCGTCGCGCAGCGACTGCGCATCGATGCCGAAGCCGGCCAGCTCGCGCAGATGAATCGAATTGATCTGCAGTTCCCCGATATCGATCGAGCCGTTGCCGTTGCGATGCTCGGCCGCCGGGTTGCCGCGCGATTCGACCCAGGCGATCGCGCGCAACACGTAAGCACTGACGCCCTGATAGTTCGCCGCCGCGTCGAAGCAATCCGCGAACGCGCACGGGGTCAGGCAACAGGACAGCACGACGGCGGCCATGCCGCGTGCAATGGTGTAACGGCCGCCGCGTGTCCATGGCCGCGACGGCCGGAAATATCGACGAGTCATGTTGGATCCGATGGGTCGAATGGTCGGCATGGATGCACGGCGCGCGCACAGTCCGGTCCATGTCCGGTCGGCGCGCATGGACAAAACACGCACCGTACGCCGTCGCCGTGCCGGATGAAAAGTAACCACGGCCGTGATCGACGTCCATCGCGCCACCGCCGCAACGTGCCGTTCGGTTCGGATCGGCACGTGTCGCTTCGCGCACCCGAAGCCGCGAGCGGTGCTCGCCGCGACTCGATGGCCCGCCGTTCGGGTGGCGCCACGAGACTTCGTCCCGCCGACACGACGAGCAGCCACGCGGGGCTATAACCGCGACACCCCTTTCCTGTGCTGGGAGAATCACGTGGCATCCATCAGAACCGTATCGCCGTCGCCCAGTAACGCCGAATCCATCGGAGAGCATTCCAGACCGGGCAGTGCCGATCATCCGGACGGCGGATCGCTGTCTCCACGATCGCGATCGCAAAGCGTCTCGTCAGCGCTGCTGAACCTTCAACATGCAGGAGCGGACAGCCTCCATTCGCGCGGCAGGATATCGGTCAGCCCGTTTCCGGCAGCCCGGGCAAGATCAACCGGCCCATCGACGCCGGCGAACGACGCACCTTCGATCTTCGCGCCGCGCCCCGTGAGGGCCAGCGACGCGATTTCCTTGCAGGGCCTCGGGCGCCAGCGTGCGCCTTCGCCCATGCGTCTGCGACCGGCGTCGGCACCTCCGAGGATGGACGCGGAATCGTCATCGATTGCGCCCGATCCGCCGCCACCCTACACGCCGGCCTCGCCGCACCCGGCCGGGGAAACCGCGACGCGCTACGCTCCGCCGCCGGGGCCGCCGCCCGGGTGGAAGCCCGAGTCCGATGGTGCTCAGCGCTACGCCCCGCCGCCCGGTCCACCGCCGGGGTGGAAGCCCGAGTCCGATGGCGTTCAGCGCTACGCTCCGCCGCCCGGTCCACCGCCAGGGTGGAAGCCCGAGTCCGATGGCGTTCAGCGCTACGATCCACCGCCCGGGCCGCCGCCCGGGTTTCATGCACATCATCCGGGCGCGCATCCCGAGCCGCTGATGCAGGAAATGCCGCAACATCCCGAGGTAATGCCCCACGGGCAACCGGCCGAACCGCATTGGCTGGAGCGGCGGTTACCGCAACTCGCGAACATGGGAGGCCAGATCGCCGACATCGTCCTGTCGACGCTCAACGCATTCCTGCAAATCCTGGTGAAGGCCGCGCACAAGCTTGAGGAACTTTCAAGGAAGTAAGCATGCGCGACGCGTCACGGATGCATGACGGGCGGCGCGCGGCGCCACGGCCACCCGCCGCGCTCGTTCGCGGCATCGGAGCGGCATCGGAGCGGCATTGGAGCGGCATTGGAGCGGCATTGGAGCGGCCAGCCAACGGTAACAGAACGTCAAAGATCGCAGAACACCCGGACCCCGGGTGCAACGATGTACTCGACAAATGACTGTCACCCGTTCGCACCTCAACCGCTTTTCCGACAGGAGCACGCCATGCTGTCCACCCTCTATTTCGCTATCGCATCGGCCTTGTCGTCGGCAGATACGTCGTCGACGTTCTGTACCAAGATGTTCGCGGGCCAGTTCCTGGACGCAGCGAACCTCGCCGCCCATCGCGCCGACACGAAACGACCGGCGGGCGCGCCGGACGTCGAAGCATTGCAGGCGTATGCGGACGTCCAGCTCGTGCTGGGGCGCCATGAAGACGCGGAAGAAACGTATCGTCGCGTGCAGAAGGCGCTGACTGGCGAGCGCGTCGCGATCCGGGCGGCACTGAGCCGCAATGCAGCCTGGCAGGCACTGTTTCGCAACCGGTTCGGCACCGCGCTGATGTGCTTCAAGCGCATTGCCGACGACGATGAAGCGTCGCCGACGCAACGTCTCGAAAGCCTCGTCGGCGCGACGCTCGTGCTGTTCCATCTCGGCCGCCTCGACGGCGCACGCACGCGCCTCGACATGATGTCGGAGCTGGCCGTCGCCGCGCCGGACAAGCGTTGGCGCCGGCTGGTGGATGCATTGCGCCGGGATCTGCTCGCGCAATACCACCTGCGCGCCTGCGAGCCGATCGCCGACCACATCTACTGGCACTCGGGGCACCCGGTCGTCCTCGAACCGGCGGCGAACGAGGTCGGCGGCGGCATGTCCACGTTGTCCGACGAACAAACGCCGATGATCGCCGTGCTCGCGCAGCGCGCCGACTATCTTCAGCAGCTGCAATCGCTCGCGCGCGGCAGCGAGGCGGTGCTGGAGCGCATCGAGGTGTATCTGCGCTGGAGCGTCGGCGCCGGACTGCACGACTACCATCGCGCGCTGCGCCTGGAAGTCGCGCTCGCCGCGCTGGCCGGCAACGCGACCCGGGTCGCCGAAACGATGCTGCGCATGTTCAACGACACGTCGATGCCCGGCAACCAGCATGCGCGCTGGTATCTCGAGTATCTCTATTGCCAGTCGAAGGTTCGTCAACAGCAGGGGCGTCTGCAGGACTATTCGCAGCTGTATGGCCGCTATGCGCTGCTCTCGATCAAGCACGTGCGCGAGGACGGCTCGCTGCTGTCATCCGCATCCGCCGAGCGCGCCGAACCCGTCGCGGACGACATCAGCGCACGGTTGCCGGGAAAATATCGCCGCGCGTACCGCTACCTGACCGAATGTCTCGACCGCCCGGATCTGTCCGTGCGCGAAGTCGCCACGCATATCGGCATCACCGAACGCGCGCTGCAGCTCGCGTTCAAGACCCATCTCGGCATCACGCCGAGCGAGCTGATCCGCCGCCAACGGATGGAACACATTCGCGACGAACTGATGGCGGACGACACGCTGGCCCCCAGCGTGCTGCAAATCGCCAACCGCTGGGGCGTGCAGCATCGTTCGACGCTCCTGAACGGCTATCGGAAGATGTTCAAGGAAACGCCTTCCGAAACCTTGGCGCGCTGACGCGGGGAACAGCGATGAATACCTTCTGTCCGCCGACGATCATCGAAACCGACGCGCTGCGCTTGCGCCCGTTTGTCGATGCCGATGCCGACGCACTCTTTCACGCGTTGCTCGGCGACCCCGCCGTCACCGAATGGCTGCCGTTCCCGACGCATCGCAACGTCGCGCAAACGCGCGCGTTCATCCGCCATTGCCAGCTCGGCTGGTCCAGCAAGACGCGCTTCACCTGGGCGATGGAGGACTTGCAGACCGGCCGCCTCGTGGCGGCCATCGATCTCGCGCCCGCGCCGCCGCGCGCCGAGATCGGCGTCGTCACGAGCCGCTGCGAAGGCCATCGGCGACGACGCGCGGGGCTGGCCGCGCTGTTGATGCTGATCGACTGGCTGCTCACGCAGCCGCAGCTGTACCGTATCCACGCGTATTGCGCGCCCGAAGGCCCCGCGGCCAGCACGATGTCGCGGCTCGGATTCACCCTCGAGGCGAGGCTGACCAACTGGGAGCCGCGCCCGAATCGCAACCTCGCCGCCGGCGACGCGCTGCTGTTCGCCATCACCCGTGGCGCCAACGACACGTCGTCGCGCATCGCGCGGCGACTGGCGTCGCGGCACGCGCCGTTCCCGGCCGTTCAGGACCACACCGAACCATGAGCGGCATCGCGTGTCGGCGAAGCGGCGTGCTCACCGGCTCGTTCGTCGCCTATCCCATCGCACATGAGAACATCCCCGCCCACCCAAGCCGATACGACCGAGATCGGCGAACCGGCCGCCGACGCGGAGCAGCGCGCGTCCCGATCCGTTTCTCGGCCGTCTCGCGCCGATTTCCCCCCACACCTCGGAGGTCTTCAGCGACAACGACGCGAGACGTCGTCGCCTGTTTCGCCGGCTGACGACGCGCATGCCGCGCCGGCACCGCGCTCGAGCGCGGCTGCCGCATTCGCGCGGCCCGCAGGAATCAATCGATTCGCCAATGCGACACAGAAGCTCGCCGAATTGCCGAGCCGGATCGCCGAACGGGTCAGCGTGTCGTCGGTGAAGCGCGCCATCGGGGATTGCGTCGACTTCGCGACGCTGCAACCGAAAATCAGCAACGGTCGAGGGAATGACGACGCGACGACGATCACCGTCGGCAAGCGACATTTTTTCGTCCGGACGATGGCGCTTCAGTCCGCCGACGGGAAAGTGGATCGTATTCGGGTGATCGCCGAGCGTGCCGCCGAAACCGGAAAATCGGGCACATTCAGCGGGTTTCATCCCGTCACCGCGAATCTCACGCCCGATACGACGATCGAGCTTTTCAGCACGCCGAACGGCGAATGGGCCGTGTTCGGTCAGCAACCCGCCAAGGCGTCGGCCAACTGGCTCGCCGCGGACGCATTCGATGCGCTGAATCAACCGGCCCGCTCCTCCGGGATCGTACGGATCGGGACGCGCGAGTTCTGCCAGGCCCGGCTGATGACCGTACCCGCCATCGACGGCCCGTGCGCGCCGGTCGTGGTCGAGCGGGTCGTCGGCACGAAGGCGGCCGCGGATCGGTATCGCCTGTTGGGCGCCGATCTGAGCGCGGGCCGGACGATTCAGCTTGCCGGCCATGCCATCTCCGCCGATCCGTTCGAAACGGCGATCGTCGCGCAACTCGAACATCGCTGGGGCGGCTCGCACCGCGTCGATTCCATGAAGGCCGCCGCGATCCACGCGTTCCGTGCCGGCATGCCCGCGCAAGAAGCGATCGTGCTCGCCGAGCAGCTCGCGTCGGACGCGCGGACCGACCTCGGCGCGAACGGCCCGGCCAGCTATGCCGCGGCCGGCGCAAGCGCCGGATTGACGCGACGAGCCGGGTACGACCCGGCCACGGCGGCGCGCGTCGCGCAGGCAGTCGTGCGCACCGCCGAATCGATGCATTCCCCCCGTCCAGATCATGCGACGACCGGACGACTCGGCGCGATCGCGCAGGCTTACGACGACGCAACGCAGGGTCTCGCGAGCATGCGTGAAGCCGTCAAGGCCATGGACAGACGCGCACTGGGGCCAGACCTCACGGCGATCAACACGGCAGCCCGGGAACTGTTCATCGAGAAAACGCCCGCCGCGAACATCGCGCAGACCGCGGATGCGGCAGCACGACGCGCGATCGAGACGCTGCAAGCCGATAAGAGCCGGACCGAGGCATCGCTCAGACAAGCGGAAGCCGCGCTCGCTCACGCGCACGCACGAGTGGCAGCCGTGGTGGCCGAGCAGCCGCCGGAGCAGCCCGTGTCCCGCTCGAGCTGGCTGCCGCTTTCGCTGGCAGGCTGGCACGCGCCCACGATGTCGGCGGAGCAGCAGGATCGTGAGCGCGTTGCGTACGAGGCGCGTCTCATCCACGAACGTATCCAGCTTCTGGACGTGCAGGAAGCTTACGAAAAGGCCCGAAAAAGCCGCGACAACGCCGCGACTCAGGTCGTGCTCGTCGGCGATGACGACGAGCAACGGCTGCGTCGCGACGTCATCGTGCAAGCACTGACCCATGCCCGCACCGCCGCGCCGAACCGGCACGGCGCCGCAATGGTCGCGGCGCGCGCGGCATGCGAAACGTTCGGCGCGGATGGCGACCAGGCGATGGCTCGCCGCGCGGCCGCGACCGCGCACCTTGCCGCGCTGGGCGGCGCAACGGATCACGATTCGCTGGTCGCCGCGCATCTGTTGGCGGCCCGCTGGGGTGCCGGATCCGGCGAACCGGCCGTTGCCCTGGCGCGGCAGCTCGCCTACGCGCAAGTGGCGAGCGCAGGCATCCCCGCCCCCGGCACACGGCCGGCCTGGACGCTGGCGGCGAGTGCCGCAGCCGCCTTTCTCGGCGAGCACGGCAACGACGCCAACACGGCGGCCTTGCTGATGGGCAGCGCCGTCACGCAACCCGGGCCGCTTCCGTCGACCCAGCCGGCCGGCAACGATGCACTCTATCGCGTGATCGATTTGCCTCCGGCACTACCCGGGCCTGCTGTCGCACGGCCCACCTTCCCGGCACACTACGAGGCGGTCGAGTCGACGCTCGGTGCGCACCAGGCCGACCCGGTCCACGAGTGGAACCACGCAAGGATCAGGCAGGTCAGCGATTCGGGGTTCCGTTCGGAATCCGGATTGAACACCACTACCTACATCATCGAGGTGACCGGGGAGCGAGGAAACTACTGGACGAATTTCGAATGGTCGGCCAATGCCAACCAGCTCTACGGCGAGGTCACCATCCAACCGCACGGCGCGTCCGCCGACGATACCGCGGCGCGCGCCAAGGCCGTCGTCGCGTACAACGGCGTGACCGGCAAATGGCAGTCGTTCGAGCAACGGTCGATCGACCTGACGGCCGCCACGGTCGCGGCACTCGACGAGATCCGCAAACTGGTCGAATCGCGCGACGACGAACTGGCCCTGACCCGGCTGCCCTACAGCGGCAAGGACAGCGGTTACATGCAGAACGTGGTGCCGGATTTCGAACGCAAGGTGGAAGAACAGGTGCGCCTGTTCGTTCAGGGGCGTCTCAGCAAGCCGAGGTTCATCAAGGAGATGGCGGATCTCCACATCGACCTGGCCAACAGGCTGGAACACGATCGCAGCCGGAAGAAGGCGATCATCCGGCATCAGATCGACTCCGCCGTGCGAATCGCGTCGGTTCTGGTCGGAACGGGCCTGGGCGCCGCACGGGTCGCGGGCGCATTCTAGTGAACCGTCGCGCCGGGCATCCGATGCCCGGCGGCGCGTTCGGGGCGGGTGCGCCCCGTTGCCGTCAATGCCGCGCGTGAGGCGTCGCCAGCCCGCGAATCTGCTCGCCGATGTGCACGAGCGCCACCTGATCGCGCACCTCGCCGATGAACGTGCCGATCAGCAGCGCGATCGTGAGCACCGCAATCCCGCCCTTGACCGGCTGCGCGAGCGACACGAGATCGAGCTTCTGCGCGGTCTTGCTGACGAGATTGATGCCCACGTCGACGAGCAGCAACAGCAGCAACGCGGGCGCGGCGACCTTCGCGACCGTTTCCATCAGCGAATCGGTCTGCTGCATCACGAACATCTGCACCATCGCGGCGGGCACGGGCGTCATGCTGTCGAGCGGCCACAGCCGATACGACTCGAACAGCGCACCGAGCAGCAAGGTCATCCCGCCGAGCGTCCAGAACGCGACGGACGCGCACTGGCTCATCAGCGTCGCCATCAACGAGCTTTGCTGTCCCTGGCTCGGGTTCGACATCTGCACGTTGTTGTAACCGGTCAGGTCGTCGATGTAGGTGCCGACCGATTCCGCGACCCAGAACACGGGCGATGCGACGAACGCCATCACGAGCCCGATCAGCGCCTCCTTCGCGCCGAGCAGCACGAGATGCCAGCCGCTCAGCGCGGGCATCAGCGCCTGCTGGCCGAACGCGATGTACGCGCCCCAGAGCATCACGATCGCATTGCGCGTCGTCCCTTGCAGGACCTGATCGGACGTCGGCGGAAAGACGATCATGATGACCAGCAGGCGCACGCCGCACAGCCCGACCAGCGTGAAGAACTGCAGCAGCACGCCGCCGAATTGCGGAATACCGCTCTCGAATACGTTCATCCCTGTCTCCGCGTCAATGCATCGGGCCGCGCGCGCCGCCGCGACAGCATGCGTGCCACCACGCCCTCTTCGGTTTCCTCGTCCAGCATGTCGTCCAGGTCCCGCTGGGCTTGCGCGTGCAGCGCGGCAAGACGCTGCTTGCAAAGCGTGATGCGGGCGTCGTTGCGGACGATCGCCGCACGCGCCTCTGCGACCTCTTCCTCGATGCGTGCAATCTCGTCGTGCAACGCGTTCAGCGCCGCCCGCATCGAATCATGCTCTGCGGCGACGCGCGAACGCTGCGCCTGCCAGCCGAGCAACTCGTCGATGCGCACGGGCCCGCCGCCGCCGACCAGGCGCTCGATCCGCTCGTCCTGACGCGCCAGTTCGTCGCGCACGCGCGCCATGGCGTTCTGATGCTCGTCGAGGCGCGCCTGCGCGTCATCGAGCAGGTCGATGCGTGCGCGCAGTGTTTCGCGCAAGGTTGCGTCGAGGCGCTCGAGACGCCCCACCACGATCCGAAAGGCCTTGCTGCTCCGATCCTGCATCGTCAGTGCTCCATTCGATGGCCGGCCGTCGGCCGGGTCAGTCCATGTACAGTTGACGGAGCGCATCCAGTGTGTCCGCCTGCCGGCTCGGCTCGTCGGTCCGCTGGCACAGGAACGCGTGGATCGCGTCGCGCTTGCGCACGGCCTCGTCGGCCAGCGGATCGCCGCCCTCGCGATACTCGCCGAGCTGCAGCAGCGTTTCGATGTCCCGGTATTTCGCCATCAGCTTGCGCACGTGGCCCGCCGCCTCGCGATGCGCCGGGTCGGTCACCTGCGGCATGACGCGCGACAGGCTGGCGCCGACGTCGATCGCCGGATACTGGTTGCGCGCGGCGATGTCCCGCGACAGCACCATATGTCCGTCCAGGATGCCGCGCACCTCCTCGGCGATTGGATCGCTGGCGGATTCGTCTTCGGCCAGCACCGTGTAGAGCGCCGTGATCGAGCCGCGCTCCGACAGGCCCGCGCGCTCCAGCAGACGCGGCAATTCGGCGAAGATCGACGGCGGGAAGCCGCGACGCGCCGGCGGTTCGCCGGCGGCCAGGCCGATCTCGCGCTGCGCGCGCGCGAACCGCGTCAGCGAGTCCATCATCAGCAGCACGCGCTTGCCCGCGTCGCGGAAATGCTCCGCTATCGCGGTCGCCGCGTACGCGGCCTTGACGCGTTCGATCGACGATCGGTCCGACGTCGCGCAGACGACGATCGAACGGGCCATGCCGGCCGTGCCGAGAATCTGCTCGACGAACTCGCGCACCTCGCGCCCGCGCTCGCCGATCAACGCGATCACGTTCACGTCGCAGTCGGTGCCGCGCGCGAACATGCCCATCAGCGTGCTCTTGCCGACGCCGGCCGGCGCGAAGATGCCCATGCGCTGCCCTTCCCCGAGCGTCATCATGCCGTCGACCGCGCGCACGCCGGTGGCGAGCGCGCGCTCGATCAGCGGCCGGCTCATTGCATTGGGCGGGGGCGCGTAGATCGGCCGGAACGCCTTCGCATCGATCGGCCCGCGGTGATCGAGCGGCGCCCCGAGGCTGTCGATCACGCGACCGAGCAGCGCGTCGCCCACCGGTACCTCGAGCGGGCGACGCAGCGCCACGACGCGCGTCTCGCGCGACAGGTCCGCAAGCTGCCCGAACGGCGACAGCAGCGCCGTATCGCGTGAGAAGCCCACCACTTCGGCGAGTTGCATCAACGCGCCGCGCGGGGTCTGCAACTCGCACAGCTCGCCGAGCCGCACGTCGATGCCGCCGACCCGGATCAGCGTGCCGATCGCCTCGAGCACCTTGCCGCTCGGCCGCGCGGCGCCCTCGCCCAGCTCCTGCGCGAGCGAATCGGCGAACGTGTGCAGCCGCGCGAACTCGTCAGCGTCGTGCCCGAACGCCGTGTACGCGCCGTCCGGCTTCATGCGAACTCCCGTTCGGCGTCCGGCTGCAGTTCGCCCGCGCCGTACGAGGGATCGTCGCGCATCGGGTCGTCGGCCTCTATGTCGGACCCGGCATCGGTACGCTCCTCCAGCGGTTCGGGAACGGCGGCGGCCTCGTGCGCCGGTGCGCCGGCGTCTTCCGTGCGCTGCAACGCGCGCGTGACCGCGAGGCGCACCGCATCGATCTGCGCGCCCAGACTCGCGTCGATCAGGCCGATGTCGGTTTCGCACACGCACGCGCCGGGCTCGAGCGCGCGGTCGGCCAGCACGGTGATCGGCACCGGCCGGCCGCGTTCGTGCCATCCGGCCGCCGCCCGTTCGAACGCGGCGGCCGCGAGCTCGCGCTGGTCCGGATGGACGCGCACGCGCAGATGGCAGCTCGCGTCGACGATGCGATCGACGGAATCGGCCGCCCGCGCGAACAGCGCCTCCGGCCGCTCGCTCGCGACGATATTTTCGACGGCCAGCACGACGATGTCCGCCATGCGCCGGCGCAGCGACATCTCGAGATCGCGGCGCCGCGCGAGCGATTCGGCCGTCTCCCGATACCACTGCGCCAGCGCGTCCTGACGGCCGGCTTCGTAACCGCGCCGCTGGCCGGTATCGAATTCGTCCTGCGCGCGGGCGCGGATCGCGTCCGCCTCGGCCCGCGCCGCCGCGACGATCCGCGCGGCTTCGTCACGCGCGATCGCCAGCACGTCGCGCTGCCGTTCGCGCAGCCTGGCATGGCCGTCGTCGAGATCGACCAGCTGCGCGAACGCCTCGCGCCGCACGATGTCGCCGTCCACGCCGATCGCCTGCGGCGCGGCCTCGGCAGCCCGTTCGTCATGCGCATTTCTCAACCAGATGACCATGTCTGCTCCTGATAGAAGTCCGGAAGACGGGCAATGACCTGCATCGCGTCGTCACGGTGGCCGGCCGCGTCGCTTGCGCCCAGCCACGCCGGCGGCTGCGCATCCCGGTGCCATACGAAGCGAAGCAACGCAAGCGGCGACGACGCATCGCACCAGCCGGCGTGCGCGAACAGGCAGAATCCTTCCCACGCAAGGGTCGGCATGTCGAGTTCACCGAGCGGCGCCATGCCGTGGTCGCGCATCAGCCGGTCGATGCCGGGCGGGTTGCCGGCTTCGATCAACCATCGCAATGCGGCGAAGCCGCGGCGCCCCAGCCAGCCGGCGATCTGCTCGCGGCTGTCGCGATCGACCCAGTAGCGCAATTCCGCGCGGCGAAAATGCAGCGCTCGCAAGCATAGTGCGCCCAGCGCGTCCTCGATCGGCAACGCGGCGAGCGCGGCGCTCTCGCAGCGAAACGCATCGAGCGGCGGCGGCGGGCAACCGGCCGCCGCGAGCCACGCATGCGCGATCCGCGACGTGTGCGGACTCGATGCGCCGCGCGCGTCGCCCAGCATCGCCAGCGCATCGGGCAGCCAGCCCGGGTCCATCCACGCGAACAGCGCGCCGCGATTGCGCTCGTAGCCCGTCAGCCGCGCCGCGAGCGTCGTCGCGACGCTGCCGTACCGTTCGATGTCGCGCATGGTCTGATCTCGCGGGGAAAGTGGCATGGCGCTCGCCGCGTCAACGCGACGTCCTGCCCGGCATGGCCTGCCTGAGCAGCCCGCCGATCGCGGAGAGCGGCCCCGCCTTCGACGGCGCATCGCGGCTCGCGCCGGTCGCGCCGGTCGTGCCGGTCGTGCCGGTCGCGCCATGCCCGGCCTCGGCCGCCGACCCGCGGCGCCGCTTCGTCACGACGAGCACCACCCCGCCCGTCACGAACAGGCCGGCGGCGAGCGCGATCATCGCCAGGTTGCCCGACGTCTTGTCGACGGCCACCGTCTCCATCGGATCGGCCGGCACCGACGTGACGCTCACCTGCTCGTACGACAGTCCCTCCACGCTGTGCACGACGAGGTTCTTGATCTGCGGCGTGAGCGTCGCGAGGTTGGCGTCGGGCCGATACTTGATGAAGACCGACGCGGACGACGGCTTGACCTTGTTCGACAGCGGATCGTTGTCCGGCAGCACGATATGCACGCGCGCGATCACGACGCCGTCGATCCGCGACAGCGTGTCGGACAGCTCCTGCGACACCCCGTAAATGAAGCGCACGCGCTCCTCGATCGGCGTCGACACGAGGCCGTCCTTCTTGAACAGCGCGCCGAGATCGTCGTAACGTCGCGACGGCAGACCGTGCTCGCGCAGCACGTCCATCGCGTGCACGATGTCGCTCTCTTCCACCTTCGCGCTCCAGGTCTTGCCGCCGTCGGCGCTCGCCTTGTGCGCCCCGATTCCGGCCTGCATGAGCGTCGCGACGATCTCGTTGCAATCGCGTTCGGAAAGATTGCCGTACAGCTCCTTCTCGCATCCGGCAAGCGACATCGACAGGACCAGCATCGCGCACAGCGCGGCGCCACGCATCGACCGGCGTTTCGGTTCGGCACCCAGGTTCATGTCATTGATTCTTCATCAGGGTTTCGATCGCATCCTTCGAGGACGTGACCACACTCATCTTCATCTGCATGTCGACCTGCAGGCTCGCGGCCTCGATCTGCAGCTGAACCACCGATGCCGTCAGTTCCCCGGGCGACATCGCATCGACGTTGTGGATCATGTACAGCATGTCGTTCGACACGGTCTGGAACGCCGCGTCCTCGCCGCGCACGATCTCCGAGATCATCGTGCCCGCGCTGTCGCCGGTGCCCGACGACGGCCCCATCACGCCCCGCTGCATCATCGCCTCGAAGCTGTCGGCAACATGCGCCGACACGGGCGCAACGTGGACGTCGGGCTGATGCGGGATCGAAGTCGGCTGGATCCGCATCATGTCGAGCGTCAACGACGATAAAGCCTGATTCATCGCATTCTCCTGTGCAGGCCATCAAAGGCGCAGATACTGCCCGTCGAACATCGGCGGCTCGGTCACAGCCGAGCCCGATGCCCCGTTTCCCGCTTCACCCGACACCGACTCTGCCCGCAACTGCTTCAGCGATTCGGGTTCGACGAATTCGCCGCTGGCGAGCGCGTACTCGCCCGCCTGCTCGACATCGTTGCGGGCCATCACCGCGTGGACGAGCATGCGCGCTTGCGGCGTCACGCCGTCATCGTCCAGCAGCTGGTTCGCGACGATGCGCCAGTCGCCGTCGCCGCTCGAACTGAGGCAGTAGATCAGCATCGCCTTGCTGCCGGGCAAGCCCACCGACTGGTCGACCAGCGCGCGGAAGATCGCGGTCGCCTCCCGCCAGTTGCCCCGCACGACGTGCACGAAGCCGTCGAACAGATGGAGTTCCGGCAGATTCGGGCGCATCACGTGCAACGCCTCGAGAAGATGCTCGACGTCGTCGACGTCGATACGCGTGGTCGGGAACTGGTCGACGACCGACATCCTGACGATCTCGACGAGTGCACCGAACAGTTCGTGCGTGCATGTCGGGTACTGATGTATCTGGTTCATGTTGGCGTTCCGGTGAATGAGCGGTCTGGATCGCGGCCTGGGCCGGTGGAGACAAAAGTAGCAAACGCGGCAGGGTTTGCCCGGTGCCGGAGGCGAAGCGAGCGGAACGCATGCGAAGCGCGGCGGCGGCGAGATCGATCGGCCGCCGCGGCGCGTGCGCGGATGAAGCGCGGCCCGTGCCGCACCGCGCCGTGCATTCGGCGGGCCGCTTCGCGGCTGCCGGCGCGGCTTCGCTTTCGCGGTTCGCTCGCCGAGCGGCGACGACTATCGTGCGTGCCATTGCCTGCATGGGCCGCACGAATCGAAGCGACGATGAGCAACAAGACGGAAAAACCGACAGCCAAGCGACTGAAAGATGCACGCGCCAAGGGTTCGGTGTCGAAGAGCACCGATCTGGTCGGCGCCGCGTCGCTGCTGGCCATGCTCGTCGCATTCCACACCGCCGGCTTCTGGCTGTTCGATTCGCTGCGCGAGGCCGTTCACGCGGCGCTCGACTTCACCGCGACCGATCGCTCGCCGCAAGCGCTCGACTCCGCGCTGTTCCACTTGTTCGGCATCGGCGTGTCGATCTGCGTCCCGCTTGCCGCCCTCGGCATGCTGGCCACCGCGCTGGCTTCCGCGATGCAGGTGGGTCTGAAGGTGTCGCTGGAGCCGGTGATGCCCAAGCTCGATGCGATCAGCCCGGCGGCCGGCCTCAAGCGGATCTTCTCGAAGCGTTCGCTGATCGACCTGCTGAAGATGACGCTCAAGGCCGTGGTGCTCGGCGCGGTGCTGTGGAAAACCATCGCCGGCATCCTGCCGCTCGCCGCCGCGGCCTTTTACGAGCCGCTCTACCGGCTGTCGGCCGTGTTGTGGTCGGCGCTCCTGACGGTGCTGTCGGTCGCGTGCGTGACGTATCTCGTGATCGGCATCGGCGACTGGAAACTTCAGCACGTGCTGTTCCTGCTCTCGCAGCGCATGACCAAGGACGAGGTCAAGCGCGAGCACAAGAACCAGGACGGCGATCCGAAGATCAAGCAGGAGCGCCGCAAGCTCGCGAAGCGGATGATCAATGGCGATCCGCGACCAGCGGCCGTCGCGGGCGCGAACGTGATGGTGGTCAACCCGACCCACTATGCGGTCGCGCTGCGTTACGCGCCCGCCGAACATCCGTTGCCGGTGATCGTCGCGAGCGGCGTCGATGCCGACGCCGGCGAACTGCGCCGGCTCGCCAGCCTGTACGGCGTGCCGATCGTCGCGAATCCGCCTCTCGCACGCACGCTGCACCGCGTCGGCGTGAATCATGCGATTCCCGAGGAGCTGTTCGAGGTGGTCGCGGCCGTTCTGCGCTGGGTCGGCTCCGTGGGCGCCGCGCACCCGCCGGATGACGGCGCATCGTCCGGCACCCGTTCCCGTTCCTGATCCTGCCACGGAGGTCTTCCATGCTGAAATCGCTCAAACTTCCCGCCAGCGGCGAAATCGGCATTGCCGCGCTGATCGTCGCGATCATCTCGCTGATGATCCTGCCGCTGCCGCCCGACATCATCGACGTGCTGCTCTCCATCAACATCGGCCTGAGCGTGACGCTGTTGATGGTGACGATGTACGTGCCGACCATCACGTCGCTGTCGTCGTTTCCGTCGGCCTTGCTGTTCACGACGCTGTTCCGGCTGTCGCTCAACATCGCGTCGACCAAGTCGATCCTGCTGCATGCCGACGCCGGTCACATCATCGACAGCTTCGGCGAGCTGGTGGTGGGCGGCAACCTGATCGTCGGGCTGGTCGTGTTCGTGATCATCACGACGGTTCAGTTCATCGTCATCGCGAAAGGCTCGGAACGCGTGGCCGAAGTCGGCGCGCGCTTCACGCTCGATGCGCTGCCCGGCAAGCAGATGAGCATCGACGCGGACCTGCGGGCGAACCTCCTGACGCCCGAGGAGGCGCGCCGCAAACGCGCGCGGCTCGCGGTCGAAAGCCAGCTCTACGGCGGCATGGACGGCGCGATGAAGTTCGTGAAGGGCGACGCGATCGCGGGCCTCATCATCACGCTCGTCAACATGGTCGCCGGCATCGCGGTGGGCGTGGCCTATCACTCGATGAGCGCCGCCGACGCCGCCAACCGCTTTTCGATTCTGTCGGTCGGCGATGCGATGGTGTCGCAGATCGCATCGCTGCTCATCTCGGTCGCGGCCGGCATCATGATCACGCGCGTGTCCGACGAAACCTCGGAGGGCGGCGGCCGCTCGCTCGGCGACGAGCTGATTCGCCAGATGGCCGGCAACGCCCACGCGATGTGGTTCGCCAGCGTGCTCCTGCTCGGCTTCGCGATCGTGCCCGGCTTCCCGTGGCCGCTGTTCCTGCTGCTGTCGGCAATCCTGGCGTTCACCGGATACCGGATTCATCGCAAGGGCGCGCACGACGAGCAGAGAGGCGAGAAGGTCGCCGCGCTGCAACGTGCGGGAGCGAAAGGCGATGCGCCGAGCATCCTGCCGCGCGCCCCCCAGTTCGCGAGCGCGATCGGCGTGCGGCTCGCGCCCGACCTGGTCGCCCGGTTGTCGCCCGCCGCCCTCAACCTCGCGTTCGAGGCGCGGCGCGCGCGCCTGCAGGAGGAAATCGGCCTGCCGTTTCCCGGCATCACGATGTGGACCAGCGACGCGCTTGCCGCGCATACGTATGAAATCCTGTTGCAGGACGTGCCCTACGCGCGCGTGCAGATGCCGGCCGGCAAGGTGATGCTCGCGCAGGCGCCCGCGGATTCCGCGCTCGCGTCGCGCTGCGAAACGGCCGGGCCGGCCGGCGGGCACGCACAAAGCCACTGGCTCGCAGAACGCGACGTGCCGCCGAACACGACGATCTGGCGCACCGAGGAAATCGTCGCCAACGAGACCGTCGAGCTGCTGCGCACGCACGCGCATCTCTTCGTCGGCATCCAGGAAACCCAATGGGTGCTCGACCAGCTCGGCGCCGACTACCCGGGCCTCGTCGCCGAAGTCCAGAAGGCGCTGCCGCTGCAACGCATCGCGGACGTCCTGCGTCGCCTGCTCGAGGAGCAGCTGTCGATCCGCAACGCGCGCGGCATCATGGAAAGCCTGATCGTGTGGGGACCGAAGGAAAAGGACGCGCTGATGCTGGTGGAATACGTCCGCGGCGACCTCTCGCGTTACATCGCGTACCGGGCGAGTCGCGGCGCGCCGGCGCTCGATGCGGTGCTGTTCGGCAACGACGTCGAACAGTTCATTCGCCAGTCGATCAAGCAGACGCCGACCGGCAATTTCCTCGCGCTGTCGCCCGACCAGATCCAGCAGCTCTGCACGAGCATCGCCGAATACGCGGGCGAGCTGCCGCGCGACGGCATCGCGCTCGTCACGTCGATGGACATACGCCGCTACGTGCGCCGCATGATCACCACCCGCCTCGCGTGGCTGCCGGTCTACTCGTATCAGGAGCTGGCCGAACACGTCGAACTGCGTCCGCTCGGACGGATCACGCTGTGACGGAGGCGCGGTGACCCCTCCGATCGTCAATCCGCGCATCATTCCGGCGCCCGACGCCGACGAGATGCCGGCGCGCCGGCCCGCGCCGAACGGGCAGCGCCCCGGTATCGACTATGCCGCGCTGGTGCGCCGCGCGCGGCTGCGCGGCGACGACCGTGCGGGCCGCGGCGCCCGCATGCCGCACGACGTGCTGCCGGATCCGGCCCGCGAAGCGCCGGCCGAACGCCAGGCGCGCGACGTCGACGACGCCGCGCCGCAGGATCGCGCGGCGCCGTCACCGGTCGACGCACAGGCCGACGCACTGCGCGAACGTCATCTCGACGAATTGGCCAGGCCGTTCCTCACGGCGCTGTCCCGGCAAGAGGCGCGCATCGCCGGCCTGATGCATTTCCTCGCCGACAGGATCGCCGATTTCTGCACCGACGAGGCCGTGGCCGCGCACGGCAACTGGTCGATTCACCTGCGCATCGATCCGTCGCTGCTGCCGGAATGCGCGTTGCATCTGACGCTTTCGCATTTCGACCTCGTGCTTCGTTTCGAAACGTCGTCGGAGCCGGTCCGGGCATTAATCTGCCGCCACGAAGACACCTTGAAGCAGCGCCTCGTATCGCTCCTCGCGCATTTGAGGATGCCGCGGGAAGTCGCGATCGAAACCCGATGATCCGCCGCGCGACGCGGAAGACCGACACGCATCGCAACGGACATCCCGCGCCGCGACACAACAGAACCGGAAACAAAATGCCTCAGCCAGATGCAATGGTCAAAAGCCTCGCCGATTCGGTCGGCGTGTTGCCGCAGTTCGATTCGCACACGGCCCGCCTGCGCCGGCTGTTGTGCGATGCCCGGATCGCCGCGCTGCTCGCGCATGAGTTCGACCTGCAGGATTGGGACATCACCGAAGCCGCGCCCGCGAACTGGCAGATGCCCGGCTCGCTCGAGCTGCAGTCCAACGGCACCGCCGCCGCGATCGCGATCGATCTCGCGTGCTACCCGGCGCTCGCGAGTATCGCGACCGGCTCGACGATGTCCGAGGACGCCGCGCTCGCCGCGTCACTCAGGAATGCCGTCGCCGCGATCATCTCCGAGCCGTTGCTCGACGCGTTGAAGACGGTCGGCCTCGCCGATGCGCACGTGACCGAGCTGCGCACGGCCCCGGCCGTCCGCGCGGCGCTCGCGCTGCGCTTCACGCTCGACGGCCACCGTTTCGAATGCGTGCTCGACCGGATTGCCCCCGCGTGGATCGACACGATGGAACGGCGTATCGCGCCGCAACGCGTGCCGTTCGCCAGCTGCATCAGCCGGATCGGAATACCGGCGTCGCTCGGTATCGGCGAGCGGACGCTGAGCGTGCAGACGTTGAACGGGCTGCGCCCCGGCGATGTCGTCCTGCGCGTCGCGCCCGCGGCGCTGCGCACGCTGCTCGACATGCCGCAGCAGGCGGACCACGTAGACGTGTATCTCGGCGCCCCCGGCGCGCGCAGGTTTCACGTTCGCGCGACGCTCGACGGTTCACGACTTGTCATCAACACGGACCCTCAAATGACCCAGGAAAATTCCCGCACCGACGCCACGCTCGATGGTGGCGACCTCCCCGTCGCCGCGTCGATCGACGATCTGGAGCTACCCGTTCGCTTCGAGATCGAGACCATCACGCTGCCGCTCGTTCAATTGTCGGCGTTGCGCTCCGGTTACGTGCTCGAACTCCCCGGCACGGTGCGCGACGCGCGCGTGCGGCTGCTCGCCTACGGCCAGGTGATCGGCACCGGCGAGCTCGTGACCGTCGGCGAGCACCTCGGCGTGCGCATCGTTCACATGGCGAACGGTCATGATTCAGTTCAGTGACTTCACCGGCCTGCTGATCGCCGTGCTGGCGATCAGCCTGGTGCCCTTCATCGCGATGGTCGTGACTTCGTACGCGAAGATCGTCGTGGTGCTGGGCCTGTTGCGCAACGCGCTCGGCGTGCAGCAGGTGCCGCCCAACATGGTTTTGAACGGCATCGCGATCCTGGTGTCGCTCTACGTGATGGCGCCGATCGGCATGAGCGCGATGCAGACGCTCAGTCACGAGCAGGTTGCGCCCGAACCGTCCCAGGCGATGATTCAGGCGTTCGGCGCGGCGCGCGAGCCGTTTCGCGCGTTCCTCAAGCAGCACGCGCGCGAGCGCGAGAAACTGTTCTTCCTGCGCTCCGCGCATGTCGTGTGGCCGCAGGCGATGGCCAACCAGCTGCACGAGGACGATCTGATCGTGCTCGCACCGGCGTTCACGCTGTCCGAGCTGGCCGACGCCTTCAAGATCGGCTTCCTGCTGTACATCGCGTTCATCGTGGTCGATCTGGTGATTGCCAACATCCTGCTCGCGATGGGCATGAACCAGCTTCAGCCGACCAACATCGCCATCCCGTTCAAGCTGCTGCTGTTCGTCGCGATGAGCGGATGGTCGACGCTGATCCACGGCTTGATCCTCACCTACCGATAAGGCGGCGCCGATGAATACCGACGACCTGATTGGCCTGACCACCCAGGGCATGTTGCTCTGCCTTTATGTGTCGTTGCCGACGATCGCCGTGTCGGCGCTGGCAGGCTTGCTGATCTCGTTCGTGCAGGCGATCACGTCGCTGCAGGATCAGTCGATTTCCCACTGCTTCAAGCTCGTGGCGGTGCTGGCCGTGCTGGCGCTGACCGGTGCATGGGGCGGCGCCGCGATCCTGCGCTTCGCCACGCAGCTGATGACCACCGCGGTGCCGTCGTGAGCGTCTCCCGGATCCCGTCGCGGCCGAATCCGGCCGCGCTCGACGAGCAGGCGCGCATCGACGACGCGCAGCAGCATGTGCTGCATGCGCATCACGCGCGCCGCAAGGCGCGGCAGTACCGTCACAGCACCTTTCGTCACGGCACGCGCTCGAAGACCCTGCACGGCGCCAGCAAGGCCCAGCACCTGCTGGCGCGCATGAGCGCGTCGGGCGTCACGCACCGGCGGGTCGCCGCGTTGCACCGCGATTCGGACGGCAAGCGAGGACGCGACGGCGGCTCCCACCAGCAAGGCAAGCAGCAGCAAGGCCGCGACAAGGAGCGCCGGCAACAGCAGGGCCGGGAACAACAGCAGCAGCAACAGCAGCAGCGACGTCAGCGACAGCGCGACGGGCGACCGGGCCCGCCACCGCGCGCGGCGAAGGCGCCGGACGCGTTTGCCGTCCGGCGCCGGAGTGCCGTGAGCGGCGCCCCTGCGTCGGGCGGCGGCGATTCCGTATCGGACGCCACGCATACGGCCATGCACGCACCGGATACGGCGGCGCTCGGCCTGCCGATGTTGCGCGACGATGCGTTGCGGACCGCCTCGGCAGACCGCTTCTTCTCGATCGGCGAATCGCTGCGCCAGGGCACCATCGCGCACCCGTCGCGGCAGGCGCTGTCGACCACGCTCGACCTGTTGCACGCGCGACGCGACGCGAATTTTCTCACCGGGTCGTTCGACGACAACCTCGCGGCCGTGCGTCAGGACCTGATCGACTCGCAGGCGCGCCTGGGCGGCGCCCGGTCCGGCGCGCGACCGGGCGACCGGCAGGCGAGCTTCAACGCGTTGCTGCCGCTCATGGTGCTGAGCGCCCGGCGCCCGCTCAGCGGCACGCTCGCGGAGCGCTCGATGCGTCACGTGCAGGTGCTGCTGCGCACGCCGGCGCCGCGCGCGCCCGGCAACGCTTCGGACCCCACGCAATGACTTCGCGCGCACGCCGCCGGCGCCCGAGCGCATGTCTAGACTGACGTCAGGCTTGCTCGGCACCACGCGATTCGATCTCAACGCTCAACGAACCCGGACCCCATCGGCATGAAAATCCTGCGCATCCTGACCGGCACGCATGCAGGCATCCAGGCGCGGCTCACGCCGGGCCGATACCGGATCGGCAAGGACGACGACACCGACATCTGCATTACCGACTGGGACGACGACGAAATCGTCGTCGACATCGACGATGCCGGTATCGTTCGCGCGCAACACACGCCGGAAGCGCCGGCTTCGCCGGACGATGCCGACGCGCCGGACACCAACCCGGTCGTGGTGCTGATTCCGGACTTCGTGCCGTTTCCGTTCGGCATGACGGTGCTGTGCTTCGGCAACGAAGACGCCGCGTGGCCGCCCGACATCCAGCTGCTCGCGAGCATGTACAACGGCGACGCGGCCGCGTCGCGACCGACAGCGTCAGGCCAGGTCGCGCCGAATTCGGCGCGCCGAACGGTGCGCGTGATCGGCGCGGGCGCGATGCTCGTCGCGTTCCTGACAGCGGGCGCAACACTCGTCTATGCCCGCCTGTGGCCGTCGCCCGGCGCGACCGGGCCGCGCACCGCAGCCGCGCTCGCGCAACAGATCAACGCCGCGCTGCACGACGCGAAGCTGGCCGACCTGCATGCGCAGGATCACGGCGCCACGGTCGTCGTCGACGGCATCGTGTCGACTTCCGCCGACGACGTCGCCGTGCGCACGCTGCTGGCGCGGCTCGGCGGCAACGTGGCGCGTGCGTACGACGTCGCACAGTCGGATGTCGCGAGCATCCAGGATTCGCTCGGCATCGACGGGCTGCGCGTGTCGTACGCCGGCGGCGGCGTCTTCTCGATCAATGGCGCGGTTCCGTCGCTCACGCAGTTCCGTGACGGTTTGAACCGCCTGCGCGCCGATCTCGACGGCAACGTCAGACGCATCGATGTCGACGTGACGGAAGCCCCGTCCGCGATCCCGTCGCTGGTCTATACGTCGATGATGGCCGTCGGCGACACCCGTTACGTGCAGACGCCGGATGGCGTCAAGCATCTGTTTCCGGGCGCGCCGCCCGACCTCGGCGATGGCGCGACTGTCATGCGCGAATCGGTCACGCCGATCCGTGCGCAGAGCCGCTGACGCGTCGCCCGCTCAGCTCGTCCACGTTTGTCACCCCACAGGAGTCCGATCATGTACCAAGACCTCGAAGCCGTTCGCGACGATCTCAAGCAGTTGCAGCGCACGCTCGAATCGACCGACGGCGCGGCGCGCATCGAGAAGGCATTCGACAGCTGCGCGAAGCGCGTCAGCGATGCGACGAGCGCCTGCACCGACATGCAGGATCGCGCCGCCCTTCAGAAAATCTATCGGGGCATGGTCGCCGCGCGCAGCATCGTGCAGCAACTGCGCGAGCTTCCGCCCGAAGGTCACGCGTCGTTCCACTGAACGGCGTCGCGTGACTGCAATCGTCCGGCACGCGCCGGGCAACGAATGTAGCAAGCAGGAAGCAGGGAAGGCAGCAGGCAGGAAGCAGCCGGTGCATGCCGGCAACGAAGCGGTTGGCGAATCCACGCCGTCCGCGCGATCTTGATCATTTCTTGAAATAGAGGAGTACTACCATGTCTTTTGGACCGATGGCCGGCGCGGCAACCGGTGCGGCAGAGGGCGCCACGAGCGCAATGATTCCGGCGATGATTCAGATGGCCATGATGCAAGTGACGATGTCACTCGTCATGTCGGTCTTGAACCTCGCCAAAACTGCCGCGGATGACGTCGAAAACGCGGCGAAGAAAGGCTGACGGCCGACGCGGCCGGCGTCCGTGCCGCGTGCACGGCGCCGGCTGCTTCGGCATCGCGTTTCCGTCCGCAAGATCGATCTTCCATCGACACCCGGCATGAGCATCGAGCTATACGCGGAAGTCGTTCGCGACGTGTGCAGCGTCGTCGGCCTGCCCGACCCGGATCACGTGCTGAGCACCCGCACGATCGAGGTCGAAGGATTCGAGGTCCAGCTGGATCACTTCGAGAACGATCCGCAGGCGATGTACGTCAACTTCCACTACGGCACCGTCAGCGCGGGGCGCACGCTCGTCGTGTTCCGGCTGATGCTGGAAGCGAACCTCGTGATCTACGCGCAGGACCAGGCGCAGCTCGGCATCGACACCGACACGGGCGGCATCGTCCTGATCGTTCGTCTGCCGCTGGAACACGACGTCGACGGCCAGGTCGTCGCGGATCTGTTGTCGCATTACGCGGAACACGGGCGCTACTGGCGCAGCAACATCATCGAATCCACCGACGAGATGTTCGAAGGCATCGTCGCCGGCGACTACTTCTGGCTGCGCGCGTGACGCCGCGCACGCGGGCCGCGCCGTGACGACACGGCATTCAGTACACGGCGTTTCGCCCCACCCATCCTGACGAGTCCTAGCGAGGTTCTTTCATGACCATCATCGAGCCTGACGACGCCGCCCTCGCATCCGCGCCCGCGAGCATCCGGCAGTTTCTCGCGCGCCGGAGCGCCGCCGGCGCGAAGCGCCTCAGCGATTTCGACGTGCCCAGCGCACGCCAGTGGTTCGATTACTACACGCGGCTCGGCGACATCCAGGCGCGCCCCGTCCATCGCATCGAAGACGTCCGGTTCGACGCGCGCGGCGGCCGACAGCTTCCGGCGCGCATCTACTATCCAACCGAGCCCAGCCTCGGCGCGCTCCTCCCCGCCCTGCTCTATTTCCACTCGGGCGGCTACGTCGTCGGCGGGCTGGACACGGCGGACGCCGTGTGCCGCATGCTCGCCGCCGACGCGCAGTGCGCCGTCGTGTCCGCCGGATATCGGCTCGCACCCGAGCACAAGTTTCCGTGCGCGGTCGAGGACGCGGTCGACGCGCTGCACTGGCTGAAACGCGCCGCGATCACGTTCGGGATCGATCCGGCGCGGCTCGCGATCGGCGGCGAAAGCGCCGGCGGCACGCTGGCCGCGATTTGCGCGGTCGAAGCCCGCGATGCGGGCATCACGCTCGCGCAGCAACTGCTGATCTATCCCGCGCTCGCGGCCGGGCTGGACACGGACGCCCATCGACGCTACGGCGACGGGTATTTTCTGTCGCTCGACCTGATTCGCTGGCTACGCGAGCAGTACCTCGTCACGCCCGACGACCGAAACGACTGGCGTTTCGCGCCGCTGGACGGCGAGCGCAACGCGCCCACCAACTGGCGCGGCCTCGCACCAGCCTGGATCGTGTCGGCCGAATTCGATCCGCTGCGCGACGAGCATGAAGCTTACGTTCGCCGGCTCGCGTCCCATGGCAATACGGCGGCGCTGCGCGTGTATCCGGGCATGATCCACGGCTTCTTCTCGATGGGAACGCTGGTGCCGGAAGCCTGCGACGCGCATCGCGATGCCGCCGACGCGTTGCGCGCGGCGTTGTCCGACGAATGACCGGCTTCACCGGCACGACGCCCATGACCGACCCGATCGATCACGCGCATCGCGATGCGGCCAGCTTGCTGCCTTCGATTCTGGGCAACGGCGACGCCGATCCCTATTCGGTCTATGCGCGGCTGCGGCGATCGGCACCCGTCTATCGCGATGCGAGCGGCAGCTGGCTCGTCTCGTCGCATCGGCACGTGCTCGACGTGCTGGGCGATCGCACCTTCGCCTGCCTGCCGCCGGCGATCGACAACCCGTCCGCCGACCCGCTCGGGTTCAAGGACACGATCCTGTTCAGCGACGGCAATGACCACGAACGCCTGAAGCGATTGCTGGCGCCGATGTTCTCGAAGACACGCCTGATCGCCGTGCAGCACTACATCGACGCGCAGGTGGCCGCCCTGCTGGCGCCGCTGCATCGCCGGTCGCGCTTCGACCTGGTCGCCGAACTGGCCCGCGAGTTGCCCGTGCGAACGGTCTGCTTTCTGCTCGGCTTTCCGGAAAGCGCGGCCGATGCGTACCGTCGCGCGTCGCGGGGGGCGTGGCAACTGATCAGCTTCATGCGGCTGAACGCCACGGAACACCGACAGGCCGTCGCGGACACGGAACGCTTCCTGCTCGACATCGACGCGTGCATCGACGCTTGCCGCGACGGCGGCGACCCTGCCCATCCGCTTGCCGATTTCCTCGCGCTCGAACGGCGTGGGGAAATCAGCCGCCGCGAGATCGCGATGAACGTTCTGCTGCTGTTCATCGCCGGATACGGCACGACACTGCTGTCGATCGGCAACAGTATCGCCGCGGCACTCCAGGCCCCCGATCAATGGCAAGCGCTGCGCGACGATGTCGGCCTGGTGCCGCGCGCGGTTCGCGAACTGCTGCGCTACGATCCGGCGGCGCAGGCGCTGTTCCGTTACGCGCAGGCCGACGCCGAACTCGGCGGCTGCCGGATCCGGCGCGGCGATCAGCTCATCCTGCTGCTCGGGTCCGCCAATCGCGATCCGGCCGAGTTCGCCGCGCCCAACACGGTCGACTTTCATCGCGCCGACGGACGCAGCCTGACCTTCGGTGCCGGGCCGCACGGCTGCATCGGCGTCGCGCTCTCGCGCATGCAGCTCGAAGCCGTGTTGCGCGGCCTGCTGACGCACATCCCCGACCTCCAGCTAGCGAAGGACGATGCGCGGCGCATTCAACTGGGCGCGTTCCACGGCTATGCGCGACTCGGCGTCGAGCGCCCGGCCGGCTGACGATGCGTGCTACGCCCGTTCGGCGGCGAGCCGCGCGAGCGCCGCGACAATGCCCGCACCATAGGCCGGATCGGCCCGCGAGCAATTGTCGATGTGACGCTGCCGGATCTCCTTCGACACGCCGGCGATCTGCCGCGCGGTGGTATCGAACAGGCGCTGACGCTGCCGGGCATCCATCAGCCGGAACAGATCGCCCGGCTGCTGATAATGGTCGTCATCGGCGCGATGGTCCCAATGCGCGGCCGCCCCGTCGAGTTCGAGCGGCGGTTCGTTGTACTGCGGCCGGTCCGACCATGCGCCCTTGCTGTTGGGCCAGTACGACGGCGCGCCGCCGAGATTGCCGTCGGTGCGCATCGCGCCGTCGCGGTGATAGCTGTGGAACGGGCACTTCGGCGCATTCACCGGAATGTGACCGAAGTTGACGCCGAGTCGATATCGCTGCGCATCGCCATAGGAAAACAGGCGCGCCTGCAACATCCGGTCCGGCGAATAGCCGATGCCCGGCACGACGTTCGCGGGCGAGAACGCGGCCTGCTCCGTCTCGGCGAAGAAGTTGTCGGGATTGCGATCGAGCTCGAATTCGCCGACCTCGATCAGCGGAAACTCGGCCTTCGGCCATACCTTGGTCAGATCGAACGGGTTGAACCGGAATGCCTTCGCCTGCGCGTCGGTCATCACCTGGATATACAGCGTCCAGCGCGGGAAATTGCCGGCTTCGATGCTGTCGAACAGGTCGCGCTGATGAGTTTCGCGATCCGTGGCGATCAGGGCTTCGGCCTGCGCGTCGGTCAGGTTCTCGATGCCCTGCTGCGAGCGGTAGTGGAACTTCACCCACGTCCGTTCGTTCGCCGCGTTGATCATGCTGTAGGTGTGACTGCCGAAGCCGTGCATGTGACGGTACGAGCGCGGAATGCCGCGCTCGCTCATGACGATCGTCACCTGGTGCAGCGCCTCGGGCAGCAGCGACCAGAAATCCCAGTTGTTTTCCGCGCTGCGCATCCCCGTGCGCGGGTCGCGCTTGACGGCATGATTGAGATCGGGAAAGCGCAGCGGATCGCGGAAGAAGAACACCGGCGTATTGTTGCCGACCAGATCCCAGTTCCCTTCCTCGGTGTAGAACTTCAACGCGAAGCCGCGGATGTCGCGCTCCGCATCGGCTGCGCCGCGCTCGCCGGCCACCGTCGAGAAGCGCACGAACATCGGCGTCTGCTTGCCGATGTCGGAGAAGAGTTTCGCCTTCGTGTAGCGCGAGATGTCGTGCGTCACGGTGAAGGTGCCGTATGCGCCGGCGCCCTTCGCGTGCATGCGGCGCTCCGGGATGACCTCGCGATCGAAATGCGCGAGCTTTTCAAGCAGCCAGACGTCCTGCAGCAGCGCGGGCCCGCGCGGGCCGGCCGTCTGGATGTTGACGTTGTCGCTGACCGGTGCACCGTTCGCGTGAGCAATTTCACGCGGAACCGAATTCTCTGACATGTCCGATTTCCCCCACACCTTGTGTACCTTCAATTCGTCGGTCGCGCGCTCCCGTCTCGGGTTCGGGGATCGCACGTCGTGCGGACGGCCGTCGGCCGGTCCTAGGGGGAATTAGAAAGTGACGATGTATCGGGGGTTTGTCTGGCTTGTATCGGTTTGTATCGAATCGGTGGGGAGCCTGTCGCTCGCATCACGGCCTGTCGAGCATATTCGCCAACGACGGCCGTCGCGAATCCAGCGCACTTCGCATTTCGCGCGAAACCTTAGTTTGCTGGTCATCTTCAACACGGCGGACGACTCATTATCGAAGCCTGTTCACTCACGTTCGCGTTTCACGCCATGTCGAATACGAATATCGAACCCATTTCCTTTTCCAACCCATTTGACCCGGTGAATGCTCCACCCGACCCGGTGAATCGCGATAACCCGGCGGTCAGCCCCCTGCAGGCAGGTCCTCTGTCGGCCCTGCGCCCGCGGAAAGGAAGCGCCGTCCACTCGGCCGTTACACCCAATCGGCGGGGGTCGACCACATCGATCGAGCGACGACAGTCCTTCGCACTGTCGGAATCGAAAGCGCAAACGATCCAGACGGCTGTGCTAGCCAGAAAGGACCGTGAACTGACCGACGTGGAAACGGAGATCACGAAAACTTACGTACTTCCCGATCATCTGCGCGCGATCACCGAGGCGGCACGCATCATGAATATCGCCGTCAGTTTCAGGCCCGCGGGGCCCGAGACGTTGAAGTGGTTGAAAGCCGGCGCGCTCCCGAAGCCGCATGACATCCTTGAAAAAACCATCAAGGTGCAGTCGATGATCGACGTATATGGAGACCAGGAGGAAGGCCAGCGCCGTTTCTCCGAGATGCAGGCGCATGGCATAGCCGGACTCGTCGGCCATTACGGGACCGAGCCGCGTCGGCTCAGCGGTCTTTACGTGGACCCGTCGAGGCTGGGTGCGTCGGACGTGAGTCTGCAGTCTTTAGATAATGGGCGGACGGTCTTCCCCTTGGATGACAACAAACTGAGGGAGAGTCTCGAGCCGCTTTTTCGGCTACAAGGATGTGAGGTAGCCCTATACACCGGCGACTACGATATCCACGATTCGCTGAATCTGGGCGGCCGCCGGGCCCCCCATAGCGAGGGACAAGACACGTCAGCCCTACAGGCGCTCAACTGTGCAATCGGGGCGATCGATCGCGAGCGTCCTTATGACGATCAGGCGCGACACGTCGTGCAGCACGGTTCACAATACAACTATGTGGCCCACATGAAAAACCACGAGCGCGACCAGCCAATCAACGAACGCGTGGCAACGTCGTCGCTTCCGGTCGCGATGTGTGATCGGGGCACGTGGCAGATTATCGATTCCGAAGACCAACTGGCCAGGTTTTACAAATATCTGGGTATTACGCCTAAAAGCGACTGGGCTTCGGCCGACGGCGACTCTCGACGTCCATCACTTTCGAGTCTTGCCGGCAGTCCGTCCATGTCTCGCCGCTCGTCGCTTGCACCGACCGGCAGTATTCCGTCCATGTCTCGCCGCCCGTCGCTTGTGCCTGCCGGCGGCAATCCGTCCACGTCTCGGCGCCCGTCGCTCGCACCTCTTCCCGACCATACGTTTACGTTTCCTACAGTCCCGCACGGTTCAATTCAGAACCCGGCGCACGGCAACGCTCCCGATTCATATCCTCGCGAAGGCCGTCGCCCTTCCGCCCTGCCGCGCAGTTGGCTGCAACCGATTGATGGCGCCCCGGGGGGCACGCCCGAGCCGACACCGGTGACCGACGAACCGTTCGCTGCCAACAGCGCCGATCACCCCCCTCGGCCATCGAATTGAACAGGCGCCCTTGCGACATCACGCCATCCAATGGCGTGCTTCGATGGGGGTTTCAGCAGCCTTCCAGTCGGCTCGTCGAGCTTGGAGAAATAGGCCGGCCCGGGCCGGCAGTCGGTCGCGTGCGGATTCACGCTCGTTACAATCATCCTGCGTCCGGTCATGCATTCGGTCGCAGACCCACGAGTACGCGCAACACTTCAAAGCTCGTCGTGCTGCCGGACGGGCTGTGCCGCTCTCGATAGATCGATGACGCCATTGACGTCGCGCAGGCCGGCGGCCGCCTTCCGGGCTTCGTCGAGCGAGAGGCCGTTCACTCGATGCAACGCGATAGTCTGCGCCACATCGAATACATCGTGCGCGTTCGCGTCCCGCCACATTGCCTTGTACTGGCTCGCCACTTCGCGGTGATCAAGCGCCGTGCGCGGCGGAATGACGTAACGGTTCATCTCACCGTCTCTGGGGGGAAACTTCCATACTGTCCCTCCGTTGTGGGCTTGCGCCAGACGATCGAGCCGGCCAGCGAAGCTATCGTCGACCGCTAATATCATCCAGCCGTGCGGGGCGGTTACCCTCGCAAATTCCTTGACGTGGTAATCGAATACCGGCGCACCTTCCGTCATCGTCAGATTGGAGAAACCGTCTTCGAATGGCAAAAAGCCGTCAGCCGCGTCGTTCTGTCCGGGCCAACGATTCGCAGGTCTGACGAGATTCGGAATCGGGTAGCGGCTTCGCGCCACCGGCGCCGCCGATGGGTCGGTCTGCAAAACAAATGTGCCGGGCGACGCAACCGATTGCGCATTGACGTTGATCGCGTGCACGTTGCCGCTCTTCATCAATTTCGCACCTTGTTCCGTCTTCTGGCCTTCTCCGCCAATGTCAACCATCGCGAGTTGATGCCCGGCAATACCCAGGTCATCGCGGCTCGCCTTGACGCTTCCCGGCTGCCTGAGCACCGTTGCCTGAAATTTCTCTTGAAAAAGCTCGGCCGCCCTGCGCGACGGCGTCTTGCCTGCCGCCTGCACGATCGGAAAGGACATCCCCGGCTGAGGCGCGACGATCTGCTCGAGAATGGGCGCCAAGCGCGCCTCCTCGAGTCTCGAAGCGCTTCCACGCGAGGTCAGTCCCGACAGCGGGCCGTGACTGTTGCCGCCTGGCCGTCGCGAATCTTGCAATATCCCCGCATGGGCTGCGGATTGACTTGGAAACAGTGGCTCGAGCGTCGAAAGCGACGGCGAAGCGTTGATGGATGAGGCGTCGTATGGGGTGATGGGCATAACGGCTTCCAATGGGTATCGGAACAATCAGACGGGGTCATGCCGATATTCGGTCGCCGGCAGCGTGCGTCCAATAGGCAGGTTGTTGCGCAGCGCGATCGTGGTTGCGTCCGCAAGTATCGGATGAGTGTTCATTTGACGCTTTCCTCGACTTGATGTGGGTGACGAGTCGATTGCAACGATGGCCAATGTGGCGCGCATGCGGTACGTCCAAAGCGATGTGGCGGCTCGATACGCGAAACAGCGTGTGACACGGACGTGGCGGACGCGACCATGCTGCTGAACCCGACCCACCGCCGAACAGCCGATCCACCGATGCTCCGCGCGTCGGTAGCCTGGGCGCACCGGATGCTCGATCTGCCGTTCGCCCCATCAGTGTCGTCGACGGCCTAATGCTGATCGACTTGCCGCGGCACCAACAACACGATCCGCGTGCGCTGCGCGTCCATCGGCTCGAGCATGACGATGCCTTGCGTGGGGGCCAGCGTCATTCGGGCGGCCTGAACGTCGTCGCGCACCCGCCATTCGACGGCGAGCGTCGTTTCACGGCGCGCGGCATTCGCGCCCGACGACGGCACGACGACGAGCGACAGATCCGCCGCCGCTCGCGCGGCGCGCAACGAATCATCGTGCGTGGGCACCGCGTTTGCCGCCACGAACGGCGTACCGGCGCGCTCCCGGAACGCAACGGCCGCGCCGTCGTAGGTCGCAAGCGCCTGATCCAGTTCGATGCGCGCGCGCTGCGCGGCGCTCAACTGGCCAATGCCACGCCGCAGCGCGTCGCCGTCGGCAACGAGCATGGCCGCACTGTTCGACGCGATGCCGATCGCACTGAGCGACTTCCCGAGCGGCAGACGCGCCAGATCGAGCGCCGCGACATCGGCCATCAGCGTGTCGATGACGATCGGCTTCGGTCGCACATCCAGCCTGGCGAGCACCCGCAGGTCACGGGCAAGCCGCTCGGGGTGATCGCGCACGAGCACGGTGTTCGTGCGTGCATCGGCGCTCACCACGGGCAGCGGCGCCTCGTATTCGACCGCGCCCAGCGCGGCGGCATCGACCGGCGCCAGTTGCGATCGCGCGCGTGCCGCCACCCCCTCCACCGTGATTTGCCGGCCATCGACCACGGTGACGCGATCGGCGGCCGTCCCGACACGCAGCGCGACGGCACGCACCGCCGTCGTCACGCGCCGTCTCGCGCTGCCGTCGACCTGCCGCGCGGCGTGCTCGACGCGCTCGAGGTACGCGGGCGGCCCGTTGACCGTCACGATCGCGCCGCCCGCCCCATTGACGAGCGGAAAGCACGGGCTGGCCGCACCGCTCTTCGCGAGCAACGCGCGCAGCACGGCGGGCCGCGCGAAGTTCAGGCGCAGCGTCAGCGTGCGCCGCGCGCCCAGCGGGCTGACGTAAAGCACAGTGCCGTCGAAGTACGTGTCCAGTTCATGGTTGCGCGCGAGCCGTTCGACGAAGTCCTGCGGCGACGCATCGAAACGTCCATCCAGGCGACCCGACACGCGGCCGTCGACGACAATCGGTACGCCGGTCGCGTCGGACAGCGCGCTCAGCGCATCGGCGACGCTCGCCCCCGGCGTCTCGTAGTGAAACCGGGCGAGATGCCATGAGGGTCGCGCCTGGCGTGCACATACCGATCGAGACGGAGCGGCCGCCGCGCTTCCCGCGTAGGCCGGCGTGCCGGGCAGCGACACGCAGAGCAGCGCGAAGATCGCCGTGACCGCCGTCGCTCGCGCGACACGCCGAAGGAACGCAGCCCATGACGGTCGAAAATCGCCGCGCCATCGACGCACGCATTCCCGCAAGCGGGCCATGTCAGTCACCATCGCCGTGCTCGAGGCGCTCGTGCGGTTCCTGAGCGCGGCGGTCCTCTCGCGAGCCGGCCTGCGCCGCGGCGTATCCGAGCGCGTCCGCGCGCTCGAGCGCGGTCAGGCCGCTGCCGGTCGACAGCCCGCCGGGAAGCGGGCCGGTATTGCGTCGTGCGGACAGGCACGGCAGCCGCATGACGAAATCCGTCCCGGCGCGCGGGTTGGCGCGGGCCAGCAGCGTGCCGCCATGCAGATTCACGATCCTGGAGGTCAGCTTCAGACCCAGCCCCGAGCCCGACGACGAGCGATCCGCCAGCGCTTCGAAGTCGCTCATCACGCGCTGCGCGGCGATTCCCGGCAAGCCGCCCGCCGCGTCGCTGATCGTGACGACCGCGAAACCGTCCTCCGCATTCACCGACACGGTCACGGCGTTGCCCGGCGTGGAAGCCCGGATCGCGTTGTCCACGAGATTTTGCAGCGCGCGCGCGACGAAGGTGCGCACGCCCGTCATCCAGATACGCGCGTCTTCCACCATCCACAGCTGCAACGGCACGCCGCGATAGACGGCCGCGACATCCTGTTGCGCGATCACGCTGCGAACGGTTTCGCACAAGTCGAAGCGCGCGAGGTCGCGACGCTGCAATCCGCTTTCCACCGACGTGAAGATGAATTGATCGCCGAGCGACAACGCGTAGCGCGCCAGCTCGCCGATCCGCGCCATCCCGCCACACGCGTCGAACGCGGCGGGATCGGTCTCGTGGAGCTGGGTCATCGCGAGAATCGAGTTCTGCGGCGAACGCAGATCGTGCGACATGAAGCGCAGCGACTCCATGCGCTGGTCGAGCGTGCGGCGCATCCCGGTGACGTCCACCAGGACGAAGGTCGTCGCAATCCGTCCGCCGCCGCTGGCCTGATTGCGCGCCAGCCAGATCCAGGTGTCGCCGACCTGGAATTCGACACCCTGGCCGCCCCCGTCTTCCGACGGGCTCGCGTCCTCCGTCTGCGCCGGCTCCGCGACGTCGGCGATCCCGCAGGCCCGCAGCAGCGCATCGAGCGACGAGCCGACCACGATCTCCCGTTGCAGCAGGCGCGCCGCGCCGGTGCTCGCGAACAGCACGCGGCGCTCGCCATCGACGGCGATCGTTCCCCACGGCTGGCTGTCCAGCAGCGCCGCCAGCTCGTCGCCGGCGATGCCGGGCGCGTCCGTGTCCACCGCCGCCGCGCGCGGATGCGAAGGTGCCGTCATGTCGTGCTCGTCGGGTTCATGCGCCGCGGCCGCGTCACAGGTCGATGATCCGCGGCGTCAGCAGGAACAGTCGTTCCATGTGGCTGTCGTCGCGATCGGTATAGCGGAACAGGCCGCCGATGAGCGGGATCTTCGACAGCAGCGGCACGCCGGTCCGGCCGTGCGTGCGACTGTCGGTCTTGTAGCCGGCCACGAGCAGTGCCTCGCCTTCGTTGACGAATGCGGACGTGTTGATGTTGCTGCTGGTGATCACCGGGATGTTGTCGACCGACTGACCGCTCAGCTGGCCGTCCTGGATCGCGACATCGAGCTTGATCTGCCGGCGGCCGTTCTCTTCGACCACCATCGGCAGCACGCGCAGCGACACGCCGGTCGACACGCTGAACAGGCTGGCCGACGTGTATCCGGACACGCGCACGAAGAACTGCGTTTCGTTGTTCATGTCGGCCTCGATGTTGTCGAGCGTCGCGACCTTCGGGCTCGCCTCGATCCTGGCCTTCTTGTCGGCCTCGAGTGCCGACACGTTGGCCAGCAGATAGCGGCCCGCGTTGCCGATCACGGTGGTCAGGACCGCGCCCGCCGGCGCGGCCGCCGCCGTCACGCCGCCGGCCAGCGTCGTATTGCCGAAGTTCGGCGCGAGCGTGCCGTTGTAGGTGTTCTGCGTGCCGAGCCCGCTACCGGTCTGCAGATCGACATGGCTGTTGTGCGCGGTCCAGTTCACGCCGAGTTGCGCGAGCGCGCCTTCGTCGACCTCGAAGATGTGCGCCTCGATCTCGACCAGCCGCGGCTTCACGTCGAGCAGCGAGATCAGGTCCGGATACTGATACATGCGATCGGGCGTATCGCGGATCAACACGGAGTTGGTGCGCTGATCCGCCTGGATCACCGGCAGATCCTCGTCCTTCTGTCCGATCCCGCCGACCGCGGGCAACCCGCCCTTGCCGGCCGCACCGGCGAGCGGCGCGGACGGCCGGCCGGTCAGGCCCGCCAGCAAGCCCGCCGCGTTGCCGCCGGCCCCGCCGTTATAGGCGCCCCCCTGCCCGCCGGCCGGCAGCGGCGGCATCAACGCCTGGCCCGCGCCGCCGCCCGATACGTCGTTCAGCGCGTTCGGGCGCTGCACGTTCGACACGTTCGTGGCGTTGCGGGTCGGGTCGGCCGGAGACGTGACCGCCCCCTGATTCGGGTGATAGATGTTGTTCAGGACCGTCGACACGCCCGGCAACGTGTAGGACGCGCCGTCCGCGTTGAACGAGCGGTCCATCGACCACGCATGCTTGAGACGGAACACGCGCACGACGGTGCCGGCGCGATGCGAGGTACGCGAATCCAGCCGTGCCGCGACGTCGGACACGAGCTTCACGTAGTTCGGCGGACCGTTGACGATCGCCGCGCCGTGCGCGTCGTCGTAGGTGATCTTGAAGCGCGCATCCGCGACCTGCATCGCCGCGAGCGTGTCGCGCAGTTCGGCCGTGCCCGCGTGATCGAGCTTGACGAGCGTGCTCTTCATCTCCTCCGGCAACACGATGTCGAGCACCTGGCCGTCGAAATACCAGACGAAGCCAAACGATGACGCCAGCGTGTCCAGGAAGCGCTGCGGCGACATGTGGAACTTGCCGGTCACGCTGCCCGTGATGTCCTTCGAGATATCGGCGGGAATGTTCTGGCTCGCGGAGAAGTCGCGCAGGACTTCCTTGATGTCCTTGGCGTCGGCGGAGTAGTCGATCTGCGCGGTCTGCCAGCGCACCGGCGCGGCCGACGCCGCAAGGCAAGCCAGTGTCGACAGGGCGAACAGCATCACATGGAGAAATCGTTTCATGGTCGGCGTCGTAAGGGGTGGCATCACTCTGACCACATGATTGGCGGCAGCCGTCACAGCGTCAACGCGCGATCGCCATCGTCGCCGCGCAGGTTCCGATCCGTGGAGGGAAATTCGCGGTACGCGGTTGGCATCGACACGCATCGCACGCTCAGTAATACGTGTTCACGTTCCATCCACCCACGACCGGCGTGTTCGGAATCGTCTGATTCTGTTCGCCGCAGTAGGAACTCGTCCATGGGGTCGTCAGCGCGTTGTAGGTTGCCCAGTTGGTCAGGATCGCAATCTGGTAATCGCCGGCCGGCAACGCGTGATTCAGGGTCGTGCTGATGCCGCCCGAATCGTCCACCAGCGTCGGCCCCTGCGCTTCGGTATGCGCGACGGAGCGATTCGACGCATCGAGCACGTCGACGTCCTGCGACACCTGCGCGCGGGCGCCTCGCGCGGGGCCGCACAGGCTGTCGTTCAGATGGGCCCATGAGGAAACCGAAACGATGCCGGGTTTCGTCAATCGAACGGGAATGAGCCGCGAATAGGTGAACGTGCCGTTCGTGCCATTGAACGAGAACGGCGGCGCGTAATAGTTGGCCGACGGCGGGCCCGCGCAGTTCGCGTAGTCGGTCGCGCCGGGCGACGCCATCATGATCTGGCATTCCGTCATGGTCGTGCCCGGCAGGATTTCGGACTGCGTCTGCCAGATGCCGTTCTGACAGGACAGCACGCGGCCCTGGGCGTCGGTGGTGACGGGTGTCGTGTTCGCCGTGTCCGGCGTGCACGCATTGCCCTGCGCCTGCTGGTTGCCGAGAGCGAGATTGCCTTGCTCGTCGACCGCCAGCGCCTGCCACGCGGTGCCGTTGAACGTGTAGGCGCGCCCGGTGTTGGTCGTCATCGCGACGTCGCCGATGCGCGGATCGGGCACCTTCGACGTATCGCCGAGGTCGCTCGCGGACGCCACGGGATCGCGCCAGTGCCGTGAGCCGACGGGCACCCATTGACCGTTACGGCAGGTCACCACGTTGCTGCCCGCGTCGGCGGCAATCGCCCCCGCCGCCGCCGTGCACGGCGCGTAGTCGATCTGTTGCGCGAGCACGATCGGCACCTGCATCGCATTCGCCGCCGGATTGCCGGGCACGCCGACGCGATAGAGGAAGTCCGCGGTCTGCCCGTTTCCGGTATCGGGAAAGATTTCGCTGGCCAGGTGACCGGTGCCCGTCTTCGTCGACGAACACGCCGCGTTGGCGGGATTCGGCACGGCGATGCGCCAGGACCCATACGCGCCGATCGCCGCCCCCGTGCCGTTGTTGGCAGCCGGAATGGAGCCGCCGCCGGCCCCCGCGTTCGCGGCGATGTAGCCCAGTTGCGCATCGGGAACCGGCGTACCGCCTTCGGTGACGAGCAAGCCTTGCAGCTGTCCGCCGGCCGATGCATAGACCAGCAGGCACGGCGTCTGTCCGTATGCGTTCTGCTCTCCCACCCCGTCGGGCAGAAAGCTCGCCAGCTGATAGGGTGCGCCGCGCAGCTTGATCACCACGGGCTTGTCGGGCGTCGCGGCAGCCGCCAGCGCGACCGCATTCTGCTCGATGAGCTGCGCGGCGGCCTGCGCAAGCTGCGACTGGTAGTGGGCCGTCTGCTGGCCGCGTGCATCCTCGAGCGACGTTCCGATCATCGCGACGATGCCGGCGGTCACCGCCGACACGATCGCGAGCGTCGCCAGCAATTCGATGATCGTGAACCCGCGTTGTCGATTCGCCGCGCGCTTCATGTCGTGTCGGGTCAAGATCACCACGCCTGTGCCATCCACACCGGCATGCCATTGGGCACGGCCCGGGACAGCGCGACAGGCAGCGGCACGGCCGGGTTGCCGCGCGACACCACCCTGCCATCGAGCGCGACGCCGGCCAGCGCGGAACCGCGCGACAATCGCTCGATCGCGCTGACCGCGGCGGTCGCGCTCGCCGACGTCGCGTAGATCACGACGAGGCTGCCCGGCGCGTCCGCGTTCGGCGCCACGTAGTTGTGCCACAACGGATCGAGGGTTTGCGGCGCCAGCAGCGGTCGCAATGCCGCGTCTGTCACGCTGCCTTCGAATTCCGGATGATCGAGCGCGTAGCGCACCACCGCGTCGCGGTACGTGCTCATGCTCTGCGCCAGCGCGAAGCCGGATACCGACATCGTCGCCGGTTGGTAATCGGCGTCGATCAGCGCGTACATGCCGCCCAGCACGCCGAAGACAAGCGCGACCCAGATCGCGATCACGTTCGCGCCCCTCCGCCTGCGCGCGCAAGCTTCAGCGGCGCGAAGCCACGGCGAGCCGCGCCCGGGCGGTCCACCCAGGACCGCCGGCCACGAGCGGCGCCGCGCGAGCATGGGCAGGCCATCGGTCAGGTCGACGTCCATACGATCGTGTTCGCCGTATCCGAGCTGCAATCCGTGGCCGCGAGATCCGGCGACACGGGCATCGCGGTTTCCGTCTTGCCGTTGATGGCGATCGATACCCAGTTACCGCCTGCGGTGACGGCATTCACGCACACGCTGCGCGGCACGTTGTCGTAGGTGATCGTGAAGGTGCTGCCGGCGCCGGCGACGGCCACGGCGCCGTTCCAGGTGTTCGTCACGGTGTTCTGGTCGCCGGACGGCGTGAGCGTCGACGGAAACACGCCCGCGCTCGCCAGCACCGAGTTGCCGAGATTTCCGTATCCGCCGGGTTGCCCCATGTAGAGCTTCTTGACGCCGCTCTGGATCGCGCTCACCTGCTCATTCACCGCATTGGTGCTCGCGCTGTTGAATGCGCCGTTCAGCAGCGCGATCGCACCGATCACCACGATCGCCGCGACCCCGAGATACGAAATCGCCTCCAGCAGCGACGCGCCGCGCTGCGATGCGCGGGAGCGCCCGGCCCGCGCGTTCGGTGCGGCCGTCGTGTTCGAGTTCGTGAATGGGTTCATATCGTCCTCGCCTCGTGTTGAAACAAGCTTCAATGCAGCGATCTCGTCATCGCAGCAATCTCCTGCTGAATGCCGAAAAAGCCGGTGATCAGTACGCTCAGCAGCAGCGCCAGCAAGACGATGGCCGCGCCGTTCAGCACGCGCATCTGCGCGGCGATCCGCTCCACGCCGGCTTCCATCCATTCGTCCGCCATCGTCTTCAGCGCTTCGGCGAAGCCCTTGTACTCCGCATAGACGCAGAGGTCGTCGACGATCTCCGCGGACGGAAAGCGATAGCCGGTATGCTTCATCGCCTCGCCGACATTCAGGCCTGACTTGACGCCGAACAACGTGTCGTCGATCCGGTCGCGCAGCCACGGCTTCGCGAGCGACGAGAGCCGCATCAACGATTTCTCGACCGTGAGGCCGGCCGCCTGCAACGACGCGAACGCCGTGAGAAAACTGATGCCGACCATCAACCGATAGACGGAGTAAGGCGGATAGCGATCGAGCGCGGTGCGCAACCGGCCCGACCAGCGCGGCATCGAATGGATCAGCAGCGCGATGCCGGCCAGCAGGCCGGCGACGCCATAGCCCAGCCACTGCGTGGTGAAGCTCGACAACAGGTACAGCAGATGGGCCGGGCCGTGCCAGCGCTGCGGCGGCACGATCGCGGCGAATTGCGGAATCACGTGCGCGCCGAACAGATACAGATAAACGAGCGTGATGCCGAACAGCGCGACGGGATAGGCGATGCCGCCCACGATCGCCGCGCGGATGCGGCGCTGCGACACCACGATCGCGACCAGCGAACGCAGCGCGGCTTCCACGCGGCCGGACTGCTCGCCGGCCATCACAACCAGTTGCTCCGCCTGCGGCACCCAGCCTTCCATCCCTTCCGCGAGCGTGCCGCCGTTCTGCACCGCCTTGCGCCATTCGCCGAGCATGATCGCGGCCGGCTCGTTCGGCTTGCGCCCTTCATGCGCCGCGCGCAGTTCGAGCTCCTCCAGGACCTTCAGCAGCGGCAGCCCGTTCGACAGCATCTTCTCGATCTTCCGGTACACCCTGAGGCGCGCGTCGGGGCCTGCCTGCAAGCGCGCCCAACGGCGATTCAAGTCAACGCGCATGGTTCCCTCCGCCGGTCGCCGCGTGCAGCCGTGCCGGTTCGACGCGCGGCACGAGCGGACCGACCACGCGCTCGGCCACCCGCGGATCGACCAGGCCGGCCGCGACCTTGGTCAGCGCGTGGTCGACGAGCGTTTGACCGCCCAACTCCCTGAGCCAGTAATCGGTTGCGCCGGACTTGTCGCCTTCGCGCAGGAGCGCGAAGAAGCGCGCGTCCGTGCACACCACTTCGGCGACCACGGTACGGCCGACGGTGCCGCGCCCGGCGCACTGCACGCAACCGCCGCCCTGCACGCAGACCTGGTCATACGCACTCCCGACCGCACGCAGCACGCGCGCGGCAAGCGCCGCATCGCGCGCGGCCGCGCTATCGCGAAACCGCACGCGGCAATGCGGACACGTGACCTTCACGAGACGCTGGCTCACCAGCCCCGTGACCAGCGTTTCGTCGGTCACCATGCGCAGCGGCAGGCCGAGATCGACGAGGCGATCGACGATCGCGAGCACCCCGCTCGCATGCACCGTGGTCCATACCTGGTGGCCGGTCATCGACGCGCGCAGCACGCCTTGCGCCGACGCGCGATCGCGCACCTCACCGATCATGATCGTGTCCGGGTCGAGCCGCATCGCGTTGGCGATCGCGGCGGCGAACGCGAGCGAGCGCGACTCCTCGGTCGGCGCATTGACGACCGGCGTCTGGACCGCGCCGTTGATCGGATACTCGACCGGGTCCTCCACCGTGATCACGTGCGTGCTGCCGTTGTTCTCGCTGATCAGGCCGGCCAGCACGCGCTGCAGCGTCGTCGATTTGCCGGATCCGGTCGGTCCGCTGAAGATCGTCAGGCCGTGCGGCAATCGGCTCAGTGCCAGGATCTGTCCGGCTTGCAGCGCGGTGAAGCCGAGCCGCTCGAGGTCAGCCGATTCGCCGGCATCGTTGTACAGCAGGCGCAGCACCATGATGCTGCCGGTGCTGGTCGGCGCGGTGGCGATGCGCACGCCGAACAGCTGCTCCGGAAGCTTGTCGCGCTCGCCGATGCTGGCGTCCTGTCGCTCGCTCGGCTTGTACGTGTTGTCCGACACGCTCGCCATCGCCGAATACAACGTGGCGAGCAGGCGCGTGCCGTGCTCGCGGGGCTGCTCGCTGACCCGCACCAGCTCGTTGTGGATCCGGAACAGGATCTCGGTGCTGAACTGCTTCACGCGTATATGAATGTCGGACGCACGTTCCCGGCAGGCCTGCGCGATGAGGTCCTTCGCGACGACCTGCATGGCGGTATGGTCCAGCCGTTCAGCCGTGCCGTCTCGGCGCATGCCTTCGTATGCCCGGCGCACCTCGTCGAGACTGACCGCGTGAGCGCGATACGCGAAGTTCAGGCGGTCGAGACGCGCGCGGTACGACAGCACGAACGGACTCATCTCGTGGCCCTCCGCGACGAGCAGGCGGCCGTCGTCCAGCAGGCACAGCAGCTTGCGCTCCTCGGCGCTCGCCGCCCACGGCCCGACGTCGGACAACGGGCAGGCGGCGCGGACGTGGCGCCCGGCCGGCACGTCGCCCGGGCCGGCCGCGGTTCCGATGTTCGTGGGTTGCATCGCGTCACTCCCTCGCCAGTGCCGGATTGCCGGGCGGCAGGCCCGGCACGCCCGGGCCACCCGGGCCACCATTCGCCGGCGGCAACGGGCCGGCCGACATGCCCGCTGCCGTGCCGGGCCGCAAATGCACGACCCGGTCCCGCCTGCGGCCGATCACCTCGCCGGCATTGACGGACACGATCCGCAGCCCGTCGGGCAGGATGTCGCCGGCGCGGGCATCGAACTGCTGGCCATCCGCGCCTTGCAGCGTGGCCGACAGATTCCGTCCGAGCCCTTCGATCGCGATCACGCGCGGCACGTCGGCGCCGCCATCGTCCCCCGGCCGGAAACGGCCGTTGCTGCCGATGCGCGACAACGCCGCGGCACGCTCGGCCACCTGGGCCTGCACGTCGAGCTTCCTGAGTTCGGCTTTCAGCAACATGGTTTGCTCCTGCAGACGGATCAGTTCGTCGGCGGTGCGTCGATCGGATGCGGGCGCCTCGCGCACCGGCGGTGCCGATGGCGGCGCATCCGCGGCCGCGCGGCAGCCGGCGGCATGCACGAGACATCCGGCGAACGCCGCGGCGCCGAGCACGATCCTGAAGTCACCTGGCATAGACGGTTCCTTGCGCGGACCAAGCGCCCGCCTGATAAGTCAGTTTGTCGAGCCGCACGCCCGGTTCGTCGAGATAGCCGGCGAGCACGACGGGCGGCATCACGCCGAGGTTCGCCTGCAGCCGCGACGCATGCCACGCACGCCGCGGCCGGTCGGGCCGGGAGAATGTCGAAAGCGCGCCCGGCGGTTCGTCGGGAAGGGGCGCGAGCGACAGCGGCAGGTCGAATTGCTGAAACCGGGCGATCAGCCGCGCATCGATATCCGTGCGGGTCAGCAGCGGATCGTCGCCGGCCGCGGCCGCTACCGGCACGTTCCGCACGAGCGACGCGTGTTCGCCCGTGCCGTCGATGCGGGCCTGCGGTTCTCCGGCCAGCAGCAGCGCAACCGTCGAGCCGTTGCGCGACCACAGATAGGTGACGCTGCCCGCCTGGCAAACGAATCGCTCGAGGTCCCAGCCGCCCGGCGCCAGTTCGGTGAAGTGATCGAGGCAGGTGCGCGCGAATTGCGAAGGCGCCGGCATGCCGGCCCACGGACGCGCCTGCGCAGCCGCGTCGGTCGCCTGCGCGCCGGCCCGCTCGAGCCTGGCACGCTCGGCGGCAAACGCACGCGCGCGCTCGGCTTCGAGCATGTGTTGCCGATGCGCGAGCCAGCCGTATGCGGCGGCGCCGGCGCACGCCAGCACGGCCGCCGCGACACCCACCGTGCGCGGCGACACGCGATGCGCGACGGGCCGCAGGCGGGCCCAGCCGGGCACATGAACGCGCTCGCCGCGACGTTTGCCGAGCAGGTCCTCGATGCGGCGCGGGTAGACGTTGTGAAACCCCATCGCATCGATTTCATCGTCGCCGATCACGACGTTCCATCCGCCGAGCGAGTAATCGGACGTCAGGCGCTCGAACACCTCGTCGCGGCTGCCGACCCAGTCGCCGTTCGGAAGAAACGAACCGTCACGCACGGCGAAGTACGCCCAGCGGTCATCCGGCAAGCGAAATGCGCCGAGCCAGTTGGGTGCGCTTTGCTGGCGCCCGTCATAGAACGCGCCCTGCAGCGCGATCGTTCTCGACACGATCACGCCGAGCGACGCGACGCCGGCCTGCACCCCTTCGTGCGGATTGGCAAAGCCGGCGGCCGCCACGCCGCGGTCGATGCGCAACACCATCAACGCGAAGTCGAGCTTCTTCGCGAGCTCGTGGCCTTCCTTGCGCAGTTCGCTGCGGCGCGAAAGCGACTGCCAGAACAGACCGCATACGAAGCGCTGCCGGCCGATCTGAACGATTTGCGTAGCCATTGCCGGTTCCCGTGTGCGCGACGCCGCTCAGGAGCCGTTCATCGCGACGGGCGTGATCAGGATCACGATGGCTTCGCGCTGCCGCGAACCGTCGAAGCCGCCGCCCAGCAGATAGTTCTGCGGCGCACCGACGCCCCGTTGCGCCAGATCGTCGTTGACGCCCTCGTAGCCGCTCAGGATCAGTGTCTCGCCCGACTTCATCGACACGCGTTGCAGGAAGTTGCGCGTGTCCACCTCCGGCACCTGAATCGACTGGCCGTTGCCCGCCGGCACCGTCCGCAGCTGGATCAGCGACGAAATGTTCGTGTAGAACTGGAGCAGCACCGTGCTGTTTTCAAGGATGTGCGGCAACAGCGTCATGTTGAAGCCCGTCGTGACGGTGCCGGGCACCAGCGCCGTGGACGAGCCGACGTTCGCGGTGTTGGTCGTCGACACCGATGCGAGATAACCCTGCTGCGTCGCGACCTGCAATGGCACGGGCTGGTTGTTCAGCGTCGTGATCGACGCGGACGTCTTGCGCCGCACCCTGCCCTGGCTCGACAGCGCCGAGATGATCGCCTGCGTGCCCGCCGCGCGGCTGTTCGGCGTGATCACCTGCGCGGCGAGCGACACCGGATTGGTGGCCGTGGTGGGAAACACGCTGGTGATCGTGAAGGCCGTCCCGAGCGCTTGGTACACCGCCGTCCAGTTGATTCCGTAGCTGTCCTGCGCGGACTGCGCGACGGACAGCACCGTCACGTTGATCAGCACCTGCTTCGACAGCGACGCATTCTGGGCGCGCATGAACGCGGCGACGCGATCCAGCACGTCCGGCGTGTCCGTCACGGTGATCGAGCCCGTCGCCGGCGACGACACGACGTGACCGTAATGCGACAGCATCGCCTGGATCGACGCACGCAGGCTGTTGAACACGGACAGCTGCGAGTTCACGACGGTGTTCGCCGTGTTGTTCGACGTGACGGTCGCCGTCCCGTTGCCCGTGCCGCCACCCGCACCCGCGCCGGCCCCGGCCGTTCCCGCCTGCCCGTAGCCGCCTGCCTGCGCACTCGACCCGTCGCTGCTTGCACCGCTCACCACGTTGGCATTCACGGTGGCATCGCCCGGAATCGCGCTGACCTGGAACGTCCTCGTATCGGTCACGAAAAATTCGATCGCGCCATCCGCGTATTTCCACGACACGCCGAAGCGCGTCGTCGCCGTGTCGAGCAAGCCGCGCAGATCGCCGTCGCGATACACGATGCGCGTGCGCTGCGATGCGCCCCACGGGTGCGCGCCGGTATCTCCCGACAGGCCCGGCACGGTCGGCAACGGCGGCGGCGATGCCCCGAGCACCGGCACCGGCACCGACGGCGCGGTTGCGGGCGCGAGCTGCGGGCCGGCCGCCGCGTCGGGTGCGACTCGCGTCGCGATATGCGAAAGACGCGACACGTGCTCCGCGAATTCGCGCAACGAGCCGACCTCCCGATCGAAGGTCGCCGGTTGCGAGAACACGGCCGGCAAGGTGCCTTCGCGCTCCAGTTGCATCGGCGTGCCGGACAGCCAGATCCCGTCGCTGACGATCACGCCGTCCGACGACTCCGCGACCTGCGCATGGCCATCGCGTGTATCGGCGAGCACGCGTTGGGTCCGGGCGTGATCGCGATCGATCACGCTCGCAAGATGTTGCGATAGCCCCGTACAACCGGTCAGAAGGACTGCTGCGAACGCGTATGCCAGCACCGAACCCCGCATCAACCCGCTCCTTTTGAAACGATCCGAAGAACCTTGTTGCCGCGATAGAGAATCGCCTGGATCGGCGCGTTCGAGTGCGCGAGCGCGCCGACGACCGAGCGCAACGCATCGTCGAACGTGCCCGTCACGCTCGCCTCCGCGTCGATGCCGAAATCCCCGGGCGCTTCCCAGACGAGTTGCCAGCCGGCCGCGCGAGCCCATCGCGCGAGCGCGGAACGCATCGTGCGGTCCGACAGCTCGATCCGCCACGTCCGCCGCGTGTCCCGCTCCGGCTGCGCGGCGCGCGGCGCATCCGGCTCACTCGCGAGCGTCGGCGATGCGCCGGCCTGTGCGTCCGGAACCGTCACGGCCGACATGGGCGCGGGCGTCCCTTGCGCGTCACGTGCATCACCTGCATCAGGCAGCGCGGCGTGCGCCGCGCATGCGCAGAGCGACCACGCGGCGCCGAGCGCCGACAGCAACACCATACGAGCCACGACCATGCGCATTGCGTTCCTGACCTCATCACGATGGCGATGCGCATTCGCATGCGTCGCCGCTTGCCTGCCCTGCGCCCGCATCGGCATGACACTGGACATCCGGCCGGCGGGCTGACACGATGACACCCTCGTTACCCTGCCGATCCGACTCTTGCCATGACATCGCTTCCCAACGAGCTGCGCGACCTGATTCGCGAAATTCTTCGTCTCGTGGACGAGAACCAGGTATTCACCGACCTCCACATCGAACAGGATCGTCCGATCATGATCAAGACGCCGCGCGGCTGGGAAGAGGCGCCCGGCGGCCCGGTGCTGATCGACGAGATGGCGCCGCTGCTCGCGTCGATCGACGAACAATGGGACACACGCTTGGCACAGGGCGCGCTCGACCGGCCGTTCGTACTGACCCGCTGCCGGCTTCGTTGCCACGTGTTTCGCACGTCGTCCGGACGCAAGACCGTCATTTCGATCCGCCGCCTGCCGCTCGAACCGCTGCCGCTCGACAAGCTCGGCCTGCCGGCCTATATCCGCACCATGCTCGACAGCACCCGGGGAATCGTGTTGATCACGGGCCCCACCGGTTCGGGCAAGACCACGACCATTGCGTCGCTGCTCGACCATCTGAACCGCACGCGCAACTGCCATATCGTCACGATCGAACAGCCGATCGAATACGGACTCGAAGGCAATCAGGCAATCATTTCGCAGCGCGAAGTTCCGACCGACACACCGAGCTTCTCGTCCGGCATGCGCGAAGTGATGCGGCAGCGGCCCGACGTGATCATGGTCGGCGAGATCCGCGACAGCGAGACGGCCGAAGCCGTTCTGCAAGCCGGTGAATCGGGGCACCTCGTCTTCGCCACCATGCATACCAGCAGCGCGCTCAATACGCTGACGCGCCTGCTGTCCTTCTTCCCGCCGGAGCAACGCGAGCGTTATGCCGCATCGCTCGCCGGCTCGCTGATCGGCGTGATCTGCCAATGCCTGATACCGAGCGAAGACGGCAGCCAGTTCGTGCTGGCGAGCGAGCTGCTGTTCAATCACAACCAGCAGATCAGCGCATTGCTCGTCGATCCGGCGAAGATGGCGTTTCTCGCCGACTTCCTCCGACGCAAGGAAGACAACATGTCGCGCTCGCTCAACGATCATCTCGCGCAACTCGTCGCGAAAGATGCGATCTCGGTTCGCGACGCGCTACGCGCCGCCTATCAGCGTATGGAGCTGCACGAACAACTTCAGTCGTCCATGAATCGGTGACGCGATTCTCGCCTTTCGCGCGCGCCGAATTTTTATTGTTTGACAATCTGTTACATTCTGGCGCGATGCCCGACAGCCGTCGCGGGCCGCGATGCTAGACGCGCCCGCGGTGACGCTCGAGCGCGTCGGTGCCCGCTTCGTCCGGGCTGGCACCCACGACGCTCGCCGCCGGCGTGCGGCGGCCGTTGACAAATACGGACCGATGCAGCAGATCGCCGAGCGCGCGCAGCGGTTCGGTGAGATCCGCGACACGCATCGATGATGCGCCGGCGAGCGCTCGCTCCACGGCGTTCGCCGCCTTCTCGCCGACGATTCCCGGCACGGTCGCGTTCAGCAACGCGAGCACCGACGCACCCACGGCCAGACCGCGATCGCCTCGATCGATGAAGTCGTGTCCCAGTTTGTTCCCGGCCAGCACGACGAGCAGCACCACGCTCAGTCCGGCGAACGTCTTGAATTCCTCGAGTGCATCGTGGCGGCTCACGTCGGGATTGTTCGCCAGCACCGTCATCAGGATCGAGGTAAACACCGCATCCGACGCGAGATCGACAACCCCGATCGTGTCGGGGAACGTGAGCAGCGCGGTGCTGGCCGTGACGGCGGCCGTGAACAGCGCGAGCGCGATCTTGGCATTCCGGTCGGGATTCGCGCGCGCATCGGGCGGCTCGCCCCCGCTCCCGGCGGCTGCGCGGCCTTCGCCCAACGTATGCGACGTCATCTCCGCGAGCCTGCCGCAAGCGCGCAGCACGAGCTGTATCTGCTTGCCGAGGTGCGGACTCACCTGGCTTGTGTCTCCCGCGATGGACGCGTCCCGCATGCCGAGCGCCGCGCGATGGAGCGCTTTCGCCTCGCCGTCCACGGTGGCCAGCGTGGTGCGTCGTTCGCCGCGGAGCGCCGCGCCCAGCTTCGCCAACGCGGGATCGACGCCGTTCCTGAAGCGCTTGTCGAATTGATTCTTGATGTCCGTTCCCATGAATCCCGCGAACAGCCCCGTGGTGCTCACGACCGTCGCGAGCAGGTCGACCCAGGTCTTCCGGTTCAGATGCGCCGACGGCTTGACGAAGGTCGGCAGCACGAATTCCAGCGCCTGAAGCGTGTTCGCGTAGTTGCGCGCCATCACGCGCTCTTTCACGAGACCGGCGCCAGTCGTCCGCGTGAGCGCCATGCCGATCCCTTCGAGCACCGTCTTGAACGTGAGCGCGACGAGCTCCGACGCGAACAGTTGCTGGCGCGGATTCGACTTCAACGGGACCGCCAGCGCCGCGGCGCCCAGGATCAGACTCGGCAGGAGCGCCATCGCCGCGCGTTTGGCCGGGTGCTTGTCGGTTTCGATTTCCTGCAGCGATCGTCTCGTCAGCCTCACTTGCGCCTTCAGCGTGCGGCTCAATTCGGCCGGGAATCCGGCGCCTTCGATCATCTGCTCGATGGCGCCAAGCTTGCCCAGCAGTTTCGGGATGCTTCCGTCGCCCGTTTCCGCATTGCGTACGCGGTCGAGAAAGCCTTGGTCGTCGTGCGTGCCGGGCAGCTTCAACAGCGAAGCAAAATCCAGTTTCCGCCAGATATTCGCCATCGCGCTGTGTCGAATAGGTGCGCTGGCGTCCCTGAGCGACGCGCCGTCGTCCCGACCATCGCGCGGCACGACATCTGCGGCCGGACGATCTTGCCGGTCCGGCTCGATGGCCCGTCGAACCGTGGGCGGCGGCTCGCTTTTCGAGCGCCTGGCCGACGCAAGATCACGGAACGCTGCCGCACCGGTCGCAAGCGAACGGGCTCGCGGCCGCACGCTCTTCGATCCGGCAGGTGCCGCGTGGTCTGCTGCATCCGCGGCGTCAACGTGAGGGAGGGTCGGAAGGATCGGGTTCATCGTGGCGAATGGTCGAGGCGAGGAAATGGAAGCCGCTCCATCGAGCCGGCGCACGACGGCAGCTCGCGCGGCTAATGGATCGCGGGGCGAGACGGCGATCGGTCGATGCCCCGACCGCTTGCCGGTGGCAGGTCCTGCGAAACGCCAGCCGAATCGTTGCGCATCGCGATGAATTAGATACGCCGGATTGCGAAACCCGCGGGCATCAGGCGAAGCGCGTCGACGTCGTGATCGCCCGCGGTCTGGTCGATACCTGTGCAATCGCGGCCATCACAGTTCGGATCGTCGAACGCAACTTCCGTCGCGTTTTTTCCGGGCGTCACATTCGATCAATACGATCGATTCGAATCGTTCGCACATTCGCTACGCATATCGAAGTGATCCAACCCGACCATGACCGCCATATCGCCCGCCCATTCGTCGATCGAGCTCGATCGTCTCGCCTCGCCCACAGACACGCACACCGATAACGGCGCCGGGCCCGCCAAAAGTTCGCCGACCGGCTCGCGTGTCGCCACGCCTCTCGCGGGGTTGTCGCGACGCGCGTCGTCGCCGCCACCCTCTGCGAAATCGAGCCGGCGAACGAGCGTGCCCGCTTCGCCGGCTTCCGACGCGCCCCACGCATCCGGCAATGTCGATGCAGTGCATACCCGCGCGTCGGGCGAAAGCGTGTCGATGCCCGGCACGCACGCCGACGACATCGACGAGATCGACAGCCCCGCGACCGCTCGCGCGACGACGCCGGTCGATCTGCCGCGGTTGCAGTTGGCGCTCGACCGGCAGAAGAATCGCGACGTCGATCGGGAAGCGCTCGCGCGCGTCCTGCAGACGGTTCGATTCAACCCGCTTCACCGAAGCGACCCGAACTCGCCATCCAGTCACAAGGAACTCGTCCGCCATATCTCCGATGAAACGCTTCAGGAGTGGTACACCGCGTTGTCCGTCACGCCCGATCAGGTTCGTGGAATGGAAAGCGCCGCATTCCGGGCCGGATTGCAGATCCCTTCCAGCAGCACGATCTTCAACATCGTCAGCTATATCGCGACGCCGCTGGCGTTCGCTCAGGCGCGCAACCCGTGGCATTCCGTGATCGCCAGTCTTTTGCTGGCCGCGTTTCAGCCGCTCGTTACCGCTCCGGTCCAATCGCTCGTCATTGGATCGATCGACTATCGCCGGCGGCTGAACCACGGCGAAATCAAGCTGGACAAGACCACCGTCAACTCGAGCACGACCCAGGCGAAGATCAAGCAGAAGATCGATGCCGGCATAAGGGCCGTGCGAGAGAGCGAAGCCACCGTGGCCGACCTCTTCGCCCGTCATGGTCTGGTCGCGGCGGACGGGACGATCGATCCGGCGAAAATCGACGCGTGCAGCCTGTCGAATGCCGAAAAGGATGCGCTCTCGAACACGTGCAAGGAGCACCTCGCGCATCTCGTCGCACTCTGTACGCTGACGGATCAAATGCAGGCGCTCGACGGCGCGCACGAACGTCAGCGCGAATCCACCTACTGGCAGATCGCTCCCCGCACCGTTCGCTCCGGCAGCGGCATCGTCGCGCCGTTCATCCGCAAGCCCGCTGCCGACGTGGCGGACTCCTGGGTCGGCAAGGTCTTTCCTTACAAGGCTTCACGGTACGGCGTGACGGGCGTGTCGGTGTTCATCGCCGCGACGGCGCTGATTGCCCAGCACTTCGCTGCCGCGAAGGACGAAGTCAACGGGCTGAAGCTCGAGCACAAGCTCAACATGCTGCACGCCGATCTCTTCGAGGAGGGGAAGGCGGATAGTCTCCATCGACGCGGAACCATCACGGCGGCCGATCTCAGCATCGAGAAATGCCGGAACATGGTCGTGTCGGCGGAAGCGAACATCGTGCAGCGCGTGGCCGACCGCCTCGACGCCAGACTGTCGAAGCTGAAGAACGAACGTCGAAACGAACCGCAGATGCAGCAGACGCGCCCGGTCACGCCCGAGGAACTCGAGGAGGGGCGAAGCACGCGCACCCACGAGCTCGACGCCACCATCGCCGCCTACGAGCGGGACGTCGGCAATCTTCGTCGCCTGATCGTGACGGACAACCTGCACGAGGACACGCGCGCACTCCTGGACGACGCGCTGAATGGCTCGCATGCGTTCGCTTGGGAAGAAGCGGTCGCCAAGCTCACGAAACCCCTCGAGTTCACGTCGCAAGTGTCGCAGCGCCTCGGCCAGACCTTCACCCTCGGCGTGCTGGGAAGCGCGGGCGCGCTGGCGGGCGGGCGCGTCGTCTCCGCGGCGCTGAAGGGCAGCGACCATATCCCGCTCCACCTTCAGTTGGTTCTTGCGCTTGCGAGCGCGCTGATCGGGTTCATCGCGGCGTCGACCCAGGGGATGGTGACCAATATCAAGAATCGCCGACGCGAGGCCAATCCGGACGAGGGCGCAATGCGTTTCGGCGAGCAGACGCTACGCGGCGTGGGGGCGCCGATCGAATGGATCAGCAATTCCGTCGCGAGCCGGCGTGCGATCGCGGATGCCAGCCAGGTCATCGCGGAACTTCAGCCACAGGCGCAGCAAATGGGCGTCAGCATCAACCGGCTGATCACGCCGACCGCTGACGGCCCCCGCGAACCGTGACGTATCCGCACCGGTCGCGGCGCCCGCACGGTGTCGCCGCGAACCCTCAGCTCGCGATCGCCGGGCCGGCCCGCTGCAGCTGACCGAGCATTTCTTCCATGCCGTTGTCGGCGATCCGCTTGCCGATCGCGCCGAGGTCGGTGTCGCCGGGCGCGGCGATCAGCGCATAGGTCATCCTGGCACGGCGCCACGTCACGACCTCCATGCTGCCGACCTGTTGTCGGGCGAGCGCCGTGTCGGGCCGTTCGTCCTTCATCACGCACAGCGCCACGGGCAAGCCTTTTTCGGGGAGATAGACGATCTGCACCAGCGGCTTGTGATTGAAATTCAGCCGCTGTATGCGCTTGAATGTCAGCCCGACCGAGCGCAGGTCCGGAATGCGGATCCGCAGCCCGTCGTCGCGGCGAATGTTTTCAACCATATGCGCCGCGGCAGCGAGATTCGACGAATCGAAAGCAACGGTGTCGCGCGTATAGAGCCGCTGATAGTTCACGGCCGCCATGATCCACGGGGACATCTGCGTCCGCGCGGTCGTCAGCGCATCCTGCGGCGCGAAGTGCAGGACGACGCCGCAGCAGAACGCGCCCGCGACGAAGGCAACCGCGAGCCACGGCACCATCGTGCGAACGCGCGAGCGAACCGGCGCGGACGACGGCGCGCGCGCGTCGGGCCGCGACGCCGGCGCATCCGCGCGACGCGCGCCGCCGACCGCGGACGGCGCCGAAGGCCCGGTGTACGCCCGCGCGATTTCAGCGACCTTGCTGACCAGGCTCTGCGGCAGCGGCGGCCATTCCTGGCGCTGGAACGCATACTGATAGGGCAACACCGATGCTTCGAACAGGGCAACCCGCCTGGCGATATCGGCCGACGTGTCGATCGCCCTGTCGACTTCCTCTCGCTCGTGCGACGTGAGTTCGCCATCCACGTATGCCATGAGCAGGATGTCGTCCATTTTCATGCCCCCTGATCCTCACTCTTCGCTGCGCCTTTCATGGGTCGTTCCTTTCCATCGCTGAACAGGGCGCCGATCGTCTGGCGGGCACGCGAAAGCCGGCTCATGATCGTCCCGATGGGTACGCCGAGCGCCTCGGCCGCTTCGCCATAGCTGAGCCCCTCCACGGCGACCAGCAACATGACCACGCGCTGCGCTTCGGGCAGCTGCTGCACCGCCCTGACGATCTGCGCATCCAGCGCCTGCTGTTCGAGGGTCGGCGCGGTGGGATCGGCGATGGTTTCGAGCAGGTCGTCGTCCCAGTCCATGCCCGAGCGCCGACGCACGCTGCGTGCGCGGAGTTCGTTGAGCCAGGTGGATTGCACGATCGAGAACATCCAGCTGAGCGGCGCGGTTCCCGGTCGTAGCTGATGCGCTCGTTCGAGCGCACGAACGCACGCGCCCTGCACGAGATCCTCGGCGTCGTGGCGGTCACCGGAGATTCGCAGCGCGAAGGTCCAGAGACGCGGCAGCATCGCGGGGAGCATGGCGGACAGTTCGGCTGCGGTCATCTACGTCGATCCTCCCGCGGTGCAACCAAGCCGACGTCGACGAACTGCAGTATCTGACGTGTATCCATGGGTTTAGGCGAAATTAAGCGGGCAACACCCCTGCAGTCCACGTAAACAGCTGGACGGCGCAGATATTCCATCCGCCGTCGCGTATTACCCGAACTGCCGGATCACAGGTCCTCGTACCAGAGCGTGCGTTCGCTCAGGCCCGGGCGATGAATGGATAGGTCAGCAACCCGAACTGCACCAGGTTGACGCCGAAGTGCGCGAGCACGGCCGATTGCAGACCGCCGACGCGACAGGCAAGCCCGTAACCGATGCCGGACAGGCCGGCCAGCAGAGCCAGCAGCGCGCCGCCCTGATAATGAGCAAGGCCGAACAACACGGCGCCTGCCACCAGCGCCAGCCAGCCGGCATTCGGTTGCGCACGCATCAACCGTGTCGCGCCCGCCTGGATATAGCCGCGGAAAAACGCTTCTTCCGCGAACGCGACCAGCAGCAGGTTGTCGAGCACCCACAGCCACGCGAAATTCGGCCACTTCGGCGCCCACGCAATCGCCCCGGCCCACCACGCAATCGAGAAGCAGACCACCGAGGTCGCCGCGCACGCGACGACCGCCGCGATCGCCCGTATCGACAGCGGCTTCTCCGGCAGAACCCACGGGTAGGCCAGCACCAGCCAGAACGCGATCAGCGGCTTGTCGAAGTTCAGATACATCGTGTAGGGCGCCGCATCCGGCGTCAGGCGTGCCGCATGAATCACCCTGAGATTGTCGAAACCCGGCAGCCAATGCTGAAACAGACCGACCGCAATGACGCAGAAGACGACGTTGCACACGACCTTGCCGGCGACCGGCAGATTCCGCTGCAACAGCACGCCGGTGCTGACCAGCAGCGCGATCGGCACGAGCGCGATCGGCTGCAACTGCCGCGACGCGAACGCGATCGCATAGCCGATGGCGAGCAGGCTCAGCGTGAGCCCGCGCGGCATCCTCGAGATCGCCGTCAGCGCGGCAAGAAAAATCGCACACCACGTCAATGCGGTCATTGCACCTTCCGGAGAGTTGCCAACGGCGCGTCGATCGCGTCGAGCGCCGCACGCGTATCAGATCACCGTGACGACCACGTCGATGTTGCCGCGCGTTGCCTTCGAATACGGACACGTCTGGTGGGCCGCGTCGACCAGCGCCTGCGCGACGTCGGCGTCGACGCCCGGCACGCTGACGTTCAGCCGTGCCTGCAGGAAGTACGCGCCGTCGTTCGTGGCCAGATCGATCTGCGCATCGACATGCGTGTCGCGCGGCAGCGAAACCTTCAGCTTTTGCGCGGCCAGGCCCATCGCGCCGATGAAGCATGCCGACCAGCCCGCGGCCAGCAGCTGCTCGGGATTCGTGCCGGGCGCGGCCGAGCCGGGCGCGGAGAGCTTCACATCCAGGCGGCCATCCGCGCTGTGCGCGGCGCCATCGCGCCCACCGGTGGTGCGAACTTCGCCGGTGTACAGAATTTTCGTTTCGTGGTTCATGGTCGGTGTCGTGTTGAATGGGGGGATGAATAGCGAGGCCCGCGATCAACTGCCGCGGTAGAGCTGCTCGAGCGCCGCGAGCTGGCCGTCCTTCTCCGCCTGCACCAGTTCCGCGCGAACCTGGGCGCGCGTCTTGCCCTTCGGCACCTTGCCGCTCGGCGCCCATTGGCTCGCTTGCCCGACGGCATGGTCGTTGATGCTCGTGTCGACGGCGCTGCTCGCAAAAGCGGAAGTGGTGGCGGCAACGGCGGCGCACGCCGCGAAAACCAAAGCGATCGTCTTTACTTTCATGTCGTTCTCCTGGATAAATTCGGCTGTCGCGAATCTGTCGGGTCCCTCGCCGGTCGCTGATCTCGCGATGCCGTCTCGAGCGCCCTGATCGGATTCGATCGATGAGATGCATTAAATCCAGACCACGTATCTGACGTGTGTCTCGACAAATGGCTTTTGCAAGGCCATGTATCCAGACCGGTTTCATACACATTGAGAAACAAAACTGCCGTCTCGTTTTCGGTCGATCGCCAAACGAAGGCGGGTTTTTCCGACACAATGGCGCCACGACAGCGCGTTCACGCTTAACGTCGCTGCCACGAAAAAACCAAAGGAGAGATAGCCGATGTCCAGATACGCCCTCGGAGCGCTGCTGTTGTTCAGCGTGATGACCTCCGTCGACGCGCACGCCGAAACGATCAAGCCGATCAAGGCGTCGAGGTCCGACCTTGCCGGTGCGATATTCAATCGCGCCGACGCCGTGAAAAAAGACGAAGGCGGCGAAACGAGCGCGGACGTCGCGACGTTCACGTCGACCGACAACGCGTACCAGACCGGCGTGTATCGATCCGGGCCGTCGCATGAGGAAATCAAGGGGCCGCACGGGCTGCCGTACAACGAGTTCCTGTACTTTCTTGCGGGCAGCGTGAAGCTCACGTCGTCGGACGGTTCGGTGATGCTCGTGAAGACCGGCGAAGCCGTCACGCTTCCGAAGGGATGGACGGGACATTTCGACACGCCCGGATATACGAAGCTCTATGTGACCTACAACCCCGACGACAGGAAAAAATAGTCCGGCACATGTCGAGCAATTCGGCCACGGCGGAATAGCGCACCCTCCTCGATTGTTCTGTTGAGGCAGACCATCACTTCGGGAGTCAGGCGGTGCGGAATCAATCGCAGGAAATCGACGACAATCAGCGGCTCGTGCGGGCGCTCGGGAGCACGGAACATCTGTTCTGGCTGCTCGACCAGAATCGGCCGACGCATTTCGCGATGGTTGCGGAGATCGATCGGCGCTTTTCGCCGGACGCATGGCATGCGGCGTTTCAGGCGCTGCAGCACAGGCATCCGCTGCTATCGACCTGCATCGCCATCGACGCGCAACAGCATTCAGGCTTCTATCGCGTGACTGACGCCGCGGTGCCGTTGCGCGTGCTCGAGCAAGACCCGACTGCGTGGCAGGCGGAAGCGGCCCACGAAATCGCCACGCGCTTCGTCGGATCCGCGGCGCCGCTGCTGCGCGCGACCTTGCTGCAAGGCGAACGCAGCTCGACGCTGATTCTGATTGCGCATCATTCCGTGGTCGACGGCATGGGCAGTGCATCGCTGATCGACGATCTGTTGTGCACCCTGTCGGGCGAGCGACTGGCGCCGTTGCCGCTGGTGCCGTCGCTGGAGACCATGCTTGATACCGATCTGAGCCACGCCGCCGTCTTGCCGCCCCCCGCGCCGGCGCCCGCACCCAAACCATTTCGTCCGGACGCCGCGCAAGCGCCGCATGTCGACGCCATTGCGCTTTCCGCCGACGACACCCGCCGGCTCGTGGTCCGCGCACGTGCCGAGCAAACCACCGTGCACGGCGCGATTGCCGCAGCCGTTCACGAAGCCGGCCGGCGTCTGTCCAGCGCGTGGACCGAACGCGCATTGAGAACCGTCACGCCGATCGACCTGCGCGGTCTTTCCGACGACGCGCGTGCCGCCGCCGGCGTCTACATCACGCAGACCATCACGGTCGACGATCACCCGCGCGGTACGGATATATGGACCGCCGCTCGCAAGATCAAACAGGATCTTGCACCGTCGCAAGCGCGCGCGAGCGTGGCGGCGGAACTGAAGGCACTGGAGGCCGTGATGTCCACGCGGCCGAGCGTCGAGCATGCGGCCGGGTTTCTATCGGCCGTGCTGGCCTTCGACGTCATGGTGTCGAATCTGGGCAATCAGCCGATTGCTTCCGAGTACGAGGGCGTGTCGCTCAAGGCGCTGTGGGGCCCCATCGTGACGTCGGGCTTCGCCGACGACCAGATCATCGGCGCGTGCACGATCGATGGCGTGCTGCGTCTCACGCATACGAGCCATGGCGCGATTCGCGGACTGCTCGAAGAGGTCCGCGCGATTCTCCAGGAAGCCGTGAGCTGACCGTCGGAGGCTGCTCGCCTCGTGTGCGCTCGACGCCGACCATCGTCGCGCGTCGCAGCGGCAGACGGATTCCGGAACCCCGGCGCGTGCGTTCAGCACGCCACCGGCAATACCCGCTTGCGGTGCTCGACGATCGACAGAAGCAGCGCCGCCAGCCCGCATGCCGCGATCAGTATCAACAGCATCGTCTTGCCCATGCTGACCAGCACCATGCTGCCGAGCGCGGGGAATCCGAATGCGCCGACGAAATACGACGCCACGAACCACGTCAGCACGGCGTGCCGGTGCCGCGCATCGGCACTGTTGACGGCCTGCGCCTGCACGATTGGATAGATGAGGCCATACCCGGTGCCGAGCAGCACGGCGCTGGCCGAATGAAGCAGCGCGTTGTGCGGCACGGCGAATGTCACGGCGACGCTCAGGATCATGAAGCCGAGCAGGATCTGCGTCGTCGCGCTGACGCGGATCTGAATCACGACCGCACCGAGCAGCCCGCGGATGACGACTACCGTGGCCGAATACAGACCGAAAAACGTTCCGGCCTTCACGCCCGGGCCCTGCGCCATCGACATCTGGAACGTCATCAGCCCCGAGAAGACGCTCGAGCCGAGCGCGATGATCGCGATCGGATAGATCGCAGGCGTGCGGGCGATCGCGCCCATCTCGCGTACCCACCGATCCCGCCTCGGCGGCGCAACCGCGTGCGACGCAGGCGAGAGGCGGCCGAAACATTCCAGCATCACCGCAGCCGTCGCGCACAGCGCGCCGACCGTGCAGAACACCGCGCCCGTCGTCCAGTGCCAATTGCGAATCGCAAGTGCCGCAACGGCCGGACCACCGCCGACGCCTGCCATCTGAAACGACCCGAACCGCAGGAACCAGCGCTCACGTTCGATATCCGCCGTTCGCTCCGCGATCATCATCGGCGCCGCGAGGCAGAACCCGCCCCAACCGACGCCGACCAGCAAGCCGGGCACGACGCTCAGCGAGCCGGTGCGCCCGATCAGCGCGAAGCCGACGACGCCTGCGCCGACGACCAGCGCCGCCAGCGCGGTCGCCCGCGCGGCGCCGATCCGGTGCGCGCACCACGCGACCAGCGGCAGGCCGATCAGCGCACCGATCATCGCTTCGGCCAGTGCGGCTCCCGTGTCGATGTCGCTTCCGCCCGCTACACGGAAATGCATCGACAGCAGAAATGTCGCGCCGTAGCCGCATGCCGTCAGCAGCGCGCCGAGCAGCACGAACGAGGCGACGCGTGGCGACATCGTGCGTGGATCGGCCATCATGCTTCCCCTTGTTTCAAAGTTTCCGGTCGATTCGGGCGGCGGCGCGAAAAGGTCGCCGCTCGGGGCCGTCGCAACATGATCCGCACAATCCGCAATCGAGGAAATGAACTGTTCCGATGATGCGCCGCATACGTTCGTATAGGCGCAGACGACCGCCCACGTCCCCGCACGCGCGCGCGACGCGCTCAGGTATCGGCGAGCGGCAGATCGGGACGCTGCGCGACGGTTGCGGCGAGGATCGTGAGTTCTCGACTGACCGGAACGCGCGCCTCGCCGGCGTGAGGGCGAAACACCGGATCGCCGCGGCCGATGCAACGCCCGGTCAGCGCACAGACCGCCGCGCCGTCGGCGAAACCTCTGCTCCAAATCTGCTCGGTAGACTTGCCCAGGCACGCGTCGCTCCACGAGACACTGATCGCGCTGGCCGAAATCCGCCTGACGATCACGACGTTGACGGGCCGCCTCGCCGTGCGCGAACCCGTGCTTGCACGGCGCGGCCGGTACCCGACGCGCCACTTCTTCGTGCACGCGTGGAGCTGCTCGGCGGACGGATCGAGCACGTTCAGCAGCACCCGCGCGACGATATTGTCTTCGGACGGCGTGGTCATCGGCGGTCTCCGGCAGCCGGCTTCATTCGGGCTGCGCCGGCGGAAACGAAACCGATTCGCTCAATTCGCGCCATTGCGCGTCCTCTTCCGCACGGAACCTTGCCGCCGCGCCGGCTACCGCGACCGCGTCGCCGCCCATCAGCAATCGCAAAGGCGCGGTCGGCGATCCGGCAATGCCGAGCAGCGCCCGGGCAATCCGCGCGGGATCGCCGGGTTGCATGCCGTCGATGCTGCGCAAGCGTGCCGCTACCGGCTCGATGATCGGCTTGTACGCGTCGCTGATCGGCGGAATGGTCATCGACGAACCGGCCCAACGGGTCCGCATCGATCCCGGCTCGACGATCGTGACCTGGATGCCGAAATCGCGGACCTCCTTCGCCAGCACTTCCGAGAACCCGCCCACCGCCCATTTGGCTGCCTGATAGGCGGCGAGCCCGGGGCCGCCGACTCTTCCGCCCACCGACGAGATCTGAATGATGTGGCCGGCCCGTTGCCGACGCATGAACGGCAGTGCCGCACGCGTGACATTGCACACGCCGAAGAAGTTGACCTCGATCTGCTCGTGCAGCGCGCTGTCGGTGATGTCTTCGATCGACGCCAGATCGGCGTAGCCCGCGTTGTTCACCAGCACGTCGAGACGACCGAATTGCTCGACCGCCAGGCTGACGGCGCCGCGCGCCGCGTCCGGATCGGTGATGTCCAGCGGGATCGCTAGAATCCGATCGCCATAGGCGTCCGTCAGGCTGGCCAGACGCGTCACGTCCCTCGCCGTTGCCGCCAGTTTGTGGCCAGCGGAAAGCACCGCCTCGGCAAGCTGAAGACCCAGGCCGCCGGAGCAGCCCGTGATGAACCAAACCTTGCTGTCATGCATTGTCGTACTCCCGGTCAATTGCGATCGACGTCCGGTTCCGCACACGTCGTGAAAACGGGGGTTTGCCGTGCGTCCGCGGGATCGCGGACTCGCCGAACTCGACGTCATGCGTCATTGGGAGCCCGCCATGTATCTCGCGTATGTCTGTCGCGTATCGGAATGTATCTGGCGACGTTCCACAGTCGATGAGAGGCCTTCAAAAATGAATCGATCATCCGGATAAGTACAGGATTTCACGCGCGGGAGCGACGGTTTCCGCTATCTATAACACCCGAGGCGTTCGGCTATTCCCCATCCGCTCTAAAAAAACGCCGCGCAAAATCCGCACGATCATCGGCCAAGGTCAGACAATGCCTTCGACGCTAGACCGCTCGCCATTCACCTCGCGAATGCTTTCGCAATTTCGATGCGCACATCGTGCTGCGCGAGCAATCGAACGATGTACCGCCGATCATTGAGCTTCCGCGCGTTATCGACAACGAAAGCAGATACTCATGCGAACCACGAGCCTATGTAATACCGGCGTGCCAGACTCTTCGGCGGACCCGGCCGACCCGATCGACGCGGGTGCACCGGCGAACTCGACGGAAACGGCGCGATCTCGAACGACCGCCTCCCCTGGCCTGATCGCACTTCAAGCGATAAGCCGGAGCGACCACTCCCCGGCAGCCAGACCGCCGGAGAATCGCCGGAGAAGTCGGGCACCGTCATCGAATAGCACGGCATCGACGGCGTCCTCGATGCACATCTCCCACGAAGCGATCGCGCTTGAACCGAATGCCGTCGAGCTGCGGGCCGTCGAGGCTCATCCGCCTGCGGCAATCGGCGTGCGCGACGCGCGGGCGATGCTCGAGGGACTGGAAAAGGTGACGCACCGGCTCACCGCCTCGCTGTCCAAAGCCGCCAATTTTCACAGCAGGGTCACCAATGAACTGCGCGGCCTGGAACGCGATTGCCTGACGGAGGAGAACCGTCGAAAGATCGATGACGCGCAGAATTTCATCGCGGCTGCGGGGCCGGTGAAGGCATTGCTCGAACGTCTGGTTGGCGACCTCGAATCACAGTTGGCCGCCGCATCGCCGGAGATCGACTCCGGTGCGTCGTCGAAGGTCAGCAGAACCCAGCGCGGCATTGCACTCGCGGAAATAGTCGGGGCGATCGCGGCCAAGAACGCGGCATGGTACGCGCTGCCCGGACTCATTCCGGCGACCCATGTGCGCTTCGACAACGTCGGGGAAATGACGAAGCTGGTGACATCCCGATCGGCACTTGCGCTGCTCTTCGCTGCACTAACGGAATATCCACTTGCGACCGACGGGCAACGACGATTCAAGGATGCCGGCGGTCAGATAAACCAGTTGCAGGGATTTGCGCAGGCGCTCGACCAGGCGTTCGCGCTCGCGATCCTGTTCGGCATCAACAAGGCGACCGGGCAGGCGCCCCCTCCTGGCTATCAGGTTGCCGGATTTGCACTGAGCGCCGCAGGCGCTGCGTTTCAAACCGGTGCGTTGAACGGCTTGATCATTCGCATGCTTCGGCCCGTTTTCGACACGCTGTCGAAGAAATCGGCACGGCACGGCGACGATCGATCGTCATTCCTCCCCACCCACACTTCGCGAGCGAATCCTGCATCGGCGGAGCAGGCGGGAATACGGATTCCAGAATCGTCTCTGAATACCTGGCTCGACACCGTCCCTGCCCAGGATTTCGTCGAGATGAGGGCCGATCTGGACAATGCCTGTACTTCCATCGCCCGATTGCACGAGGTCATCTTTCCTCGCGAACATGAAGTGCTTCCAGGCGACATGCTTCCCGCGTCGCCCACAGCCGATTATGGAACGCACGTCGAGCGGTTCAGTGGCAATCTCGCGGCGATACAGAGCTCCGTTCGTCAGTTCCGCAACGATCTCCCCGACGATGACGAACGCCTCACCCGAATCGACGCGGCACTCGCGCATGCGCAGGACGCGGAGCGCACGATAGCGGAATTGCGTGACAGCGCCACGCCGAGAAGAACGGCGTTCTTTGCTGCGATGGCGATCCTGAGCACGGTCGGGTCCGTGCTCGGCGCCATCGGCCCTTCCGTTCAAAATGCGTGGCTCTCGGACATCAACCACCGCGCCGCGATCTTCGGCGTGACGTCTTCGGTATTGCAAGCGTTCGCCAATCTCGGGCAATTTCTCGGCGGCGCCAAACCGGGCGACGGGCGCCTCGCACGTTTCCTGAAGATCGGCATGGAGAACGATCAAAATCCCTACCGGGCGTGGACCAAAAACTGGCTGCGATCGGTGAGGTTTCTGCTGGGCGAATTCCCCTTGCTTCAGCTTTCCACCACGTTTTCCGAAATGGCCAATAAAGAAGCGGGCAAGTTGCCTCAGGCGCCCGTGCAAGGCACCCCGTCCGCCTATACGATCCGCAACGTGCAGGAGGCCTTTCGGGCCATCTTCAGTCTCGCCTTCACCGCGTTGGCGCTTGGCGAGAAAGCGAACTGGAATCACTATCTGGGGCTCGGCATCGCCGCGCTCGGGGCAATCGTACCGACTGCGATCGAGTATGCCGGTACCGGGGCGCGCAGCGGCCCGGCGCTTTCGCCCGGCAACGGCTAGTGCATCGGCAGGTCGCGCACGACAGCAACATGCAGCGGCGTGGCGCGTCCCCGCCGCTATCTGCGCGACTGCCCCAACTCGAGATCGGCCTGCATCGCCAGCAGTTCGAGTTCCGAACGGGCATCGACGGCCGGTCGATGCCGATCGTTGACGCGACGGGCAACGACCGTCGACTGCTCCGGTTCCGTGGTGGAAGCGTCGATCGGACGGGCCTCCGGCCGCTGCGCGGTGCGGATGCCCGACCGATCGTCGGGAAGCATCTTCCAGCGCCGCAAAATGCCACTTATCCGGCGCGCATAATCGTCGCGCAGGGACGGCGTCGCCGAGTGATACGCGCCGACGGCGGCCCAGGTATTGCCATATTTGTCGACCTGACGGCGCAACAGCCAGGCCGCGACGTACACGCTCTTGCACGGAGACATGAGTGCCTCTCGCCCGACGCCGAAGCGCGAAAGCGGCGAAAGATGAATCGAATTGATCTGCATCATTCCATAGTCGACCGACCCGTTTGCGTTGACGTGCATCGCATCGGCACGGTTGTGCGACTCCTGCCAGGCAATGGCGCGCAGGATGAGCGGATTGACATGCTGATACGCAGCGGCATGATCGAAGCAGTCGGCGCGCGCGAACTGCACCGCACCTGCACTGCAAATCAATACAAGGCAACGCAGCCCGATGCTCGATACTTTCATGGACGAGTAACGTAAAACCATCGACGAGTGAGATGCGATCCACGAATCCGGCAGCCGTGCGCGGCCGGTCGCGATCGCCCTGGAGTCGCATCGTACGTCCGGCGCGCCAACACGAGACGCGGCTTCCCGAAGCAATGCATCGACCGGCGAATCCGCAAACCGGGCACGGCAAATCGACAGAGGCGAATTCACATTGGAGCCGAAGCGCGTTGCCGGCAAGCGAACCGTCCACGGTTATTTGGCGCGCTCGGCCGTGCCGCGATTTTTCCGTCGAATATGATTTGCGCTCCTCATCCAATTCATCGCGAGGCGTTCGTTATGGTGCGTAATATCGCGGCCAGTCGGCAAACGGCAGTCATGCAGCAATTACGCGCGCTTTTCCTGAATAGCGACGCGGCCACCGGCCGCGTGAGGTGGCGCGCACTAAGATGGCGCATGCTGTCGGCGTGGATCGTCACGCTCGCCGCGTGCGCCGCGCCGCCGCTTCCGCCGATGAATCGCGACTTGCCCGAGTCGCTGAGGGTACCGCCCGACGACGTGCTGGAAGACATCCTGACGGCCGGCGGAGAGGTCGTGTATCGGTGCGATCGTGGCGACAATGGCTTGAACTGGGTGTATCGCGGTGTTCAGTCGACGCTCGTCGATTCAACCGGGGAGAGTGTCGGCACCGCGTTGCCGGGCGGCTACTTTTCGAGTTACGACGGCAGCTATGTCGTGAGTCGTCCGGACGCCGAGGCGACGGTGAGTCCGGACAGCTTGCCATGGGCCCGTCTCGTCGCCCGATTCAACGGCGGAGACAAGGTTTTCGAGACCCGGTTCGCACGAACCGGGCTCATCCTGCGGGTGCAGACGAAAGGCGGCTTGCCGCCCGACCGGCCCTGCGTGCTCGCGGGCTCGGTGTTGAATGTCCCCTATTCGGCCACGTACTTGATGTATCGGTCGCCGTCCGTGCCGGCGCCTGCGATGCCGCTACCGTCAGCGAGCGTGGCTGGCGCACCCGAGCGCGCCGTGATTCCGGGCAGTCTGAATCCGCAGCCCGGCGATTTCGTCAAGCTGCCCAGGAACGCGGCACTGCCCGACGGCGCACTGCCGCTGCCCGATCACTGAATCGCGGGCGGGTGCTCGACCGATGTCGGCTGCGTGCGGAAAGCACATAGTGGTCAGCCTATGCGAATTGAATAAATATAAATAATTTCGCCATGCATTTTTTGTGAATATTTCGCCGCACGACGGCGATACATGCACCAACGCCATTTCCACGTAATACGCAAAACAAGCGAACGATAGCCTGTGAATCGACAGGTTTTTTGTATCGCTCTGTATCCGTGACGGATACGGAAAGGATTGGATACATTGAAAGCCCGTCGGGCAATTTTCACGATCTGATCCTGTTGTAGGATGCCTCAACGACATCACTCACATCGGGCGGCATCGCGCATGCGACGGAATTCGCGGCAAACGGGCAACCGCTGTACGTCAGGAAAGGTAGCGTCCGCAACGACCGGCTCGTGCCGGCTCGCACGCGGCAGCCTGTCCGGCAGCCGCCACGGAGCGACGCTGCCGCGATGGAATTTTTGCGTCAGGACGATTGTTCTCCCTCTGTGCGATGGCGAGACGGGTGTCGAGGCGCCGACTTCAAGTCGATGGGACTTGAGCGCGGCGATTGCTGGCAGGCGCCTCCTCACCGCGGCCGACGCTGCTTTCGCGCAGCCGGAAATGGAGCAAGCGCGGCCGTCAGAGGCTGTGCTGGTCAAAAGAGAGTCATGATGGGCAAGCAAGTACGAATCGTTCTCGTGGAAGACGACGTGATCCAGCGATCGTTGCTGGCGTCGTGGCTGAAGACCGAGGGCTATCATGTGAGCGCCTTCGGCAACGGTCTCGATGCGCGAAACTACTTGTCGGATCACTGGGCCGACCTGATGATTTTCGACTGGGATCTGCCCGGCATCGGCGGCGACAGGCTGTTGGCGTGGGTCCGTGGACGGGCGAGCCCGTCGGTGCCGGTGATCTTCCAGACGATCCATTCGAATGAAGAGGATATCGTCCGGATTCTCGACACTGGCGCTGACGATTTCCTCGTCAAGCCGTTCGACCGAAGGGTGCTGCTCGCGCGGATCCGCGCGCTCTTGCGCCGTTCTCGCGCGTCGGCCAATGAAAGCAGGCAGATGATCGTCGGGCGCCATTTGCTCGACCGCACGAACCTCAGCATCGTCGCGGACGGCATCGCGCACCCGCTCGGCACCAAGGAATTCGAACTCCTGTGGCATCTGGCATCGCATCTGGGAACCGTCGTCCAACGGCAGGATCTGCATTCGGTGGTGTGGGGCTGGGACGGCGGGGCCACGAGCCGGTCGGTCGACATGTATGTCAGCCGGCTGCGTGCGAGCCTGCGATCGATCGGCATGGAATGGTCGATCCAGTCGGTCTACGCGAAAGGCTATCGGCTCCATGTGAGTGAATGCCGGCAGGATGTCGCCGACGAACTCACCGACGAGAGCGTCTAGGCAAGCGCGGCCGAACGCATCGGCCGCACGCACGGGTCGGAAAACGGAAGTCGAGGCAATACCGGTACGCCGCGCCGCCGACATCGCCTGCCCGCCGTCATGCGACAGCAAGCGGCAACGTCACGCGCGCTTCGAGGCCGCCGGTGCTGCGATTGTTCAGCTGCAGCTCGCCCTGCATCGCTTGCGTCAGCCGCCGTGCGATCGCAAGCCCCAATCCGGATCCCGGCGCACGCGCCGCTGTCTGCGGCGCCCGGTACCACGGCGTGAAGACCGCTTCCATCTCCGCCGGCACGATGCCCGGCCCGGAATCCACCACCGCAAGCATCACGCGCCGGGCATCGACGCGAACGCACAGGCGGACATCGCGTCCGTAACGCAGTGCGTTGTCGATCAGGTTGACGAGCACGCGCCGCAGCGCATGCGGAAACGTCACGAGCGGACAGTCCAACCGCCCGTCCAGCGCGACGGCGAGCCCCGCGTCGCGATAGTTGTCGACCAGCGAGCCGAGCAACGCGTCCACGTCGACGCTGCGCGGCGGCTCCGCCACGCTGCACTGAAGCCGTGCGCAGGCAAGGCTCGCGTTGATCAGCTCGCCCATCTCGGCCAGGTCGCGCTCCATCGCATCGCGCAACGCGCGATCTTCCAGCATGCCGCTACGCAGCATCACGCGCGTCAGCGGCGTGCGCAGATCATGCGCATAGGCCGCGAGCACATGCAGCAGTTCCGTTACGCGATCCGCATGCTGGTGATGCGCGTCGTTGATCGCGGCGGCCAGTCTCGCGATCGACGGCGTGCCGCGCTCGACCAGCGAACGGGGCAGCTCTTCCAGCCCATGGTCCTCGAGTGCCGCGGCGAGTTGCCGGATTGCCGCGTCCAGTCGCAGCGCACGCAGCCACAGCACCGCCGCCACCAGCGCAAGCATCGCGCCCGTCACGCTCGCCATCAGAAGATCGCGGTCGACGGCGGGGAGCAATGCATTCGCGAGCAGGTCGCGAGCGTCGTACAGCGCCGCCGCGACGAACAGCACGCCAGCCACGACGAACAGCCGGGCCGGACACGCGACGAGACCGCGTGCATGCTCGCGGCATGCGCGGCTGAAGTTGCGTATGGAGCGCGTGAGCCGAGCCTCAAACCAGGCTCCGGACGATAAGGTAGGAATGTTGGCCATCTTCGTTCTCCTGTCGCCGTCGCGGCGGACGGTACAGGGAAGATGAAAACATGCGTGCGGGGGTTCGCACCATCAAACAAGCGGCCATCTACCCCCTACGAAGGTTTAGGTTGCCGTTGCGGCGCAGGCCGGCGATCAGCCGTATCCGAGCGCACGGGCGAGCCAGCCTTCGAGCTCCTGTGCGTCGATCGGTTTCTCGAGGAGACACAGCGCCGTGCTGGCCCGCACTCGCTCGGACGTGCGGACGCTGACGAACGCCGTGACCAGCACGGTCGGAATGCGCAGGCCGCGTGCTTCCATCCGGGCCAGCACTTCGAGGCCATCCATCTCGGGCATCTGGAGATCGCAGATCAGGCAACCCGTGCGCGACACCACGTCGGACGCCAGGAATGCCGGCCCCGACGCGAATTCGCGCGCCTCCCCGCCCAGCGAACGCACGAAACTTCCCGCGGCGGCGCGCACGAAGGGATCGTCGTCGACAATGGACACGAGATCGGAGGCTGAGAGTGAAAAAGGCATCCCTGCTTAATGACGAGGGGGACGGACCGGGCCGTCCCGAGCACTGTTACCCAAGTTGCCAGCATACCGTCACGCCGCGGCATCGTCATCATACCTACGTATGGGTAGGCTCGGCGTGCGTGCATGGGCCGGTCGATGAAGGATCCGGGTAAACGAGTGACGCTCGCGCTTTCCGAAGCGGGGGGCGCGATGCACCACCGCCGATGGCTTTCCGCGCCCGGGCCGCCGCTAGCGCGACGGCACGTTGATGCCGAGCGCAGTCATCTTGCGCACCAGTTCGGCCACCGAGCGGCACTTCATTTTTCGCATCGCCTGGCTGCGATGAATCTTGGCCGTGATCTCCGCGATGCCCATGTTGCCCGCGACCTGCTTGTTCATCAGGCCCGTCGCGACGTGTTGCAGCACCTCGCATTCGCGCGGCGTGAGCGACTCCCAACACGCGCGCAGATCGAGCAGCGAGTGATCGTCCTGCAGCCGTTTCGCATCGCGCTCGAGCGCCGCGATCACCGCATCGATCATGTCCTGGTCGCGGAACGGCTTCGTCAGGAAATCCATCGCGCCGGCTTTCATCGCCTTCACCGTCATCGCGATATCGCCGTGCGCCGTGATGAAGATGATCGGCATCTGCGGACCGCCGCTCTCCGCCAGCGACGTCTGAAACGCGATGCCGCTCTGCCCGCGCAGCCTGACGTCCAGTACGAGGCACGACGGTCCCGCGCCCTTCGGTGCCGCGAGAAACTCTTCCGTCGACGCAAAGGCGCGAACCTCCAGGTCGATCGATCGCAACAGGCTGATCAGCGCGGCACGCACGAATTCGTCGTCATCGACGACGTAGACGATGCGGCTGTTCCGATCAGGTGTCGCGTGGGGCATTCTGGTTTCCGGCATCGATATTCGCTGATGAATTTTCAGGAGTGGCCGCGCAGCGGCTCAAACACAACAACTCGAAGAACCTGTCGGCCCGCAGCGCGTCGCCCGCCGACGGACCACACATCATGGATCGACGCGCGGCAGCATCACGGTTGCTCGCGTACCGGCACCTTCTCGCGGCAACAGCGTCAACGTTCCGCCGTGAGCGTCCACGATCGAATGCGAGATGGCGAGGCCCATGCCCATCCCGTTCTCCTTGGTCGTGAAAAGCGGTTCGAGCAGCCGGTCCGCGATATCGGGTGCAATGCCGCTGCCCGAATCCTCCACGCTCACACGCACACTGTCAACGCCGTGCGCTTCGCACGCAAGCGAAAGACGACGCGCCGTCTCGAGCTCGGCCATCGATTCGGCACCGTTCGTCAGCAGGTTGATCACGACCTGCTGGAGCTGGATCCGGTCGCCGTATACGTAAACGGGCCCCTCGTGACTGCGCAGCTCCAGCACCACGTCCAGCGTGTCGAGCTGCCGCGCGACGAGCGCCGCGGCCTCGCGCACGGCCTCGGCGAGGTCGACCGTCGCAAACTGCGGCGCGGCCTTGCGTGCCTTCGCGCGCAGCGCCTGGATGATGCTCTTGGCCCGCGCCGCGCTCCGGTTGATGTGCGCGAGCATCTCCCGCGCTTCGCCGACGTCCGGCGGTTCCCGGTTCAGCCAACGCAACGCGGCGCTTGCCGATGTGTCGACGGCGGCGATCGGCTGTCCGATCTCATGGACGATGGACGCGACGAGCTCGCCCATCGCGGTCAGCCGACTGGCGCGCTCGAGGCCGGCCAGTGCGGCACGCAATTGTTCCTCGGCATGCGCGCGCTGACGGTTCTGCTCGACCAGCTCCTCATAGAGCCGCGCATTCTCGAGCGCGAAAGCGGCCTGCGAGGCGATCACCTCCACCAGCGCCGCCTTGGCCGCGGTAAACATCCGCGCCGCCAGATTGTTTTCCATATACAGCACGCCGACGAGCGTCGCATAACGCATCAGCGGCACGCACATCACCGAACGCGGGCGCCGACGGCGAACATAAGCATCCTGACCATGAACCGGCGACTCCGATGCATCGTCGATCACCACGCCCTCCTGCGTCCGCGCGACCGCCTGCACGACGGAGACAGGCAGCACGCTCGCCGTCAACGACACGGCCTCCTGCGTCACGACGATCGTGCCGTCGATCACGTCCGCGCGCGCCGGTACATGCCAGACGCCCTCGCGCAGCACCGCGAGCGCGCCATGCTCGGCGCCGGCGCTTTCGAGCGTCGTGCGCAACAGCGTTTCCACGAGACGCGCCGGCACGATGTCGCTCGCCAGCGCGTTCGACACGCGCAGCACCGCGTTCACGTCCAGCGCGTGCATCCGGCTCCCGACGGGATTGCCGGCGCCGGCATCGAATACATCGGGATGCGCGGCCTGCAACTGGCGCACCTTCGCGAGCGCCCCCCAACGCTGCCATGCGCTCACCGCATGGCGCAAATACGCGTGCGCGGCAATCGTGTCGCGCCCCGCATGGAATCGCGCCGCATACTCGGCCGCCAGCGCCTCGACCTGCGTGAAGCCATGCCTGCCCGCGTGCACCACGGCGCGCGCATAGGCTTCCGCGGCATCCAGCGGCTGCCCGTTCACGCGCGCGTGCTCGGCGCGCACCAGCTCGCGTCGCGCGACGAAGTTCTCCGGGCATGCGCGCGCCCAGACGTCGAGCTGCTCGACATGGCGCTGCAGCGCAACCTCCTCGGACGCATCGCGGCCGGGCAGCGCAAGCAGTGCGAGCGCGCCGTAGAACGGCAAATCGGCCCGCTCGGCAAACGAACGCGCCGCATGCTCGCAAGCTTCCGCGTGCCGACGCGCGTCGAGCGCGTCCGGAAGATCGCCGAACAACAGTGCGGCCTGCAGCCTGTACACCCAGTAGGCGAGATCAACCAGGGTCGGCGGCCTGCCCTCCGGCGGCGCCAACAGGTCGCGATCGTCGCTCTCGCCTTCCTGTAGCCGTCTCAGCAGCATCTGCTGCGCGAGCAGCGCATCAATCACGAGCTGGAAATTCGCATCACGCGCAATCGCAAGCCCGTGCGTCACCGTATCGCGCACGTCACCGAGAAATTCGCCGGCGAACAGCATGCCGGTGGCCTCATTGCGCTTGCAATAGAGCGCGAACGTATGATCGCAGCACTCGACGGTGATCTCGAATGCCCGCGAGATATACGCGCGGGCCGAGCGCGCCGGCAACACCCACGGCACCACGATCGTGCCGTGCGCCATGTATACGCGGCCGCGATACCGATCGAGCCCGCGCTCGTCGACCAGATGCAGCGCGAGTTCGCCAAATGCCAGCGACGCGGCGTAATCGCCGTAACGTACGCCGAAGATCTGGTTCATGCAGACATAGACGTCGGCCGATGCATCGGAATGGCCATGCTCGATCGCCAGATTCACCGCGCGCAGCAGAATCATGTCGACCAGATCCTGGTCGGAATAGAGTGCCGGCGGGATCAGGTCGGCAAAGATGTCGACAATCGCGCGCTGCAGCGGATCGGCGATGATCGGCAGCTCACGCAGCGCGTCGATCCCGTTGCGGTCCAGCCAGCCGCGCAGGCGAAGGTATTCGCGATGCACGTCTGCGCTGTCCGGATGGGGTGGGATATCGATGCCGGCGCGCTTCAGGAACGCAAGGCCGACGCCGAGCGCCAGATCGAAACGGCCCAGCGCCGTGTACAACGCCGCGCGCAGGCGCGTCAGATCCGCGCCGAACGTGCCGTCGCCGGCTACCCGCTCCAGCTCGGCCAGGCGCGCTTCGGCGGCTTCGAGCGCACCGGTCATGAACTCGGCCTCGCCGCACAGCATGCGTGCCTCGAGCCCGTCGCCGCTGGTGTCCCGTTCGCCGAGGAAATCGACGGCTGCGCGAAAGAAGCCGAGCGCGGAATGATGCGCGGTGGCAGCACGGGCTTGCTGCCCGGCCTCCAGATTCACGCGCGCGAACGCGCGGCGCTGCGCGGGTGTCGCGACCATCGTGCCGGCGAGGTTCGCCTGCGCGGCCAGCACGAAGGTGTCGGCGCAGGCCTCGCCGGCCGTCAGCAAACGGCAGGCGATTGCATGATGCAGCGCCGCCCGCTCGTCCTCCGGGATCGACGCATACGCCGCCTCGCGAATGCGATCGTGCCAGAACGTCCAGTCGTCGCCGTCGCGCTGGAGACTGCCGGCATCGAGCGCCGCCTGCAGCCCCTCGATCGCATCGGGCTCGCTCAGGCCGGCCGCCGTGGCCAGCAGGCGCGTCGACGCACGCTGGCCGATGCAGGCCAGCAGGCGCAACATGAATCGTGCGGCGTCCGGCAACAGCTCGAACTGCCGCGCCAGCATCATCGCGACGTCATCGCCGCCGCGATGCGCGGCGATGCGCGCCATGTTCCAGCGCCACAGGCCGGCGCCCGCATCGTAGTCGAGCATGCCTTCGTCGGCCAGCAGGCGCAGCAGATGATGCACGAAGAACGGATTGCGGCCGGTTCGCTGCCCGATCAGGTCGGACAACGGGCGAAGCGCATCGGTGTCCTGATGCAGCGCGTGGGCGATCAGCTCGGTCGTCGCGCGCTCGTTCAGCGGCCCGAGTTCCACCGTCAATGCATCGGGAACGTCGGCCAGCGGGCCGGCCCGCAACGGGTGACCCGCATCGATCTCGTTGCCGCGATAGGCGCCAACGAGCAGCAATGCCGTGTCGCGGTGTTGCTGCACCAGCCGCTCCAGCACCTGTATCGTGCCCGCATCGGCCCATTGCAGATCGTCGAGCAGCAGCGCGAGCGGGCGCTCCGGTGCCGCGAAACATGCGATCAGCCGGGCGATCGCTTGCAGCACGCGCTCGCGCTCCAGCCCGGGCGCCAGTTCGGATTGCTCCGGCGGCCCCGCCTGCGGGCCCAGCACCGCCGAGAGCGCCGGCAGGAATCTCGCGAGCGTGCGTCCGACAGGCGCCACGGCCGTTCCGATTCGCGCGCGCCACATGTCGAATTCGTCGTCCGCGCAACCCAGCACGAACTGCAGCAGCGGCTCCAGCGCCTGGGCAAGCATCGCATACGGTGTGCCGCGGCGCCCTTCCTCGCCCTTGCTGGTAGCCACGAGCAGCGCCCCGTCGTGCCTGATTCGCGCGACGGCCTCCAGCAGCAGCGTCGACTTGCCGATGCCCGAGTGGCCGGAAACCCATGCGACGCGCATCTCTCCACCGGCGGCGACGGCACGGTACTGCGCGCGCAACGCGTCGATCTCCTGTTCGCGGCCCACCACGTGATCGGCTTGCTGCAGACGCTGCAGCGCCGCGTGAACATCGAGCGCGAACATCGGAATGCGACCGTCGCGGCGAAGGCACTGCTCGCATCGCTGCAGGTCGGCGACGAGCCCCGCGGCCGTGCCGTAACGCTGCTCCGGCGCCTTTTCGAGCAACTTCACGACGATCTGCGAAATCTGCTCGGGTACATGGGGAACGAGTTCGTGAGGGGCGCGTGCCGAATGCGTGGCGTGTGCGTGCACGAGCCCGGCGGCATCGGTCGCATCGAACGGCGGCACGCCGGTCAACTGCTCATAGAGGATGCAACCGAGCGAATAAAGATCGGCTCGCGCATCGACACGCAGGTTCATGCGCGTGCCGAGTTCGGGCGCCGTATAGACGAAGTCCGTGTCGTCCCATTCGAGACTGGTATCGCGCAACGGGTCGGTCGCATCGGGGCCGATCGCATAGCCGAAGCCCGTCAGGAACGCACGATCATCGTCATCCACGAGGAAGCGATGCGGCGCAAGCGCGCGATGCACGATACCGGCCGCATGCATCTCGCCCAGCGCGGTCGCGAGCGAAATCGCGCGCCGCAGAAATGCGGACAACCGCTGCTGCGGGACAGCTTCAACGGAGAGCGGCATCCCGCCCGGATCGGCCAGGATGAGCACGGCGCCGCCACCGTGCGACACGATGGCTTGCGGCACAGCGGACCAGCGTTCGTGCAGTGCCGAGCGCAACACATATTCGCGTTGCAGCGCCGCGACCGCGGACGGTGCCGCGACGCCGCGCCCGGCGACCAGAACAGACGGCGCATGGTCGTCGATCGCACGGTGCAGCCGTGGCGGGCCGGGGCTCAATTCGATAAAGCGGCGTGTCGAAAGTTCGATCATGCGAATGCAGTAAGGAAACGGTGGCGTTCATCAGCTCGAACGCCGCTGGCACGGCGACGTGGAGCACGGCATGCGACACCCGTGCCACCGGCCACGTGTTGCGGCGGGATGCCGGGTTGTATCCGTTCGTTCGAACCCGCGGTCGTGACGCAGGCCGCGGGGCGCACTCGATTTCGCTCGTGCGGTGTCGCACCTCACCGGCCGCCTCGCCCTTCTTCCAGGTACCCGTGATAACACGCGAACCCGCCGATTATTCCAGCACGATATCGTCAATGCAACAACGCGCGCCGGCCAATGCATGCGAATTGCCGAAGCGCACTCGCGTCGCGTCGTGATCGGCGCTTTCGTATCCGGATGTATCGCGTGTCCGCATCGATACATGACATTGCAAAATGCCGCGCCGCGGACACATGCGGGATACCTTTGCGGCGCTCAATACAGATGTGACGAATTCTGACGACATTCGCGACGCGGCCGGCGCATCCGGCCCCCGCGTTCGCCAGATACCGTGCATTCCGTTCGATCGACCCACCTTCCGGATTCCGACATGAAGACCTCAAGGATCACCTTCGCGCTCGTCGCGTTTGCTACCGCAGCCTGCGCCCATGCAGCGGCCCCTGTCGACTCGTTGACAGGGAATCAAGATGCCGTGGCCACGACCCAATGGGCGCCGGCCGTCGCGATGCCGATGGGAAAGACACGTACCGAAGTGCGTCAGGAGCTCGCGCGCGCGCGCCAGAGCGGCGAGCTCGACGCGCTCAGGAAACTCTATTCCGGCCATTGAAGCAACGACGTTTTCCGGAGGTCCGGCACGGGCAGGCGCAATGCTCGCCGGCTCGTGCGCGCGCTTCATCGGCGGCCGCGCATCCGCGTCCGGGCGAAGCCACGAAGATGCCGGGATTCCTCGAGGCCGCACGTGCGGTCGATGTGCAGCGGGGATCCCATGCCGGACTCGAGTCGTCATGGAGCGAACCGAACTTTCAACGATGCTTCCCGATATCCTGCCGCGTCTGTGGTCGTTCGCGATGCGCATTTCCGGGAATCGCTACGATGCCGAAGAACTCGTGCAGCGAGCCTGCATGCGCGCACTCGAGCGGGCGCATCAGTTGCGCTCCGATACGTCGCCGCTGAGCTGGATGTTCTCGATCATCCAGTCGATATGGCTCAATGACTTGCGGCAACGCAATCATCGCAACGGCCTCGTGCTCGAACTGAGCGACGCATTGCTGGAGACGGTCTCCGATCCCGGCTCCGCGCCTGAAACCGGACTGGCCATCCGCCAAATCATCGACGCCGTCGAGCGGCTGCCGGAATCGCAACGCACCGCATTGCTGCTCGTCAGCGTCGATGGGCTCAGCTATCAGCAGGCAGCCGATACGCTCGACATACCCATCGGCACCATCATGAGCCGGATCTCCCGTGCGCGCAAAGCGATTCGGTTGGTGTTCGACTAATCCGGCGAATCACGCATGGAGACGGGACATCGCATCGACGCGCAGCGCTGACGTCGACGCGCGACGTCGCGCGCCTGCCGATGCGAACCGGCGCGACACGATCGCCGGCGCAGGGCGATCGCACGGGAATAAACGATCGCCATCGCGTGTTCAGTGTTAGCAGTCGCGCCCGCTTCCGCGCACGTGACCGAACGCCGACCGCTTGTGCCGGTGCCCGTCACGGGCGTTCCTATTCCCCCGCCACTCATGCCGAAGATGTCATCGCTGTCCAGAATGCTGCTCGTCTATGACGGATCCCACGAAGCAAACGCCGCACTCGCACGATGTGCGTCGCTTTCCCGCGCATTGTCGGCCCCGGTCGACGTCGTCGCCATCGTCGACAATGTCACCGCCAACGCACGGTCGGCCGGACTGCTCAGCGAGCTCGCCCATCAGCGTCTGGCGGAATCCGCCCATCACGATCTTCAACGGGCGGTCGACACACTGACGGACGACGGCATCGCCGCGCGCGGCTATCTCCGCTTCGGACGCGCGGCCGATGCTATCGCCGCGCATGCGTCGACAACCTGCGTGGACATGATCGTCGTCGGATATCGCGCTCCCACCGGGTTCGCTCGCTGGTGGCGCGAGCCTCCCGTTCACTTCGATCTGGCCGAGCGTGTTCCTGGCGCCGCGCTTGTCGTCGTCACGATCCCGTCGACCTAGCGCCGGCGTGCATCGACGCGCGCGGACGACGCGCCATCGCGTTCGTCCGCGGTTCGCCGCCGTTCGACGCCCGCCTAAATCGCGTCGGCCGCATCGATGCATGACTGGACGGTCGCGGCAAGAATCATCCGCTGCTGGTTCCCGGGCAGACAGACATCGCTTCCCCGCGGACGAAACACCGGGTCCCCGCGTTGTATCGCACGCCCCGTCAGCGCACATATCGACGAGACACGCGCGCGGCTCCTGCACCAGATTTGCTCGGCATACCGTCCTGAACACGAGTCGCTCCACGAAACGGTGATCATGGACAACGACAGGCGTTCCATCACGGCTATCCTGGTAGGCGGTTCGGTGCGCGCACGCGCATCGTCCTCGTTCCATTGACGCGACCCGACGCGTCGCGCCTTGTATCGCGTGCGCTGCGCTCGCAAGCACACGCTGCGCTGTTCCTGCGAAGGATCCAGGACATTGATCAACGTGCGAGCCACGATGTCCGCTTCATGCAGCATCCCCATCACCTCTTCTCCCAATCAATCGGATCGATCATGTGAAAGCGGACGCACGAATCACCGACACCCCGTCATTCGGCCCCGCGTATGCGCGCGCCCTCGCTCAGGCGCCGCCTTTCTCACGCAGCATCAGCTCGCTTTTCACCGATTTGACGCCGTTGATCTTCCTGGCCGACTCGACCGCGAGATGGTCTTCGTGTTCGGTTTGCACCTGGCCGGCCAGCGTCACCTGTCCGGTCGCGGCATTGCCGAAAACCGTGATCGCTTGCCCTTGCAGCCCCTTCGTTCGCGACAGCGTCCTCTGAATCGACCGCGAGAACGCGCGATTGGCCGCACGCGTGGCCTTCTTCGTCTGGGCGGATGTCTGGGTGGACGTCACCGCGACATCCGTGCCCGCCGCATTGGCACTTTCGTCGGCAAATGCCTGCAGTTGCAGGCCAGCGAGCAGGACGGCCGCCAGGCCGCCATTCAGGATGACTTGTCGAATTTTCATGATGGGTTCCTTGGGTTGCTGTATCGAATGGCACGCAGGTTCCGGTCGTGTGCATCGTCGCGACGCACGCGAATCGCATCATCGCCACATCGCGAAGCCGACTCGATCACCTGTCGCCCGAGTCGTCACCGATGCGATTCGTGTACCGGTGGAACCAGAATAAGGCGCTGCGTCAACGGCATCCATAGCATCTGTAGCTAGCTGCACAACCCGTCAGGATAGATGGCCGCATACGTTCGTATAGGCTGCGGACATGGCTGCACGCGTCGCTGCGCGTCACGCCGCCTGATGTGCGGCCGCTGTACCGCTAACCGGAAAACGCGGGAGCGTCATCATTGCGCGCGTGCCGCCTTCCACGCGCGGCGTCAGTACCAATTGACCATCGTGCGCATCCACGATCGACTTGCAGATGGAAAGGCCCATGCCCATCCCATGCGGCTTGGTGGTGAACAGCGGGTCGAAGATACGTTGCGCCAATCGCGGATCGATGCCGTCGCCGTTGTCGTCGATCCGAATCCGCAAGCCATCCTGAGCGGCTTCACACGCCAGTACGAGGACGCGGCGCTCCTCAGGGATGCACAGCATCGATTCCGCGCCGTTCATCAGCAGGCCGATGACGGCCTGCTGCAGCTGAATGCGCTCGCCGCGCATCGGCAGCGGGGACGCGAGTCCGTCGACGCGCAAGCTCACCTTCATCGCATCCAGCGTGCTTGCCATGATCTCGGCCGCCTCGGAAAGCGCGTCGGCGAGATCGAACGTCGCGAAGGCGGGAGTTTCGTGCCGTGCGTTGGCGCGCAGCGCGCGGATGATGGTGCGCGCGCGCTCGGCGCACGCGCAGATGTGGGCGAACATCGCGCGCGCGGCGTCGAGGTTCGGCGTGCCGCGATCGAGCCACTTCAGCCCCGCGCGCGCGGAAGTATCGATTGCCGTGATCGGTTGCGCGACTTCATGCACGATCGAAGCCGCCAGCTCGCCGTAGGCCTTCAGCCGCTCGGCACAATCCGCGTCGGAAGGCGTGTCGCCGATCCTTGCCGCGATGCTGTCCGCGCGTGCCTGCCGAGCGGCAAGCGCGTCGTGCAGACGCTGGTTGTCCAGGACGAACCCGGCATGCAGCGCAAGGATCTCGACCAACGCGGCTTTCGCCAACGTGAAAATGCCCGGCAAATCCCCGTGTTCCAGATAAAGCGCACCCATCAATGCGCCATTGCAGCGTATCGGCACGCACATCACCGAGCGGGGCTTGCGACGGCGCACATAGTCGTCGGTCCGCCAATGGTCGGCGGCGCAGGCGTCGCGCAGCACCAGCCCGTCGCGCAGATGCACGGCGGCGGCAATGATCGGCACCGGCAACCGGTCGGCCGGCAGCCGCTCCCCGTGCGGCGCAGGCGGCGCAGGCGCCGCTGTCGCGCTGGCGGCCCCCTCCCAGGCGCCGTCGCGCATGACCGCAATCACGCCCCACGTCGCCGCCGTGCCGTGTATCGCAGCCTCGAGCAATGTCCCGACGCGCGTCTCAGGCGCGACCTCGTCCGCCATCGTGTGGGAAAGCTGGCGCAACACCTGCACGTCCAGTGCGAGAAGCGATTGAGACATGAGTTCCTCGATGACCGGGGTCATTTCAGGGCCGCTCGGGCCGGAGAGCGATTTCCAGGTAGTCCGCGCAGCGAAAGCGCTGCAGGAATCGTCGAGTTCGTTGTTCATTCGTCTATCTCCTGCGTACCGGGTTGCGGCCTCTGCCAACCTGAAATTAACGTTTCATGTAGTGAGTACTCCACAAACGAATGTTAGCAGCACTTTCTCGAAATAAAAATGTGAAGATAGCGATATTCGTTCGCGACGCTGCGGGATCGGCCGCGCAATATGGATGCAAGCCATTGAATCTTATAGAAATTTATGTCGGGTTGCGAACGCGAGAAGAGTTCCGTAGAATCCGGAGTTCATGTAGCGTTCCCTGTACGAAAGTCAGAGAACGGCGCTAGTGCAAGTTTTTTCAGGCGGCATGGCCGGGTTGGCGGCCGCCATAGGAACGGTATGGCTCAAGCAGCAAAAGGCAAGACTGTGCGTGGAACCGGTGTCCGCGAGGCGGCGGCGCAGGAAACCCGCGACAAGATCCTGCACGCGGCGACCAAGGTCTTCGCGCGCTACGGCTACGAAGGCGGCAGCGTCGAAAGGATTTCGCGGCTGGCGAAGTCGTATGACCGCATGATCTATTACTACTACGGGAGCAAGGAGGGGCTGTTCGTTGCGGTGCTCGAAGGCATCTATCGACGGATGGACGAGGCGGAACTCAAAATGGCGCCCGATGCTTCGAACCCCGTGGAAGCGCTCAAATCCGTGATTCGCTTCAAGCTGGACTATTATTGGCGCAATCCGGATTTCATCACGCTTCTCAACACGGAGAACCTGCACAAGGGCAAGCACTTGTCCAAGCTCGAGCGCCGGGGCGAGTACTCGTCGCATGCGGTAGAGATCATCGCGAAGATTCTCGAGAACGGCGTCGAACAAGGCCTGTTTCGCAAGGGGCTCAGGGCGCGCGACGTTTTCCTGCTGATCATCTCGACCGCGTATTTTTATACGTCGAACCTGTACACGTTGTCCGCGTTCCTCGGAGAGGAGCTGAACGCGCCGGATGCCGTGCGCCATTGGGAGACGTTCGTGATCGACAGCGTGCTGCGGGTGGTCCGCAAGGATGCGTCGATCGATGATTGAGCGCGTGCCGGCGCCCATGTCGACCCTCGTGACCATCAAGATGCAGGCCCCGTTGCGATGAACTATCTTCGCGCCAACACCATCGACGAAGTGCTCGGCCGGCTGGCGGCACAGCCGCGGCCGCGCATCGTTTGCGGGGCCACCGACGCCTTCGCCGATATCGGCCTCGTGCCCGCCCGCTCGGCATGGGTGGATATCAGCCGCGTCGACGCATTGCGCGCCATCGAGCAGCACGACGGCATGATCCGCATCGGCGCGGCGAGCACCTGGGAAGCCATCGCCCGGACGACATGGTTGCCCGTGGCGCTGACGGCGGCCGCCGCTTGCGTCGGCCCCCGGCAGATTCGCGTCCAGGGCACGATCGGCGGAAACGTGTGCCACGCGTCGCCGGTGGCGGACGGCATCCCCGCGCTGCTGGCGCTCGACGCCCGCGTCGAGCTGGCGAGCCTGCGGGGCGTGCGCCGCTTGCCGTTGGCCGAATTCCTGCTCGGCTACGGCCGGACCGCGCTGCACGCGGACGAACTGCTGGTCGCCGTGCTGTTTGCACCACCCCGCGCGCACGACCGGACATCGTTCATCAAATGCACGAATCGCGACGGCACGGCGATCGCCGTCGTTTCGGCCGCCGCGCAGCTGCGTGTGGGCACGGATGGCACGGTCGACGCGGTCGCCGTTGCGATCGGCGGCGCATCCGACGTGGCGCGCCGGATGCCCACGCTCGAGGCGGCACTGGCAGGCCGGCGGCTCGACGAACTGGCCGGCGTGATCGCGGCGGCGCCGCTTGCCGAGCTGTCTCCGGTCGACGACTGCCGGGCGACCGCGTCGCATCGCATTCATCTCGCGCGGCTGGCGGTCACGCGCGCTTTCACATGCTGCATCGAGGAGAACGCACGTGGCGCATCCACTGCCTGATCAGCTAGCCGAGGTTCGCGAAACCATCGCGAGTGGCAGCACGCCGGTTTCGCCGGAACCGGACTGGTTCGAGCTCAACGGCACGCGGCAAAGCCTGCCGGCGGACCACTCGCAGCGGCTCATCGACCATCTGCGCGCGGACCTGCGCCAGTTCGGCACCAAGGAAGGTTGCCGCCAGGGCGATTGCGGCAGCTGCACGGTGATCGTCGATGGCGACGCGCGCTACGCGTGCCTGATTCCGGTCGGACAGGTCGCGGGGCGCCGTGTCGTCACCGTCGAAGGCCTCGCCGACGGCACCCGCTGCGGCGGCCGCCTGCAGCACGCGTTTCTCGCCCATCAGGCGGTGCAATGCGGCTTCTGCACGCCCGGCATGCTGACGGCAGCGGCGGCCGCAATCGACGCCGGCGAGGTGAGCGACCGCGCCAGTGCGCGGGCCGCCATCGACGGCGTGCTGTGCCGCTGCACCGGCTACCAGAAGATCGTCGACGCGGTGACCGAGGCGGGATGCGGCGCCGCCGCGCGATGCGTCACGCCTCCTCCGTCCGAAGGGCCGTCCGTCGGCGTACCGCTGACGCGCCTCGACGGCCCGGAAAAGGTCGATGGAAGCCAGCGCTTCGGCGCCGACGGCTATCCGGCCGACAGCCTGTTCCTGCGCGCGGTCCGCAGTCCGCATCACCGCGCGCGTTTCGCGTTCGGCGACCTCGACGCATTCGTCCGCGCCCATCCGGGCGTGCACCGCGTCCTCACCCACGCCGATGTGCCCGGCATGAATCTGCACGGTGTCGCGACACCGTACATGGATCAGCCCGTCCTCCCTGAGACGGAGGCGCGCCACCATCTCGAGGCGGTGGCGCTGGTGGTCGGCGAGCGCGCCGCCATCGCGGCGCTCGACCTCGACCACTTTCCGGTGAGCTGGGAACCGCTGACGCCGGTGCTCGCGATCGCCGATGCGGTGCTGGACGACAGTCCGCAGCTGCACGCCGATCGTCCCGGCAACGTGCTGATCGAGGGGCACGTGCGCCGCGGCGACCCGGAGCGCGCGATGCAAGGCGCCCGTCACGTCGTGAGCGCAACGTTCGAATCCAGTTTCGTCGAGCACGCATACCTCGAGCCCGAGGCCGGCTGGGCGCGACGCGTGGGCGACACCGTCGAAATCCATTCGTCCACGCAGGCGCCGCATCCGCATCGCGCCGATCTCGCCCGCATTCTTGCGGTCGCGCCGGAGCAGGTGCGCGTCGTGGCGACCGCGGTCGGCGGCGGTTTCGGCGGCAAGCTCGACATGACGGTCCAGCCGCTGCTCGCGATTGCGGCCTGGCATCTCGACCAGCCCGTCGCGATGGTGTTGTCGCGCGAGGAATCGATGGCCACGTCGACCAAGCGCCATCCCGGCCGAATGACGTCCAGCATGGCCGCCGATGCCGATGGCCGGCTGCATGCCGTGACGTTCGACGGCGACTTCAATACCGGCGCGTTCGCGTCGTGGGGCACGGCCGTCGCCAACCGCGTACCGGTGCATGCCGGCGGCCCGTACGTCATTCCTCACTATGCGGCGCGGGCACGTGCAATTCATACGCACGTCACGGCCGCGGGCGCATTCCGGGGCTTTGGCGTCCCGCAAACGACGATGTCCCAGGAACAGCTCATCGACGAGCTGGCGTTCACCACCGGCATCGATCCGCTCGAATTCCGGGCGATGAACGCGCTGCGGCCGGGCGACACCCTGCCGACCGGGCAAGTCCTGGACGACAGCGTGGGGCTCGTCGCCTGCCTCGATGCGCTGCGACCGGCGTGGCGTGACGCACACGCCCGGATCGCCACGCTGAATGCGGCGGCGCCGGGCCACCTGCGTCATGGCGTCGGGATGGCGGCGTTCTTCTACGGGTGCGGCAATACCGCGTTGCCGAACCCGTCGACCGTGCGCTTCGGCATCCGGCCCGACGGCACGATCGTCCTGCACCAGGGTGCGGTGGACGCCGGTCAGGGCGCGAACACCGTGATTCCGCAAATCGCGGCCGATGCGCTGGGTGTACCGGTCGATCGGCTGCACATCGTCGGCCCGGACACGTCGGTGACACCGGATTGCGGTCGCACGTCCGCTTCGCGCCAGACGTTCATTACCGGTCGAGCGGCGTTCCTCGCCGGCACGACGCTGCGCCACCGGCTGCTCGCCTTCGCCGACGCGGCACCCGACGCGCGGATTTCGGCCGATGCGCGCGGTGTTGCCGTCAATGGCGAGGTACTCGATCTCCGGACGCTACCAGTCGATGCACACAGCTACGTGATCGCGGCCGAAGAGAGCTTCGATCCGCCCACCACGTCGCTCGATGCGTCGGGGCAAGGCTCGCCTTACGCCACCTACGCGTTCGGCGCGCAGATGGCCGAAGTCGCGGTGGACTGCGACAGCGGCCGCGTCCGCGTACTCAAGGTCGTGGCCGCGCACGACGTCGGCAGAATGGTCAATCCGACGCTGCTCGAAGGACAGATCGAAGGCGCGGTGGCGCAAGGTATCGGCATGGCGCTGATGGAGAAGTACCACCCCGGCCGATACAACAATCTGCACGACTACCTGATTCCGACGGTGCATGACATGCCCGACGTGCAGTCGATTTTCATCGAAGCGCCGACGGCCGTCGGCCCGTATGGGGCAAAAGGCATCGGCGAGCCGGCGCTGGTCCCCACGGCTGCGGCCATCCTGAATGCCATCCATCACGCAACCGGCGTACGCATCCGCGAAGCCCCGGCCACGCCGGATGTCGTGCGTCTCGCGCTCGCGGCCCGTAAAGCGCCTTCCACGCTTCGATAGCGCCGTTCCCACCCAGTGAACAACACGATGACGCCAACAAGAAATGCCGAGGAAGTCTCACTGCGAGCCGGATCCGGCTCGTCCTGGTACGCGGAACTCGACCCCGCCGGCAAGCGGGCGTTCAAGGCGTCGTTCGCCGGCTGGGCGACCGATGCGTTCGACTTCATGGTGTTCAGCTTCGTGCTGGCTTCGCTGATCGACCTGTGGGGCCTCGATCGCGGCAAGGCCGGCCTGCTGAGCACCGTGACACTGATTTTCTCGTCGGTGGGCGGCTGGATTGCCGGCATCCTGGCGGATCGATATGGACGGGTCAAGGTACTGCAAGGGACCATCCTGTGGTTCTCGGTCTGCACGCTGGCGATCGGCTTCGCGCAGAACTTCGAGCAGATCTTCGTGCTTCGCGCGCTGCAAGGGCTCGGCTTCGGCGGCGAATGGGCCGTGGGCGCCGTGCTGATCGGCGAGATCGTCGCGCCGGCACATCGCGGCAAGGCGGTCGGGCTGGTACAAAGCGGCTGGGCGATCGGCTGGGGTTGCGCGGCGATTCTCTACAGCATTGCGTTTTCCGTCCTGCCCGAGTCGCTGGCGTGGCGCAGCCTGTTCTGGGTTGGCATCGTGCCCGCCCTGCTCGTGCTCTACATCCGCAAGCACGTGCCGGAGCCCGACGTGTTCGTGCAGGCGGACGCCGCCCGGAAACAAGGCGCGAGCCAGCCATCGGTGTGGGCCATCTTCTCGCGTTCGCAGGTGCGCCGCACGGTCCTGGCCGCGCTGCTGTGCACGGGCATCCAGGGTGGCTTCTATGCGATGTCCACCTGGCTGCCGGCCTTCCTCAAGATCGAGCGACACTTGTCCGTGCTCAACACGAGCGCTTATCTGTTCGTGATCATCGTGGGGTCGTTCTGCGGATATGTCGTCGGCGCGTACCTTTCCGACTTCTGGGGACGCCGGCGCAACTTCATGCTGTTCTCCGCGCTGTCCCTCGTGTCGGTGTGTCTGTACCTGACGCTGCCACTGTCGAATGCGCAGATGCTGTGGCTGGGCTTTCCGCTGGGTTTTTCTTCATGCGGGATCTTCAGCGGGGTCGGCGCCTACCTGACGGAACTGTATCCGTCGAACTTCCGCGCGAATGCGCAAAGCTTCACGTACAACTTCGGCCGCGGCATCGGCGCACTGTTCCCGAGCCTCGTCGGGATGCTGAGCCATTCGCTCGGCCTGGCGCTGGCCATCGCGATCTTTTCGGGCGCGGCCTATGGCGTGGTGCTGTTGGCGGTGCTCCTGTTGCCGGAGACGAAAGCCCGCTCGCTTTGACGGTCGGCGATGGAATGAGCGTCGTTCAACGCCCGGCGAATTCGCCGGGCGCCGCCCGGACGACGCAAGCGATTCCCGCGTGCGCCCGCCCGCGTCACTCAGCGACCGACGTACACCTGCCACTCCTCGCCGGTGGTAAAGCCCATCGACTCGTACACGTGACGCCCTGCCGGCGTGCAATGCAGAAACGCGGTATGCGCGCCGGTCTCGAACGCGGCATCCAGTACCGCCTGAGTCGCGGCCCGCGCGTAGCCTCGTCGCCGATAGGCCGGTAGTGTCGACACATTGAATACGCCGACCTGAGCGTTGCGCACGACGCCGAACGAAGTCGCGACCGGCATCCCGTCGACCTCCACCCAAAAGCCCATCATGCCGTCGGCTTCCAGCACGGCCGGCGCGCTCAGTCTTCGAAAGACGCGTTCCGGCGCCTCATAGCCCGCGGCAAGCGCGCCGTTGTACCGTTCGCTGTCCGCTGCCGTGACGCGCCGCACGACCACGTGCCCGTCGCTGTTCGCCGGGGCGGTGGCGCGCGCCAGCCGCTTCGTCATGAACGGCAACGCGACGCACTGCGTCAGGCCATGATCGTCCGCGATCCGCCGGATCTCGTCGGCCTGCGTGCTCGCGTCGCGGGTCTGAATGCTCCACGGCACTTCGCACGTGCTGAACGCGCCGGAAAGCAGCCGGATTTCGTCGACATCGGGATGACGCGTCATGCTGATGACCGCGTTCAGCACGGACACGGGCGCGCCACTGTAGATCGCCTTCGTTCCATGCGCGCCGCGTTCCACGAAGCCCACATCCTGCAAGCGGCAAAACGCGTCGATCGACTCGTGCCACGCGGCCACGGAAGCATCCAGCAGTTCGGTCGGAGAGGTCATTTCGGTCCTGAACAAGGTCGGTAGCGGATATCTATCGACAACACTTGAGCAAACCGATTCATTCCGTGCCGGCGCGCGGATTCCACCGACTGCGCGTGTGCGAGACGTGCCGCGAGCCCGGCGTCTCGATCCCCGGCACGGTCAGCCTCACGGCAACACTCATTGCGTCGGATCTTTCAACTCGATCAGCAGATCCTTCGCCGCGACCCGTTCGCCCGGCTTCACATGCACCGCCGCGATCTCGCAGTCACGCTCCGCCGCGATATGCGTTTCCATCTTCATCGCCTCGAGCGCGAGCAGCGTCGTGCCGGCCGTCACGCGCTGCCCCGGCTGCACGGCGACCGTCACCACGGAACCCGGCATCGGCGCGGCGATGTGCAGCGGATTGCCCGGATCGGCGCGCTGCAAGCCATGGCGCTCCTTGCCCGCCTGCACGACCGTCTTCTGCTCGACCAGCGCGGAACGCGACTGGCCGTTCAGCTCGAACAGCACCTTCACGATGCCGTCCTGCGCATCGGCGTGCTGGCCCTGCAGCGACACAAGCAGCGTCTTGCCCGGCTCGATGTCGATCGCCACTTCCTCCTGCGGCTGCAGCCCATACAGGAACGCCGGCGTCGGCACGACCGACGTGTCGCTGTACGCGCGAACGTGCGCGTAGTAGTCGACCGTCTGCTTCGGGTACATCAGGTACGACGCCAGTTGCCGGTCGTCGAGCGGCTGCTCGCAGGCGGCCTCGGCCTGCTTGCGTACCGCGTCGAGATCGACCGGCGGAATCTGGTCGCCGGGACGATACGGCGACGGCGGCTCGCCCTTGAGCACCTTGCGCGACAGCTCCGCCGGGAAGCCGTCGGGCGGGAAGCCGAGCTCGCCCTTGAACAGCGACACGACCGACTCGGGGAACGCGAGGTCCTTGTCCGGGTTGCGCACGTCGTCCACGCTCAGGTCGTTCGCGACCATCATCAGCGCCATGTCGCCGACCACTTTCGACGTCGGCGTGACCTTCACGATGTCGCCGAACAGGCGGTTCACGTCCGCATACGCGCGCGACACCTCGGTCCAGCGATGATCGATGCCGAGCGAGCGCGCCTGCTCGCGCAGGTTCGTGTACTGGCCGCCGGGCATCTCGTGACGATAGACGTCGGCCGTGCCCGCGCGGATCTCCGATTCGAACGGCGCGTAGTAGCGGCGCACACCTTCCCAGTACATCGACGCTTCGTGCAGGCGATCGGCATCAAGCCCAGGATCGAGCTCGCTGCCGGCCAGCGCGGCCGCGATGCTCGACAGGTTCGGCTGCGACGTGAGGCCGCTCATCGCGTCGAGCGCGCCGTCCACTGCGTCGCAGCCTGCTTCGACCGCCGCGAGCACCGATGCCGCGGCGATCCCGCTCGTGTCGTGCGTATGGAAATGCACGGGCAGCCCGGTTTCCTCCTTGAGCGCCTTCACGAGCGTCGCGACCGCCTTCGGGCGGCAGATGCCGGCCATGTCCTTGATGCCGAGCACGTGCACGCCGGCCTGCTGCAACTCGCGTGCGATGCCGACGTAATACTTGAGGTCGTATTTCGAACGCGACGTGTCGAACAGGTCGCCGGTGTAGCAGATCGCGCCTTCGCACAGCATCCCGCTTTCGCCAACCGCGTCGATCGCCACGCGCATGTTGCGCACCCAGTTCAGCGAGTCGAACACGCGGAACACGTCGACGCCGGCGCTTGCGGCCTGCTGCACGAAGAAGCGCACGACGTTGTCCGCGTAGTTCGTGTAGCCGACCGCGTTCGAGCCGCGCAGCAGCATCTGGAACAGGATGTTCGGCACGCGCTCGCGCAGCAGCGCGAGGCGCTCCCACGGGTCTTCCTTCAGGAACCGCAGCGCGACGTCGAAGGTCGCGCCGCCCCAGCATTCGAGCGAGAACAGTTGCGACAGCTCGCGCGCGTAGAACGGCGCGATCGGCAGCATGTCGGCCGTGCGCATGCGCGTCGCGAACAGCGACTGGTGCGCGTCGCGCATCGTCGTGTCGGTCAGCAGCACCTGCTTCTGGTCGAGCATCCAGCGTGCGAATTTCTCGGGGCCGAGCTCGCGCAGGCGATCGCGCGTGCCGGCCGGAATCGCCACGGCCGTATCGAGCTTCGGCAGCACCGGTTTGGGCAACGGCAGCGCCGGCAGCGCGCGACCGTTCATCTCGGCGTTGCCGTTCACGTTCAGCTCGCCGAGATAGCGCAGCAGCTTCGTCGCGCGATCGCCGCGCTTCGCGAATGCGAGCAGCTCCGGCGTCTTGTCGATGAAGCGCGTCGTCACTTCGCCCGCGATGAAGGCCGGATGGTTGATCACGTTCTCGAGGAACTGCAGGTTCGACGTGACGCCGCGAATCCGGAACTCGCGCAGCGCGCGATCCATCCGGTGAATCGATTCCGCGGCCGTCGGCGCCCACGTCGTGACCTTCACGAGCAGCGAGTCGTAGTACGGCGTGATCACCGCGCCGCCGTAGGCCGTGCCGGCATCGAGCCGCACGCCGAAGCCCGCCGCGCTGCGATAGGCGGTGAGCCGCCCGTAGTCGGGCAGGAAGTCGTTCTCCGGATCCTCGGTCGTGATCCGGCATTGCAGTGCGTTGCCGTTCAGCGGAATCGCCTGCTGTTCCGGCACGCCGGCCGCGCGCGCGACGAGCGCGCCGTCGGCGTCCGTCGCGTCCTCCGCCAGGCCGATCCGGCCGCCTTCGGTGATGCGGATCTGCGCCTTCACGATGTCGATCCCGGTGACCATCTCGGTCACCGTGTGCTCGACCTGGATGCGCGGGTTCACCTCGATGAAGTAGAACTGGCCCGTGTCGGCGTCCATCAGGAATTCGACGGTGCCCGCATGCGTATAGCCGACCGCGCGCATCAGGCGCAGCGCCGATTCGCACAGCGCCTGCCGGCCGTCGTGATCGAGATACGGCGCCGGCGCGCGTTCGACGACCTTCTGGTTGCGTCGCTGCACCGTGCAGTCGCGCTCGTACAGATGCACGACCGTGCCGTGCAGATCGCCGAGCACCTGCACCTCGACGTGCCGCGCATTGCGCACCAGTTTCTCGACGTACACCTCGTCATTGCCGAACGCAGCCAGCGCCTCGCGGCGCGCCACGGGCAGCAGCGTCTCCAGGTCGCGTTCGTTCTCGAGCACGCGCATCCCGCGTCCACCGCCGCCCCAGCTCGCCTTCAGCATCAGCGGATAGCCGACTTCCGCGGCCAGCGCCTTGCACGCATCGAGATCGTCCGGCAGCGGCGCGGTCGCGGGCATCACCGGCACGCCGGCGGCGATCGCCGCATTGCGCGCGGCCACCTTGTTGCCGAGCGTGCGCATCACGTCGGGCGACGGGCCGATCCAGCGAATGCCGGCGTCGATCACGGCCTGCGCGAAATCGGGGTTCTCGGACAGGAAGCCGTAGCCGGGGTGGATCGCATCGACCTTTGCCTGCCGCGCGACGCGCAGGATGTCGTCGATGTCGAGATACGCGGCGAGCGGCTTCTTGCCCTCGCCGATCAGGTAGCTCTCGTCCGCCTTGAAGCGATGCAGCGCCAGGCGGTCTTCCTTCGAATAGATCGCGACCGTGCGGATGTTCAGCTCGGCGGCGGCACGCATCACGCGGATCGAGATTTCCGAGCGGTTCGCGATCAGGATGGACTGGATGGGGGTAAGCATCACGGCAGCCATGGATAGTGAATGGTTGAATTGAACTTGCCGATGTGCCGTCCGCCACGCGCTCGCCTCACTGGGCGGCTTGCAGATCCTCGCATCGGTCATTCGCGGTGGCATCGTCCCGGCTCTCGCCAGCCAACATGTTCGCCATATCGCGCGACAGCCGCTATCGACATCGCGACGGCGAATAGCATCCAGCCGACCAGCAGGAAATAAGGGACCGGCTCGCGGGCCGGTCGTCCAGCCGGTTCATTTCACTCGGAACGGCCGGTCAACTCATGGACATCGATCGAGAACGTCGCTCGTTGATGCAAAAAGCACGCCACATCGAATACCCGACGGGCCAGTCGGTTATTGCTCGATCTCGACGCCGGCATCGAGCCAGCCGCGCATCATCACGCCGACCTCGTCGTTCAGCCACTGCCGGAACTGCTGATATTCCGGGCGCGGCTGCGCATTCCGGTGCGTGATCAGATAGTGATGGCGATCGCGAAACACCAGCACGTCCTGTACCGGCCGCATCAGGATGCCCTGGTCGATCTGCCGGTGCACGAGGTGATGCCAGCCCAGCAGCGTGCCCTCGCCGGCCTCGGCCTGCGCGACGAGCAGCCGGTAGTCGTTGCTTTCCAGATACTTGTTCTCGATCAGCGTGTCGGTGCCGTCGCTCTGCTGGAACCAGTTGCGCCACACGCGCCAGTCGACGTGCTCGCACACCTGCGCGCGGCCGAGCATCGACAGGTTCAGGGTCGGACGCGACAGCAGGTCCAGCGGCTTCAGCGACCGGCCATGAAAGTGACGTTCGTGAAACGCGGGGCTGCACACCGGATACACGATGTCGTGAAACAGCGGCTCGACTTCGAACTCGGGCTCGCGCGGCGGGTTCTTCGTGATGATCACGTCGGGCTCGATGAGCCCGTCGAGTTCCATGAAGTGCTCGGTGACGATCAGGTGCAGCCGGATATCCGGAAACTGCTCGCGAAATGCCGGCAACCGCGACGACAGCCAGAGCGCCGAGAACGTGTGCGACACGCAGATCATCAGCGCGTGCTTGTCGGTGCGGCGCACCGCCTCCGCCGCCTCGGCGATGTTCATGATCGACAGGTACGACGCGTTGTAGAGAATCCGCCCGGCATCCGTCAGCGCGATATGCCGGCCGGTCCGCTCGAACAGCGCGACGTCGAGCGAATCCTCGAGTTCCTTGATCTGTCGGCTGACCGCGGCCTGCGTCACGCACAGCACCTCGGCCGCCTGCGTGAAGCTCTCGTAGCGCGCCGCCGTCACGAAACACCGCAGCGCCCGAAGCGACGGCATCTGCGCGAGGAGTCGGTCTGCAAACAATTGCTTCTTCAACATGGCTTTCACTCTCAAAACGGAGGTCGGACGCGGCGCCGACGAACCCGTCGTCCGCAGCCCGCGTTGCCTGCGGGCCGTGTCATCGCAAACCTTTCAATTATCAGAATAGTGCAGCTTGCGAGTCAGCCGGGCGGCTGGCAACGATGACACCGCCGAAGCGGCGTCACGATGACGCTATTGTCGATCGATTGTGCACCGCATCGCCATTATCGGAAGCGATGAGGGGCAGTGCAAGGCGAACGGCGGACCGGCATACCCCGTCGGCCGCGGCGCCCCCTCGCACCGCGCATTTGCGCGGCGCACCACATGCCAGGCCGGCCCGTCATGGCAGGTCGCCGGGCGTACCGCCGTTCGTCGGCGCGCGCAGCTTGCGCGTGTTGCGCCGGCCGGGCCGCGCGGGTCCGGCGTGCCACGCTGGCGCGGCGCGCGCGCTCAGTCGAGCTTCAGCCAGGTGGTCTTCAGCTCGCAATATTGATCGTGCGCGTAGACGGACTTGTCGCGCCCGCCGAACCCCGACTGCTTGAAGCCGCCGAACGGCGTCGACAGGTCGCCCTCGCCGAAGCAGTTCACCGTGACCGTGCCCGCGCGAATCCGCGCGGCGACCTTGTGCGCGCTGTTCACGTTGTCGGTCCACAGCGACGCGGCCAGCCCGTAGCACGTATCGTTCGCGATCCGCACCGCATCGTCGACGTCGTCGTATTCGATGAAGCAGACGACCGGCCCGAACACCTCGTCGCGCGCGATGCTCATCTCCGGCGTCACCTGATCGAAGATCGTCGGTTCGACGAACCAGCCGCCCGTCTCGGCGAGGATCGCGCGTCCGCCGCATACCACGCGTGCGCCTTCCGCCTTCGCCTTCTCGATATGGCCGAGCACCTTCTCGTAGTGCTTCTGCTCGATCAGCGCGCCGAGCTTCACATCCGGATCGAGCGGATCGCCGGTCTTCCACCCGGCGAGCACGGCCTGGACCTTCTCCAGCAGTTCCGCCTTCCGGCTCGACGCAACGAGGATCCGCGAGCCGGCGCTGCAGTTCTCGCCCATGTTCCAGAACGCGGCTGCGACGGCCTGTTCCGCCACCGCATCGAGGTTCGCGACGTCCGGCAGGATGACCTGCGGATTCTTGCCGCCGCACTCGAGCACGACGCGCTTCAGGTTGGTGTCGGCCGAGTAGTGCAGGAACCGCTTGCCGGTCGCGGTCGAGCCGGTGAACGCGACGAGATCGACGTCCGGATGGCGGCCGATCGCCTCGCCGGCTTCGCTGCCGAACCCGGTGACGACGCTGAACACGCCCGGCGGCACGCCGGCCTCCCGCGCGAGATCGGCGATCCGCAGCGTCGACAGCGACGTCTGTTCGGCCGGCTTCACGACCACGCTGTTGCCGACCGACAGCGCGGGGCCGATTTTCCATGCGAGCATCAGCGCCGGGAAATTCCACGGCAGCACGGCGCCGACGACGCCGATCGGCTCGCGCGTGATCATGCTCACGACGCCCGCGCCGGACGGCGACAACGCGTCGTAGCGCTTGTCGGTCACTTCCGCGTGCCAGCGAATGCACGCGGCCGACTCGGGAATATCGAGGCCCAGGCATTCGCCGATCGGCTTGCCGGCTTCCAGCGCCTCCAGCAGCGCGAGTTCCTCCGCATGCTCGTCGATCAGTTGTGCGACGCGCAGCAGTACCGCCTTGCGGTGCGCGGGCGCGGCCTTCGACCAGACACCCGATTCGAACGCGTCGCGCGCGGCCGCGACCGCCCGGTCGACGTCCCGCTCGTTGCATCGCGCCACCTCGGCGAGCACCTTGCCCGATGCGGGATTGAGCGTGGCAAACGTCTCGCCCGACGCCGCCGCGCTGCGTTGCCCCGCGATGAACGCGCGACCGTCGAGCGACAACGCGCTCGCCTTCTGTTTCCAGCCCTGATGGTTCGTCATGTCGTTTCCTCAATAATCAAAGCTCGGCACCGGCCGAGAACTCCTTGGCCCAGATCGTCGCCGACACGGCCAGGTCGACGATCGGTCGAACCGGCAGCGGACGCGGATGCGGCTGCTTCAGCAACTGCTGCACGAGACTGTTCGATTCGCCGAGCGCGTACTCGGCGATCAGCTTGCCGGCGGACGACCCACGGCTCAGGCCGAGGCCGTTGCAGCCGATCGCCTCGTAGAGGCCGTCGTCGCGCTTGCCGAACAGCGCGCCGTTGTTGGCGGACAGGCACAGCGGCCCGCCCCACGTATATTCCAGCTCGACGCCGCCGAGCATCGGAAAGCGGCGCTCGAACGAGCGCTGATGCAGATGCCGCGACTTCGCGAGATCGGCCTGCGACACCTTCACGTCCGGCCGGAACGCGAAATGGTTGCGCACGCAAATGCGATCGGTGCCCAGGCGCCGCACCGTCGTGCCCATCGGGTCGGCCGGAATCAGCGACCACGAACGCGTGCCGCCGAGTTTCGCCACTTCGTCAGGATTCATCGCGCGCGTGAGCGATGCGAACGTATAGACCGGCAGCAAGCCGTTCGAATGCATGCCGAAGGTCGCCGCGTACGCGTTGGTGCACAGAATCACCTGCTTCGCGACGATCTTGCCGCCGGCGAAATGCAGCACGCGCGTGTCGCCGCGATGCTCGATGCGCGTCACCGCGCTGAGCTCGAACACCGTCACGTTGTCCGGTTGCGTCGCCGCCAGGCCGCGCATCAGCGCGGCCGGCTGCGCCGTGCTGCAACCCGGCGTGAACAGCGCGCCCGTGTAGAAGTTCGTGCCGGTCACGGCCCGGATCCCGGCCTGGTCGAGCCATTCGAACGCTTCGCCGATGCGCGACAGCCCATCGGCGAAATGCGCGAGCGCGGCCGCGCCCTTCGGGTTGACCGACGCATGGAATTTACCGTCGTCGCGCCAGTCGCAATCGATGCCGAAGCGCCGCACGATCTCGCGCACATAGTCGATCCCGTGCCGCTGAAACCGCACATCGGCGCGATCCTCGTCGATGCTGCGCGAGTAGCTTTCGCTGCTGATGTCGTGCGGCAGGTCGACGAAGAATCCGGAATTGCGCCCGGCCGTCGTGCGGCCGATCCGGTCGGCCTCCACGAGCGCGACGGACGCACCGGGCGCCAGCTCCGCGAGCCGGCGCGCCGCGCAAAGCCCGGTGATGCCCCCGCCGACCACCACCCAGTCGAACCGGCAGTCGGACGTGACGGTGCGGGCGTCCTGCGCGGGCGGCAGGCTCTCCCACCATCCGTTCACCCCGTCCGGCGCCGGAAACCGCGCGAATTCCAGATTCGAGCCCATGATGGATTACCGGCCGTCGCGCAGCAGCGGCTTCACGAGCTTCGCGAATGCGTCACGCTCATCGCTCGACAGCGCGCCGAGCGGTGCGCGGGCCACACCGACCGGCAGGCCGGCCAGCTCGCAGCCGTAACGCACGTACTGAACGAACTTGCCGCTGCGCTCGAGCAGTTCGAGCACCGGCAGCAGTTGCGCCATCAGCTTGCGGCCGGTCGCGAAATCGCCGCGCTTCACGCAGGCGTCGAACAGGTCGGTGTGCGCTTCCGGCAGGAAGTTCGACGCGCCGCCGACCCAGCTGCGCGCGCCCCATGCGAAGAACTCGAGCGCCTGATCGTCCATCCCGCAGCTCAGCACGAGCCGGTCGCCGAAATGCGTCGACAGATGATGCAGATGCGCGATATCGCCGGTGCTTTCCTTCATCGCGATGAAGTTCTTGCGCTCGAGCAGCGTCGCGAGAATGTCGTCGCCGATTTCGGTGCCGGTGCGTGCCGGGAAGTTGTACAGCATGATCGGCATGTCGAGCGCGTCGTCGACCGCGAGCAGGTGCGCGAGCAATTCCTGCTGGGTCGGCTGCGCGTAGTACGGCGCGGCCACCAGCAACGCGTTCAGTCCCGCGCGTTTCGCCTCGCGCCCGAGCCGCAGCACTTCCTTCGTCGTCGTCGCGTTGATGCCCGCGGTCAGGAACGTCTTGCCGCCGGCCGCAGCGGCGACCGTGTCGAACGTGCGCGCGCGCTCGTCGAAGCTCAATGCGTAGTATTCACCGGTCGTCCCGCCGATACCGAGGCCCGACACCCGGCCCGCAAGATCGGCCGCATGACGGCCCAGCAATTGATGATCGATTTCGCCGTCCGCGTCGAACGGGGTGACCAGCGGTGTGTGTACGCCCTCAAAGCTCATTTCGATTCCTCACTCAGGTGGATGCGCCAGGTTCCCGCCGTCGAGCGGGAAACCGGCAATTCGACAAAAACGTCGTCGGCGCGTCGCGGCATTCGTGCAGCCACGCCGACCGATTCGCTACGTGATCCGAACGATGTTGCGGGCCCGGACCGATGCGGTGTCAGGCGAACGCCTCCGCTTGCGCGTAAATGGGGAACTGGCTGCACAGATCGCGCACGCGGGTCCGCACCGACCGCTCGACCGCCTGATCGCCGCTCGGATCGCGCTTGAGCGCCGCCAGCACCTCGACGATCATTTCGCCGATCTGCTCGAACTGCGCGGAACCGAAGCCGCGCGTGGTGCCGGCCGGCGTGCCGAGCCGGATGCCGGACGTGACCATCGGGTTTTCCGTATCGAACGGAATCCCGTTCTTGTTGCAGGTGATACCGGCGCGCTCCAGCGCCTTCTCGGCTTGCGCGCCGGTCATGCGCTGCGAACGCAGGTCGACCAGCAGCAGGTGGTTGTCGGTGCCGCCCGTGACGAGCGAGAGGCCAGCGGTCGTCAGCACGCTGGCGAGCGTCTGCGCGTTGCGCAGCACCCGGTCGATATGGCGGGCGAACTCCGGGCGCAGCGCCTCGGCGAACGCCACGGCCTTGCCGGCGACGACATGCATCAGCGGGCCGCCCTGCAGCCCCGGAAATACCGCCGAATCGATCTGCTTCGCGACCTCGGCATGGTTCGTCAGGATGAAGCCGCCGCGCGGGCCGCGCAGCGTCTTGTGCGTGGTGGACGTCACGACGTCGGCGAACGGCACCGGGTTCTGATGCCGGCCGGCCGCGACGATGCCGGCGAAATGCGCGATGTCGACCATCAGCTTCGCATCGACGCTGTCCGCGATCGCGCGGAACGCGGCGAAGTCGAGCGCGCGCGGATACGCGGAGTAACCGGCGATGATCAGTTTCGGGCGATGCCGCTCGGCGAGCCGGCGCACGTCGTCGTAATCGATGCGCAGCGTGTCCGGGCTCACGCCGTATTGCACCGCGTTGAACCACTTCCCCGACAGCGCGGGTCGCGCGCCGTGCGTGAGATGGCCGCCCGCGTCGAGCGACATGCCCATCACCGTGTCGCCGGGTTTGACGAGCGCGAGCATCACCGCGCCGTTGGCCTGCGCGCCCGAGTGCGGCTGGACGTTCGCGTGCGCGGCGTCGAACAGTGCGCACGCGCGGTCGATCGCGAGCGACTCGATCCGGTCGACATGGTCGCAGCCGCCGTAGTACCGCCGGGACGGATAGCCTTCCGCGTACTTGTTCGTCAGCACGGTGCCCTGGGCTTCCAGCACCGCCGCCGACGCGATGTTTTCGGACGCGATCAGTTCGATCTGGCTCTGCTGGCGACGCAGCTCCAGTGCGATCTCCGATGCGATCACCGGATCCCGGCTCTGGAGCGTTTCGGAAAAAAAGCGGGCGTTCTCGTTCACTTGGTGACTCCGCGGCGCGATTCGTGATGTGCTGCATGGACTGCATGAACTGCGTGTACCGCACACCGCAAGGCCGGTGTCCGCGTTGCGGCCCCGGCCGTCGGCATCGGGCGATGTGCGTCGCCGGCGGCGCGGCTTTACTGTTGCAGCCAGGCCTTCAGCTTCTCCGGATGGGCCTCGACGAACTTCTTCGCGGCCGTCGCGTAGTCATTCGTGCTGTTCCCTTCGAACTCGATCGCCTCGACGTCGGCCAGCGTCAGCTTCAGGTGCTTGAAGAACACGTCGGCGCGCGGGAACTTGCCTGCGAACTTCTTCGACGCGAACGCGTGGATCTGCTCTTCGCCGCCCAGCGTGCCCTTCGGATCCTTCAGGTAACGCATCTGCCACTTCTGGAACAGCCAGTGCGGGCTCCAGACCGTCGCGACGATCCACTGCTTCGACTGGTACGCACGCGACACGCTCGCCAGCATGCCGGCCTCGCTCGACGCCTGCAGGTTGTAGCCGTCCAGGTTGTAGGCCTTGATGGTCTTCTCGGATGCCTGCATCAGGCCGCCGCCCGGCTCGATGCCCTGGATCGTGCCGTTCAGCTTGCTCTTGACCTCGGGCTTGCTCAGGTCGGCGATCGACGACAGCTGCGATTCCGGAATGTAGGTCGGTACCGCCCAGCCGTTCCTGCCGCCGGTGTAGATGATGCCGACGTCATCCAGGTCGTTCTTGTACTTCGCGTAGTACGTCGCGTGCGTGACCGGCAGCCAGCCGCCAACCATGATGTCGAGATCGCCGCGGGCGACGCCCTGGTACTGGATGCCGATGTCGGCCTGGACGAACTGCACCGGCTGCTTGAGGTTCGTCTCCAGCACGTACTTCGCGACGTTGGCCACCGCGAGCACGTCGGCCCAGTTGGTCACCGCGATCTTGACCGGCTCGGCCGCCGCCACGCCCACACCGGCGCTGCAGGCCACCACCGTCGACAACGCAAGTTTCGCCAGAAGCGATTTGAACGTATGGGTATTCATCTAGTACTCCTTGTTAATCACGCGAGTCTTTCAAGGATGAGGAACGCCTCGATCGGCGTTTCTGGTCTCCACGCACTGCTACACCGGTTCCGCCGCGGCACCGTGGCCGCGGCGCTTCATCGTCCGTCAACTGCCTTCGACTGCTGTTTCGCTCAGGTGCGAGCCGCGCCCTGCGGGCCGGTCTTGCCTGCACGCGCGGCCGGTCGCGCCTTCTTTTTCTTCGCCTTCACGCCGAAGCTCTCCGTCAGCCGGTCCAGCACGATCGCGAGCAGCACGACGCCCAGCCCGCCTTCGAAGCCGATCCCGATGTCGAGGCGCTGGATCCCGCTCAGCACGTATTCGCCAAGGCCACCGGCGCCGATCATCGACGCGACCACCACCATCGACAGCGCCATCATGATCGTCTGGTTCACGCCGGCCATGATCGACGGCAGCGCGTTCGGCAGCTGGATCTTCCACAGCAGCTGCCAGTCGGTGCTGCCGAACGAGCGGCCGGCTTCGATCAGTTCTTCGCGGACCTGCCGGATGCCGAGCGTCGTCAGCCGCACGACGGGCGGCATCGCGAATACGATCGTCGCGATCACCGCCGGCACGCGTCCGAGCCCGAACAGGATCACGGCCGGGATCAGGTACACGAACGCGGGCATCGTCTGCATGAAGTCGAGCAGCGAGCGCAGGATCATGCCGATCCGGTTGTTGCGCGCCCCCCAGATCCCGAGCGGCACGCCGATCACCAGGCTGAAGAACGTCGCCGCGGTCACGAGCGCGAGGGTCGAGACCGTCTGCGCCCACAGGCCCATGTAATGAATGACGAGCAGCGCGAGGCCGACGAAAATCGAGAACGCGATGCCGCGACGCCAGAGCGCGAGTCCGACCAGGATCACGACCATCGCGATGAACGGCACCGCGGCCAGGCCGTCCTCGAGCAGCTTCACGACCGCGCCGAGCCCCGCCGAGAACGTGTCGAAGCCGACGCGGAAATGCAGAAACAGAAAGTTGACGACATTTTCCGCAAACTTCCCGATCACCGACGAATTCATGCTGCCCTCCGTTGCATCATCTGCTTGAGTATCGTCCGGCAGGACACGACGCCCGCCAGTTGTCCCGCCGCGTCCGTCACCGGCACGTCGTGTTCCTGGGTCAGCGCGATCGACGCGAGCCGGTGAAGATCCGTATCGATCGAAACCGCGTTGAAGTCGTGCAGGAAGGCTTCGCGTATCGGTCGCGCACCGGAGCGGTGCAGCGTGGCGGGCGTGACGCAGCCCAGGTAATGGCCGGCCTCGTCGCACACGTAGCCGCATTCCGCGCCGCTGTCGATCAACTGGTTCAGGTAGCGCTCGGACGGCGTCCCCGCATCGCACCGAAGCAGCCCGCGCTCGATCGTCGTCATCAGGCTGGATGCCTTCAGGAAGCGCGACACGTCGACATTGCGGAAGAAGTCCTGCACGTATGCGTCCGCCGGCGTCTGGATCAGTTCGGCCGGCGTGCCGACCTGGATCAGGCAGCCGTCCTTCATGATGCCGATGCGGCCGCCGATCTTCACCGCCTCCTCGATATCATGGGAAATGAACACGATCGTGCGCTGCTCTTCCTTCTGCAGGCGCAACAGCTCGTTCTGCATTTCGAAGCGGATCAGCGGATCGAGCGCCGAGAACGCCTCGTCCATCAGCAGGACCGACGGATTCACCGCCAGCGCGCGAGCCAGCCCCACGCGCTGCTGCATGCCGCCGGACAACTCGCTCGGCAGCAGCTTCTCGTACGACCCGAGGCCGACGCGCTCCAGCGCGGCACGCGCCACCTCGTAGCGCTGCGCCTTCTTGATCCCCGCGACCTCGAGCCCGTATGCGATGTTGTCGATCACGGTCCGGTTCGGCAGCAGTGCGAACGACTGGAACACCATCGCCATCTTCTGGCGCCGCACGTCGCGCAGTTCCGGCGTCGACATCGGTGCGATGTCGCGGCCTTCGAGCACGACCTGCCCGGACGTCGGCTCGATCAGTCGGTTGAGCAGTCGAACCAGCGTCGATTTACCGGAGCCCGACAGCCCCATGATCACGAAGATCTCGCCGGCCCGGACGCTCAGGCTCACGTCGTTGACCGCCACCATGTTGCCGGTTTCCGCGAAGATCTCGTTGCGTCCGACACCGCGCTCGAGCAGCTCGATCGCCCGCTCGGGCTTCGGACCGAAGATCTTCGACAGGTGCTTGACGGTCAGGATGTCGGTTCCGGTCGCGATGCTCGACCGGGCGATCGACGGCGCACCGTCGGTATGGATTGCTCCGGGGGGAAGTACGTCGCCCGGCGCAAACGTCAGATTTGGGGCCATTCTGTCATCCCGACTAGCTGGTGATGGAAACCGCGAACTTCAGACGAGTCGCCTTCGATTGCCCGCCTGCCGCGTGGGCTCGATGCGCTCCTGCGTTGGTTGACGGCGCTGATTCAGTGAATGCAGCGTATCAATCCAACCAGATCGGTCCCGATACATTTTCTGTGCGCTTTTCCATACCTTTGGTAATGCATCGAAAACGTGCGGAAAAGCGGGAATGGAGCGGAATGGTGCGAACGACACGGGCGGGCAATGCCGGCGCGGCTGCGCGGGGTTTCGCGGTGACTGCGGCACGGTGGTGCACGCGGTGCGGGGGAGGGTGCGCTAGGGGAAAATCCCGACGGGGGGTGCGTAAGGGAAACTACCGATAAAAGCGGCGCGCGACGCAGGCTGATTGCGCGCGGCAGGCGCCCGACCGGGCGGACGGGGCGTTCCTGGCCGGCCTGCTCGCGGATGCGTCGGGAGAATTGGCGCCCGACACGACGCGTGCGCAGCGCAGTGCATTCGCGGCGCTGATGATGATCCGGATCGCCGCGGCCTCGCCGCATGTGATCACGTTACCGCCGAAGGCGGCGCGACAGATTCTTGCGATGTTCAAGCGGACGCTGACGATATTGCCCCGAATCAGCGACGGCTTCGTTTTGCTCGTGAACCGGTTGACGATCGTGCGCGCTTCATTGGCAGCATTGAAAGACGCGCGCACGACCCGCTCGATTTCATCGGCTCTGCACGAGCCACTCCGGCGTTTTCTTACTTCTGGCTGGCACTGGCCGATTGAGAGACGCCCCGACCGGTCAGCAACGCGTTGCGGAACTGGGGCACGAAGCTCATGAGCGCCTCATCGATGCCCTTGATCGCGTTGGGCAAATCCTTTACCAGATCGGTATAGAACGGATAGACATAAGGGCCATCCGCCTTTGCGTCGTGAGCGGAGCTGATGCCTGCATTTTTGTTCACGCCGCCACCACCCGAAGTCGGGCTGAGATGAGTGGGAATCGGATAGAAGATATTTTGTGAAAAAACAGGTTCAAGCGTCTTCGCCGAAAAAATCCGGATCTGGGTATTGACCGATCGGACATACGGCCAACCCAGTCCGTTGGCGCCATAACCCGTATTGGCCGGTGCAATGAGTATGGCATCCGCTCCCGTATAGGCGTCGCCCTTCAGCGTCGGATGCAGCCAGTCGCCCGCAAGCTTGGGCATGCCGGCCTGACCGAGATCGATTTCCTTCACCTGGTAGCCTTGCGCCCGGAGTTCGCCTTCCAGCGCGTCGGTGTACTTGCGGTTCAGCCCGGTATCGCCAAGCTCGCTCTTGACGAGACTGTTGAAATCCTTGTTGGTACGAGCCGACATCGCCGTCGCCCCGCTGATCGCGCCGCCGATGGCGGCCGCCAACAGACCTACCCCAGGAAGCGGAACGATCACCGGCCCCCCGGCCGACACAGCAAAATACGTGGTTGGCCTCGACACATCGACCGCAATGGTCTTGATCGACGACATTTGTTGCGTGTCGAGTTCGAAAGGTTTCGATGCACATGCACCGAGCATCAAGCTCGACACAATGATCGCAACTGAACAGCGCCCCTGAATTTTCTTTTTCATTTGAATACTCACCGGTTCTTCATTCGATGTTGAAGCCCACAACGCTCTGCCGCCGCGTGATCGCCGATGGCATCGCGGCGCAACGCAGAGACCGCCGTCAGAAGCACGGCCGGACTGAAATCTCTATCGGGTATTTGCAGCAGATCATTGCACGGACGAAACCGTGAGACGGTCAAGAATTGTCACGGCATGCAATTGGCCTTCCGCGGGCGAAAAAATAGCAGAGAGGGCATGCCCGGCAAACCACGATAAGGCGTCAATCGTCCCGCTTTATCGATCCTTCAATTCGACATGAACGGGAGACGAACGGGATAACTCACGCGCGTCGCCGCATCCGCGCGTGCCTTTCCGTCAACACCGCGCATACGCGTTCCCCACGCTCCAAATAGAAAACGCGGATGACCCGCCGACACCGGACACAATCTCCGGCGCGGCTCGTCATCCGCGTTGATCCTCTGACCTACCTTGCAGTACGTCAGCTGTAGTCGTACACCCCACGCCCCGTCTTGCGCCCCAGCCGCCCGGCCGACACCATCTCGCGCAGCAGCGGGCACGCACGATACTTCGTGTCGCCGAAGTCCTTCAGGAACACGTCCATCACCGCGAGGCACACGTCGAGCCCGACGAGATCGGCCAGCGCGAGCGGCCCGATCGGATGGTTCGCACCGAGCTTCATCCCCGCGTCGATCTCCTCGGCCGACGCGATGCCTTCGGCCAGCACGAAGAACGCTTCGTTGATCATCGGCACGAGGATCCGGTTCACGACGAAGCCCGGCGCGTTGCGCACGCCGATCGGCGACTTGTCGAAACGCTCGGTGAGCGCGCGCACCGCCGACGCGGTCGCGTCGCTCGTCTGCAGCCCGCGGATGATCTCGACGAGCGGCATCAGCGGCACCGGATTGAAGAAGTGCATGCCGACGAAGCGCGACGGCTCGGCCAGTAGTGCCGCGAGCGCGGTGATCGAGATCGACGACGTGTTGGTCGCGATGATCGCATCGGGCCGCGCGACCGACTCGATCTGCTTCAGGATGCGGCTCTTCAGCTCGACGTTTTCGGTCGCGGCTTCGATCACGATGTCGACCGCGGCGAGCTTCGCGTAATCGGTCGACGTCGTGATGCGCGCGAGCGCCGCGTCGCGTGCGCCTGCGGTGAGCTTCTCCTTCGACACGAGCCGCTCGAGGCTGCCCTTCAGCGCGGCGACGCCCTTGTCGAGCGCCGCATCGCTGACGTCGATCATCACGACGTTGAGTCCTGCAACGGCGGCGGTTTGCGCAATGCCGTTGCCCATGGTTCCGGCGCCCACGACGCCGACGGTTTCGATGGCCATGACGATTCCTGTATGTTCGGGTGCTGAGCGTTCGATTATCAGATGTTCTCGAAGATCGCCGCAATGCCCTGGCCGCCGCCGATACACATCGTCACGAGCGCATAACGCCCGCCGATGCGCTTCAGCTCGTACAGCGCCTTGACCGTGATCAATGCGCCCGTCGCGCCGATCGGGTGGCCGAGCGAAATGCCCGAACCGTTCGGGTTGACCTTGGCCGGATCGAGACCGAGCTCCTGCGTGACCGCGCACGCCTGGGCCGCGAACGCCTCGTTCGCCTCGATCACGTCGAGATCGCTGATCTTCAGGCCCGCGCGCTCGAGCGCCTTCTGCGTGGCCGGCACGGGGCCGATGCCCATGTACGCCGGATCGACGCCCGCATGCGCATACGCGACCAGACGCGCGAGCGGCTTCACGCCCTGCGCACGCGCGGCATCCGCGCTCATCATCAGCACCGCGGCGGCCGCATCGTTGATCCCCGACGCGTTGCCGGCCGTCACCGTGCCGTCTTCCTTCACGAACACCGGCTTCAGCTTCGAGAAATCGTCCGGGCCCGCATCGTGACGCACGTGCTCGTCGGTGTCGAACGCGACCTCGCCCTTCTTCGTGCGGATCGAGATCGGCAGGATCTGATCCTTGAAGCGGCCTTCGGCGATCGCGCGCGCCGCGCGACGATGCGATTCGAGCGCGAGCGCATCCTGCGCATCGCGCGAAATGCCGTACTTGCGTGCGACGTTCTCGGCCGTCACGCCCATGTGGATCGTCTGGAACGGGTCGTGCAGCGCGCCGAGCATCATGTCGACGAGCTTGGCGTCGCCCATGCGCTGGCCGAAGCGCGCGGCCGGCACGGTATACGGTGCGCGGCTCATGTTCTCCGAGCCGCCGCCGATCGCGACGTCGGCATCGCCGAGCATGATCGTCTGCGCGGCCGACACGATCGCCTGCAGGCCCGAGCCGCACAGACGGTTCACGGTCAGCGCCGGCGTGTGCTGCGCGACGCCGCCGTTGATCGCCGCGACACGCGCGAGATACATGTCCTTCGGCTCGGTGTTCACGACGTGGCCGAACACGACATGCCCGACCGCGTCGCCCGGCACGTTCGCGCGCGACAGCACTTCGCTCACGACATTGGCACCGAGATCGGTCGGCGAGAAATCCTTCAGGCTTCCGCCGAAATCGCCGATCGCGGTACGGACACCGCTCACCACCACGACTTCCTTCGCTGCATTGCTCATCGTCTCACTCCGGTTCGTTCGCGCCCGCGGGCGCGGGGATGCGTTGCGTTACATGTTCGGGTAATTCGGCCCGCCACCGCCTTCCGGCGTGACCCACACGATGTTCTGCGTCGGGTCCTTGATGTCGCAGGTCTTGCAGTGCACGCAGTTCTGCGCGTTGATCACGAGGCGATCGCCGCCGTCATCGTTCTTCATGAACTCGTACACCGCCGCCGGGCAGAAGCGGGCCTCCGGCCCCGCGTACGTGCGCAGGTTCACGTTCACCGGCACGTTCGCATCCTTCAGCGTCAGGTGCGCCGGCTGGTTTTCCTCGTGATTCGTGTTCGAGATAAACACCGACGACAGCCGGTCGAACGTCAGCTTGCCGTCCGGCTTCGGATACTCGATCGGCGTGCATTGCGACGCGGGCTTCAGCATCTCGTGGTCCGCATGCTTGTGGTGCAGCGTCCACGGCACGTTGCCGCCCATCACCTTCTGCTCGAGCCCGACCATCAGCGTGCCGAGGTACAGCCCCTTGGCCATCCATTGCTTGAAGTTGCGCGCGCGGTACAGCTCCGTGTACAGCCACGACTGCTTGAAGGCGTCCGGGTACGCGTTGAGTTCGTCGCTCTGACGGCCGGCCTGCACCGCGTCGAACGCGGCGTCCGCTGCCAGCATGCCGGTCTTGATCGCCGCGTGGCTGCCCTTGATCCGCGATGCGTTCAGGAAGCCAGCGTCGTCGCCGATCAGCGCGCCGCCGGGGAACACCGTCTTCGGCAGCGACAGCAGGCCGCCCGCGGTGATCGCACGCGCGCCGTACGACACGCGCTTGCCGCCTTCCAGGAACGCTCGGATCGACGGGTGCGTCTTGTAGCGCTGGAATTCCTCGAACGGCGACAGGTACGGGTTCGTATAGCCCAGGCCCACCACGAAGCCGACCACCACCTGGTTGTTGTCCATGTGATACAGGAACGAGCCGCCGTACGTATCGGACTTCAGCGGCCAGCCGGCCGTGTGGATCACGAGGCCCGGCTTGTGCTTGGCCGGATCGATTTCCCACAGCTCCTTGATGCCGATCCCGTAGGCCTGCGGATCGGCGTTCGCGTCGAGCTTGAACTTCGAGATCAGCTGGCGGCCCAGGTGGCCGCGGCAGCCTTCGGCGAACAGCGTGTACTTCGCGTGCAGCTCCATGCCGAGCTGGAAGTTCTCGGTCGGCTCGCCGTCCTTGCCCACGCCCATGTTGCCGGTGGCGACGCCCTTCACCGAGCCGTCTTCGTTGTAGAGAATCTCGGCAGCCGGGAAGCCCGGGAAGATTTCGACGCCCAGCGCTTCCGCCTGTGCCCCCAGCCAGCGCGTGACGTTGCCCAGCGAGATCACGTAGTTGCCGTGGTTCTGGAAGTTGGCGGGCAGCGCCCAGTTCGGCGTCGTGACCGCGCTGTTCTCGGACAGGAACAGGAAGCGGTCTTCCGTCACCTCGACGTCGAGCGGTGCGCCGCGTTCCTTCCAGTCGGGGAACAGTTCGTTGATCGCGCGCGGATCCATCACCGCGCCCGACAGGATGTGCGCGCCGATCTCGGAACCCTTCTCGAGCACGCACACGCCGATCTCGGTGCCTTTCTCGGCGGCCAGCTGCTTGAGCCGGATCGCCGCCGACAGCCCGGCGGGGCCGCCGCCGACGATCACGACGTCGTATTCCATCGATTCGCGCGGGCCGTACTGCGCGAGCAAGTCCTGTGTGGTCAAAATCCTGTCTCCTCCTGCGCCCCGACCGTTACGGTCAGAACTGGTCTTCCGTCAACGCGAGCACGCTCTCGTTGCCCTTCGCGCCGACGATCGACGCTTCGAGCGCGCCGGCCTGCACGAGGACGTGTTCCGCATAGCATTGTGCGATCGCGATCTTCGCATCGTAGAACGCCGTGTCGTGCGCGCGGTTCGCGTGCGCCGCCAGCAGCGCGCGCGCCATCTGCCATCCGCACAGCACCACGCCCGCCAGCTTCAGGTACGGCACGCTGCCGGCGAACACCGCGTTCGGGTCCTGCTTCGCGTTCGCGACCACGTAGTCCACCACCGACGACAGCGCGCGCGCGCCCTTCTCCAGCTGCGCCTTCATCGACGCGGCCGCCGCGCCGTCGAGCTTGCCGAGCGCCGCGACAGTGTCGCCGATCTCCGCGATCAGCGCCTTCGCGACCGCGCCGCCGTCGCGCAGCGTCTTGCGGCCGACGAGGTCGTTCGCCTGGATCGCGGTCGTGCCTTCGTAGATCGCCAGGATCCGCGCATCGCGGTAGTACTGCGCCGCGCCGGTTTCCTCGATGAAGCCCATCCCGCCGTGCACCTGCACGCCCAGGCTCGCCACGTCGTTCACCATCTCGGTGCTCCAGCCCTTCACGACCGGCACCAGATATTCGTAGATTGCCTGATGACGCGCCCGCGTCGCCTCGTCCGAATGGCGGTGGGCAATGTCGCTGTGCGCGGCAGCCACATACGCGAGCGCGCGAGCGCCTTCGGTCAGCGCACGCATCGTGCCGAGCATCCGGCGCACGTCCGGGTGATGGATGATCGTCACCGACTGCTTCGCCGAGCCGTCGACCGGGCGGCTCTGCACGCGCTCCTTCGCGAATTCCGCGGCCTTCTGGTATGCGCGGTCGGCCACGCCGATCCCCTGCATCCCGACGCCGAAGCGCGCGGCGTTCATCATGATGAACATGTATTCGAGGCCGCGGTTCTCCTCGCCGACCAGGTAGCCGATCGCGCCGCCGTGGTCGCCGTATTGCAGCACCGCCGTCGGGCTCGCCTTGATCCCGAGCTTGTGCTCGATCGACACGCAGTGCACGTCGTTGCGTGCGCCCAGCGAACCGTCGTCGTTGACCATGAACTTCGGCACGATGAACAGCGAGATGCCCTTCACGCCTTCCGGCGCGTTCGGCGTGCGCGCGAGCACCAGGTGGACGATGTTGTCCGCCATGTCGTGCTCGCCCCACGTGATGAAGATCTTCGTGCCGAACACCTTGTACGTGCCGTCGCCCTGCGGCTCCGCGCGCGAGCGTACCAGCGCCAGGTCCGAACCGGCCTGCGGTTCGGTCAGGTTCATCGTACCCGTCCATTCACCCGAGATCAGCTTCGGCACGTAGCGCTGCTTCTGTTCGTCGGTGCCGGCCGTCAGCAGCGCCTCGATCGCGCCGTCGGTGAGCAGCGGACACAGCGCGAACGACAGGTTCGATGCGTTCAGCATCTCGATGCACGGCGTCGCGATCAGCTTCGGCAGCCCCTGGCCGTCGTATTCGGTCGGATGCTGCAGGCCCTGCCAGCCGCCTTCGACGAACTGGCGGAACGCCGCGCCGAAGCCGGGCGTCGCCGTCACGACGCCGTCCTTCCAGCTGCTCGGGTTGCGGTCGCCCTCGACGTTCAGCGGCGCCAGCACCTCGCCGCAGAATTTCGCGGATTCTTCGAGCACGGCCTGCGCCGTGTCGTAGCCGGCTTCCTCGAAGCCGGGCAACTGCGCAACGGTGTCGATGCCCGCGAGTTCCTTCAGCACGAACAGCATGTCCTTGACAGGGGCGTTATAGCTCATGGTCGATGTTCCAATCAGGCGTTGAATGAGGCGCGCGGCCCGGGCGGCTGCGGCAAAACCGGCCAGCGCCAGGCGACGTCGTGACCCATCGTACTGCCGCACCGGCGGTTTCCCATTGTCATATCCGGCCCACATGGTGACAAAACCGGCCACGGGATGCGCGGGGCGATGCCGGAAGCGGCCGGCCCGGAGCGGCTTGGCGGGTGTCGATTTTCGGAGAGATAGCGGCCAATTGGCGTGCCGCCGCAGCGCGCGCTAGCGGGGTCGGAGTGCTCGAACCGGCCGATTCCGGCTCCGTTCGGTACCGACCGTCCGGAGAAACGCGAACTCGCGCGGAGGGAGCCCCCTCCCCGGTCGACCTGATCGGCGAACCGGAAGTCGGCTGTCGACTGTCGGTTGCGCGATCGATTGTGTCGGCTTCGCTATCGTTGCATGAATGCAATGAAGCGCTTGACCAGACCGCCTGCCGCAACGTCACTTCGGCCATCGCCAGACTGGATCGCTCAGATGTTCGGCGAAGTAGTCGGACAGCGCCGTCACCTTCGCGGCGCGCGCCCGCGCCGACGGCGTAACGAAATAAAGACCGCCCTTCGTCAGCGACCAGTCGGTGAGGATCGCCTCCAGACGGCCGTCGGCCAGATATTCGCCCGCGATGAACTCAGGCAGCTCGGCGATCGCCAGGCCATCGAGCAGCGTGGGCAACAGCGCATCGGCGTTCGTTACCCGCAGCGGGCCCGTCGGCATGATCGGCTCCTCGTCGCCCACGTCGTTCGTGAAGCGCCATACGGCGCTGCGCGCGCGATACGCGTACGAGAGGCAAGGACGATCCGCCAGCTCGCGCGGATGCGTGGGCCGCCCTTCGCGCCGCAAATATTCCGGCGACGCCACCACGAATTGCGTGACGGCGCACAGCCGCCGCGCAACCAGCGACGAATCCGGCAGCGCGGCGATACGCAACGCGGCGTCAAATCCATCGGCGATCAGATCGACCGACGCATCCGATAAATGCAGGTCGATCGACACCTCCGGATAGGCGCGAAAGAAGCCCGGCAGCAACGGCGCGACCCAGCGCAGCCCGAACGACATCGGCACAGCCAGACGCACCAGCCCACGGGGCTGCACCGACATCTCGCGCGCCGAGCTTTCCGCCTCCTCGGCCTGGCGATAGATCTCGCCGGCTTGCTCGCTGATCGTCCGACCGAACTCGGTGAGAGAGAGCTGGCGCGACGTGCGATTGAAAAGTCGCGCGCCTAGCCGGTCCTCCAGACGGGCCACACCGCGCGAAACGGTGGCGACGGACACCCCGGTCGCGCGCGCGGCAGCCGCAAACGACCCGTGCTCGGCCACCTTCGCGAACATCGCGAGCCCCTCGAAATCAGGCAGTTGCGCCATTTCTCCTCATCTTTGCATATCTGCAACGTTTGATTGCGATTAATTCTATTTCGAAATGATCGAGCCGTCGATATTCTCCTCACATCGCAGCACGCAACAGCGTCGCGAACACCCCTGACCTAACGAAAGGAGCAATACCATGGCACGCAAACTCGACAACAAGATCGCACTCGTCACCGGCGCAACCAGCGGCATCGGTCTTGCCACCGCCCAACGTTTCGCGGCCGAAGGTGCGCACGTTTATCTCACGGGCCGGCGCCAGGTCGAACTCGATGCCGCCGTGACGGGCATTCTCGAAGCTGGCGGAAAGGCGACCGGCGTACGGTCTGATTCCACCCGGCTCGATGAGCTTGACGCGCTGTATGAGCAAATCAAGAAAGAGCACGGGCGCCTGGACGTGCTGTTCGTGAACGCCGGCGGCGGTTCGATGCTCCCGCTTGGCAGCATTACCGAGGTGCACTACGACGAAACCTTCGACCGCAACGTGAAGGGCGTGCTGTTCACGGTGCAGAAGGCACTGCCGCTGCTCGCCGATGGCGCCTCGGTGATTTTGACCGGCTCGACCGCGGGCAGCGCGGGTACCGCTGCGTTCAGCGTGTATTCGGCTTCGAAGGCGGCAGTGCGTGCCTTTGCACGCAGCTGGATTCTCGACCTCAAGGAGCGCCATGTCCGCGTGAACACGATCAGCCCGGGCGCGACGCGCACGCCCGGCCTGCTCGATCTCGCCGGTGACGATGCGACTCAGCGCCAGGGGCTTGCCGATTACCTGGCTGCCCAGATCCCGATGGGGCGCCTTGGCGAGCCGGGCGAGATCGCGAGCGCGGCGCTGTTCCTGGCCTCGGACGACGCGAGCTTCGTGAACGGCATCGAATTGTTTGTCGATGGCGGCCAGCAACAGATCTGAGCGTGGCTCGGGTGCGGTGGACGCGTCTTCGACGATCGCACGCCGCGCCCGGCCTACGCGTACCGAGTCCCGTCATGATTGAACGACGCGCTTTTCTTGCGCTTGCCGCGATCCGGCGCGGCGGTGTCGACGTCCGCCAGCATTTCCGCGTGAGCGAATCCGGGCACGCCGGAGAAGCGCCGCTCGGCCCGCTCCTCGTGTGGAACGACGTCGAGTTCGCGCCGCACTCGGGCTTCGGTCTGCGTGCTCACCGCGACGTCGAGATCGTCACGTGGGTACGTTCCGGCGCAATCACGCACGAAGACGACGCGGGCAATCGCGCGCGCCTGGTCGCCAATTCCGTCCATGTGATGAGTGCCGGCGCGGCGATCCATTGCGCAGAGCGCAACGAGGAAAATGTACCCGCGCGGCAATTCCAGATACGGCTACATCCGCGCACACAGGCCAGTACGTCGCGCTGCGCGACGCGCGTCTGTTCGCTCGGATGTCGCGAGAGCCGATTCGTTACGCTGGCGAGTGGCGATCCGGAGGATGTCCGCGCCGGCGCATTACCCATTCACGCCGACGCACGGATGCGTATCGCGACGCTGCGCGCAGGCACGGCGATGCAGCACGTTTTGCCGCTGTCCGGTTCTGCCTATCTGGTTGTGGAACATGGGCGAGTGGACGTGGGGCACATCACGCTGGCGCGACGCGACGGCATCACCATACGCGATGAAACGTGCGTTACGTTGAGAGCGAAAGACGACACGGATGTCGTGATTGTCGAACTCTTGTGCTAGGACAGGTGCTTCATCAGCGCGCGCCGCGCCAGCGTTCAGTGTCATTTCCGGCGGAAATATCCGGAAAACGGTTGGTCCTCAGTCGAACGTGATCAAGTCCTTGAAGATCAGTTGTCCCCAGTTATTTCCGCGCGCGTGCACAAGCAGTCCACCGTCCGAAAGCCCACCGAGTTTGATCGGCGCGAAACCGAGTTTTTCCGCAAGCGCGCCAATCTCCGCTGCGGCGCCGTCATCGTCGCTCGCCAGGAACACGACCCTCCTGCCCCCATGTATGGCCGGGTCCTGGCCGAGGACGGCGGCAACCAGATGATTGAAGCCTTTCACCAGCCTGGCTCCGCTGAACGCGTTCGCGACGAAAGCAGAGGACGGAAGACCGCGCAGTTCCTCGAGCGGGGCCTGCGTGTTCATCGCGTCGATCACGGTCTTCCCCTTCCAGTCGGGCAGCGCTTTTGCGACCTCCGGGTGCGACTCGAAACGGACAGCCAGAAAGATGATGTCCGCCTTGACGGCTTCCGCCAGGGTTTTGGGAATGATCGTGGGGCCGATCGCGGCCGCATCGGCCGCAAAGCGTTCCGGGTCGCGCGTGGTTGCAACGGCCACTTCGATGCCGTTGCGGGCGAACGCCCTGGCAAGTGCGTGGCCGATCTTGCCGAAGCCAATGATTGCGTAACGCATATGCTTCTCCTTCGTTTCTCGGCGCAGTCAGAGCTTGTAACCGCCGCTCGCTTCAATCGTCTGGCCGGTCACCCAATGGCCATCATCGGAGGCCAGGAACGCCACGACGGCGGCGATTTCCGAAGGTTCGCCAAAGCGGCCCAACGCGATTTGGGCCTCGGCCGCCTTGACGAGTTCGGGATTCTCCCGAAAGGCGGCGTTCGCATCCGTTCGCGTGAAGCCCGGCGCAACGGCGTTCGCGGTGATGCCACGCGGCCCCAGCTCGATGGCGAGCGTATGGGTCAGCGTATTGATGGCGGCTTTCGCCATTGAGTAGACGGGCGCTGCGGTCACGGGCTTCGTGGCGGCAGCGGAAGAAATGTTGATGATGCATGCACCATCGGCGAGACGATCCAGCGCGGCCTGAATGATGAAGAACGGCGCGCGGGCGTAGACGGCCATCAGCGTGTCCCAGCTTTCCGGCGTTGCGTCCTTGAAGCCAAGCCAGCCGGTATTGCCGGCGTTGTTGACCAGAATGTCGAGCGCTCGGCTGCCGTTCCGCTGGGTAAACTCGTCGTCGAGTCTCTCGAACAAAGCCGGGACGGTCGCCGGCTCAACGAGATCCGCGTGGATCGCGAACGCGGTGCCTCCCGCTTTCTCGATGGCTGCAATTGCTTCGTCCGCGCCGGATTTGCTGGCGTTGTAGGTGAGCGCGACGGTCGCACCGTCCTTTGCAAGGCGTTCGGCGATGGCGCGGCCAATGCCCCGCGATGCCCCGGTCACGAGTGCTGTTTTGCCCTTCAGGGATTGAGTCATTTGATCCTTCTCCTCAGAGTTGTGCCAGGCCACCGTCAACGGCGACCTCGCTGGCGGTCATGAAGCTGCTGTCCGACGACGCAAGAAAGGCCGCCACCGCGCCGATCTCGGCCGGATCGGCCATACGCTGGAGCGGGGTCATCGCCCCGTAGGCCTTCTGCCCCTCTTCGCCCAGCGCTTCCTTGGCCAGTTCGGTCGCCGTCGCCCCGGGCGACAGTACGTTTACCCGGATGCCGGTGCCCTTCAGGTCCTCCGCCCAAGTCCGCGCGAGGTTGCGCACTGCTGCCTTGCTCGCGCTGTAGGCCGTGAACCCCGGCGCTCCCGTGGTGCCGGCGCTCGATCCGGTCAGGATGATCGAACCGCCCGCGCCCATCAGCGGCAGCGCCTTCTGGACCGTAAAGATCGTCCCCTTCACATTGGTGTCGAAGGTGTCGTCAATGTGCTCGGCGGTGATCTGGCCGAGAGGCAGCGGGCTTCCCGCCCCGGCGTTGGCGAAGACGACGTCGAGGGTTCCGCGCTCCGCCTTGACCGCCGCGTAGAGTCGGTCGAGGTCGGTCGGATCGCACACCGAGCCCTTCACCGCGCGGGCATGGGGCCCAAGCTCGGCCACCGCAGCGTCGAGCGCTTCCTGCCGGCGGCCGAAGATGAAGACGAAGGCGCCCTCTTCAATGAAGCGTCGTGCCGCGGCGCGGCCGATGCCGGTAGCGCCACCGGTGATCACGGCGGTCTTTCCATTCAGTCTGTTCATGTCATGCACCCTTCGAAACAAAAGCGAGAAACTTGATTCTGGGGCTCTTGATTCATGAAGCCAATTGACTGAATATCTATAAATACCATCTACTTTCTAGATAGATATGCTGGACAACGTCACCATCAATCAACTTCGGGCCTTCGTCGCCGTGTGTGACCAGGGAAGCTTTTCCGGGGCGGCAAGAGAACTGAGGCGGGCGCAGTCGGCGATCAGTCACGCGATCAACGCGCTCGAGAATGCCTTTGACGTGATGCTGTTCGAGCGAAACACGCGCAAAGCGACGCTCACGGCAGCAGGCCGCAGCCTCCTGCCGGATGCGCGGGGGGTGATTGCGCGCACCGAGGAAATGAAGATGCGCGCGGTGGCGATTGCTGAAGCCGGTGTTCCGCAGGTCTCGGTCGCCGTGGATACCTATTTTCCGCGTGCGCACCTGATCGAATGCCTGCGCACCCTGCAAGCGGACTTTCCGACGGTCGCGATCAATCTGCGCATGACGACCATGCAGGGCGGCGAGCGCCTGGTGCTCGACGGCACGTGCGCATTGGCGGTAACGATCACGGATGTGCCCGAGCTGAGCCAAGGCTCCATCGAGCGGCAGCATTTATGTGACGCGCAAATGGTGACCGTCTGTGCGCCGTCGCATCCGCTGGCCGCAATCATGGGGCCGATTCCGCGGGAGGAATTTGGCCGGCACATCCAGCTCGTCGTGACGGACAATCAGCCCGATGCGGAAAAGACCCAACAGGGGGTCGCCGGTGAACGCCAGTGGTGGGTGAATGATCTCGGCGCGAAGCACGATCTGCTCAGGGGAGGCTTGTGCTGGGGGCACATGCCGCGCCATCTGGTCGAGGAAGACCTCGCGAAGGGATTACTTGTCGAACTCCAACGGCGCGCGTGGCACATGCGCGCCCTCACGTTCATGATCTCCCAGCGGCGCGGCTACTCGTTTTCCGAAAGCGAGACACGGCTGGTCGAACTCCTTGGCCATCGTCATCCCGTCCCGAAGGGTGGCAAGGCCAAGGTCGGCGTGACGCGCGGTCGCTGACGGATTTGCCCGGCGACGCTGCGCGAACCGCGACGTGTGCACCGGCCGAATCCGTCATGTTGCGGCTGCTTCTACTGCCTGGCAAACCGGCATCAACCACGCTGCCATTCGTCGCAGGTTCCTCGCGATCGCATCTCGACGCGTGTTTCAGGAACAGAGGCGGTGACACAATGATCGCGGTCTGAGCAGTGGGCTGCTTGAATCCGGAATGCGACCATTGGCATCAACATGGTTCACCGGGCCGCCCCACGGAAATCCGCAAAGAACCCACTGCATGGCGGCCGGCGCCAAATCGGTCGACCTTTTTCGCCGTCCGGGCCCGCGCGTTTCTGCGTAGACTTTCATCTGATCAGGCCACATGACCGGGAGCAGCGACGAAGATGAATGAACGCCCGAAGCCCATCGCGGATTTCGTCCGGATCGCCGCCGGACTGTTCCAGTCGGACAAGCTTCCCCCTGCCGCGCGCGCGTTCGCGCCGCGAGTATTCGCCCGGTTGCAGCAGCCGTCGGATGACGGCAAACGGCTCGCGGTGCGATACCCCGCATGCGAATGGCTCGACCCAGCGCTCGAGTCGGTCGCGCGCGTCGACCCGACGTTCGTCACCGTCGCGCAGCTGATCAAGTCGCTCGAGCCCGTGATCGGATGGTCGCGTCGCACGTCGGGAAAGGACGGCAGTCCGAACTATATCGACGGGCACGTGAACGGGATGATCTGCGGGCCCGGCGGCGCGGAGAGCCGCGACGACATCCAGCTCGGCTTCTCGTTGATGATGCCCAATGTCAGATATCCGGATCATGGTCACGCGCCGGAGGAAGCGTACGTGCTGATGACCGCAGGCGAATTCCGGCAGCAAAACGGCGCGTGGTTCGATCCCGGCATAGGCGGCGGCATCCACAACCCGCCGGGAGCGCTGCATGCGATGCGCTCCGGCGACGCGCCGTTCCTCGCGATCTGGTGCCTGCTGAATTGATCTGACGAGCGACGCGATGTGCCGACGGCGCCGCCTGCGGTCAGCGGTCAGCGGTCAGCCATTGGCCTACCGGCCGGTCGGGATCGCTTCAGGCCGCTATTGAAAGGCGCATATGCGTTTCGGGGTCGACCAGATTTTCTCCGGCGAACATGTGAACGATTCCACGCCGAGGACCGCCGAGGGGAGCCGGCCATGGGAACCGGCAAAGGAACCCGGTTATGGGAAAAACCCGTCCGGTGCCGCCGCACACAGGCCGGCTCGAGCCACCACGCCGCACCGCGAAAGCGGCAGCGAGCCTGGCTCGTCAACACCCGTTCGGCCGACGCGATATTGCTCGCGCGTGGATAAAACGCAACAGTAGAACGGAACGCGCGCTCGATGCGCTCCGCCTCGATCGCGCCGTCGTTATGAGGCATACTCTATTCGCGCTCAGCGAACGATCGTTCTTTTTTAAACGCAAGCCGTCGCGCGCGCCACTAAACAAGCACATGATTCTGTTACCTTGACGCACCGGCCCGCGCGCAATGCAATGGCCATCACCCATCTTTCACACTATGACACTACAGATTGGGATTCCTCTGGAGACAGCCACTGGCGAACGGCGCGTTGCGACCGTACCCGAAGTGGTCGAGAAACTGATCAAGCTGGGGTTTTCGGTGGCCGTGCAAAGCGGCGCCGGCGCCGGCGCGAATTTTGACGACGATGCGTACCGCGCGGCCGGCGCGAGCATCGCCGCCTCGGCGGCCGAGCTCTGGTCCGGCAGCGACATCGTGTTCAAGGTGCGCCCGCCGAGTGCCGACGAAGTCGCGCTGATGCGCGAGGGCGGCACGCTGATCGGCTTCGTGTGGCCGGCGCAGAATCCCGAACTGATGCAGCAGCTGGCCGCGAAACGCGCGACGGTGCTCGCGATCGATTCGCTGCCGCGCACGCTGTCGCGCGCGCAGAAGATGGACGCGCTCACGTCGATGGCCGGCATCAGCGGCTACCGCGCGGTGATCGAGGCCGCGCATGCGTTCGGCCGCTTCCTGAACGGCCAGGTCACGGCGGCCGGCAAGGTCCCGCCGGCCAAGGTCTTCATCGCCGGTGCCGGCGTCGCGGGCCTCGCCGCGATCGGCACGGCCGCGAGTCTCGGCGCGATCGTGCGCGCGAACGACACGCGCGCCGAGGTGGCCGATCAGGTCAAGTCGCTGGGCGGCGAGTTCGTCAAGGTCGACTATGAAGAGGAAGGCTCGGGCGGCGGCGGTTACGCGAAGGTGATGAGCGAAGGCTTCCAGCAGGCGCAGCGCGCGATGTACGCGCAGCAGGCCAAGGACGCCGACATCATCATCACGACCGCGCTGATCCCCGGCAAGCCGGCGCCGAAGCTGATCACCGCCGAGATGGTGCAGTCGATGAAGCCCGGCAGCGTGATCGTCGACATGGCCGCCGAACAGGGCGGCAACTGCGAACTCACGGTGCCCGGCGAGGCGGTCGTGCGCCACGGCGTGACCATCGTCGGCTATACGGATCTCGCATCGCGCCTGTCGCGGCAGGCGTCCACGCTGTACGGCACCAACCTGCTGCGCGTGATCGAGGAGCTGTGCAAGGCCAAGGACGGCACGATCAACGTCGACTTCGACGACGACGCGATCCGCGGCCTCACCGTCATCAAGGAAGGCAACATCACCTGGCCGCCGCCGCCGATCAAGCAGGCGGTCGTCGCACCCAAGCCCCCGGCGGCCGCCCCTGCCGCGGCCGCACCGGCGAAGTCCAAGGGCCACGGCCACAGCGGCGAGCCGATGTCGGCCAAGGCGCTCGCGATCGTGTTCGCGATCGGCGCACTGGCGTTCCTGCTGGTCGGCCAGTTCGCGCCGGCCAGCTTCCTGTCGCACTTCACGGTGTTCGTGCTCGCGTGCTTCGTCGGCTACATGGTGATCTGGAACGTCACGCCGTCGCTGCACACGCCGCTGATGAGCGTGACCAACGCGATCTCATCGATCATCGCGATCGGCGCGCTCGTGCAGGTCGCGCCGCCGCTGGGCGAGCTGGCCAATGCCGGCGACCGTCCGTCCGGGCTGATCCTGGGTCTCGCGGTGGGCGCGCTGACGCTCACGGCCGTCAACATGTTCGGCGGCTTCGCGGTGACGCGTCGCATGCTGGCGATGTTCCGCAAATAAGGGGACGACAACAATGACTTCCAACCTGACTACCGTCTCCTATATCGGCGCCGCGATCCTGTTCATCCTCAGCCTCGGCGGCCTGGCCAATCCCGAGACCGCGCGGCGCGGCAACCTGCTCGGCATGATCGGCATGCTGATCGCCGTGCTGGCCACCGTGGCCGGCCCGCGCGTGTCGGCCGCGGGCATTCCGTACGTGATCGCCGCGCTGGTCGTCGGCGGTGCCGTCGGCCTGTACGCCGCGAAGAAGGTGCAGATGACGCAGATGCCGGAACTGGTCGCGCTGATGCACAGCCTGGTCGGTCTCGCGGCCTGCCTGGTCGGTTTCGCGAGCTATATCGATACGTCGCTGCAGCTCACCGGCGCCGAGAAGGCGATCCATGAAGTGGAGATCTACGTCGGCATCCTGATCGGCGCGGTCACCTTCGCGGGCTCGATCATCGCGTTCGGCAAGCTGTCCGGCAAGATCGGCGGCAAGCCACTGCTGCTGCCGGCACGGCACTGGCTGAACCTGGCCGCGCTGCTGATCGTGATCTACTACGGCCGCGCGTTCCTGCATGCGGAAACCATCCAGGACGGCATGCTGCCGCTCCTCGTGATGACGGTGCTCTCGCTGCTGTTCGGCGTGCACATGGTGATGGCGATCGGCGGCGCGGACATGCCGGTCGTGGTGTCGATGCTCAACAGCTACTCGGGGTGGGCCGCGGCAGCCACCGGCTTCATGCTCGGCAACGACCTGCTGATCGTGATCGGCGCGCTGGTCGGCTCGTCCGGTGCGATCCTGTCGTACATCATGTGCCGCGCGATGAACCGCAACTTCATCAGCGTGATCGCGGGCGGCTTCGGCAGCGGCGCGGGCGCACCGGCGGCCGCCGGCGGCGCCGCGCAGCCGGCCGGCGAGGCGGTCGCGGTGAGCGCGATGGAAACGGCCGAGCTGCTGCGCGAAGCGAAGCGCGTGATCATCGTGCCGGGCTACGGGATGGCTGTCGCGCAAGCCCAGCACACGGTGTTCGAACTGACGAAGCTGCTGCGCGAAAAGGGTGTGGACGTGCGTTTCGCGATTCATCCGGTCGCGGGCCGCATGCCGGGACACATGAACGTGCTGCTGGCCGAAGCGAAGGTGCCGTACGACATCGTGCTCGAAATGGACGAGATCAACGGCGACTTCCCCGAGGCCGACGTGTCGATGGTGATCGGCGCGAACGACATCGTGAACCCCGCCGCGCAGGACGACCCGTCGAGCCCGATCGCCGGCATGCCGGTGCTGGAAGTGTGGAAGGCGAAGACGTCGATCGTGATGAAGCGCAGCATGGCGTCCGGCTATGCGGGCGTCGACAATCCGCTGTTCTACAAGGACAACAACCGCATGTTGTTCGGGGACGCGAAGTCGATGCTCACTGAAATCTTCGGCGCACTGAAAGCCTGAGTGCGGCCTCGCGCGCGGAGCGGGCAGCCAGCCGCTCCCGCGCCGCGCCGCCTCCCCAGGCGGCAACAAGGCGGCATCATGTTCGACATCGTCCGTCACGGAACCCAAGATGATGAATATCGATACCGACCTGCCGGTGATGGTGACCGGCGCAACCGGCTACGTCGCGGGCTGGCTCGTGCAACGGTTGCTCGAAGCCGGCGTGACGGTGCATGCGGCCGTTCGCAATCCCGACGATCCCGACAAGCTCAAGTATCTGCAGCGCATCGCGGCCGGCCAGCCCGGCACGATCCGCTATTTCCGCGCCGACCTGCTCGAACCGGGCTCGTATGCGGACGCGATGGCCGGTTGCGGGACCGTGTTCCATACCGCGTCGCCGTTCACCATCTCGGTTCGTGATCCTCAGAAAGAACTGGTCGACCCGGCGCTGCTCGGCACGCGCAACGTGCTCGACACGGTGAACCGCACGCCGTCGGTCCAGCGCGTCGTGCTGACCAGCAGCTGCGCCGCGATCTACGGCGACAACGCCGACCTCGACGCGGTGCCGAACGGCGTGTTCACCGAGGCGAACTGGAATACCAGTTCGTCGCTGACGCACCAGCCGTATTCGTATTCGAAGACGGTGGCCGAGCGCGAAGCGTGGCAGATCGCCGGCGCGCAGCAGCGCTGGCGTCTCGTGACCATCAATCCGTCGCTCGTCATCGGGCCGGGCATCAATCCGTACGCGACGTCGGAGAGCTTCGAGATCGTCCGGCAGATGGGCGACGGCACGATGAAAATGGGCGTGCCGGATCTCGGCATGGGCGCGGTCGACGTCCGCGATGTCGCCGACGCGCACCTGCGGGCCGCGTTCCTGCCGGACGCGAACGGCCGCTACATCGTGTCGGGTCACAACACGAGCCTGCCGGCGATGGCGGCGACGCTGCTTGAACGGTATGGCGCCGACTACCCGATCCCGCGGCGCATCCTGCCCAAATGGCTCGTGTGGTCGATCGGCCCGCTGGTGAACAAGGGCGTGACGCGCCGCGTCGTCGCCCGCAACGTCGGACTGCCGTGGCGCGCCGACAATGCCCGCAGCCGCCACGAACTCGGGATCCACTACCGCCCGCTCGCCGAGTCGATGAACGACTTCTTTCAGCAGCTGATCGAAACAGGACAGCTGCGGCGAGGAAGCGCTTCGTGATTTCACCGGGCCGACAGGTCATGCCGGTCGGCCTTGGCGTGCGCATCGACGAACGGCTGCCGCGCGCCGGGTATTTCCGCATGTGGCGCACGCCGGAGGCACCTAGACTCGCGCGCCAACGGGAGCCGTCCATGGGATCGCACGAAGGATGCCGGTTATGGGAGCGGGTTTGAAAAAACCGCGCTACGCGCGGCGCCGGTAAGTCCCCGGCGTACTCCCCGTCCAGTGCCGGAATGCGCGATGAAACGCGCTCGGATCGTCGAAGCCGATATCGGCGCCGATCGCCGCGATCGTGTCGAGCGTGTCGGTGAGCCGCTGGATCGCGATGTCGCGCCGCAGTTCATCCTTGAGCGCCTGGAACGTCGTGCCTTCGGCGGCCAGATGGCGGCTCAGCGTGCGCACCGAGCAATGCAGATGCTCGGCCGCCTCGTCGATCACCGGCAGGTCGGGCAGCGCCGCCGACAGGTATTGCCGCACGCGATGGCACACGAGCTGTTCGCTGAACGATTCGAAGATCCAGTCGCCCGGCGCGCGCGCGAGGAACTTGCGCAGGTTGCGCTTGCTCTGCCGGATCGGCGCGTCAAGGTAGTCGGCGCTGAAGCGCATCAGCGTGCGTTCGCAGTCGAACTGCACGGAGCCGGAGAAGAAGTACAGGTGTTCGACCGCATGGCGCGGCCGCGGACACGCGAGCTCGATCTGCAGCAGCGGGATCTTCTGCCCGATCAACCAGGAACACACGCCGTGCACGAGCTTGAGCATCAGCTCCTGGCCGAGCGCACCGATCGGGCCGACGGCCGGGTTCGGCCGCAGCAGCACCTGCGCGACGAGGCCATCGCGCTTCGATTCGACGAAGAAGTCGTCGAGCAGGATATGGAAGAACTGGCCGAAACGATGCAGCGCCGTTTCGAGGTTGCGCGCATCGAGCAGGCTCAGGCACAGGTACTTCAGCGTGCCGCCGCGCAACGGGCGCGAGAAGATGCCCGGCATCTCGTCGTCGAGGTCGATCGCGAGCGTGCGGTACAGCGTCGAGAACTGCTCTTCCGTCACGCGCGCATGCGGCTCGCCGAGCAGCTCGAGCGGGATGCCGGCCCCGCGCAGGTAGCGCTCGACCACGTCGCGCTGCGCACCCGCGCTCGCCAGAAAACCGTTGACGAGCGAGATCGGCACCGTCGCGCTCGGCGACGGCAGCGCACGCCCGGGCTGGGCGGAAGGTGAGTCTGAACCGGTCATCGCGTCCCCGTCGGTCGAACCGCCCGCATTGTACTTGAGCGGCCCGGACCGGACTGTCGGGGCTTTCGCCGGCACGCCGGCCCGCACGTCGGCAGCCGCGCGGCGCGTCGGCGCCATCAGTCCGCGCGGCTGAGTTCCCGGCGCAGGATCTTGCCGACTGTCGACTTCGGCAGCCGGTCGACCAGGCGGATCAGCTTCGGCACCTTGTAGGCGGCGAGGTTCGCGCGGCAATGCGCGACGATCTGCGCGTCGGTCAAGGCCGCGTCCGGCGCGGGCACCACGAACAGCTTGACGGCCTCGCCGGTGCGCTCGTCCGGCACGCCGATGCACGCGCATTCGGCGACGCCCGCCAGCGCGGTCGCCACCGCTTCCACCTCGTTCGGGTACACGTTGAAGCCCGACACGATGATCATGTCCTTCTTGCGGTCGACGATCTTCAGGAAGCCGGCCGCATCGAACACGCCAATGTCGCCGGTGCGGAAGTAGCCGTCCGCGGTAAACGCGGCCGCGTTCGCCTCCGGCTTCTGCCAGTAGCCGCCCATCACCTGCGGCCCCTGCACGCAGATCTCGCCCGCTTCGCCGATCGCCACCTCGCGATCCTGGTCGTCCAGCAGCTTCACGTCGGTCGACGGCAGCGGCAGGCCCGTCGTGCCCGTGAACACGTCGATCGACTGCGGGTTGAACGTGACCACCGGCGACGTCTCCGACAGCCCGTACCCTTCGCGAATGAAGTTGCCTGTGACCGCCTTCCAGCGCGCGGAGATCACGTCGATCACCGCCGCGCCGCCGCCGGCCGACAGCTTCAGCCGCGACCAGTCGACTTCGTTCAGCCGCGGATGGCCGGCGAGCCCCGCATACAGCGTATTGACGCCGACGAACACCGACGGTCGCGCGGCCTTCAGCACGTCGATGAAGCCGTCCATGTCGCGCGGATTCGCGACGAGCCAGTTCTCCGCGCCGATCGCGAAGTAGGACAGGAAGTTCACCGTCAGCGCGAAGATGTGATACAGCGGGATCGCCGTGACGATGACCTCCTCGCCCGGCCGCCGCGAATCCGGCACGATCGCGCCGAACTGCTCGATGTTCGCGACCAGATTGCGATGCGACAGCGCGGCGCCCTTCGACAGCCCGGTCGTGCCGCCCGTGTACTGCAGCAGCAGCAGATCGTCGCCGCCAAGCGCGACCGGCTCGACCGCGAGCGATTCGCCCGCGGCAAGCGCATGCGCGAGTGCGATCGAGCCGGGCGGCAGCGCGTCGCACGCGCCGGCCGGCGCATCGACGACGCCGAGATCGCCGCGGCCCACGCTCAGCACGGTTCGTATGCGCGTCCTGCCGACCACGTCGGCGAACGTGCCCATCGATCCGCCGCATACCACGGCCACTTCGACGCCCGCGTCGTTGAGCTGATGTTCGAGCTCGTGCGCGGTGTAGAGCGGATTCACGTTGACCTGGATCGCGCCGATCCGCGCGAGCGCGACGAACACCACCGGAAAGGCGAGCACGTTGGGCAGCATCACGGCCACGCGGTCGCCCTTGCGTACGCCCGCGACCTGCTGCAGGTACGCGGCCAGCGCGGTCGACAGGCGGTCGATGTCGGCGTAGCTGAGCGTGCGGCCGAACCCGCGGAACGCGGGGCGCTCCGCGAAGCGGCGCATCGCGTCGTCCAGCAGCGCGGTTACGGAAGGATGGCGATCGGCATCGATCTCGGCGGGGATCGAGCCATACGAGCCGATCCAGTGTCTCTTCGTCATGTTCTGCTCCTCGGGGGACGGCGCCGGGCAGCGCCGTTCGCACAGCGGCCCGCGCACCGTATGGGCCAAAGCCGCCGCCTGACCGGCGACTATCGCCTGCCGACACGGCTTTGAAAATGATCCGGGCGGTCGAAAAGATGATCGAAACGGACACGCGGGCGCGCGGCGGCCCGCCTGTCGCCGCTTGCGCCCGTGCATCGGTCATGCCGTGTCCGTCGGTGCATACCCCTGCGCGTCAGGGTGAACCCTATGGCACCCGCGCGCGTTCCGGCGCAGAATCGCGAACCGGAACGATATCGAATCGGACGCACAACCCGCCATGCCGCGCAGCGCGCTCTTGAAACCGACAGCCACCGGCCCCGCCTCGCTGCCGGACGCCCCGCCCGCCCAGGCGTCGCGCGAGAAGCGCTTCTCGCCGGCCAAGCTGGCCGTGCTCGTCGGCGTCGCCCAGGAACTCGGCCTCGATCCGGCCGCCGTGCTGGACGGCACCGGCCTGTCGCCGGACGCCGTCACCGATCCGTTCACGCTCACATCGTCGCGGCAGTTCCTGACCGCCGCGCGCAATGCGCTCGGCCGCTACGACGGCACCGATCTCGGCGTGCGCGTCGGCCGCCGGCTGCATGCGTCGAGCTACGGGATGTACGGCTACGCGATGCTGTGCTCGGAATCGCTCGCGCATGCGTTCGATTCGGCCGTCAAATATCACCAGCTCGCGAACGGGATGCTCGCGATCCGCTGGGTCGAACAGGGCGACACCGCGTCGTGGCTGTTCCCGGATCCGCACGAAGCCGCGCTGCCCGAGCCGGACCTGCCGCTGTACCGCTTCCTGATCGACATGCAGTTCGCGCTGCACGTGACGGTCATCAAGGACGTGATGGGTGCGTGGTGCGTGCCGGCCCGCGCGCAGTTCGCGCAGCCGCGGCCGGCGCACGCCGCGCAGCTCGCCGACGCGCTCGAATGCCCGATCGCGTTCGACCAGCCGCACCATGTGTTGAGCTACCCGGCCACGTGGCTCGCACGCGCGCCGCAGCTCGCGAACCCGATCACCGCCGCGCAGGTGTCGTCGCACTGCGCGCGCCTGCTCGACGAACTGCGCAGCCAGGCCGGCGTCACGCGGCGCGTGTACCAGGAACTCACGCGCACGCCCGGGCAGTTCCCGGACATCGACGCGATCGCCGACACGCTGTGCATGACGTCGCGCACGCTGCGCCGCAAGCTCGACGCCGAGGGCACGTCGTACAGCGAGCTGCTGACGAGCGTGCGCAAGGCGCTCGCGATCGACTACCTGAGCACCACGACGCTCAGCACCGAGGACATCGCGCTGACGCTCGGCTTCAGCGATGCGGTCGGGTTCCGTCACGCGTTCAAGCGCTGGACCGGCACGACGCCGAGCGACGTGCGGCGCAAGCGCGGCCGGTAAACGCGCGGGCAGATCGCCGCCGGGTTTCAGCACCGGCGGGTTCAACGCGTTTCACCGGGCGCCGGATGCGCGACCGGCAGCGCGAACTCGAACACCGCGCCGCGTCCATCCCGATCGACGAGCCGGATCCCGCTGCCGTTGAGCACCAGCATCCGGTGCACGATCAGCAGCCCGAGCCCGCCGCTCGTCGCCGCGCCGCCGCTCATCGGCCGCTGCGGCCGCTGGAACAGGCCCTCGCGCCGCGCCTGCGGAATCCCTTCTCCGGTATCCGACACGGTCACCACCACGCGATCGTCCTGCGGCGTCAGCGCCACTTCGACTTCGCCGTGCTGCGGCGTGTGCCGCAATGCGTTGTCGAGCAGGTTGGTCAGCACGCGCTCGATCATCCCGAGATCGGCCGAGACGACCGGCACGCGCGGCGGGATCCGCGCATGCAGCGCGATGCCGCGCGACTGCGCGGCCAGCTCGAATTTCTGGAAGACGTCCTGCACGAGATCGACGAGCGAGAACGGCTCGCGCTCGGCCTGCACGCCGCCCGATTCGAGCCGCGCGAGTTCGAACAGCGCCTGCGCGAGCCGGCCGACCTTCGTGCTCTGCGCGAGCGCGATCGACAGGTAGCGGCGGCGCTCGGTCTCGGCGAGCGTGTCGGACTTCAGCGACAGCGTCTCCAGATAGCCGTGCAGCGACGTCAGCGGCGTGCGCAGGTCGTGCGAGATGTTCGTGATCAGTTCGCGCCGCTGCTGGTCCTGGCGCGTCAGCGCGCGCCACTGGTCGCCGATCCGGTCGGCCATCTGCGCGAACGCGGATTCGAGCACCGCGATGTCGTCGCCGCGCCGCCCCGGCGGCGAGTGCGGCACCGGCGGCTGCGTATCGGGCGCGCCGTTCGCGTCGAAGCGGCGCATCGCGTCGGTCAGCCGGCGCAGCGGTCGCGTGATGAAGCTGAACGCGGTGAGGCCCGCGAGCAGGCCGAGCAGCGCGACGACCGCCATCGACCACAGCGTCGTGCGCAGCACGTTGCCCGCGTCGACGCGCGCGGCCAGCCGGTCGTGCGCTTCACCGAGCAGCACCACGTAGATGTAGCCGGACGGCGGCTGTCCCGGGCGCTGTAGCGGCGCGGCGCTGAACACCTTGCGCGCGTCGGGGCTGCGCGGATCGTCGCCGAGGATCGGCAGCGGGTCGCCCGCGATGAAGCGCTGCACCGGCGCGAGATCGACACGGTCGCGCTTCACGTGGCCCGGCGGCGCGTCGTCGCCCTCGATGCGCCCCGCGTTGTCGAGCAGGTACACCTCGACGCTCGGGTTCACGCCCATCAGCTGGCCGAACAGCGTGCGCACGGCGTCCGGGCGCAGCCCGTTCGCGTCCATCAGCGGCGTGCTGCTCGCGATGTGCGCGGCGAGATCGCGCGACAAGCCCTGCACGACTTCCTTCTCGCGCATGTCGTTCGCACGGATCTGCAGCCAGGCCGACGCGCCCGAGCACGCGAGCAGCAACACCGCGAACACGCACGACAGCCGCTGGGTGAGGGTGAGTTTCATCATGTGTCCCGCTGGTCCGGCGCGGCGAGCTTGTAGCCGCGTCCCCACACGGTGAGGATCCGCACGGGCTCGGCCGGATCGGCCTCGACCTTCGCGCGCAGCCGGTTGATGTGGGTGTTGACCGTGTGTTCGTAGCCTTCGTGCTGGTAGCCCCACACCGCGTTCAGCAGGTCCATTCGCGAGAACACCTTGCCCGGATGCCGCGCGAAGAAATACAGCAGGTCGAATTCGCGCGGCGTGAGGTCGATGCGCGTGCCGTCGACGCTCGCTTCCCGCGCGATCGGGTCGATCGACAGCCCGGCCACGTCGAGCGTACCGGCGTCGATCCGCGAATCGCGCGCGAGCGCGTCGACGCGCCGCAGCAGCGCCTTGACCCGCGCAACGAGCTCCAGCACCGAGAACGGTTTCGCCAGATAGTCGTCGGCGCCGAGCTCGAGGCCGAGGATCCGGTGAACCTCGCTCGAGCGCGCGCTGGTGATGATGATCGGCGTGTAGCGCGCCATCGCGCGGGCGCGCCGGCAGATTTCCAGGCCGTCGACGCCGGGCAGCATCAGGTCGAGGATCAGCGCGTCCCAGTTGCCCTGCTCGAGCAGGCGCAGGCCTTCCGTGCCGTCCGCGCTGTGCACGACTTCGTAGCGCTCGTCGCGCAGGTGCAGGCTCAGCACGTCGGCGATGTCGGCGTCGTCTTCGACGATGAGGATGCGTTTGGAGTGGTCCATGGCGGTCGGCGGCGGCACGTCGGCGGCGGTCTTCGGTCTCGAACGGCGGTTCAGGCCGGCCAGGGTCCGGAAAGCCGGCCTGCCCGGGGCGAATCGCGGCGCAACGCCGCGCTGTCGCCATTGTGCAAAATTTTGCCGGTGGCAGGGGTCACAATTCGTTTAAGTTTGAATCGCGCCCGTGCCGTGAGCCAACGCCCGCCAGGTTTCCCGTTCGGCCGGCCCCTCGAGCCCGATCGCCGTCATCCCGGTCGCGCACGGGTGCCGACGAGAAGGCGCCATCGCGTGCCCGCATCGCCGGATCAATCCGGCCGGACCGGATGACACGCGCCGTCAGACGACACGCATGCCGCTCACGCGGTCGCCGTCCAGCGTGAGCAGCGCGCCGGTTGGCCTTTCCCGGCCCGCAGGAAGAGCGTCCGCCGATTCGGCTTCTGACGGACGATTCGGCACGCGTGGAAGATGGGGGCGTTCGCGTGGCACACCAGCACATCGAACGATTCGACAGCCACCCGAGAAATCGAGACAACGCCCCCATTGCCTACCGGAGTGAGTCCTGTCGTGCGATACGCAGACTCATGTTTTCGTCACCTGGGTTTTCGCGAGATAGGTGTACGGTCCGTTCGGACTCTTTTCGGCAATGTATGCCGCACACCACCCGGCCCCCCACGGCTGCTTCGTATTGAAATTGTGGCCGTTTTCGTTATCCCAGCTCCAGGCCTTCGTATCGGTCGGATTGGATGGAAAGCTTCCCGAATACAGGCAGACTCGCCCTTGCTGCGCTCGAAACGGCGCATTCGTGGACCACTTGATCCAGCAGGTTCCCTGGTATTCATACAGCGACAGTTCCCAGGTGTACGTACCGACACCGGTCACCGGCGCCACTTCCGCTTGGACGTTGCTCATGAATATTCCCCATAGATTCCGTGTTGCATGACCGATCGAACATGGTCACCGTTTTTTAAAGTGGTTCCTGGACTCCACTCGAAGATCGACGAGATGCGCGCCGGCTCACTCAACTCAACAGCCGCTCGACTTCCTCGATGAGTGCATGACGACGCTGCACGTCGTGTTCGTAAGCACGCTCGGCCGCCGCGATGTCCGCCCCGCAGTGCGGGCACCGCGACTCGTGCTGATGGACGTAGCTGTTGCAGGCGCGGCAGACGGCCAGCCTCGGCGGGACCCTGCCGACGTCCGGCGCACGCTTGCCCTTGTGTTTCCACGCGAGTTCGACGGTCTGTCCCGAGCGGGAAATGCTCGATACGGGTGTGCCGTCCGAAATGCATTCGGTGACCAGATCGAAGCGACCCACCGCGAACGACGCAGGCGCCGCATCCTCGATCTTCTCGATGCGCTCGCGCAGCCCCTGCTTCTTCAATTCGAGCACGCGATAGTGGCAGTAAGGATTGTTGCCCGGCTTGCCGAGCAGCGAATGCGAGGTCCACGTACAGCCGCCACGACACACATCGGCGTAGTAACACGTGCGACAGAATCCCCACAGGTCGTCCACCGAGCGCAGTCGGCCGAAATGGATCGCCTCGCTCGTGCGCCAGATTTCCTCCAGAGACAGGTCCCGAACGTTGCCGCCGGCGAAACCGACCGTCGCGAGCGACGGGCACCCCTTGACGGTGCCGTCCGCTTCGAGCGCAATGACGGTCTGCCCGGCTGCGCATCCGGTCCAGTGCACCCGCTCGTCCCCGAAGCCGCGCCACAGATGCTCGTGAGGTCCGAAGTAGCCGATGTTGTTGCCGACATTCATCAGCAGGCCGCGATCAAGCCCCCGCTTGTAGAGATCGGCGAGCAGCGGCATCAACTCGTCGAGCTGGTAAGGCTGCAGGAGCAATTCGTCGTGGTCGACAGCGTTTCCCATCGCGACCGTCAACTGAATCTGCCAGTGTGTCGCCCCGATCTCGATGATCGAATCCATCAACGCCGGGAGATCGCGCATCGTTGCCGAGCCGATCTGCGTGTTCACACTGACCGCGAGACCGTGCGCGCGGGCGCGCTTCAGCGTATCCACGGCCCGATCGAACGATCCCGGAACATTGCGTACCTTGTCATGCAGCGGCGCCAGGCCGTCAAGCGACACCCCGAGTCCGTTGAGGCCCGCGTCGACTGCCTGCGCGAGCCGGGCAGGTGTCAGATTGCGGCCACCTGTCTGCACCGCGCAGTACATCCCGTGCGAGCGGATCGCCTTGATGAGCTGCGCCCAGTCCTTGCGCAGGTAAGCCTCACCTCCGATCATCGACACTTCTCGCGTACCGAGCCTGGCCAGCGCGTCGATCACTTCGAGACACTCGCCGGTCGACAGTTCGTTGGTGCGTCTGTGGCCCGCACGCGATCCGCAGTGCAGGCACTTCAGGTCGCAAGCCAGCGTGATTTCCCACACGACGTGAACCGGGACAAACCGTTCGTAGTCCTGTTCACTCAGGAAGCGAACCGGGCGCACTTGATTCTCGTCCATGTCGATGTCCTCGAGTATCGTCTATCCCACACCAGCCACCCATCGACCGGCGGCGGCCGCCGCGAACCGCGGCAGGCACCGCCGCCTCGCACGTGCTCAGCGCCCGGCTTCCAGCCGGGCAATCTCGGCGTTCAGGCCGGCAAGGGCTTGCTCGATACGGCCTGCATCGGCGAGCTGTTGTTCGGCCTGGCGGGCGAGCGCCTTCATGCGGCCGAGATCGCCCGATTGCCGCGCCTGCTGCAGGCCGACGCCGTACAGCGGCGTGACCGGATGCCGGGGTTCGAACGGTTGCGGCGCGCCGGCCACCGTCATGATCGCGTGGTCCACTTCATGCCAGCGCCCCGCTTCGAAGAACCGGTAGCTGGCCACCCCCGACCTCCAGTCCGCCTCGACGATGCCCTGCAGCCGGAACGTTTCGGCCAGGCCGCTGGTCGGCCCGGATGGGTTGCCCTGCAGGCTGAGGACGAGTTGCGTCGTGCCGCCGGGCGTCAGCACGATCGGGCTGAATTGGCCCCATACCTGCGCACTGAATTCGAGTGGCGGCCAGGTCGTCTGGGTAATGCGCGCGACGCCGCTGACCTTCTTGGCCGGCGTGTTGATCAGTAGCGACAGCGCGAGGACAGGTGCGCCGATCGCCGGCGTTGCGACGCGGAAATTCACGGGAAAAAGAGCGGCGGACATTGAATGGCTCCTGTAGCGAACAAGGATCGGGGCAACCGGGCCGGTTTCAGTTTCCGGCTTCCAGGCGCGCGATTTCAGTCTTCAGCGCGGCCAGCGCGGCAGCAATTTCGTCACGGCTTTCCAACTGGTGCTTCGCCGCGGCCGCGACTGTCTTCATGTGCGCGAGATCGCCGGAGGCCGACGCTTGCTGAATGGGCGCACCGTACAAAGGCCGTGGCCCGCCGTGCGGCTCGATGATCACCGGGCCGGGCTCGAGGGGTACGAATTCCCGATCGATCCTTGCCGGCACATTCTCGAAGGCGCGCCAGCTGCCGTTGTCGAAAAAGCTGTACGACGCAACGCCGCTTTGCCAGTCGCTTTCCAGCACGAGATGAAGCCGGAACGTCACGATCGAATTCGAGGTCGGGCCACCGTCGTTGCCCTTCAGCGTTACCAGGATGCGCGTGTTGACCGGCGGCATCAGCGCCATATAGGTGTAGTTGCCCCAGACGTCGGCATGGAAGTCGACCGGCGGATTCACTGCCTGCCCGATCGTTGCGGTGCCAACCACACTGCCCTCGGGCGCATCCACGAGCAATGCGAGCCTGAGCGTCGGTGCGCCCGGCATTCCTGTGCCGATGACGTAGCCCGCCGGGAAAAGCCCGGTACGCGTGTTTTCTGACATTTGGTCCTCCTGCGTGGTAAACGAAACGGCGATGCGTGCGACGGCAGCTCAGGCCCGCTCGCGCCTCACGATCTCCTGCTTGAGCTTGCCGACCGCGGCAGCAAGGTCCTCGTGCTGCTTCAGCACCTCTTCGGCCTGACTGAGCAAAGCCTTCATCCTTGACACATCGCCTTCCGATATGGCCTGGTGGATCGCTACGCCATAAGGCGGAATGACATGGCCGGTTTCCCTGTTCATAACGTTCTCGCTAAAAAGGTCGTCGTGCCGATTCGCGGAATCTCCGCGAGCAAGAGATCAAGCAACCGATGTGCCAGTCGTGGATCGACAGGCCTGTGTCCGTGCAGGGTGCTGCCGCTCGACAACCAGAGGACGAATTCGTCCGGCCGTTTGCTGCGCGATGGACGAATGTGTCCATGCACGGCGCGGTCGCTCGATCTCCCGAATGCGAGCGCGCGAAGTCCGGTGCCGCAGACGCGTACCGGCGTGCAAGGTCGGAAAAGTTTCGGCGCGCGTCGACCGGGCGCCGGCATTCGCCGCTCGCCAGAGGCTCTGGATGAAGGTGTCGCGCGCGCAATCCGCCGTGCCGCGCGCTCAGGAAATGGTGTTGACGCGATCGCTACAGCAGGCCCGGCTCCTGGAGCGGAGTGGACGGAGGGCGGGCCGCGACTGGCACGTGCAAGGGTCGGTCGATCGCTTCGATGATCGACGTCTGGCAGGCGGGCTGTCGCGACAACTCCGCGAGATGTCCCATCGCGGCAAGACGAGCGGGCACCGAGCCCAGCGCCAACGCCGTCGAGATCGCGATGCGCAACCCTTGCTCGGCACCGGCCATGTCACCCAGCATCGATTGCGCACGCGCCTTGAGGATCAACAACTCACCGAGATACGCACGCTCCTGCCTGCGGATCACCGTGTCGAGCGCGTCGGAAACGAGCACTTCGCATTGCCGCGCGCGCCCCGTGCTCAACAGAATCTCGCCATGCTTCCAGACCTTGATCGAATGGAACAGCGCACCGCCCTGCCTTTCTATTTCGTTTTCATAGCCGTCCAGCAGCATCGCCTCGGCATCGCCAAACTCGCCGATCGCACTCAGATAGCATGCGCGGAATATCCGGACCGCACCGCGCGAACAGGCCGGCGCGCCGGTCGCCGGTATTGCATCGAACGCACGGGTGAGGCTCCCGAGCCGCTCGACCTCGTTGAAGAGCATCGCAAGCCACGCGGCACCTTGCAGGTCGAGCGCTCGACCGGGCCAATCCGGCGGATCGAGTTCCGCTCGCTCGGTCAAGCGGTCCATGGCCTCGCGTGCGTGATCGAGCGCGCCGGTCTGGTAAGCGGCGAGGCCCTCGAACGTCAATGCGAACCCCGCGACATCGGTGCCCGAGGCACCGAGCCGCCGATCGGCGCGGCCGATGCCGGTCAGCCCGCCACGGGAAAGCAACGCCAGCGCTTCCTCACTGTCGCCGAGCCAGAACAGCGTGTTGGCCAGCGCGACGTGCGCGTCGTCGAGCATCGCGCGATCGTCCATCGCGTGCGCGCGGTGAAGCAGCTCCTGCGCAGTGGCACGCGCCCGCGTGAGTTGCAGCCTCACCAGTTGCGTCATCCAGATGCCGAACTGCACCGTCGCGAGTTCGCGCGCGTCGCATACGCCATCGCCGATCGACCATGCCGCCTCGTAACACGCCGTCGCTTCGGGAAACTGCCAGCCGTGGATGCCTCGCAGCACGACGGCAAGCAGGCGATAGGCGCCAAACTGCAAGCGGCGGCTCTCCTCGGTCGGACTGGCCTTTTGCAGGAGATCGAGGCAGCGGTGCAGCAGCGCGACGGATTCGCGATACTGGATGGCGCCGGCCAGCGCTTCCGCACGCTCCAGGCACTGTCGAGCCTCCCCGTACTGCGCTTCGCGCGCCTTGAGCCGGCGCTCGACGACCTTCCGGCTGACACCGAGCAACGCGGCCGCGGCACTCTTGTTATACGAGGTCCTCTCCAGCGCGCGGTCGATGAGCAGGCGTTCGGCCGCGGCCAGCTTGTCGCTGCCACCGAACTCGAGCAAGCGGTCCGCCAGAAGCGCACATGCCGTCGCGTCGGGCGCGTCCGTGGCCAGAAACGGCGCGAGCGTTTCGGCGTCGATCCGCGCATGCTCCGCGAACACGCTGAGCTGGCTCACGAGATTGCGCAACTGGCGAACGTTGCCCGGCCACGGATGCTCGCACATCCGCTTGATTGCCGCCGGCGTGAACGCGATCGCGCGCGTTTGCTGCGCTGCAAAATGCACGGCCAGCAGCGGGATGTCCTCGCTCCGTTGCGCGAGTCCCGGCACATTGAGGATGAACACCGCAAGCCGGTAGAACAAGTCTTCCCTGAACCGGCCCACGCGCGCTTCTTCCAGCAGGTTTCGATGAGTGGCCGCAACGATGCGTCCGGCAAAGCGCTGGCTTGCCGATGCGCCGATCGGACGGAACGTGCGCGTTTCGAGCACGCGCAGCAGCTTGGGCTGTAGCGCAAGCGGCAACTCGCCGATCTCGTCGAGAAAGAGCGTGCCGGCGCCGACCTGGTCGAACAGGCCGCGGTGGTCTTCGACAGCGCCCGTAAAGGCGCCGCGGACATGACCGAAGAATTCCGCTTCGATCAGATCGTGGGGAATGGCGCCGCAATTCACGTCGATGAACGGCTTGTCGCGCCGCGGGCCGTTTGCGTGAAGGCGCCGCGCCACCAATTCCTTTCCGGAGCCGGTGGGTCCGACAATCAGTAGCGTATGTTCGGTCGGCGCCACCCGATCGATCATCCGGACCAGTTGGCGAAATGCTGCCGACACGCCTATCAGCATATGTGCGTCAAGCATGCTGTTGCCGTGCGCGCAGCCGTCCGGGCCGCAAGCAGCCCTGTTCTGGATCCCCTTCATCGCACGACGCCCGGCAATCGCGACACATGTGCAGGCAAGACGATGTCGAGCCGACACGTGGTGGTCTCGGCGCACGCCGCCGCGCCGCAATCGTGCAATGTGCCCGCGCTGCGGACATCTGTCCCCGGTCTTTGCATGCTCTTTCCTATACGGTCAGGCTCTAGAGCGGTTCTTTTTTCAATTTTCTTGTTTTTTAAAACCAGACACCACCACGGCATTTCACGCATCAACCTTTCAGCCCGGTTGCGGAAATCCGCGCAACTGAACAACAGCCGTTGCTGAAGACAGTGTAGAAGGATTTATTCGAGCAGGAATATAAATAAATAGGGATTGATTATTCGCAGTGCGGTCGAAAGCGGAAATAATCGGGGCGTTTGTTCAATAATCCCTACCCGTGTCCAGTTGCCTGACATGGCAGCAGATGTTCCGCCGCATCAATCCCTTGTACGGGAACGTTATTGATGCATTTCTTGCGAAAAATAGAAGCCATCCCACCGTCAACATCGACTTTACGGGAAGGCAGATTCACGGCCGTTGCGGGGCGCCCGGTCGTTTCATCTATAAACATTCGAATATCGCAATCGGGCTGATCTGTTTATCTTTGAATCACACGTACCCCGCCACGTCACGAATAACTTTAAAAAAAGAAAGTCGCTCCGGTAGAGGAATTCAGCGAATTTCGGCGAAGCATCCAACTGCCGAAAAGCTGCGCCAGGGCTGGAGGCGGGGTCCGACAACAAACGATCAAGCGTGACGGCTACGGACCTTATGCGTGCTTTCAGTTACGACCTTGGACTCATTCAGCAGCACCTCCGCCGCCTGCCAGGCCCGCGCGGCAGCACGCGGATCCCCGATCGCACGCGCATCAGCGGTCGCCCCGCTCAGTAACATCACGTACACGCCTGCAAGCTGACGTGCCTGGCGACGCGGAACGATCTCGGATAGCAGTTGCTCCATGAGGGCCAACAAGTCATCCCGATAGCGCACCGCCACGTCGGTCACCTTGGGGCAGGTCGCACCAAACTCGGCCAGCGCACGCTCGAACAGGCAGCCCGCGAACTCAGGGCTACGGAACCAGGTTCCGTACCAGTCGAAAATCCCCTTCAGGCGTGCAGTAGCGTGCGGCATAGGGTCAAGCTTGGCCGCGATGCTCTCCATGATGAAGGTGTAGCGCTGTTCCAGCACTGCCTTGATCAGATCGTCCTTGCCCGCAAAGTGATGGTAGAGCGTCATGCGGGCAACGTCCGCTTCGGCGATGATCCAGTCGATACCGACCGGATGAAAGCCATGGCGGGAAAACAACTCACCGGCCTTGTCGACCACCTGCTGGCGTTTGCTCGCGCGCATTCATGCATCTCCTGACTACGGGGCGGCATCTTAGCACCCGCCGCCAGCGCTGCTCCTTTCAGCCTGTAGGGCAAGCGTTGCCAACTGCCGGATACGATCTCGCTCTTCAGGGCAGTGAATACTGCATCCTCGACGCCCCTCTCATTCGTCTTGCGCAAGACAGCAAGGGTGTCGTTCAGGAATCCCGGCGAAAAGTTGTACGGGGCACCGTTGGCACCTGTTCGTGCGATACGGCGGGTCGTGCGGTAGACGGCAAGTAGCCGAGTGCTCGGGAAACACTATCACGCACGATGTCCGGACAGTCCGCGGGCAGGAGCGCTGCGACGTGACGCTCTGGGCGGATCGGCAAAAGATGGTCCCACGTGGGTAGTGTGTGCCAGCCCGGCTGGCATCCCATCGGGCCGCAATTGCCGCTGCTGGCGGTGGTTTCAGCAAGGCACCCGGCCACCATTCATCATGCACCATCGCTGCGTCTCTTGTTGCGGGGGCGCATACGGTAGTCCGGTTCTCGGATCGATGTGATCATACTGACCCATCGGGTGTCGAGCCCTCCACGCGGCCTGCTCGGCATACTGTTGCTCGATCGCGGCTTGCTGTCGAGCCAGATCTGCCTTCTGCGCATCGTCTACTTTCTTCGTCATGGTCACGAGCCGTGCGAACTTTGGATCGCGAACATCCTGCAGGGGCGGTAACGGTGGCGCAGGCGGCATGATGAGCACAGGGCCGGTGTATTTTGGTATCGGCAACCTGGATGGCCGGCCAAAGTTCGCCGCCATATCCATCTCCCACAAGGCAGCGTCCATTCCGAGCACATGTTCGTAGTCGCGATTGACGACCGCCAGCGTGATCGGCCCCGACGGCGCCGGCAATGGCTGCAGGGAAGGTGGAAGCGTCTGTCGAGCCTGGGGGTAGATGGTGCGGGCATACGCGATTGCAGCGACGGAGTACTGCTGGAGGACCGCCTCGTACGCTTCCAGTATCTGCGCTCGACCATAGCCGCCAGGATTCTCGAACATCGGCTTATATGCCAACACCCTCTGGCTATACAACGCATTCGCATTCCGCTGCGCTGCCGCAAACTGTTGTTGAGGATCGGTCGGCGCAGACGCCGATAGGGGTGCACACCCCGAAAACACGCTGGCGACAAGCAATAGCCCGACTGTCGCGCGAACAGCCGACGGGCATTGACGCGACCTATCGGCGATCGCCTGGTTGACCAAGGCGAACAAAACAGTGGTTTTCTTGATTGCTCTTGTCTGCATGGCATGGCGCCTGGAAGGCTTGGTCATTTTTAGCTATGTCCTGTGATCGCGACTGTGAATGCGATGCGTCGCAGTAGAAAGGAAATCGGCACAAAGCCCTCATAGAGGCTGAACGTCAATCCAGCGCACATCGCGCGAGGATGCCCCGAGCGACGTCAGCAACCCCGTGTATGTCGGACATGCCACAGTCGCATTGTGTGCAAGCACATCGTCGATTTCGGCCCTGTCATTGCGCACGCACTCGTACTGCCGCGCAACGAATGGATGCAGCGAAGCGAACGCGCCGCACAAATGCACGAACGCAACCACCTCTTCGAACATTCTCGTATTGATCTCGATGGAGACCATCATGTCGGCGCCATATCCGCATTCCGACTCCACCTTTTCTGCATAGGCACGCATGTCGTAGGCGGGTAACCAGGGTGGAGCCAACCCGTCCAGGCTACGGGCTATCTCATCGATACTGGCTGTCAGTGTCATGGTGAAATTCCGGCCTGAATCGAACCCGACGTCCCGGCACCGCCTGGTATCAGGCCTGCATTTGTACGCAGCCAGCGGTACGATATGATGAATGTATACTAGTCTATCTACTTTGACTAGAATCGCGATCAGTGAGGTCGGAGCATTCGGTGCAGGCACGATAACGGCGAGCCACTTGGTCCGGCCTGTGGCGGGGCGGTACTGGTGCAATAGGGCAAACCGCCTGATTTGCGCCGGCACTGAATTCATTGAGGACACGCAGACGATTCCCTTTGTACTGGCTATGCGATCGTGAAGGGCTCGAAGAACCAGAAGGCCGCCCAGGACTTCGTTCATCATGCGACCTCGGCCGAGGCCCTCGAGAATCTGGCCTCGGCGCTCGGGCCGCTGCGCCAGTCGTCGGTCAAGCGGGTCGATCCGAAGGTCGTGCCCTACCTGCCGACCGCACCGCAGAACCAGAAGAATGCGATCGACGCCAACGTCGCATTCTGGGCCGATCATTCCGACGACCTGAACCAGAAGTTCGCGGTCTCTGCGCGAGACGCTGCCCGACTGAAGGCGGGGAAACCGGAGCCCGAAGCCCCGGCGCGGGCTACAGATCCAGTACGAGATCCGACGTAGGCCGGCTGCAGCACATCAGACGCAGGCCCTTGTCGATTTCCCGCTGACGAATGCCGCCGTTGTGCTGCATGTCGACGGACCCTTCGAGCACCGCGGTCTTGCACGTGCCGCAAATGCCCTGGCTGCATGAGGACGGCAATGCGACGCCGGCCTTTCGCGCGGCGGTGAGCACCGTCTCCGTGCCGTTCATCGCGAACGTCTTTCCCGACTTGGCCAGCCGAACCCTATAGGTGCCGCTCGCCACCGGCTCCGCGTGACCGGATGCATCGGCAACGTCCGCGAGCGGCTCGACCGTTTCGGCAAAGTTGAAGCTTTCCTGATGGTAGCGGACGGGATCATGGCCGCCCTGCACGAGGATGTCCCTGACGGCGTTCATATAGCCCGACGGGCCGCAGGTGAACACCTCGCGATCGCGATAGTCCGGCACGGACTGGCTCAGGAGTTCGACGCTCAGCCTGCCGATCGGGCCGCTCCAGCCGGCCTCGGTCCCGAGCGCCTCGCACACGTGAATCACCTGGAGATGGCCCGCGTCCTCCCGCAGGCGGTTCAACTCGTCGCGAAAGATGATGTCGTCGGGCGTTCTCGCACTGTGAACGAACACGATATCGAGGTTCAGGCCGAGGTCGATCGCCGCGCGCGTCATCGACATCAGCGGCGTCACACCCGAGCCGGCGGACAGGTACAGCATCTTCACGGCCGGCGCGGCGGCCGGCGTAAAGATGCCGGACGGACCGAACGCATTCAGCTCGACCCCGGGCCGCATGTTGTCGTGTAGCCAGTTCGACATGATCCCGCCGGGCGTGCGCTTCACCGTGATCGTCAACGTGTACGGCCGCGTCGGCGGCGACGAGATCGTGTAGCAGCGGCTGACCGGCACGCCGTCGATGTCGGCCGATACGGTGATGAACTGGCCGGGCTCGAAGCTGAAGGCCTGTCCGTCCTTCGCACGGAACACGAACGTCCGGACGTCGTGCGTTTCGGCTCGCACCCTGCAGCACACCAGCGTCTTGCGTTCGCCGCTCGACCATTGCGGCGCCGCGCGCTCCCAGGTGCCGGGGTCCGAGAAGCGATCCCCTGCTTCCGCAGCCGGCCCGGACACGCAAAAATTCTCTCTGACAGTCATGGCGAAACTCAGATACCGTGAGCCTTCAGGCGTGCGTCGTACCAGCGTGCGAACTGATCGAGCGCGGCTTCCGTGTAGGTCGAGTACGGGCCGGGAACATAGGCGGGGTCCTGCGTGCCGCTATGCGTGATCGCCACCAGATCCGCATCCTGACGCGTCGTGGCATCCCACACTTCCGTCAGCGTCTTCAGGTCGTAGTCGACGCCTTCGACCGCATCCTGATGCACCAGCCACACGGTACGCACCACCGTCTTGTCCGGCGCGAGCGGCAGGACGTACGCGACCACCGCGTGATCGCTCATCACGTGGGTCCACGAGTGATGGGTCCACATATGGACATCGCCCAGATCGCGACGCGCCAGGCCGCCGAGCAGCTTCGTGCACGCCACCTTCGTATCCATCGTCTGCGATTCGCAGGAACCGGCAATGACGAGCCGTTGCGAACGGAAGTTCGTGTCGACGCTCTCGTCGAGCGACTCGAACGCCTCGCAGATATAGCCGGCCCCTTCCCACTCTTCCTTGCGGGCGGCATTGTGCGCAAGGTACTCGTCGTACTCGCGCAGCGATTGCTCGCTCTGCCCGTCCGGGCAGAAGCCGAAGTCGTGCGCAAGGAACGACTGCGTGAGCTCGGGATGGGTCCCGCCGCAGTGGTAGCACTCGCGGTTGTTCTCCATCACGAGTTTCCAGTTGCCGTTCTCGACGATCGTCATCTCGTGCGCGATCTTCGTGCGCTGCATGTCGTGCGGCGCGAAGCGCGGCGCCATCACCGTCTCGAGCGTCGAGAAATCCTCCGGCACCTCGTCGGCGAGGCAAACGAACACATGCGCGCCGACCACCTTGATGTGCACCGGGATCAGGCTGCGGCATGTCGTGTCGAATTCGTGGCCCATGTGCGTGGCATGGCGAAGGCTGCCGTCCAGGTCGTACGTCCACTGATGATACGGACACACCACCATGCCGACGGTCGCCTTGGCGCCGCCCTTCATCAGGCGTGCGCCGCGATGCCGGCAGACGTTCCGGTACGCGCGGATGTTCTCGTCGTCGTCGCGCACGATCAGGATCGACGACTTGCCGATATCCACCGCGTAGACGTCGCCCGGCTCCGGAACGTCGGCCGTCACGGCAACGAAGATCCACAGCTTCTCGAAGAAGACTTCGACGTCCGTCTCGAACACATCCTGGCGGCCAAACAGCTCGGCCGGCATCCCGTGTCCGGGCTTGCGGCTGTCGAGCAACTCGCGGTGAGTCTTGAGCGGGATCGCGGACATGTACTCCTCCAATCGGTTGATTTTCGCAATGCTTGTATTGCGCTTTGCCCGAAGTATTGGAGTGCCGATTCGGAGCGTCAACGCGCCTTATTTTCTGCTTCGCATTACTTTAAGTTATGCGACCTTCGCCCCGTCCTGATTTACTCTGATTCGACTGTCCCGTAAGGCATTCGGCGCCATCCGGCCTCGAGCCGGCACCCCGCACGACACCAGACTGATGAGCATGACAAAACGAACCAAAGGGTATCGACGCATCGTTCCGTCGTTGACGGCGCTGGTCGAATTCGAAGCCGTTGCGCGACTGGCAAGCTTCACGCTTGCCGCGACCGAACTGGGTGTGACGCAGGCGGCCGTCAGCCGACAAGTCCGGTTCCTTGAAGAAACGCTGAATGTCCGTCTCTTTCATCGTCTGCATCGCTCGATCGCGCTGACGAGCGAGGGTGAAATGCTGTACCTGACGGTGGCTGAATCCATGCAGAAGATCGCCGGGGTATTCGATCGCCTGTCGACCGGCGCCGAGCAGCAAGAACTCGTCCTCGCGTCGACCGCACCGTTCGCGCAATTTCGGCTGCTGCCGCGGCTTCCCAAGCTCAAGCAACTGATTCCGCCGTTGCAGCTGCGGCTGATCACCCAGATGTTCACGGCCGATCTCCGGCATGTCGAGGTCGATGTCGCGGTGCGCTATGGCGACGGCAGGTGGACCGACGGCACGTCGATCCTGTTGTTCGACGAAGAGGTGTTTCCCGTCTGCTCGCCGCGATTCCTGGAGGAAAACGGCACGCCGGAAACGCTCGAGGCGCTCGCCGCGCTGCCGCTCGTCGAATCCGATTCGACCTACGAGGGATGGATGGGCTGGGACGCATGGTTCCACTCGGTGGGCCACCGTCCGAGCCGATTGAACTACGTGCTTCGCTGCAGCCTCTACACCGACGCCGTCCAGGCGGCGCGATACGGGCAAGGGGTCGCGCTCGGCTGGAACCGGATGGTGCGCGACCTGCTGACGACCGGCGAGCTGGTCCGTCTGCCGATCGCGTCCTGCACGATGACCGACGCCTATTTCGTCGTGGTTCCGCACGGCCGCTCGATCACGCCTGCGGTCAACCAGTTGATCGACTGGTTGCGCGAGGATGTCCCGGTTCGTTGAGCCGCACCGTTCGACCGTCCGAAACGCCGAACGGACGCCCGGCTTCTCGCACTGCGGCGCCGTCAGACGCCCATCCGTCACTGATGCTTCAAGCCGCCAGCCCCGCCGACGAAGCCCCAGGGACATCCGTATTGAACCGCGTCATGCAGTTCAGATCGAGCGCACGAATCTGCTCGGCCATGAAGTCGACGAAGATTCGAATACGCGTCGGCAGATGTTGCCGGCTCAGGTAGCAGATGTAGTGGCCGCGATCCTCCGGCACATGCTTCGCCAGCGCGACGACGAGTTCGTTCGACGCGAGATGGTCGCGGATCTGGTAGCCGGCCAGTTGCGCGATACCCGACCCGTTCAGCACGGCGCGCAACACCAGATCCGTGTCGTTGTACGTGAGGCGCGACGTCGGCAGGTACTTGTGCACGCGGCCGTCGACATTGAACTCCCATTCGAATACGCGACCGCTGGCAAAACGGAAATTGATGCACTTGTGCCGGCCGAGGTCCTCCAGACTCTGCGGGAGCCCGTGCCTGGCCACATACGAAGGTGCCGCGCAGAGCGCCATCTGCATCGGAATCAGTTGCCGGGCAATGATGCTGGAGTCCTCGATGCGTCCATTGCGGAACGACACGTCGATCCGCTCCGACACCAGGTCGATCGGCCGGTCGTCGAGCAACAGGTCGATGACGATGTCGGGATAGGCCTCCGCAAACGCTTCCAGCAGCGGCGCGACGATTTTCCTGCCGAATCCCACCGCCGAGCTGATACGAATGAGGCCGCGCGGCGGCCCCTGCCGCAACTCGAGCATGTCGTTCATGGCTTCCACGATCTGCGCCACGCCCTGATGGCAATTCTCGAAGAATCGCTGGCCTTCGCAAGTCAGTTCGGTCATGCGCGTGGTCCGCTGGAACAGCCGCGTACTCAACTGCGCCTCCAGCTTCTGGACGTTCCGGCTCACGGCCGGCCGGCCGACGCCAAGAAGTTCGGCGGCCTTGGTAAAACTCCCCTCGCTCGCCACTGCGACGAATGCAAGAATGCCCGCATAGCTCGCACCGAAGCTCGCGGAGAGTGCATCGGCGCGACCAGTCAAGTCGCAACGAACGCCTTGCTCCGATGTATCCGATTGATTCATTTCCGCTGCCCCTAACGCATGCCGCTCCGCCCGACTGTCCATCGCCGGCTTGCGCCGGCGAGCCCTCAAACATGCGAACGCGAATCAGATTTCTGCGAGCCACTGGTCGAGACCAATGCGGCCGAGCCGCGCCGCCCCGAGCGGTACCAACGATGTTTCCTCGACGCGACCACCGTAGTAACGTGCATCGCGATCGGTCACGACCGCGCGCGCGTCGCCGACCGCCTTCAGATAGCGCGCGACGATCTCCGCGAATGGTGCGCGATCCGGGCCCGCGATCTCGACCGTGCCGTTGAGCGGCCCGGCGAGCGCGCTCTGCGCGACGAGCGCCGACACGTCTTCCGCGGCGATCGGCTGAAACAGTCCGTCGCCGATGCGGACCGTGCCGTCTTGCGTGCCGAAATCCGCGATACCGCCGATGAATTCCATGAATTGCGTCGCGCGCACGATCGTATACGGCACGCCCGCCGCTTCGATCGCCTGTTCCTGCGCGACCTTGGCCGCGAAATAGCCGTTCTCCGGCATGCGGTCGCAGCCGACGATCGACAGCGCGACGTGATGGCGCACGCCCGCGGCCACTTCGGCCTTGCCGAGATTACGCGCCGACGTGCGGAAAAAGTCCAGCACCGCCTGCGGTTCCCATGACGGCGCATTCGCCACGTCCACGACGACGTCCGCGTCCGTCAATGCGTCGGTCAGGCCTTCGCCCGTGATGGTATTGACGCCGGTGCGCGGCGATGCGGCCAGCGCCTGATGGCCCGCTTCGCCGAGCAACGTGACGACACGCGAGCCAATCAGGCCCGAACCACCGATGACAACGATCTTCATCGCAAAATCTCCTGACGAATGGATTGCATTGGAATGCGAAGCGGATGTGACGGATGCCGGATCCGGTGAAGGCGGCCGTGACCGTCGCATCACGTGGCGCAATTGTGGAAGAATCATGTCCTATCCATAAGTGCCAAGAATCGTCGATCGGACTAGTCCATGCCATATCTGTTCGCGTTACCCGGGAGACTGCGATGTCCACGCCAACGCCCCCGCTGACCATCGAAATCGACCGGCACCACCAGTTGCCGGTCTATCTGCAGATTTGCGAGCGGTTCAGGGCCGCGATCGCCGCCGGTCACTTGCGCCCCGGCGATCGCGTGCCCGCGTTGCGCGGTCTGGCGACGCAACTGAACACGGCGCGCGGCACCGTCGAGCAGGCTTACATGATCCTGGTCGACGAGGGATACCTGCAAATGCGCGGCGCGGCGGGCACGTTCGTGTCGCCGTCCCTGCCAATCGCACTGACACGCGCGGCGCCCGCGCGAGGCAGCGCAACGGCACCGCACGCCGAACCCGCCGGCCCGCGCCAGGCGTCGGGCATGTCGGGCGACACTCCGCCGCCACGGCGCCCGCAGCCGATCGCCGTCGCGATGAGCGGCGAGCCGCGCCCGCTGCAACCGGGGCTCCCCGCGCTCGACGCGTTTCCGCGCAAGGTCTGGCAGCGGCTCGTGTCGCTGCGCGCGCGCAGCAGCGACCGCGCGCTGCTGGGTTACCCGCATCCGGCCGGTTACCGGCCGCTACGCGAACACATCGCGACCTATCTGACCCTGTCGCGCGGCGTCACCTGCGTGCCGGAACAGGTGTTCGTCACCGGCGGCTACCGCGCGACGCTGGAACTCGTGCTGCGCAGCCTCGCACGCCCGAACGACCGTGTGTGGTTCGAGGATCCCGGCTATCTGCTCGCCCGCGGCTTCCTGTCCGAGACCGGCGTGCAACTCGTCCCGGTGCCGGTGGACGACGAAGGGATCGACGTCGGACGCGGCCTGCAGCTGGACGCGCAAGCGCGCTTCGCGCTCGTGACACCGTCGCATCAGAGTCCGCTCGGGCATACGCTGTCGCTTTCCCGTCGCATCGCTTTGCTGGACTGGGCCGAAAAGACGTCCGGCTGGATCCTCGAGGACGATTACGACAGCGAGTTTCGCTATCTCGGCCGTCCGCTGCCGGCGTTGAAGAGCCTGGACCGCCGGGATCACGTGATCTACTGCAGCACCTTCAGCAAGGCGATGTACCCCGGTTTGCGGCTCGCATACGCGGTGGTGCCGGAACGCGCGGTGGAGCGCGTCGAACGCGTGGCATGCAGCATGAACGCCGGTTCGCCGACACTCCTGCAGGCGGCCCTGGCCGATTTCATCGAGCAGGGGCACTTTGCCCGGCACCTGAAGCGCATGCGCGCGCTGTACGGCGAGCGCCGCACGCTGATCGTGCATGCGTTGCGGCAGGCATTCGGCGAGCGGCTGATCGTCGAATTGCCGGAGGGCGGCATTCAGTTCGCGGTGCGGTTCGCAGAGGGGCCCGAAGGGCCGGTCGACGATGTTGCCGTTGCCGCGCGTGCCCGCGACGCGGGACTCGCGGTCCTGCCGCTGTCGATCTGGTATTCGAACAGCCACACGCAGCAAACGCCGCGCGGCCTCATCATCGGGTTCGCGAACATCGCCGATGCGGACGAAGCGCGACGTCATGCCAAAACACTGCGCGCCTGCCTGGGCCGCTGATGCGCGGCACCCGGCCACTGCGTGCATGGCATCAGTGCGCACCGACGGCCGCTGCCACCGTGCGCCACGTGAAAATTCGTGGCGGACCATCGTGGCAGCGCTCGGATTGGTGTCCAACGGGAAACAGACATGCGCCTCTGATGGCTATACCGTCGTCATTCGCGCTCCTCTAGCATGGAGGCATCTTTCTCCCTAGACCCACCATCGATCGGGCCGCACCGGAAGATTGCCGCATTCCTCATACGACAGTTCGCTCCACATCGTTTTCTTGAAGACGCCATCTGCCCCGGCAGTGCGGCCCCGGTTGCAGGACGCTTCGACGAATGAATGATCGACGGTCGGAGCACGTCGTCGAACTCGAGCATGCATCATGGATGACAAGAAGCTGCAGGCCCCTCCGCTTTCCCTCCTCGACAGGTATCGGGGCCGGGATTTTCAGCCTCTCTATACAACGAGCGTCACCGTCACCGGCGGCGAGACAGGACACGGCCGTGCATCCGGCGTGGCCCGCTCGGACGATGGAAATCTCGCTGTGGATCTGCGCCTGCCCACCGAGTTCGGCGGGCCCGGCAACGGGACCAATCCGGAACAGCTATTCGCGGCGGGCTTTGCCGCGTGCTTCCATGGTGCGCTGAACCTGCTCGAAAAACGCGCCGACCTGGACATCACCGATACGGTCGTGGAAGTGCAGGTTTCGTTCGGCCGCGATCCCATGGACGGCGGCTATGCATTGCTTGTCGATGTCCGGGTCCGGATGCCCGGTATCGATCGCGACATCGCGGAAGAGTTGGTTCGAACCGCGGAGCGCTTGTGTCCGTATGCCAAGATGGCCAAGCAAGGCACCGTCAATATCGTGACCGTCGTCGACTGACTCACCGTCTGTCGCGCGACGGCGGCGTCTTGTCCATCGATAATGTGTGCCGTCGCTGCGACGTGCCGGATCGCCCCCACCGTGTATCGCGCGACACGCGCGGGGGCGGTGGCAGGTCAGCCGAAGGAAGCCTGCGGATTACCTGCTGCCAGCGCCTCGGCGCGATTCGGCGCCGGCGGATAGATCCACTGTGTGTTGATCATCTGCTTGCGCGCCTTTCCCTCGGCATGCGTCAGTTTGATCTGCCGGTCCCAGCCTTCCGAGTAAACAGCACCCCATTCGCCAAGGTCGACGCAGGTTGCATAGAACGGCTGCGTGTATTCCAGCGTCGGCGCACCAATCAAGTCCGCGGCGACGTTGTGCCCGCCGAATTGCCCCATCACGATCGCGTGCTGGCACGACATCAATGCATAGTGCCCGTCATGGTCGCTCCGCGCTCGCGCCACATCGCCCGCCACGAACACATGCGGCGCTTCGGCGACACGAAGATCAGGCGTGACCTCGACGCGTCCGAGCGGGTCGAGATGCGAGGAGACTTGCGCCGTCAGCGGGCTGGCATGCATACCGCCTGCCCAGATCACGGTCATGGCTTCGATATGCTCGCCCGACGCGGTGCGAACGCCGTCCGCCCCCACCGACACGACGCGCGATCCAAGCACGGCCTCGACGCCCAGCGCGTCGAAGGCTTCAGCGACGTAAGGCCGCGGATTGGGGCCGAGATCGGGGCCGATCTCGGCCTGCGCACCGATCACGACAACGCGAATCGCCGCGTCCGGGCCGAACCGCTCACGCAATCGCCTGGGCAATTCGGTGGCGACCTCGATACCCGTAAAACCGCAGCCGACGACCGCGACGGTATTGCGTGCCGGTGAATCCGGAAGTTTGGCCAGCGCCGCGAAGTGCTCATCGAGCGCTACCGCGTCCTCGATACGATCGACCGAGAACGCGTGATCAGCCAGCCCCGGCACCGGCGGCCGGCTCAACTTGCTGCCACTGGTCAACAACAGCCTGTCATACGCGAGCAAACGCTTCTGGCCGCTGGCACACGCCACGCTTACCGTCTTCTCGTCGACTGCAATCTCTTCGACGCTGCCCTCGAGAAATTTCACGCCGACGGCGTCGAGCAGCGGCAGCAGCGGCGCGGCCATTTGCTGCGGTTCGCTTTCGTACAACCGCGGCCGGATCTGCAATTCCGGTTTCGGCGAGATCAACGTGATTTCAACGTCGCCGCTCGTCACCCCGGCACCATCCAGCACGCGAGCCGCGCCCAGTGCGCCCCATACGCCGGCGAAGCCCGCACCCACTATCAGGATTTTCTGCGACATGATGATTGTCCTCGGTTGGAAATTGGCGATATCGACGGACGCCAGTTGCAAGCCAAACAGGCAAAACGAAAACGTCGTCGCGCGAAGTCATCCTAGGTCGACACAGCATTGCGCAGTAGATCCTCAAGCGTTCTCACGATGTTGCCTCTTGGGCACCAATCGACCCCATCCCGGCCGAATCGATCGCAGGCATGATGCGTGACGGAAGATCGCGCGTGCCCCAGGCGCCCTATTCATTACCCACCTGAGTTATCGACGAGGCAAATAAAATGCATCTCGGCAAATCGTACAAACTATCGGAATTTCTGATCTGGACTCGCTGGAAGATTTACGAACTTCTCATTTTCGGTTCCGTACCGGTGGTTCTGTATCAATTCTTTTCCGTCACATGGCTGTCGATACCGCTGACGATCGTGGCCCTCCTCGGAACCGCGACGTCGTTTATCGTGGGTTTCAAGAACGTCCAGACGTACAACCGGGCAATGGACGCGCTGGAAATATGGACCGACATCCAGAGCAAAAGCCGTCGCTGGGGGCAATTCACGCGCGACTTCGTGACGGATGAAGAGGTTGCCCGAAAGCTCGTCTATCGACACCTCGCCTGGCTGACCGCGCTGCGATACGACCTGCGCCGTCCGCGTATCTGGGAAAGCACGAACAAGCGCCACAACGCGGAGTATCGTCGCTACTATCGCGTGCCGGAATGGGAAAAGGACATCAAGGAAATACTGCCCAAATACTTGTCTCCTTCTGAAACGGAACAGGCGCTCTCCTCTGCTTCCATCACGACATTCGTGCTGGTCCTGCAAGGTACCTCGCTGAAAATGCTTCACATGGCCGGCCATCTGAATTCGAATTTCCATATGGAACTTCAGAAAATCCTTGGAGACTTCATTGATCTCCAGTCTCGATCCGAACGTTTCAAGAATTTCCCCTATCCGCGTCAGTACGCGACTGTCAGCTCCCTGTTCGTCCGATTTTTTTGCCTGTCTCTTCCGTTCGGTCTTCTGAACGAATTCAACCGGTTGAACGATAGTGTGAGCGGCTTCATGCACGGCAACATGGTCTGGCTGGTGGTGCCATGCAGTGTCGCGGTGTCGTGGATGTACACGTCGCTCGATCAAGTCGGCGAAAGCACGGAGAATCCGTTCGAAGGCGGCGCGAACGATGTTCCCATTTCGACGCTGTGCGGCACGATCGAGCGAGATCTGAAAGCGATGCTCGGGGAACATGCCGCCGGTTCGTCGAGCCACGCCATCATTGCGCTATAGCGAAACCACGGATGTCGCCCTTCGAGCGACACCGGATTGCCGACCCTCGATCATTGCTTCCCACCCCTCCCGTTGTCGATTGTTGTCGTCAGGACAACATGGTGAGGTCGTTTGCGACGCTACTGCCGCAAGGCCGCATCGCCTACGCTTGGCGCTGACGGTGGCCGTAAATGCTGCCTGATGCATCCGGGAAACCGACACGGCACCGCAAGCGCAACGTGCGACCGCGTGCGGCAAGTCTGCGCCGCGCTGCGTCCTCGCGCGTCATTGGCCGTGCCAGCCGAGGCTGGCGCGATGGGTGTGACACAGCACCTCTACAACCGAGGAACGATCCGTGACAGAAGAAGACATCCGCGACAACGCATTTGCGATGCCCGTGCATAACCCGGCGTATCCGCGTCCGCCCTTCCGCTTCATCAATCGGGAGTACTTCATCATCTCGTACGAGACGGACATGGACGCACTTCGGGCCGTCGTTCCGGAACCGCTGACGGTCGACCAGCCCGTCGTCCACTACGAATTCATTCGGATGCCGGATTCGTCCGGATTCGGCGACTACACGGAAAGCGGTCAGGTGATCTCCGTCCTCGACGAGGACGGCAAGCGAGCCAATTTCACGCACGCGATGTACCTCGACGACGAAGGCCCGATCGCAGCCGGACGCGAAATCTGGGGATTCCCCAAGAAACTGGCGTCGCCGAAGCTCTACGTCGATGGCAAGGACACGCTGCTCGGCACGCTCGACTACGGCACCCAACGCATCGCCACCGGAACGATGGGCTACAAGTATCGCGCCCTCGACACCGCGGCCGAGCGCCGCAAGCTTGCCGACACGCCCAACTATCTGCTCAAGGTCATTCCGCACGTCGACGGTTCGGCCCGCATTTGCGAACTGGTGCGTTTCTTCCTGCGCGATGTCGACGTGATCGGTGCATGGGAAGGGCCTGCCGCGCTCGAGCTGCATCCGCACGCACTCGCGTCGGTCGCCGATCTGCCGGTTCGCCGCGTAATCGGTGCACGCCACGTCATTGCCCATCTCACGCTCGATATCGGCGAAGTGGCCTATGACTATCTCGCCCCTGCCGAGTCGCTGAAACTCGCAGTCAACCAATAAGCTCCCGGAGGACGTATGGCACTGAACGACAAGATCGCGCTCGTGACGGGCGCGGCAAGCGGTATCGGCGCGGTGTGCGCGCGCAAGCTCGCGATGGACGGCGCGACGGTCGTGATCGCGGACCTGAATCTCGAGGCTGCGCGAAAGGTTGCCGACGACATCGTCGGCAACGGCGGGAAGGCGTTGGCGATCGCGATGGACGTCACCAGCGAGGAAGCTGTCGGCGCGGGGCTGGCCGAAACGGTCAGCCGGCTGGGCGGAATCGACGTGCTCGTGTCGAACGCAGGCATCCAGATCGTCAACCGGATCGAGGATTACGCCTTTTCGGACTGGAAGAAGATGCTGTCCATCCACCTCGACGGCGCGTTTCTGACGACCAGGGCCACCATCAGGCATATGTATGCGTCGAACAAGGGTGGCACGGTGATCTACATGGGCTCGGTGCATTCGCACGAGGCCTCGCCGCTCAAATCCGCCTATGTGACCGCGAAACACGGGTTGCTCGGTCTCGCGCGGGTTGTCGCGAAAGAAGGTGGACCGCGTGGCGTGCGTGCCAATGTCGTGTGCCCCGGTTTCGTCAGAACCCCGCTGGTCGACAAGCAGATCCCCGAGCAAGCGAAGGTCCTCGGCATCTCCGAACAACAGGTCGTCAGAGACGTCATGCTGAAAGAGACGGTCGACGGCGAATTCACGTCGCTGGCCGATGTCGCGAACACGGTTGCCTTCCTGGCCGGCTTCGAATCGAACGCGCTGACCGGGCAATCGATCGTCGTCAGCCACGGCTGGTTCATGCAGTAAGGAGAACACCATGTATTCCAGCCAGCGTAACAAGCTGAAGCAGCCCCATCACATCACGCTTCCCGCCTATGACGACATCGGGCTCGTGCTGCAGGGCGGCGGCGCCCTCGGCTCATACCAGGCCGGCGTATACGAGGGTATGGCCGAGGTCGGCGTGGAACCGACGCGCATCGCCGGGGTATCGATCGGTGCGCTCAACACGGCGATCATCGCAGGCAATGCGCCCACGGATCGAACGGAAGCACTGCGCGGCTTCTGGAACACCATCAGTCAGCCGACCGACCCGCTCTCGCACTTCGGCAACTACATGTCGGCGTGGTCCGGGCTGGAAGACATGGGACGCAGGTGGTCGAGCGCATGGGCCGCCACGCGCACGTTGATGGAAGGCCAGGACGGCTTTTTCTCCCCGCGCTCGCGTCTGTCCTTCGCCGGGTTCGGCAGGAAGCGCCCCGATCAGGTCAGCTATTACGACACGTCGGCGTTGCGGGAAACGCTGTTGCGGTACGCGGACTTCGATCGCATCAATGACGGCAACATTCGCGTATCCGTCGGCGCGGTCAATGTGCGAACGGGCAATCTCGTCTATTTCGACAATTCGAAAATGCGTCTCGCGCCGGAACATTTCATCGCCTCCGGCGCGCTGCCGCCGGGCTTTCCGGCCGTCGAGATCGATGGCGAGTTTTACTGGGACGGCGGACTGGTGTCCAACACGCCGCTGACCGAGATCATCAGGGAAAGCCAGCACAAGGACACGCTCGTTTTCCAGATCGATCTGTGGAGCTCGCGCGGCAAGTTGCCGAACGATTTCCTCGATGTCAGCGAGCGCACCAAGGACATTCAGTATTCAAGCCGCACGCGCGCCATCACCGCGTTCATGTCGCAGAACCAGAAGCATGCGCAGATGATCAAGGCGCTGCTCGAACACATTCCCGAACACGTGCGGCTTGCGCATCCGTTGTTGCGGGAGGCGCAGAAGACGGCCGATGGCAGTGCAGTGAACGTCGTGCACCTGATCTACAAGAACAAGTCGTTCGAGGGGCACTACAAGGACTATGAGTTCAGCAAGGGCACGATGCGCGAGCATTGGGCGAGCGGCCTCGAGGATATTCGGCGATCGTTCGGCCATCCCGACTGGTTCGATATCCCGAGCCGCGAAATCGGCTTCGTCACGCGGGACGTTCACCGCTATCGGCAGGACGTCAACGAAGCGGAAGGCCGGGGCACGGACGCGTTGCCGGAAACGAAACACGCGCCGGAGAAAGTGTTGTCCGTCGCCAAGTGACGCGTGGCGACGCCTTCCGTGAACATGAAAGTGCGAGCCTCGAGGAGAACACCATGATGTCGCATGAAATGATTGCGCGGTACGGCACGTTGGTCGTATTCCTGAATGTGCTCGGGTCTTCGCTCGGCCTGCCTCTGCCCGCGATACCGACGTTGATCACGGTCGGGGCAGGCGTTGCGCTTGTCACGCATGTCGCGTCGTCGACGCTGCTGCATTTCTCGACGATCCTGGGCGCCGCCGTGATTGGCGGCTTTCTCGGTGACATGGTCTGGTATCAAGGCGGCAAGCGGTACGGCAAGCGCACGCTTCATACCGTCTGCAAGCTGTCGCAGTCGCGTAAAGCCTGCGTCAGGACGACAGAGCGATTTTTCGGGCGCTGGGGCGTCCGCGTGCTCATCGTTGCGAGGTTCGTTCCCGGCCTGTCGCTCGTTGCCGTTCCGTTATGCGGTGCGATGGCCGTCAGGTTGCGCTCGTTTGTGTTGCACGATTGTGCGGGCCTTGCACTGTGGGCGTCGATCGGACTGGCGATCGGCACACTATTCGCTTCGCAGATCGATATGATTTTCGCGTTTGTCGCCCGTCTTGGCTCGCGTGCGCTCATTTTCGTCGGCGTGGTTCCGGTGCTGTATGTCCTGTACCGCTACTGCCGCAGGCTGATGTTGGCAAACGCGCTCGGTAACGCGCGGATCAGCGCCGGCGAACTGCATGCCCTGCTCGCGAACACTCCGCGGCCGGTCGTGATCGATATTCGCTCCGCCGAGCGAAGGACGCTCGATCCATTCGTCATTCCGGGCGCGGTGATTGCCGATGAGCGAAAGACCCGGCAGATCATGGAACGCCATGGAACGAACCGGACACTCGTCATCTATTGTGCGTGCCCGAACGAAGTGTCCGCGGTGTCGGTGGCCAGGCAGTTGCGGCTGTCAGGCATCAAGCTGGCGTTGCCGCTTGCAGGCGGCATCGATGCATGGCGCGCCGCGGGCTTCGACGTCGAGCCGATGATCGCGATGCACGATGCGGTAAGCGGTTGACATGGGTAATGTCTTGATCTGATCTCTCGGTCAGCGTCAGATCATGGCTGAGATTGCTTGGATGTTACGTCATGAAGGGCCGTGATCGACCCACTGCGGCCGGTCAGTTGAGTAACTTCCGGATGGCGGGTCTCAGGTGTGCAACGGTCATCGGACTTGGTCACTGGCCCGTCGTTGGCACCCCCGACGTTGCGCTACGATATTCGTCACGTACGTGGTAATTCACCACGAGTGAGGTACTATCCGTCCGGCCCAAATTGGGCCTTTGTCCCACGCAACGTAACCAGAGCCATGCCCCCTCGATCAAGCACGCCAGATCTCAAAGAGCGAGCCACCATCGTCTGCCGTCAAGGGCAGAGAGTTTTGCTCGTGGCGCGTACCGCGTCGCGCTGGGTACTGCCGGGCGGCACCATTAAGTCTGACGAATTTCCCGTTGATGCCGCCCATCGTGAACTCAGGGAAGAAACGGGTTTAATCGGGCTGAAATTGACCTATGTTTTCCAGTTCGGGGGATTGACGAAGCTACACCATGTGTTCGTGGCCGACGTTCCTGTGCACGCCAAACCACAACCGGGCATGGAGATCACGCGCTGTCGATGGTTCGGACATTTCGAGGTGACTTCGCTTCCGACCAGCGCCCCCACGCTGCAGATCGTCGAGCTTCTATACAACCGTTCACGCGTGAGCGCGGAAGGTGTGTTTGCGGGCCGATAACGTCACCATCGGACACCCGGATTCGATAAGCCGACTGCAGCGCCAATCCGAACATGTCGAGGCACCGATGAACAGCACGTACGATTATCACGGTTACACGATTGAGGTGCGATGCGAAGTCGATAGCGGGCTCGCTGACGCCTGCACCCAGATCACGAGGCACGTTCGGGGATACGTTGTAGTTGTGCAGGTTCGAACGAGCGACACGTCTTCGCTACTCTTCACGCCGGTTCGACTGGCCGGGGATCGCGGGAAGCCGTTCGCCGAAAGTCTGGAAGCGTTGCGTGCGGGGCGCGCAGCAGGCCAGATCATCGTTGATGACCTGCTGCTGACCGTCTCGATGTGTGACCTGCAATCGCGGAATTAGCGGAGTGGTGCCTGCTCCGTTCAGTGTCGCTTTTTGCGCGTCATTTCATGACCGGCGTACACGGCGAGCAGGACGCCGAACATCACTGCGCTAATGGCCAACGACTCGTCGAATTTGCCAACGCCATTGACGAGTTTCGAGGCGACTCCGAGGCCGACTCCAGTCGCCACCATTAAGACGCCGGCAATCACCCCCCAGATCGGCCCAGCCGGTACTTTTTCACGATTCCGCATATTGCCCCCGGTACTTAGTTGTATTCCGATCATGTCGGTAACAAAAACCGATGACAAGCCATTGGGAGAGAGTGGAACCGGCGGCACATCGAGCGTGCGGCCGGTTTCTACTCCTTGATTCCTTTTGTCAGCGAACAGCGTCTCATCGTTTCACTGACCTTGAACCGGCTCGATGCGCATGTGTCCATCGACACCAGTCGTGGTGATCCAAGTTTCTGAGCAATTCCGCACGGCGATGCTCGCGGCGATAGTGGCTCGCGACAGCGATCGCCGCGAGGGCCAGCACGAACGTCCCGACCACGATCCCAACCCATGATCCGTCCATCGTTGCCTCCGTCATTGCGTCCAGTCCCGGCGACGGCCGACTCCCACTAGTCTGAGAGTTATGGTCGATTATCGCGCTGCCCTGCTGGCTTGGATAGACTAGGCAAGCCTTGTCGAATTGCCCAGTCCGCCTAACGAATTCGTGAGACCGCTTTCAGTACGGCGTGACCTTCGGCCGTCAAGAGAATATGTCGATCTTCTGACGCCGACGGATCAAAGGAAATCAGTTGGCGCTCCAGTAACGTGAATAGCTCTTCGCGGTCGGATTCAATCTGGTCTGGGGCGTCCCACGCCATCATCAACGTGGTGATTTCGTGCGGACTTAGCATCGTAAGCTCCTCGCATCGACTATGGATGCATGCGCAGACACATGGCGACGCTACATCGCTGTGGTGCCAACAACAACGCGACCCCGGTCAATGACCGCAGCCGAAACAACGCGGTCAGCATGCTTGTTGTAACGTCCGTGCGGGCAGGTGTATGCCGTCGCAAGACGGTTAGCCGCGCGGAAGGCTGCGGGAATGCAATTCGACTTGCGATCCGACGATCTTCAACCATTTTGCGTGAGTGTTGGACGCAATGGCGGCAAGTTGACTGCCATACGACTGTGCAATCTTGGTGCTCGATTGCAACAGCATCGTATGTTGTGCGATGGCACGCTCCGGAGCCTTGTGCGACAGCGCTTCAGGCCAATACGACCGGCTTTCGGTAAGCGCCTGTCAAGCCGTTTGCAGGTTGAGTTGAATCATTTGCTCGTAACCATGGAACGCCTGGTTCGCGAGCGCAAACATGGCGGCCACCGTGGCTTTGCTTGAGGAAACCAGTTGGTCCGGCGTGAAACCCGTCATTTGTACGCTCCCTTGAGCAGTTCGACGCCCGCCCGAACGACTCGGGGGCAAGGGCAAGCCGGGCAAACCCGACTATTTCCCGTCAGAACGCAATGTTCAATTAGTGGGAACATTCTATCTTGATCGTGTTGAATCGGGGGCGTCACCCTATAGGTGGATGCCCCCAGTTCGGAAACGTTACCAGTCGGACCGATCAAGCAACCATGCGAAACGATATGAAGCTCGGATCGTCCGACGGCCGTAACCCAACAGTCCACTCGACGTCGGTAGGTTCCTGCACATGGCTTCGAGCGCGCTGAGGGGCAACCGACGAGTTGCGCCTCGCTCGTGTCAGAGCAGTGAATATTGGTCGCGATAGACAGTGCCACATTCTTCTGACCACAATGAGGCAACCAGGATTCTTGGCCGCCAACTGCAGCGCGGGCGGATGCCTCTTGTGGGCAGTCACCGAACTTAAAGCGACGATGACAGTACCGGTCAATACGTCGACGGGAGCTCTCCATGGCATACAAACATATTTCAAGTCACTTCGACGCTGAACTGCAGCACCTGTCGTCCAAATTTCTCGAGATGGGGGGCATCGTTGAGTCGCAATTGAATGATGCGATCGCGGCGCTGAACCACTTTGACTTGGAATTGATCGAGAAGGTCGTTGCCACAGAGCATCGTCTCAATGAGATGGAAGTCCAGATCGACGCTGAGTGCTGCAACGTGATCGCGCGACGCCAACCCGCAGCGTCCGACCTGCGTCTGCTGGTGGCGATTTCGAAGGGCATCACCAATCTCGAGCGCGCCGGCGACGAAGCGCGTAAGGTCGCGAAACGGACCCTGCGTATCACCCAAGAGGGAGCCGGCATGAAGATCAACATCGCAGAAATACTGTTGTCCGGTCAGTTGGCAGCGGCCATCCTGCGCCATGCCCTCGATGCATTCGCGCGACTCGACACTAGTGCCGCAGCACAAATCTTACGTGAAGACGATGCGATCGATGACCAGTACCGCGGATTCATGCGCAAGTTGGTCACGTACATGGCTGAGGATCCTAGTGTCGTCACCGCCGCGCTCGACTACCTGGCCATCGCATCGGCCATCGAACGGATTGGTGACCATGCGACGAATTTGGCGGAACTCGTCATCTACATCGTCAAGGGAACGGACGTCCGGCATTTGCCCCGCGAGCTGATCGAGCGAGAAGCTCTGCGCAAATGAAGGGCTGACAACGCGGCGAGCTGCCGGCCAAGGGATTGAGCGTTACGCGACGGCCAGGCGTGGCGCACGGCGGCCACGCGAAGGGAATGGCAGTTCACCAGCGTGGAACAGACGTCTGAATGTCTGGGCAACGGTGCGAGCGGATGACTCTTCGTGGCCGAACCCGGTCCGACGTCGAACGGGCGCCGCGGTCCGCCATTGTTGGACCGACATCAGGCGGCAGTCGACCCTAACCCGTCGTCCAATCCTCCGCGCCGTCAACGACCGCTAACAAGCATCTTCGGCCAGCTGCCGCATCGCTTTCACACGCCGACTTCGCCGAGCGAAATTCGGCTGAAGTCAACACGGAATACAGGACCCCGCACCCATCGGTCGGGGTCGGGCTTATTCTGCTCGGGGGAACGATCCTCGATACGGTTAGCCTGGATGGCCGGGCTCACGATTACTCGCCGCGGCCCGAAACAAGGCTTGCATTGATCCACGATGCCACGTCGGTGACCGCAATGGCGTGGCGTTGGTTGAACGTCCCACTCTTGTCCCATGCGACACCGCGCCCTTGAGCAAAAGCCGCACGATACTTGCGCATCATATTGTTCGGGTCGCGCGCCAGCTCATCCAGCAGATACTGCTCGCTCCACACCGAACGGCTGAACGGCCGGCCGAGGCCCGCTTGCAGCTTGTCTGCAACCTCCGCGTAAGTCACGGTGTCGCCGGCCAGATACACGATCTCGTTCCGGATACGGGGTTGGGCGAACACGACCGCGGCCGTCAGCGCACCGATATCATCGGGCGTCGTCAGCGTCACGGCGGTGTCGAGGCTGCCCAGCGCGTGGACTTCGTCATTCTGCAGGTCGACGACACCGAATTCCGGCTCGAACAGGTAGCTCATGAACATGCCAGTCGAGATGATGACCCACTCTGTCTCGTGCTGACTGCGCAGCAACTCGCGCACGTCCAGCTGTGCGTCGAAGATGTCCTGCGGACTGCCGCGGCCGATCAGGTCGAAATCGACCCCGAACTGCCACGGGAAGTACCGAGGGATGCGCGCCTGCAACGCAGCCCGCGCCAACTTCATCGGCGTGTCGATGCCGGCTGCAATGCCAGCGCAACCGATTACCGTGTCATATCGCGCAAACAAGGCGGCGAGCTCATCGATGGAGCTCTTCACGAAATCGCCTACGACGATCTCGATCCCGAGATCTCGAATCTCCGCGATATCATGCCGCTTGGCGGGTGCGCTGGACTCGACGGCGCTCGCGCGCAGTAGCACGCTGATCTTCGCGCCTGCGATGTCCCTCGCTCGACGCGCAAGATTGCGTAACACCGGGAGGCCGAGTTCGCCAGCACCGAGCACGAGAATGTTTTGAGACGTAGCGTTAGGATCTGTTTGGTTCATCGTCTAGCCTGCTGAGGAATGCGTTGCACGCAGTCTAGCGGTGCGTGGACGTGTATGAAAGAAGGTACATGCGTGATACTGGGAGCCAGATAGTTGGATCGAGACGAACTTCTCCAATATTCGCAGACCGTGTGCGACGGCCTGCGAGACGATGATGACGGGCTGCGGCGGGAGGTGCTCGCACACGCCGGAAGTCGTTGGTCGCTCGGTGTCATCCACACGCTCGGCGTGTACGGCAGGCTGCGCCATGCCGAAATCGGCAGGCGCATGCATGGGGTGACTCAGCGGATGTTGACGCGCACGTTACGACAACTCGAACGGGACGGCTTGGTGCTCCGTCACGATTTCGATGAAGTGCCCCCTAGAGTCGAATACGAGTTATCCGACACGGGCATGGACCTGCTCGTTCGCATGGTCCCGCTGTGGACCTGGATCGTCGAGAATGCGGACCGCTTCCGAGAAGCGAGGCGGAGTTTCGACAGCCAGCACCGCGACGCGAACTCGTAGCTTGCCGGTTGTTGATTTGCAAACCCTACTTCCCGGCGGGGAGAAGGATTGGAGCCTCTCAATTGGGCCGCCGAAGCAGGACGGCATTTCGACAGGGCAGAGCCTGATAGCTGAGCGGAACTGACGTTCGAATGTCCGCCCGAGAGCGTGATCGAGCGACCGCAAGTGGCCGAACTCGGCCGGCCGCCGCTCGGCGCACACGACCGGCGCAGATCGACCCATCTCTGCCTGTTGCCCCGGTCGGCCCTCAATGGCAGCTTCTCGCAGTGCAGCAGTCATACGCGCAGCCGCTTCAGCCGAGAGGCCACACAACGTATCTTGCGCGACCGCGGAATCAGGCCGGGTAAGAACTGGCCGAGTGGCGAACCTCGAGCGATCCCGTGGGGGCCGCTGGCAAACTTGGGCTGCCAAAGCAACTTTCCCAGTCACGTGAGCACGCGACCCACCGCAGCACCTGCAACGGTCACTCCAATGATGCAGCAGCACCGTCGCCTTATCTGACAACGCACCCACAGGAGAGCTGCGCCGCGAGTTACGCCACATTACAACCACTCGACGCGGGCGCTGGGGAGCTCACTTCGTACCGCGTCGCGGCAAGTGCACCACGAATACTGTTTCTGTTTGATCGGACCGCGCGTCAATACGGCCGTCATGTGCCTTGGCAATCTCGCTGGCGATGTATAAGCCGAGCCCCAATCCGACATCGTGATCCGCTCTTTCCGAGCGGTCGGCTCCGCGCTGAAGCGGATCGAAGATACGGTCGAGCGTGAGCGGATCGATGGCGGGCCCGCTATTCCCGACCTCAATGTGCACTTCTGTGTCGTCCGACGTCGCCGCTACCCGCACAGGGGTATCGGGCGCTCCATACTTGACTGCGTTGCCCACCAGATTGCTCAGGAGTTGCTGCAGGCGCTGATCATCCCAGTCGCCCCGTAGGTCGCCGTTCACGTTGATTTTGATCTGGCGATTCGGATGAGCCGCCTGCAATTCGTCGACCACATTGGCCAGCACATGCGCGAGATCAATATTGCGAGGAACAACATTGATACCCAGCCCGAGCTGGGTCCGATTGAAATCGCAGAGATCGTCGAGGAGGCTTCGCATTCGGCCACCGCTTCTGATCAGCCGGGCGGCAGCCTCCGATACTTCCTCGCCAGCATTGAGCGCCGCAAGATAGCACGCCGTGACCTGAATGGTCTGCAGCGGCGTGCGCATGTCGTGACCCAGCATACCCAGCAACAAGTTGTGACCTGCTCGACATGCTCGGTAAAAAATGCAACTGATTCTGCGAGCGCCTGATCTATCGCCTCATTGAAGCGAATCATGTCTTCTAAATGAGGCATGCCCGGCTGGCAGTCGTCGATCCACAAGCGCAGCACACTGGCACGCAGAGTCCGATATTCGGCCGCCAACTGGTTGATGTTGAACCCTCGCCGGGCGCGTAGGAGGGCGTGCGTCTGCGCGGCCGTTTCCTTGGCGTGCAACGGTTGAGGAGCGCGTCCAAGCGACTTGTCGCGTTGCTCCTTCCTGGTTTGCGGGGTACCTATATCTTTGGCCACGGCCTCCAGAATCTGACGCGCGTGATCGCGTAGCTCGAACGAGTCCATGCTTGTTGCCGCGGGTCGCAGCGTTGCGGCAAACGCCTCCCAGTGCACCAGGATCGGTTCCATGTTCCGACAGATAAAAGCAGCTAGGCGCATTTCACCCCTCATAACGGAATGGACGGTGGATGCTTCTGTTGCCGCACGATATCTCGTGAATACCGTCATCGCGGATGATACATCGAGAGCCGCGCGCAATCCCGCTGTCAGGCACCCGCAACCTTCTGACGATTCGAGCGGAACGTCGTTGAGCCCAAAGGCGGGCCGGCGCGCGCGAACCGCTATCGTTAATGCGCATCAGCTGACGACGCAGTGAGCTTCGTGGTTACCGAACGTTCGAGGGTCGACGAAGGAACTTTCATCTTCGCCCACCAAACAACCGTTTGTAGGGCTAAAGCCGCCGTCTGAGTGGCTGAGCAGCGCCACGCACGAACGTCCCTTCATGGCCGAACTGAGTCAAACGATCTAACGCTACCTGCCTGGTCTAGTCCAGACCTACACAGCTGACAACAGCGGAGGCAAAGCGCGTGGGACCCAACGGTCGTTCCTGAGGGGCCCTGCTCGTGTCCGATGTCGAACAACGATAGACCGCGGAACGACCGCTATCCGGGTTTCACGAGAAACGCTCGCGGTTTTGTCAGGGCTACCCGTCCCGCCTGCAGTGCAGATCGTGTCGGACAACCCCGCACGCTTCGAAGCGCCCCCGCTCAATGCGCGCCGCCGGCCATACCCCCACCACCCTTGCCCGGCTTTGTAAGCCAGACCAGCGGAACGATCACGATGAAGATGATCGACGACAGCCAGAAGATATCGTTCAGCGCGAGCATCGCTGCCTGCGCGTTGAGCGTACGTTCGAAAAATGCAGTGGCCTGATCCAAGCCGCCGCCGAGCGTCGCATGAAGCTGCGCAATGGCGCCCGTATAGGCGGGATTGTTCACGCTCGATTGCTCGGCGAGCCGGGCATGATGAAGGATCGTCCGGTCGTTCCACCCCGTCGCGATCAGCGACGTGCCGACACCGCCCGCGAACACGCGCACGAAATTGGACAGGCCGGCGGCCGCCGGAATCCGTTCGGGCGGCAAACCCGACAGAATGATGGCGGTCAGCGGCGTAAAGAACAGCGCCATCGGAATACCTTGCAACAGGGTCGGCAGCACCAGCGTATAGGGGTCGACGCTCGTCGTGTAATGCGAGCGCATGAAGAACACGCCCGCGAAACCGAGGAAGGCCAGCGTCGCGAGCACCCGTGCATCGGACTTCGGCATGATCTTCGCCATCATCGGCGCCAGCAGCACGGCGAAGATCCCGAGCGGCGCGGTCACGAGCCCGGCGTCCACCGATCGATAGCCGAGATAGCCTTGAATCCATTGCGGCAGGATCACGAGGTTCGAGAAGAACACCGCGTACGCGACCGAGATCGCAATCGTGCCGCCGCGGAAATTGCGCACCGCGAAAAGCCGGATGTCGACGATCGGGTTCCGCTCCGTGAACTCCCAGATCAGGAAGAACAGGAAGCTGATGGCGGCAACGACCGCAAGCGTGCAGATCACCGGCGAACTGAACCAGTCGAGGTCCTTGCCCTTGTCGAGCATGATCTGCAGCGTCGCGACCCACACGATGAGCGACATCAGGCCGACCTTGTCGATGGGAAGCTTGCGCACCTGCGTCTCGCGGTCGCGATAGATCATCCACGTAACACCGGCCGCGAACAGGCCGACGGGAATGTTGATGTAGAAGATCCACGACCAGCTGTAGCTGTCGGTGATCCAGCCGCCCAGCGCGGGGCCGGCGATCGGACCGACGGTCGCGGTCATCGACCATAGCGCGAGCGCGGTCGAGCTTTTCGCCTTCGGATACGAACCCAGCAGGATCGCTTGCGACAGCGGAATCAGCGGCCCCGCGACGACGCCCTGCAAGACGCGCGCGGCGAGCAGCACGAGCAGGTTCGGCGCGACGCCGCACAACCACGACGAGAACACGAACAGCACGATCGCGGCCACGAACAACCGGATCTGCCCGACGCGCTGAGTCAGCCAGCCCGTCAGCGGAATCGCGACGGCATTGGCCGCCGAAAACAGCGTGATGACCCACGTGCCTTCGTCGACGGAGACGCCGAGGTTGCCCGAGATGGTCGGAATCGCGACATTGGCGATCGACGAATCGAGCACGTTCATGAACGTCGCGAGCGCGACGGCGAGGGTCGCCAGGACCAGCTTTCCGCCCGTCAGCGGCGGCGGTGCGGGTTGCGTCGAGGAATTCATCAGAATTTGCTCCGAGAAACTCCGCCATTTATGGCGGGAAGGAAAGGAGCGCTGTTGACAGGCAGCTTCTTCCACGGGTTAGGATCACCGGCATGATCCTTGTCTACCGCTACCGGGTTAAGTCGCTCAACGGCTTGCTTAACAAGCAGAGCCGCGCGGTGAACTACGTCTGGAACTTCTGCAATGACACGCAGAAGCACGCGCTCATGTGGAGCAAGAAATGGCCGACGGGATTCGACCTGAACGTGCTGACGACGGGGAGCAGCAAGGCGCTCGGCATCCACTCCGGCACGATCAACGCGACGTGCGAGCAATACGCGAAGTCGCGCAGTCGGAACCGTCGGCCCTACCTGCGCTATCGCGGCAGGAAATCGCTGGGCTGGGTGCCGCTGAAGGGCCGAGACCTGAAGCGCGAGGGCGATGCGTTTCGATTCGCCGGCAATACCTTTCGCGTGTTCAGTAGCCGGCCGCTTCCTGAAGGCAAGATCAAGGACGGAACCAACTTCGCACAGGATGCGCGCGGCAACTGGTTTCTCAACATCGTGATCGAGATGCCCGATGTTCAAGCCCGCCCGATCCGTTCCGGTGTCGGCATCGATCTCGGCCTGAAAGACTTCGCCACACTGTCGACCGGCGAGAAGTTGCCGAACGACCAATTCGGCCGACGTGCTGCCGAGAAGCTCGCGAAAGCGCAACGGGCGCGAAAGCACAAGCGACATATCGAGAAGCTGCACGCCAAAGTGGCGAATGCCCGTGCCGATTTCCAACACAAGCTCGCGCTCGATCTGGTGCGGCGTTTCGATTACATCGCGGTCGGCAACGTGTCGGCCGCGAAGCTCGCCAGAACCAGGCTGGCGAAGAGCGTCTACGACGCATCCTGGTCGTCCTTCCGAAACAAGCTCCGTTACAAGGCGATGGCGCACGGAGCCACGTTCGAGGAAGTCGACGAAAGCGGTTCCACCCAGTCCTGTTCGTCGTGCGGGTCGAAAGACAGCACGACGCGGCCGAAAGGTATCGCAGGGCTGCGAATAAGAGAGTGGGCTTGCAGTGACTGTGGTGTCGAGCATGATCGAGATACCAATGCTGCTTTGAACATTCTCCGATGCGGACGTGCATCGCCAGGTGTGGGAATCCTCCGCCTTTAGGCGGAGGGGGACGTCAACTTGTTTCCACTCTGAAGTTTCGACCGCGCCGGCGTATCGGTCCGGCCAGTCAGGCGATTGGATCGACCGGAACGCGACCGTCACGCGCACCGGGTCGACGGTTCAGCTTGCGCGCGGCGTCGTGTCGCGAGTGTCGCGAGTGTCTCGCGTGTCTCGTGTGTCATGCCTGGCGGAAGCCGTCGGCGATCCTGCAGGCCCCATCGCCCCCGCATGCCCGATGACGACGTTGCGCGCGATGATCTTCTCGATCTCGGCATCGGCCTGCGCGCCGTACTCGGCAAACACGTCCGTGCGATACGACGTGTTCATTGCCGCGCCGAGCTGCGGGCCCGTGTCGTCGCGCGTATCCACGTCGACATCCATCGACAGTCCGATACGCAGCGGATGCGCGTCGAGCTCCTTGCGGTCGAGCTGGATCCGCGCGGGCAGACGCTGCACGATCTTGATCCAGTTGCCCGTCGCGTTCTGCGCGGGCAAGCTCGCGAATGCGCTGCCCGTGCCGGCCGAGAAGCCGACGACGCGGCCGTGGTACCGGACCTTTCCACCGTACACGTCGGCCGTCAGCGTGACGGACTGACCGATGCGCATGTTGCGTAACTGGCCTTCCTTGAAGTTCGCGTCGACCCACACGCCGTCGAGCGGAACGATCGCCATCAACGTCGTGCCGGGCGACACGCGCTGGCCGACCTGAGCCGAACGCTTCGCGACATAGCCCGTGACGGGCGCGGGCAGCACGTTGCGCGCATAGGCGAGATACGCATCGCGCACTTTCGACGCGGCCGCTTGCACATTCGGATGCTGGTCGATCGTCGTGCGGGCGGTCAATGCGCGGTTGGCTTGCACCTGCTGACGCGCGGCGTCGAGCGCGGCCCGCGCGGCCGCCACGGTGTCGCGCGCGTGCGCGATGTCCTCGGCCGACACGGCGCCCGTATCGGCAACCGCCTGGCGGCGGCGCAGATCGTCCTGCGCACGGGCGAGATCGGACTGTTTCTGCGCGACGTTCGCGGCATACAGGTCGTTGTTCACGTACAGGCTGCTCACCTGCCGCACGGTCTGCCCCAGCGCCGCTTCGGCGTTGCCGAGCGCGACTTTCGCATCGGCGTTATCGAGCGTGACGACCGGGTCGCCCGCCTTCACGATCTGCGTATCGTCGGCATTCACCGCCACGACGGTGCCGGCCACCTGCGGCGTCAGTTGCACGAGATTGCCGCTGACGTAAGCGTCGTCCGTCGATTCGTGGTAGCGCGCATACGTCATGTAGTACACACCATACGCGACCGACGACGCGACGACCGCCACGCCGAGCAGCGCCAGCAACAGCCTGCGTCGTCGCGTAGCGCCTTCGCTTGCGACATCGTCGCCCCCCGGCGGCGACGGGTCATGATTCACGCGTGCGGATTCGACCGGCTTGCGAACCGGTGGGTTGATTTCGCTCATTTCGATTCTCCTGGCAGATTCGATGGATCGCCGCTCAACGCGCGGCGACGGCAGGCGCGGCCGACACGGGCCCATCGGCACGTGCCGCGACCCCCGAGTCTGCGAACGACGTGTCGACGAAGCCGCCACCCAGCGCCGACGCCAGCGCGATCTGACGATCACGACGGTCCATGCGCAGATTCGCGACGCCCTGATCGGCGGAAAGCGCGTTGACGTCGGCGTTCAACACGGTCAGTTGATTCGTGAGACCGGCCTTGTATTGAGCCAGCGCCAGCGCAGCCGCCTTCAGCGCGGCTTGCTGCGCGGTCTGCGCATCGACGAGTTGCGCGTCCGTCGAACGCACGTCGGCGATTTGCGTCGCGACGTCGCTCAGGGCGGTCACGAGCGCCTGGTTATAGGCCGCGACGGCGTTGTCGAAGTCCGCGTAGCGTCCCTTCAGTTGTGCGCGGAGTGCGCCGGCATCGAAGATCGGCAGGTGGATCGCCGGGCCGATCGACGCGGTGCGGCTCGCCGCCGTCAGGAATCGCCCGAAGCCGAACGCGTCGAGCCCGATCGCGGCACTCAGGTTGATGTCGGGATAGAACTCGGCCTTCGCTTCCTTCACGTCGTGCGCGAGCGCATCGATACGCCACCGGGCAGCCACGATGTCGGGGCGCCGGCTCACGAGATCGGCGGGCAGATTGTCGGGCAGTCGAACCTCGTTGCCGATGCCGAGCATCGGGCGCGCGATCTGCAGGCCGCGATCGGGTCCGGCGCCGAGCAGTGCGGCGATCTGATAGCGCGTGGCCAGAATCCGGCCGTCGAGCGATTTCAGTGACGCGCGGCTCGTCGCGAGGTTCGCGCGAGCGGTCTCGCGCTCGACCTGCGTGTCGAGCCCGGTCGCGATGCGGCCCGCCGCGATGCGGTCGATCTGCTCGCGCCGATCGATTTCCTGTTGCGCGATGTCATGCAACAGGTACAGACGGGCCAGCTCGTTATAGGTGCGCGCGATCGACGTCGTGAGCGTCAGCCTGACCGTTTCCGCGTCGGCGCGGCTCGCCTGAAGCGCCGACACCGCCGCCTTCAGTGCCTCGCGCTTCTTGCCCCAGAGGTCGAGTTCGTACGAAGCGCCGAGGAGGCCCCGGTTCTCCGTCTGCCACGAACCGCCATACGGCGGCGGTACGAGCGCCGTTCCGGAAAATTGCTGGCGTGTGAGCGCATAGCTGGCGTCGATGCGCGGCATCGTCCCCGCTCGCGCGGATTCGCTGAATGCCTGCGCGGCCGCCACGCGCGCACGCGCCTGAGCGAGTGTCGGGCTGCCTTTGAGCGCCTCGTCGATCAACGACTTCAGTTGCCCGTCGCCGAACTGATCGGCCCAATCGGCATCGGGCCAATGCCCTTGCTCGAACGGAAGGCTCTGTAGCGTCGCGTACTGCCGCGGCTCGGTCATCGCCGCATCACCGTGAATGCCGGCGTAATTCACACATGCCGACAACCCGGCCGCGACGATCGCCGGCACCGCCGCCTTGAACACGCGCGACGTGTGTCGCCCGGCGATTGAAAATAGGTTCATTGCTCGTCTCGTCACGTAGTAGGCCAGGAAAGCCATTTGCAGAAAAATCGCCATTCGAGTTCGGTCCGGTATCCGCTCAGGCGCGACGAGCCCCGGGCGCATTTCATCGCGGCAACGCGGCCTCATGCGTGCGCGAGTAGCCAGACCCTCGTTCGCGAGCGCGAACAGTGTCCTGATGCCCATCCATGGATTCCTCAAGCTGCGGCGCACCTGCTCACTGCGTCCCACACCCCGCACGCACCAGGTGCAGAAGTGTTCGCAGTTGTTCGTCAGAAGCTGGTATCGGTCTTCACCAAGACGCGACCTGGCCCGCTCGACGACGGTCATTCCGGTATAGACGGCACCCGGTTCCGGCTGAACGCGGATTCCCTTGTTCGCCGCGAAGCAATACAACGGAACACATTCCACCGGGCACCGCCTTGCGGAGCGATGAAAGCCGCCATACTGGATAACCAGGCCGTTTCCCGCGTAGATTCCGTGGTGCGCATACCCATCGCGTTCACTGACGAGATGCGCGCCCACTTCAATGCGCGAGTCATTCCGGATCGGCGTCGGCGAAGTCGACAGCCACTCGATATCCAACGTTTCCATCGCAGGCCTCCGATTTCGTATGGGCTTCGCTTGTCGCGTCGCTGCCCGAAACACCGGGAATGGTTGCCGTTGCATTCGCAACACCTCCTGGGCCACGGAGCATCGCCCCCATTGCCGTACCGTCATGCTAGGAGCCGGAGCCATCCGCAGGTAGACCTGTATCGGGATACTTTCCCGTTCCTCGTTGGCACCAATCCGCACCCGTCAAAGCGATGCACCCGATCGCCGGCCTCCCGCCTCATTGGTGCAGAGTGGGCAACACCATGCATCCCGGTGCGATCTGGTACGGCGGCTCGTCTTTGCCTAGCATGCAAGGGCGTTTGGCCCATCGTTCCGATGGAGGTCATGGGGATCGACTTGCAGGCACGACCTGCACCATTGCGCGGATTCGCTTCGAAAAAACGGCGCATCGCCCCGATACGCAAGATTCGGGACGCTCGCGTTGGACAGTACAAACAATCGGGAGGCATATGGAGAACGAGAGGTTGCAACCTCCGTCGCTGACACTGCTCGACAAATACCGCGGGCGGAAATTCGCCGCGCTCTACACGACCACGGTCACGGTCTCGGGTGGTGAATCCGGGCACGGCCGTGCATCGGGCGTTGCGAGATCCGACGACGGTTGTCTCATCCTTGATTTACGGTTGCCCACCGAACTTGGCGGTCCGGGCGGCGGCACCAATCCCGAACAGCTTTTTGCTGCCGGTTATGCCGCATGCTTCCACGGTGCGCTGAGCCTTCTGGCACAGCGCGAACGGATCGACATCCGGAAAACAACCGTGGCTGTCGAAGTGTCGTTTGGTCGTGATCCGGTGGATGGCGGATATGCGCTAACCGCCAATGTCACCCTCCGCATGCCGGATGTGGACCCGCAGGTCGCGGAACGTCTGGCCCGTGACACGGAGCGCCTGTGCCCCTATACGAAGATGGCGCGGCAGGGAATCTGCAGTGTCGTCGTCGTGTCGGCATGACTGAACCTCGGCGGTGTGCGGTCACACCGATGCCCTTCACACGCGATTGGTGCCGAAGCGACAACAGAGTGCGCACGCGCCCGGTACTACTGGCCCGCGAGACCCGCGATTACGATGGCTGCCAAGCGGGTCGTGCGATCGATCGCGATACGCAGGGCCGGCAGTACCCGCTTCCACAAATCAGGAGAACGGATCATGACGCAACGTATCAACTACTTTCAGCAATCGCCGGAATTCACCAAAAAACTCGTCGAGCTCGACGGGTTGTTTCAAAAGACGACGATCGAAGTGCCGGTCCGCGAACTCGTCGAGATTCGCGCATCACAACTGAACGGCTGCGCGTTCTGCGTCGACATGCACGTCAAGATGGCCCGGATCCACGGCGAGCGCGAACTGCGCATGCATCACGTCGCGATCTGGCGCGAGTCGACGCTGTTTTCGCCGCGCGAGCGCGCCGCGCTCGCATGGACCGAAGCCCTGACGCATCTTTCGTCGGATGGCGTGCCGGATGATCTCTACGAACGCGTGCGGGCCCACTATTCCGAGAAGGAGCTGTCGGACCTGACCTTCCTCGTCGGTGCGATCAACTGCTGGAACCGGCTGAATGTCGCGTTCCGCATCGTGCCCGGGTCGTTCGACAAGACGTTCGGGCTCGAGAAGGCCAACCTGGAGTAACGACATGAAACGCATCATGCTCACGCTTGCACCGCTTGCGCTGTCGCTGCTGATGCCCGTTCAGCCGGCCGCCGCCGCACCTCAAGCCACGGTTACAACGCTGACCACGGAGCCGTTGCCCGAGTATCCGGGCAAGGAGGCCGAGATGATCGTCGTGGATTATCCGCCCGGCAGCGTCGATCCCGTTCATCGTCACGACGCGCACGCATTCGTCTATGTGCTCGACGGCAGCATCGTGATGGGCCTGAACGGTGGGAAGGAGGTCACGCTTCACGCCGGCGACACATACCACGAAGGCCCGAAGGACATCCACACGGTCGGACGCAATGCCAGCAGCACGAAGCCGGCAAGATTCGTCGTGTTCATGATCAAGAACCAGGGTGCGCCGATCCTCACACCCGTGAAATAGCAGGATCATCGTGGAGGCCCGGCGACGCCGGGCCCGCTCAGCGCACCGGAAGCCTGCTCGCGATCCGGTGCGCGAGCTGCGCGGGAATCCGGCTCAATGCAGCCGCTTGCGCCGCCGCCTCACGGTGCGTCATCAGCGACGTCGACGTCTTTCGTCAGGCCACCCTCGTTCTCCCGGCACGATGATTCCGGAATCGGGACATCGCCTGGTATACTCCCCACCAGTATCCGTCACATACTCCCCCCCAGTTTCACCCGAATCACGAGAGGCGACCTAAAAGGCGCAGAATCATGGCGGGTTCTTGCGCGCGCGCCCGTCGCGCAAAAGGGCAGATCGATGCGCTCGCGCGTGCCGGAGCAACGCGCCGAATACGAATCGATTTTCCGGCAAGGGCTGCTCGCGACGACCCGGCATGGTCGAGGACGCAATGAACGGCAAGGTTGGGCTTGCGCCGTTCGTGACACACGCGAAATCGCTCTCCGAAATCAACGAAGCATTCGCTCCGATACGCAAGGGGAAGTCGATCCGAGCCGTCGTTCACCAGTGAAGCATCGAAAAGGAGCATGAACATGTCCGTCGCCATTCATCCCGCCGTCGATCGCGGCATTCAAAAGGGCGCCGCCGATTTCGCGGGCGGTACGCTGCGCTGCCTGTGCACGCAGGATCCGGTCGAGGTTCGGGTCGATGCGCAGGTCGCATTCAATCACGCGTGCGGCTGCACGAAGTGCTGGAAGCCGGCCGGCGCGCTGTTTTCCGTCGTGGGCGTCGTGCCGCGCGACAAGGTCACCGTGACCGCACATGGCGAGAAACTGCGCATCGTCGACGACAAGGCGTTGATTCAGCGCCATGCGTGCTCCGCATGCGGCACGCACCTGTTCGGACGCATCGAAAATGCCGACCATGCGTTTTACGGCCTGGATTTCATTCATACCGAACTGTCGCCGGATGCCGGCTGGGACGGGCCCGGCTTCGCTGCATTCGTGTCGTCGATCATCGAGAGCGGCACGCCGCCGTCGTTGATGGCGGACGTGCGCGACACGCTGCGCGGCAAAGGGCTGGAGCCCTACGATTGCCTGAACCCGCCGCTGATGGATGCGCTGGCAACGCAAACGGCGAAAGCCAAGGGGACATACCGGGAGGCTTGAGTTCATCGCCACGGGTGGGCGCGCGGCGGGAAGCTGCGCGTCGGGCCATATCCTGGCGCTCGCGAGCATCGCGGTGCCGCTTTCCACGGCACGGGCCACCGTTGTCCAAATTACAGCAGCGTTTTTCGATTCCGGCTCGTCCTCGACGAGCAGCACGTGCCGGACGGCAATTCTCTCCTTCGCACCGACCGGCACCTAATTCTCGGGCGCCGATGGAAGCGGAATCCAGTGCGTGTACCCGGACTGCGGGTTCGCCACGTCCTCGAATCGAGCGACGACCGCGAATCCTCCGTGCGTCCAGGCCAACACGTTAAGTGCCTGATCGGCATCCAGACGCGTCGGACAGTGTTGACTCGTCCTGATCCAGTTCTGGCTTTTGCGTGCACCCTGCCACCCATCCCATGCAGCGGCCACCCGTGTGCCCCTGACGTAGCCGTCCTGATCGCGGACCCGGTTGACGACGTCGGCACGATACTCGCTTGGCGTATCGCGAAACCACCATTGCTCAAACAGTTCTCGTTCGGTTCTCACAGACGCCTCCCAACACGGTTTTGCGTCAAGCTCATTACGCAGAGTGAGCCGTCGCAGATTTCATCAGACGTCGAGCATTTGTTATTCCCGCGTCACGGCTCCCGTCATCGCAACAACTTGTGCGTCTGGGGACTGACGACGCTCAAACTGGCCCGAAATCCGTCAGGAACGAACGAGGGTCGTGTTCCGCTCTTGACCGAAAACGCTTGACACCTATGTCGCCGCCGCGTACTGTCGGCCGTGAAGTATTCAAGAAGCGCGACTGCTGCTCATCATCGACCGCGAACTGCGGTATTCGTTGTCCTCTCCCTCCTTGATTATTTTTCCCGCGTCCATTCGTGGCGCATCCGCTCGTCTATTCTCAGGAGATCTAACATGGATACCGGTACTGTCAAGTGGTTCAACGACGGCAAAGGCTTTGGCTTCATCACGCCGGATAAAGGCGGCGACGATCTGTTCGCTCATTTCTCCGAAATTCGCGGCGACGGTTTCAAGACGCTCGCCGAAGGCCAGAAGGTGAGCTACGAGACCAAGAGCGGCCCCAAGGGCCTGCAGGCAGCGAACATCACCCCGCTGTAACCGCCTCAAGCCTCAATTCGCGCAAGGAGCGACGCATTGCCGCCGCTCCTTGTGTCATGCATGGCCTCGCGGCGCTACGCGTCTCGATGCCGGCCCGACTGGTCCGTCCGCTTCGCAGGGAGACATTGAACCTGCGTGCAGGCAGATGCGCCCTCACGGTGCGCGTGTTCGACCGCGCATCCGGGCTCGGACCAGCCATCCTCGCAGGATCGCGCACGCGACGCGGCAGGAGAATTTCCATGACCCAATATCAGTCTCGCGGCAACAAGGCGCCTCCACGTACCAAGCAGCAGCCGATGTTGCCGAAGTTCGGCACGGCATTGAACTGGGTGCCGCCGAAAGAGTCCTCGATCACGAAGACGCAGCAAAAAAAGCGCACGACGTCGGCGCAATAGCGACCGAGAGCGCGGCTGCACAAGCAGCAGCGGCTGTCGCGCAACCTGTTGCAGTGCGAGGCGAAGCCGGTCACGATCCGTCACCACGCGCCTGCCGGGTTGCAGGATGTAATACGGAATAAGTTGGAGGCCCGGCGAACGATGCGCGTATGATGGGCTTATCCGAGCGATCATCAGCCCTCCGAACGCTCCCCTCCACCACCGCGCGCTTGTTGCATCCCCCTCCGCCGCGCTGCAATTTTGTCCCTTTCACCCCCGCCGGCCCGCCCGACAATGGACGGATATCGGCCGGACGAGTTCGACCGTGCTTTTCGCCACGGCCGAACGACAGGAGTTTGTCATGAGCATGCATTCCTACCGTGGATTCGAGATCTATCCACTGATTTACCCGCACGTACCGGCAGCGAATGGTGCTCCGCACAACTACGACGCCGGCTTCGACGCAGCAGTCAGGATTTGTCTTCGCGGTGCGACGGACACACAGACGCAAAGCCAGACTTACCGGCTTCGCGATAACGGGCCGTTCGGTACTGCCGGTGACGCACGTCGTGCATCGGTGCGCTATGCCGAGAACATCATCGACGACAATCGCGAAACACACGCGTTCCTGTCGAACGCAGGCTGAGGCGGCTACCCAGCCGATGCGATGCGTCGGCAATCTGGAGAGCAACATGGTCATTGACGAACTACTCGCATTGATCGGACGGCACGAGGTTACGTGGGCCGACACGATCTCGCTGGCCGGAATCTCTGATTCGGCTCTGTGTCATCAGCAAGAGTTGCAAATGTACGGCGCAATACGCGCGCTATCGATGGGTGCCGGACACTCGGAATTCGAGTCCGACGAGATAGCGAGCGCCGTCATGACACGACTCGGCTAATTTCTTATTCGAACGTTCTCAAACAGGGCAACCATGACAACCGTCACACTGAAAGTCAACGAACCGATCGATGTCGCGCTGCGCCGATTCCGCCGTGACATCGAGAAAACCGGGTTGATTCGCGAGCTACGCAGCCGCACCGGCTATGAAAAGCCCACGACGGAACGCAAGCGCAAAAAGGCCAGTGCCGTTGCCCGGCAGCGCCTGCGCGCGAAGCGCATGTTGCCCCCGCGCAAAATGTACTAGGAGCGCATCGTGTCCAACCTGCCGGCCGACGCCCCACCGTTTTTCCCGTTGACGAAATGCCAGGTGGATTTCGATCGACAGAAAGACATGGTGACGCTACTGCCGAGCTTCTATGCGTTCGGCTGTGAGTACACCAGCCGCGGCCTCCTGATCGGCCGGGACGATGCCTTCAAATTGATTGCAGCCATCGAGAAAGCGCTCAGCGTTCAAGGCTGAGCCGCCGGCGCGGACGCTTCACAAGCATCAAAAGCAGAAGACCAACCATGCGCGTCGCGACCCGGTACGTGGACTTGCTCTGTTTCCTTGTTGCCCTTCAGCTGGTCACCAAAAGGAAAACGCGCGAATGGTTGTCACCCTTTCAGCTCGTGGAATCACTGCAGGCATGGCTGATCGTCCACCGCGCGAAATGCGAGTGGCGCGATCGTGTCTGGATAGGGCACGCGTCTCTTCAGATCGCGAAGTCCGTCCATTCCGTGGACGATCCTGCGCGCCCGGAGCGGCTTCCTGGCGTTGAAGACGACTCGACAGCCCGCCACCGAGGCGTGCTCGCCAATCGGTCGGGCCTGCGGATAAAGTGCATTCGGTACCTTCGAGAGCATGTCTGATAGTGGCATCGCGCGCACGGGGACGAACCAAAGCGGGTGGGTGAGTTGCCGATCCGGTCAGCCAACCGCTGCCGGATCATGAAAAGCCCTTTCCGGCCCACTCGCCTTCACCGGACTCGTCGACCACGTAGCCCGCGACAACCCTAATCCTGGAGGAGCCCATGCTCTTCAATTCGACACGGTTCCGAATCGATCCGACGCCACGCAGGGCCGATGGACAGTACATCGCACATGCGAGGATTACCACGTTACTCGTCGACGGAGATGAGCGGCAGGTCCTCTGCAGCGGCGATCTGGCTGCCTTCGAACGCCGCGACGATGCAGTTGCGTATGCAGCGAAATGGGGGAAGGTTGGTTGACCGCGCAATTTGGCTGAAAATGGGGAAGTCGGCGCACGGACGTGAAGCACGTAGCTGACGGCCTCTTCCTTCCACATCGATAGCCCCACGCAGACGGCCCGGTTGGAAGGAGTCCGATTTGCCAACGCCATCCGAGACGAAGCCACGCCGCGATGATCAATGACCCGACATCCATACCCCACTACCTCGTCCTGCTGAGCGGCTGGCAGCCCTATGTGCTGGATATGGAGCGCGTCGTCATCCGACGGGAAGCCAGTCGGTTGTTGCTCGCGTTTGCACGGACTCGCGGAAAACTCGAGCGTATCGACGGTGACGAATGGAACATGTTTTCCGACGCACAGAATCTGTCGACACTCGAGCGTGGGCAGGCGCGGTTCTACGCACTGGTAAAAGGGACCGAAACCGAGCATCAGCTGCGGTTGCTCGCCGTTCTCTGAAATTCGATTTCCGAGTGGGGCCCCGGCGCGGGGCGATTCGACCGCGCTATCCGAATGCGGAACATCCCGTCCACTGCAGGCAAGGCGCAGCATGAAACTGGTTTTGGTGGGTGCTGTGTTGTGCTGTGTGATCGTCTTCTTGTTTTGGGGCAACCCACGAGACGGCGACCAGTAGCGCATCCGGCGCCGTCGTACGACCTTGAGTCGATGGCGTAAGGAAGCGCGCTGCCGCGGCGGCTCCAGCAGCGCCCCCCCCCAGACGTCCAATTCCCCCGGCGTTCATCCCGGGGAGACCGCTTTGCGCCGACGGCCTGCCGGCCGCCGCGCGGCGTGTCGGCTAACTCAGCTCCGCACGGCAGGCGCCGTGTCGTGCGCGCCGGACGTCAATGCCAGTGCCGCGAGCGCGCCAGCCGGCGCGAGCAGCGCCCAGAATCCGATGTAGCGAAAGCCGAGCGCGCCAGCCATTGCGCCCAGCGCAAACGCGACGATCGCCGGCAACATCTTGCCGAACCGTGCGCGTGCGGCCACGCGCGCGCTGTCTGCCGTGCCGGCGGACAACAGGTCGACCACATCGAGAATCGCCTGCGTGACGTTGCCCGTCATCACCGTGTTCGGCACGCTTGCGCGGGCGATCACGCGCGGATGCGCGTTCTGCACGCCCATCGCGAACGTGCCGACGATGCCGGCCACCAGCACCGGCAGGCTGTCGGACTGCGTGACGGGCGTCGCCCACACGCCGGCCACACAGAAGCCGAGCAGCATCACGGCCTGCACCGCATACAGCGCACGCGCGCCCTGCCATGCCGGCCGCGCGGACAACGACCGCGCGATCAGGCTCGCCGCGATGACGCCGCATATGAAGGCGGGAAACACGCTCAGTTTCAGCAGGAGGCCCTGCCCGTATCCGGCGACGCCCGCGCCGATCAGCACGAAGTTGCCCGTCACGTGTGCGGTGAACAACCCGAACAGCGAGACGAAGCTCAGCGTATCGACGAACCCGGCGACCGCGGAAAGAAGGGTGTCTTCAGATTTCAATTCGTGATGTTTGCGTAAAGGTTGGGCGACGTGGCGACCGTGAGTTGCACGGTTGCCGCGTCGCGTTCGCGGGAGGACCGACCCGGCCGTCAGGGATTGCCGTCGCCCTCCCCCCGTTGAATATCGCCGACGATGGTGACAAGGACGAGCGCCGCAATCAAGCCCAGATGCTCGAAAAAGCTGTTCAGCGCCATGAAATGTTCGGCGCCCGAGCGGTTCCAGAAGTCGTTCGCCACGGCCATCGCGACGAGCGTCAGCATGCCGAGGCTGCCCGCGCCGAGCCACGTGAAGCGGCGAAACACCACGCACAGCGAGCCGCCGATCTCCACCGCCACCGCCAGCGCCGCCCACAGCGCGGGCGGGTGCAGGCCGAAATGCGCCTGCTCCGCGACCGCATCGCCGAAGTGCATCGCCTTGTTCACCCCGCCGATCAGGAACGCGGAAACGAGCGCGAGCCGGACCAGCGATCCGACCCACGCCTGCGACAGGAGCGCGCGAATCCACCCGGGGCTGCACCGGCCGGTCAGGGTCGCCATGTCAGACCGCCCAGCACGAACAGCCGAACGCGCCCCAGAAGCCCTTCGCGTCCGACGTCGGCAACGTGCGGCCCCACGCGCTCGCATGCGCATGGCCGTGCATGCCACAGGCGGTCGAACAACCGCACGCGGCAGCGGCCGCTGCTGCTCGCTGCAGCGGCGCGCCCTCGCGCTGCGTCGCGCCCCAGCCGCCATAGCCGCCGTAGGTGCGCACCGGCGACCAGTCCGGCATCGCCGGCGGAATCGGCAAATCGTGCGACGCGAACGGCCCGGCACCCCACACGATGCGCCCGCCGACCACGGTCAGCAACGCCGTCGTGTCGACGATATCGTCCTCCGCGCACGTGAAGAAATCACGGTCGGGGACCATCAGGTCCGCCAGCTGACCGACCGCGATGCGGCCCTTCTTGCCCACTTCGTTCGAGAACCACGTCACGTACTCGGTCCACATGCGCAGCGCGGTTTCGCGATCGAGCAGGTTGCGCTGCGGATACAGGCGCATCCCGCCGACCGTCTTGCCCGTCACGAGCCATGCGAGCGACACCCACGGGTTGTACGACGCCACCCGTGTCGCGTCCGTGCCGGCCGACACCTTGATGCCCTTGGACAGCATCTTCGCGACCGGCGGCGTCGCCTCGGCCGCCTGCGCGCCATAACGCTCGACGAAGTACTCGCCCTGATACGCCATCCGGTGCTGCACCGCGATGCCGCCGCCAAGCGCCGCGATCCGGTCCATCGATCGCTCGGAGATCGTTTCCGCGTGATCGAAGAACCAGTTCAGCCCTTCAAGCGGGATGTCCTCGTTGACCTTCTCGAACACGTCGAGCGCGCGGCTGATCGTTTCTTCGTAGGTCGCATGCATGCGCCACGGCCAGCGGTTCTGCGCGAGCACGCGCACGACGCCTTCGAGATCGTCCTCCATCTGCGCGGGCAGATCCGGACGCGCGACGCGGAAGTCCTCGAAGTCGGCCGCGGAAAACACCAGCATCTCGCCCGCGCCGTTGTGGCGGAAGTAGTCGGTGCCGTCGTGATACTTGACGCTCTTCGTCCAGTTCACGAAGTCTTCCTTCTCCGCGTTCGGCTTCTGCGTGAACAGGTTGTACGCGATGCGGATGGTCATCTCGCCCGCGTCGTGCAGCTGGCGGATCACTTCGTAATCGTCGGGGTAGTTCTGCGAGCCGCCGCCCGCGTCGATCACGCCCGTCACGCCGAGCCGGTTCAGCTCGCGCATGAAGTGGCGCGTCGAGTTGTACTGGTACTCGAACGGCAGCTTCGGGCCCTTCGCGAGCGTCGCGTAGAGGATCGTCGCGTTCGGGTTCGCGAGCAGCAGGCCCGTCGGGTTGCCCGCGGCATCGCGCAGGATCGTGCCGCCCGGCGGCTCCGGCGTGTCCTTCGTATAACCGACGACGCGCAGCGCGGCCGCGTTCAGCAGCGCGCGATCGTACAGGTGCAGGATGAACACCGGCGTATCGGGCGCGGCCGCATTGAGCTCCTCGATCGTCGGCAGGCGCTTCTCGGCAAACTGATGTTCGGTGAAGCCGCCGACCACGCGCACCCATTGCGGCGCGGGCGTGATCGCGACCTGCTGCCGGAGCATCTCCATCGCGACGGCGAGCGAGCGCACGCCGTCCCAGCGCAGCTCCATGTTGTAGTTCAGGCCGCCGCGAATCACGTGCGTATGGTTGTCGGTCAGGCCCGGCAGCACGGCGCGGCCGTCGAGGTCGACGACCTTGGTCGCGCGGCCCGCGAGCGGCATGACGTCCGCGTTGCTGCCGACCGCGACGAAGCGGCCGTCCTTGATCGCCACCGCGGTGGCGACGGGGTTCGCACGATCGAGCGTCGTGATGCGCCCGTTGTGCAGGATCAGATCCGGTTGGGTATCGGTTGCGGTCATATGCGTCACCTCACTTCGATCAAAGGCCGATGAGCCGCTTGAGGGCGGGAATCGCCTGCACGCCAATCAACATGCCGAGCAACCCGACCAGGGCAATCAGCGGCGGTGCGGGAGAGCGAACCTTGATTGCGCTGTAGATCACGCCTATCAGCAGGCCCGCACCAAGAGAAACCAGATAAGGTTCCATACGATCAATCTCTCGAACAAATTGGAATGCAGGCGAATGCCCTGCAAACGCTCCGCGGGCGGCATCCGCGGATGAACCGCGTCACGCCGCCCGCATTGACGTATCACCGCCGCGGCGCGCTCATCGAGCATGCCGCGGCGGCATCGACAGTCCCGACTGTCCGCGTTACTTCGCCGGCACCGGCGGAATCGACTCGTGCGGCGTCGCGGTGCGTTGCGGCGCATTGTGGACCATCGTGTACGCGTAATCGACGCCCATCCCGTACGCGCCCGAATGCTCCTTCGCGATCGCCATCACCGCGTCGTAGCTGTCGCGGCGTGCCCAGTCGCGTTGCCATTCGAGCAGCACCTGCTGCCACGTGACCGGCACCACGCCGGCCTGCACCATGCGCTGCATCGCGACGTCGTGCGCGGCTTGCGACGTGCCGCCCGAGGCGTCGGCGACCATGTAGATCTCGTAGTCGCCTTCGAGCATCGCGCACAGGGCGAACGTCGTGTTGCAGACTTCGGTCCACAGGCCCGACACGACCACCTTCTTGCGGCCGTTCGCGGCCAGTGCGTCACGCACCTTCTGGTCGTCCCACGAGTTCATCGACGTGCGTTCGAGCGTCTTCTGGTTCGGGAACACGTCGAGCAGTTCGGGATACGTATGCCCCGAGAAGCTGTCGCTTTCGACCGTCGTGATCGTGGTCGGGATGTTGAATACCTTCGCGGCCTTCGCCAGGCCCACGACGTTGTTCTTCAGCACCTGGCGATCGATCGACTGCACGCCGAACGCCATCTGCGGCTGCTGGTCGATGAAGATCAGCTGGCTGTTCTGGGGGGTGAGAACTTCAAGCTTCGGATTGCTCATGGCGGTCATGTCCTTTGACGTGGAGAAAAATAAAGCCTGCCTCGCCGGCAAGCCGGGGGGGGGCCCGATGTGCTGTGCTGGGAGGTTTGCCTGCCAACGTCTACCATTCAACATGGAAACTTGCAGCAATGCCAATTAATCGTTCTGTTTAAAAAAATCCCTAAAACAAATTCTTAAAAGATCTTAAATCAGTTGAATTTTCGCGCCGCTCCAGCGATGACCTGATAGGCTCTTTTTCGACTTCGTCGGTTCATCGGCGGGGCGTTATTCATATCTTTCCACGCGGTTGTCATTCACTTCAATTTATATTATGAAACCGTACATTTCGTCGCTATTGGCCGGCATTCTCGCCGGCGCCGTCTACGCGTTGATCGGCGTGCAATCGCCCGCTCCGCCCACCATTGCGCTGGCCGGCCTGTTGGGCATCCTTGCCGGCGAACAGATCCTGCCGGTCGCTCGCCGGATGCTCGCGGGCATCCACCTGAAGGCCGCATGGAGCGAGGCGAAGTGCACCCAGCACATGTTCGGCTCGCTGCCCGGCGCGCAGCCATCCAACGCCGCGGGGAAGCACCACGAGTCGACGCCGACGTGACGGATCGCTATTGACTGGACAAAGGGGCTCGGGGCGTTAACATGACGGCCCGATGCCCCGCCTGTGAAATCCATCATGAAGCTGTCATTCGAAGCGCTCGAAGCGCTGGACGCGATCGACCGCACCGGCACGTTCGCCGAAGCCGCGGAACTGCTGCATCGCGTACCGTCGGCCCTGAGTTACCTCGTGCAAAAGCTCGAGGGCGACCTCGGCGTCGCCCTGTTCGACCGCAGCGGACGCCGTGCGAAGCTCACGCATGCGGGTCGCGTCGTCGTCGAAGAAGGCCGGCGGCTTCTGCATGCGGCGGAACAGCTCGAACTCAAGGCACAGCGCGCGCAGCAAGGCTGGGAAACCGAGCTGCGCATCTGTATCGACGAGATCCTGCCGTTCGACGCGCTATGGCCTTGCGTGCATGCGTTCTACGGGCTCGAAATGGACACGCGGCTGCGGCTCTCGACCGAAGTCCTCGGTGGCACCTGGGACGCGCTGGTTGCGCGCCGTGCGGATCTCGTCGTCGGCGCGACGGGCGAGCCGCCGGAGCTGCCGGGCATCGTTACGCGGCCGATCGGCACGCTCAGGCACGTGTTCGCGGTCGCGCCCACCCATCCGCTCGCGGCCTTGCCCGAACCGCTGTCGATGGCGTCGATCGTCGAGCATCGCGGCGCCGTCATCAGCGATACGTCTCGCGAACTGCAGCCGCGCTCGGTCGCGGTCGATGCCGGGCAGCCGACGCTCGCGGTACCGACCCTCGCGGCAAAACTGGCCGCGCAGTGCGAAGGACTCGCCGTGGGCACGCTGCCGGACTGCATCGCGGCGCGCGCGATCGCACAGGGCAAGCTCGTCGCCCGCCAGGTGACCGGCATGCGCGACACGACGCATTGCTACATGGCGTGGCGCAGCGACGAAGCCGGCCGCGCGTTGCGCTGGTGGGTCGAGCAGCTCGATCGCCCCGATCTCGTCGACCGGTTCCTCGCGCTTGCGTGATCCCGCCAGTGATCCTGACGTGTCGGCCGAACGGATCGCGAACGCACTTCATCTCCCTCTCGGATCACGCGTCCGGATCCCGGCATCGGACCCACTGTCGTGATTTCGCCGGCCGCGCGTGTCGTTACGGTTCGTCGCCTGTCTCGCAAGCGAGCGCATCCGCTTCGGGCCACGCGTCGTGGACGCCCCGGCTCGAGCCGGAGCCATGCGCGAGCGCCGCGGCATACGCGGCCAGCAAGCGCTTGCGCGCATCGTCTCGGGCCGGCGTCGCATCCAGATCCCGCATCGCCTCGAGCGCCACGCGCGCGCGTTCGCGACACTCGTCCACGAGCGACAGGTCCAGCAGGCACGGCGCCGCCACGGCCGCCAGTGCGATGCCGGTCTCCGCGTGGCCGTTCGGCGAAAATGCCCAGTCGAGCACCGCGCGCAGATTGCCGAGTTCGCGGCGCACCAGATCGAGCCGCGCTTCGGCCGGCGACCCATCGCCGCCGCCGGGCAGCGTGAACAACGTAAGAAAGTAGTTCGCATGCGCGAGCGCGGCGGCCGCGCATTCGCCGTTGTTCTCGAGCTGCTGCAGCGCATAGGCGCGCGTCGTCGTCAACAGCCGGTAGCGCGGCACGCCGTGCGCATTCTCGACGTTCACGAGCGACTTCGACACAAGGCCCGCGATCGTGTCGAGCAGGTCGGCATCGGCCAGCCCCGTCGTGCCGACGATGTTTCGCACCGCCTCGATCGAAAAACCGTCACGAAACACGCCGAGCCAGCGCAACAGCACGCGCTCCGTGTCCCCCAGCAAGCGGTAACTCCAGTCGTACATGGCCTGCAGCGTCCGGTGGCGTGGCAATGCCGTGCGAAAGCCGCCGGTCAGCAACCGGAAATGGTCGTCGAGATGATCGGCCAGCACGTCGATGCCGAGCACGGCCGCGCGGGCAGCGGCCAGTTCGATCGCCAGCGGCAGGCCGTCGAGATGTCGGCACACCGACGCCATCAGCGACACGCTGCGTTCGTCGAGCGGAAAGCGCGGGTCGGCGGCGCACGCGCGTGCCGCGAACAATTGCACCGCACTTGCGCCCAGCGTGTCGGCTGCGTCGGCACCTTCGCCGCCGACCTCGAGCGGCGGCACCGGACACTGTCGCTCGCCGTGGATGCGAAGCGCCTCGCGGCTGGTCGCCAGCACACGCAGCCCGGTATCGGATTCGGTCAACACGGCGGCGATCCGCGCGGCTGCGTCCAGCAGATGCTCGCAATTGTCGAGCACGAGCAACATCCTGCGATGCGCGACGCTCGCCAGCACCGCTTCGAGCGTCAGCGAGCGGGCCGGCAGCACGAGGTCCAGCGCGTCCGCCAGCGCGGCGGGAACGAATTGCGGGGAGGCAACCGTCGCCAGCGACACGAACGCCGCCCCATCCGGAAAGCGCGCCTCGGCCCGGATCGCGGCTTCGATCGCCACGCGCGTCTTGCCGATGCCGCCCGCCCCGACCAGCGTCACGACGCGCGACGCGTCGAGCGCCGCGAGGACATCGGCGACCATCTGCTCCCGCCCCACGAGCGCGGTCGGCGCGGGCGCGAGCCGGGATGTCGAGGGACGCGCGGAGGCTGCGCCTTCGGCGGGTTCGCTGACGAGCCGATAGCCGCGCCCCGGCACCGTGACGATCAGATCCCGGTCCCGGCCCAGCGCCTTGCGCAACGATGCGATATGCACCTGCAGGTTGTTTTCCTCCACGATCGTGTGCGGCCATACCCGCTGCATGATCTCGTCCTTCGAGACCAGCGCGCCATTTGCCTGAACCAGGAGTTCGAGAATTTCGAATGCACGGCTGCCGATACGCAACAGTTTGCCGTTCGCGCGAATTTCACGTCTGTCGAGAAAAACGTGAAGCGTTCCAATGCGGATCATGGGAGGGGTCTAATCAATGGCATTTATCGATGCCGGTCAAAACGACACCGATTTGACACCCAATGCTACGGCATTTACTACGTATGATGATTCAAATTATCAGAATGGAATGAGCAAATTTTTTGAATCGTTGAAATGCGCGGGCCTCGCATCTTCTGCGCACGGCACGGCATGGCGCCCGTCATTCCCGACCGGAGAAGCAGGGATTCGGCGATGAATTGGATTTCGTACGATTTTTCCGCGATTCGATTGACGCGGGAATTCGGGCGAACCGCGTTTTCGGCCCGTAGTTGAACGCGCGGTTCGGGATGAGCGTGGCGAGGACGCCGGACGGCCGGGGCCGCCCGGCTACGTCACGCCAATGTCACGCTAATGTCACGCGCGGACGAACGCCAGCAGTTCGTCGTTCAATCGTTGTGCATGCGTCAGATACAGCGCATGCGGGGCGCCTTCGTAGATGCTCAGCGTCGCGTGCGGCGCGCGCGCGGCGGTGGCCGCCCCCGTCAGGGCGAGCGGCGCCGTCTGGTCATCGTCGCCATAAATCACGCGCGTCGGTACGTCGAACTTGCTGAGATCCGTCCTGAAATCGGTTTCGGAAAATGCCCGGACGCAATCGAGCGTGCCCTTCAATCCGGCCTGCAGCGCCATGAACGAAGTCCAGTCGAGCGCGGCGCGCGAGATCGTCGAATCCGGCCGGTTCGAACCGGTGAACAACGGCCAGAAGGACTCGAAGAACGCGGCGCGGTCCGCCACGATCGCCGAGCGAATGCCGTCGAACATCGCGACGTCGACGCCGTCCGGATGATCGTCGCGCCGCGCGATGAGCGGCGTCACCGAGCCGATCAGGACGGCCTTCGCGATGTGGCGCGTGCCGTGCCGGCCGATGTATCGGGCCACCTCGCCGCCGCCCATCGAAAAGCCGACGAGCGTCACGTCGCGCAATCCGAGCGTCTCGATCAGCGTCGCGAGATCGTCCGCCAGCGTATCGTAGTCGTAGCCCGTCCACGGTTGGCCGGACCGGCCGAAACCGCGCCGGTCGTATGCGATGCCGCGAAAACCGTTCGATGCCAGATGATGCATCTGGACGTCCCACATGTCCGCATTCAGCGGCCAGCCGTGAATGAACACGACGGGGCGCCCCGCGCCCCAGTCCTTGTAGTGAATCGAGACGCCGTCGCGTGTCGTGAACGTGCTCATGAAGCTTCCTCGGCAAAGAAGAGGCAGCGGCGCCAGCCGCCGCCGATGGATGGGGCGCACCGCTCCCGGTCAGGAGCGGGACAGCCTGACGATGAACCGGTCCAGCTCGGACGCGAGGATCGCCTCCCAGCAATTCGCGGGACGCTTCGCTCCGCGCCACTGCGGCTTGTAGATCGCATCGCCGGCGCGAATCGGCAGGCCGGTCAGGGCGCAGCGCCCCGGCGAGCGGCACTTTGCGCTGATCCAGCGCTGCTCGTCATACCGGCAGTGGGTCGGATCGCTCCACGACACCAGCAGCGAGGAATCGGTCTGCCGCTCGACCGCGACGATCGCGCACCCGCGACGCCCGCCACCGCCGGACGCGCCGCGCGCGTCGTCGCGATGACGGCGGCGCGCGGCGTCCCGGTCGCGAAGATTCAGCGACGCGCAGCGGCTTGCGCCGGACGACGGATCGAGCAGCGTCATCACGTGCTCCCAGCGATCGAATGTGTCCATGACGGCGTATCCAGGCAAGTGGCGAGAGATTCGGACGTTTCGCATCCGCGCGCATCACGATCGTCATGCGCTGGCGCGAACCGGCAGCGACCCGCGACGGGACGGCTTGATGCTGACGATAGCGAGCGGCCGCTGAAGAGTCTTGATTCCCATGCTTAATTGTTCTGGCGGCCTGGCTCGCGCGCCACACCGACCGGCCGGTTCATGAAAATTCAGCCGAATTTCAGTACACGCGGTATGGCCCCGCGCTAGGCTCCCGTCGACGTTCGTTCGCTCCCGTCGTGCGCCTGCCGGCTCGCGACCGCGAACGCACGCCGGCTGCCGGCGACAGTGCCGCATGCGGGCAGATCCGGACCATCGATTCCACACGACATCATTCCACCGCACGTTCAAGGAGCCTCAATGCGTCCCGCAGATCTCGACGCCATCCCCTCGGCACGCCGCCGCGACATGCTGCTTGCCGGCGCGACCGCCGTTGCAGCCGCCGCGCTGCCGGCCGCCGCCGCCGCTGCCGCCCCCAAACACGTCGCTTCCGCCCATCAAGGAACCCATCCGATGAACACGATCACCACGCAAGACGGTACGCAGATTTATTTCAAGGACTGGGGCAGCGGCCGTCCGGTCGTGTTCTCGCACGGCTGGCCGCTGTGCGCCGACGCATGGGACCCGCAGATGCTGTTCCTGGTGCAGCACGGCTACCGCGTGATCGCGCACGACCGCCGCGGTCACGGCCGATCGAGCCAGCCGTCGCAAGGCAATGACATGGATACCTACGCGGACGATCTCGCCGCGCTGATGAATGCGCTGGACCTGCGCGAAGCGACGCTCGTCGGCCACTCCACCGGCGGCGGCGAAGTCGCCCACTACATCGGCCGTCACGGCACGAAGCGCGTGTCGAAGGCCGTGCTGATCGGCGCCGTGCCGCCCCAGATGGTGAAATCGCCGACCAATCCGGGCGGCCTGCCGATGGACGTATTCGACGGCATCCGCAAGAACGTCGCCGAGAACCGTTCGCAGTTCTACAAGGATCTCGCCGTGCCGTTCTTCGGCTTCAATCGCCCCAATGCGAAGGTGTCGCAGGGCACGATCGACGCATTCTGGGCACAAGGGATGATGGGCGGCGCCCATGGCCAGTATCTGTGCGTCAAGGAATTCTCCGAGGTCGACTACACCGAGGACTTGAAGAAGATCGACGTCCCGACGCTGATCCTGCACGGCGACGACGACCAGATCGTGCCGATCGACGATTCCGCGCGCCTGTCGGCGAAGATCGTGAAGCACGCGCAGCTCAAGATCATCCCGGGCGGCGCGCACGGCATGTGCGTCGTCGACGCGGCGCGCATCAATGCGGAACTGCTCGCGTTCCTGAAGGCGTAACCGCCGCCATACGGCGCGCCGCGCGTCGACCTGCGCTGCGACGCCATCCGCGTGATGGCGAATCGCAGCGCAGGTTCGGCAGGGGGAACATGAATCCGGCCACCCACGCGCTCGACGCGATGGACGGACCCCGGCCACGTCGCGCGAACTCGCGCCTTCAGAACGTTTCAGCGCGGCTTCAGGAATTGGCGAGCGCGCACACGTAGACTGGTTTCACGAGCCGTCGTGCGGGCACTTGCCCGCGCGTCGGCGCCCTTCCTGGAGTGACGAATGATTTCCGGCGCCTATTGTCCCGCGCATCGAATCGGGTACGACCGGCCGATTCGCGTGGAGCACGCATGAAGCACAAACGACTCTGGTTCGGTGCGACCGGCGTCGCGCTCGCGGGTCTCGCGATCGCCGTCGGCATCATGGTCCGGCCGTCGATCGCGCCGATCGAGCCGCCCGCACGCGCGTCGTTCGATCCGCAACTCGTCCGAGCCGGCGCGCGCGTGGTCGCGCTCGGCGATTGCGTCGTCTGCCATACGGCGAAGGACGGCAAACCGTTCGCCGGCGGGCTGCCGCTCGCGACGCCGTTCGGCACGATCTACGCGACCAACATCACGCCGGATGCCGATACCGGCATCGGCCGCTGGTCGCGGGACGCGTTCTCGCGCGCGCTGCGCAGCGGCATCGCCCGGGACGGGTATCCGCTCTACCCCGCTTTTCCGTACATCCACTTCACGCGGATGTCCGACGACGAGATCACGGCTGCCTACGCGTACCTGATGACCCGCGAGCCGGTTCAAGCAAGCACGCCGAAGAACGAGCTGATCTTCCCGCTCAACTTCCGCCCGCTCGTCGCGTTCTGGAACGTCCTGTTCCTGCACGAAGGCGCGATCGCGCCGGACCCTGCGCAATCCGCGCAGTGGAATCGCGGCAAGGCGCTCGTCGACGGCCTCGGCCACTGCGCGTCCTGCCATTCGCCGCTGAATGCGATCGGCGGCGAGAAAGCGGGCCAGACATTCGACGGCGGCATCGTCGACGGGTGGGAAGCGCCGCCGCTCAATACGCTCGGCAGCGCGGCACGCCCGTGGACGCAGGCACAACTGGTCGCGTATCTGCGCACCGGCCGCGCGAGCGAGCATGGCGCGGCCGCCGGACCGATGCTGCCCGTCACGCGCGATCTCGCGACCGTGCCCGCGGAAGACGTCGAGGCGATCGCCGCCTACATCCTGTCGATCCAGAAGCCGGTCGGCGCGCGGCCGGCGACGGCCGGCGCCGGACACAACCCGACGACGCCCGCCGGACAACGCGGTGCGGTGCTGTTCCAGGCGTCGTGCGCGCAGTGCCACGGGCCGGCGGCACCCATGCAATCGATCGGCGAGCGGCCGACGCTCGCGTTCAGCACGGCGGTCGCCGCCGACACGCCGCGCAACGCGATCCAGATGATGTTCAACGGTATCGGCTGGCATGGCGAGGACACGCTGAACTACATGCCGTCATACCTCGACCAGTACGACGACCGGCAAATCGCGGATCTCGCTGCGTACATCCGCGAAACCTACTCCGATCGCCCCGCGTGGAGCGGCGTCGAAACCCTGGCCGCAAAACTCAGAAAGGAGGACCGCCCGCGATGATCACCCTCACCGTGAATGGCGCGCGGCATACGCTCGACATCGATCCCTCCACGCCGCTGCTCTATGCGCTGCGCAACGACCTGCACCTGCACGGCGCGAAGTTCGGTTGCGGCCTCGGACAATGCGGCGCGTGCACCGTGATCGTCGACGACAAGCCAATGTTCTCGTGCCTGATCCCGGTCGCCGCGATCGGCGCACGCAGCGTCAGGACCATCGAGAGCCTCGGCACCGCCGAGCGGCCGGGCAAGCTTCAGCAAGCGTTCATCGATCACCAGGCGGCGCAGTGCGGCTATTGCATCGCCGGGATGATCATGCGCGCGCAGGCGCTGCTCGAACGCAACCCGAAACCGACCGAACGCGAACTGCGCACCCACATGGAACCGAACCTGTGCCGTTGCGGCACCCACCTGCGGATCCTGGCGGCCGTGCGTCAGGTCGCGGGCCTGCCGGACCCGGAACCGGCCGGCGCGCCGGTCATGATCAGCAAAGGGCTCTGATGAACGCACCTGACGACATCGACGAAGGCCGCCGGCACTTCATGGTTTCCGGCGCGCTCTTCGTCGCGTTCAGCCTGGCACCGGCCGCACGCGCCGCCGCCGAGGTGGTGATCGCGGACGAAGGCGCGGCCGTGCATGTATCGCGCGCCACCGAAACGCTGGCCGGCAGCCTGAAGACCAACCCGCTGCTGGACGCCTGGATCAAGATCACGCCCGACGGCAAGGTCACCGTGTTTACCGGCAAGGTCGAGCTCGGCACCGGCGTGCGCACCGCGTTGCTGCAGGTGGCGGCCGAGGAGCTGAACATGAAGCCCTCGCTGATCACGTTCCTGACGGCCGACACCGGCGCGTCGCCGGACGAGGGCCTGACCGCCGGCAGCCACACGATGGCGGACAGCGGCTCCGCGCTGCTGAACGCGGCCGCGCAGGTGCGCGGGCTGCTGGTCGACGGCGCGGCGAAGCAGTTCGGCGTCGATCCGCGCACGCTCACGGTCGCCGATGCGCTCATCAAGGCGCCGGACGGCCGCACGATGCGCTATGGCGACGCGGTTCGCACCGTCGACCTGCATCGCAACGCGACGCCGACCTCGCCGCTGAAGCCGCCCGCGACGTTCGCCGTGATCGGCACGTCACTGCCGCGCGTCGATATTCCAAACAAGGTCACGGGTGGCGCGAGCTACGTGCAGGACATGGAACTGCCCGGCATGCTGCATGCACGCGTCGTGATGCCGCCGGTGTACGACGCGAAACTGCTGTCGTTCGACGAAGCCGCGATCCTGAAGATGCCGGGCGTCGTCCGGATCGTGCGCAACGGCAGCATGCTTGCCGTCGTCGCCCAGGGGGAATGGCAGGCCGTCGTCGCGCAGCGCGCGCTGGCCGCCGCGTGCCGCTGGTCGCCCGGTCGGACGCTGCCCGAGCGCAATACGGTTCATGAAGACCTGAAGCGGATCTCGACGCAGCACATCGAGATCGCCAATACGCATGCGCCCGCCGCGCCCGCGGTGAAGACGCTGAGCGCCACGTTCCTGAAGAATTACCTGCTGCACGGCTCGATCGGGCCGTCCTGCTCGGTCGCGCGTCTCGAGAACGGCATGCTGACCGTGTGGACCCACTCGCAAGGCGTGTATCCGCTGCGCGACGCGCTGGCCGAGATGCTGTCGATGCCGAAGGCGAACGTCCGCTGCATCCATACCGAGGGCTCGGGCTGCTACGGGCACAACGGCGCGGACGACGCGGCGGCGCATGCGGCGCTGATCGCCGCCGCGATGCCGGGCAAGCCGATTCGCGTCCAGTGGATGCGAGAACAGGAACATACGTGGGATCACTTCACGCCGGCGATGGTCACCGAGCTCAGCGCGTCGCTCGACGCCAGCGGGCGCATCGTCGACTGGAAGTACGCGCTGTGGAGCAGCTCGCACAACGAACGCATCGTCAATGCCGGCCGGCTGCTGCCCGCGCGGATGCTCGAGCCGCCGTTCGTTCCCGCGCCGTCGACGCCGATGCTGCAGCCCGAGGGCGGCGGGGATCGCAACGCGATCCCGCTGTACGCGCTGCCGAACCTGCACATCGTGAACAATTTCTCGCCGACGATGCCGCTGCAGACGTCCGCGATGCGCTCGCTCGGCGCGCACACGAACATCTGGTCGATCGAAAGCTTCATGGACGAGCTGGCGCACGCCGCCGGCGTCGATCCCGTCGAATTCCGGCTGCGTCACATGCAGGATCACCGCGCGCGCCAGGTGATCAAGCTCGCCGCGACCAAGTTCGGCTGGCCCCGTCCGCCGCGCGCGCGCAACCGCGGCGTCGGCTTCGCGTTCGGCAAATACAAGAACCTGATGGCTTACGTCGCGATGGCGATCGAGATTTCGGTGGTCCCGGAAACGGGCCAGGTCACGCTCGACCACGCGGAAGTCGCCGTCGACGCCGGGCAGGTCGTGTCGCCGGACGGCATCCGCAACCAGATCGAAGGCGGCATCGTGCAAGCCGCCAGCTGGACGCTGTACGAGGCATTGAAATACGATACGCAGCGCATCCGCAGCTTCGACTGGAGCAGCTATCCGATCCTGCGCTTCTCGGCGGCGCCGCAAAGCGTGAAGGTCCACCTGATCAATCGTCCCGGCGCACCGTTTCTCGGCGCGGCCGAGGCGTCGATGGGACCGACCGCCGGCGCGCTGGCCAACGCGATTTTCGACGCGACCGGCCAGCGCCCGCGCGAAATGCCGTTTGCCGGTGACGGGCTGAGGAAACGCATCGACGCATAGCGTCACGACACAACCGATCGCGCCGGCACGAACCGGCGCCGACAATCGACCGGCTGGAGATTTCTGAACGATGGATACCTTGCTTTCGATGCGCGTGTTTACGCGCATCGTCGAAACGGGCAGTTTCACGCGCGCGTCGGACACGACCGGGCTGACGACGCCGCGCGTGTCCGCGCTGCTGAGCACGCTCGAACAGCACCTCGGTTGCCGGCTGCTGAACCGCACGACGCGCCGCATCTCGCTGACCGAGGACGGCCAGGCGTACTACGAACGCTGCGTCGGGGTGCTGCGCGAAATCGACGACATGGAAGCAGCGGTATCGCAGGCGCGCAACGTGCCGCGCGGCCGCCTCAAAGTGAACCTGCCGCCCGCGATGGCCAAGCAGATCATGGTGCCCGCGCTGCCCGAGTTTCTCGCCGCCCATCCGAACATCTCGATCGAACTCGGCGTGACCGATCGCCAGATCGACCTCGTCGGCGAGGGCGTCGATTGCGTGGTGCGCATCGGCGCGCTCGACGACTCGGGCATGATCGCCAAGCGGATCGGCAGCCTGACCACCTGCACGTGCGCGGCCCCCGCGTATCTCGACCGCTGCGGCGCGCCCGAAACGGTCGACGATCTCGCGCAGCACGTCGCGATCAGCCACATCTCGGCCGATACCGGCCGCCCGCGGCCGTGGGACTACGTCGTCGACGGCGAAGCGCGGATCGTGCAGATGTGCGGCACGGTCGCGGTCAACGACGCCGATACCTACATCGAGTGCGGCGTCGCGGGCATCGGCCTGATCAAGACCTCGCTGTACCTGGTCGAACCGTATCTGAAATCGGGGCGGTTGCGCGAAGTGCTGACCGATTTCAATGCGCCGCCGCGGCCGATCTCGATCCTGTATCCGCCCAATCGACATACGCCGGTCAAGCTCAAGATCTTCGTCGACTGGCTCACGACCCTGTTCGCGCAGATTCCGACGCTGCAGGGCCAGCGCGGCTGAACGCCGCCACCGTTGGTCCTGCCCGGACGCCGGACGCCCGGACGCCGGATGCCCGGACGCCGGATGCCCGGACGCCCACGTCCCAACCGTTTTCACGCCATCGGCCCCGCGAGCGTTGCGCGCCTTTGCGCGGCACGCAATGCTCGATTGCGCGACGGACGTATTCCGTTGTCATCGCTCGATCAATAGTCTTGACGGCAATGCGGCGTGCGTGGCTCGCCGCTTGAGAAATTGCAATGCGCCGCCCGGCAAACGGGCGTCCGACATCTCGTTCAAGGAGTCGATCATGTCAATGGAATCCACCCCGCTCGCGGCCCACGGGCAGGCGCCCAGGCTCACGCAGGGCCTCATCCTGCTGTTCGCGTTCAGTTGCGGCGCGATCGTCGCGAACCTGTACTACGCGCAACCGATCACCGAGCTCATCGCGCCCGGGCTGCACATGTCCGGCGGGATGGCGAGCCTCATCGTGTCGCTGACGCAGATCGGCTACGCGCTCGGCCTGTTCTTCATCGTGCCGCTCGGCGACCTGCTCGAGAACCGCAAGCTGATGATCGTCACGGCCGTGATCTCGATCGCGAGCCTCGCCGCGGCCGCGGTGACCCGGACGCCCGGCCTGTTCCTCGCGATTTCGCTGCTGATCGGCTTCAGTTCGGTCGCCGTCCAGATCCTGGTCCCGCTCGCCGCGCACCTCGCGCCGGATCATTCGCGCGGCCGGGTGGTCGGCACGATCATGAGCGGGCTGCTGCTCGGCATCCTGCTCGCGCGCCCGTTGTCGAGCGTGGTGGCGGACGCATTCGGCTGGCGCTTCGTGTTCGCCGCCGCCGCGGGGGTGATGACGCTCGTGACGGTCGTGCTCGCGCTGACGATTCCGTCGCGCCAGCCCGATCATCGCGCGACCTATTTCGACCTGATCGGCTCGCTGCTGCATCTGGTGCGCACGATGCCGGTGCTGCGCCATCGCGCGTTCTACCAGGGCCTGATGTTCGCGTCGTTCAGCCTGTTCTGGACCGCCGTGCCGGTCGAGCTGACGCGCCACTACGGGCTGTCGCAATCCGCCATCGGCCTGTTCGCGCTCGTCGGCGCGATCGGCGCGACGTCGGCGCCGGTCGCCGGCCGCCTCGCGGATGCCGGCCATACCGTGCGGGCGACGCTGATCGCGCTGGTCGCCGGCGCATTGTCGTATGCGGTCGCGCTGCTTCACGGCGTCGGCCTGTACGGCCTCGTCGTCACGGGCATCGTGCTCGATTTCGCGGTGCAGATGAACATGGTGCTCGGCCAGCGCGAGATCTACGCGCTGGATGCCACGAGCCGCAACCGTCTGAACGCGCTGTACATGACCAGCATCTTCGTCGGCGGCGCCATCGGCTCCGCGCTCGCGAGCCCGCTGTACGAGCACGGCGGCTGGCCGCTCGTCGCCGCGGTCGCCGGCGCATTCCCGATCGTCGCGCTCGCGCACTACCTCGCGATCGGCCGGCCGTACGCGCAACGCCACGCACGCACCTGAACCGGCGCCGGCCGCCGGTCGAGCGCACGCATGCCGACCGGCTCGTGCGCTCGACCGGAACGCCGCCGGCATGTCACTCCGACTTTTCACCGGGGCCGCTGTCTCGCCGTTTCGCCGCTTCGCAGTTTGCCGCGGCGCGATGCGCGACGCCCCCTGCTCAACGCACAAGGAATCCACCATGTCTTCCCTGCTCAGCACCTACGATCTGCGCGGCCTGCCGCTGCCCAACCGCGTCGTGATGGGGCCGATGACGCGCTCGCGCGCGCCGTCGCGCGGCCAGCCGACCGAGCTCATGGCCGAGTATTACGCGCAGCGCGCGTCCGCCGGCCTGATCGTCACCGAGGCGACCAACGTCAGCCACACGTCCGCGGCCTTCGAACTGACGCCGGGGCTCGTCACCGACGAGCAGGCGGCCGGCTGGAAGCAGGTCACGGACGCGGTCCATGCGAACGGCGGCCGCATCTTCGCGCAGCTGTGGCACGGCGGCCGCGTCAGCTCGCTGACGCTGCTCGGCGGCGACGCGCCGCTGTCGCCGTCCGGCGTCAACGACGATCTCGAACAGTTGCAGGTGTGGGCCCGGTTGCAGAACGGCTACTACACGAAGATTCACGCGACGCCGTCGCGCGCGATGACGACGGACGAAGTCGCCGCAACGGTCGATGAATTCGGCCGCGCGGCCGCCCGCGCGATGGCGGCCGGCTTCGACGGCGTCGAGATTCACGCGGCCAACGGCTACCTGCCGCACCAGTTCCTGTCATCGACGCTGAACCGCCGCGACGACCGCTACGGCGGCTCGGTCGCGAACCGCGCGCGCTTTCTCGAGGAGATCGTCGACGCGGTCGGCGGCGTGATGCCGCTCAGCCGCGTGGGCGTGCGCATCTCGCCGTACGCGCAATACAACAACGTGCGGGACGCGGATCCGGATGCGACATACGCGTACGTCGGCCGCCTGCTCGACGAAGCGGGCGTCGCCTACCTGCACGCGGCCGATACCAACGGCTGGAGCGACGAGCCCGACCTGCCGCGCATCATCGAGCACACGCGCAAGACGTTCGGCGGCACGCTGATCGTCAACGGCGGCATCACGCCGGACGCCGCGAATGCGCTGATCGATGCGGGCGACGCCGATCTCGTCGCGTTCGCGCGCGCGTACATCGCGAACCCGGATCTCGTCGAACGCATCGCCACGCATGCGCCGCTCGCCGTGCCGAAGTCGATCGGCTGGTACGGCGGCGAGCGCGCCGGATACGTCGACTATGCGCGGCACGACGCGGTGGCACCGACCGCCTGAGCCCCGTCGCACGGCGACGCCCCGCCGCCATGACCGGCGGGGCACGCCCGCTGCCGGCTGTTGCTTCGCAACGGTTTCTTCAGGCGTCCTTCCAGTGCGCACCCAGCACGCGCCCGCAGAAATTCGGCCGGTGAAAATCCGGATCGGCCCGCTCGAGCACGTCGGCGCTCCAGGTGCCGAACGTCGATGCCGGCCGGTGCGCGACCCCGCGGGCGACCGCATCGAGGAACGCCTCGCCGAACCCGTCGCCGCGCGGATAAGCGGCGAGCAGCGCGCAGCGCTCGTCGGCCGAATACGCGTCGGCGTCGGTGGCCATCAGGTCCGTCGATACCGCGCTCGACAACGCGCGTGCCAGCGGCGACACGCGGGCGGCCACGCCGGGCGTCGTATGCAGCGCGATGGCGCGCCATACGTCGTCGCAGATGGGCTGCGGCGTGCGGTGCCGCGACAGGAACGCGTGCGCGGCATCGGCGCTGTCGAGCTCGTAGCGCGCGCTCGAGCGGCAATACGCGGCACTCAGGCCCATGTTCGCGTACAGGGCGGCCACGTACAGCGCGTCGGCATCGCACGTGTCGCCGGCGCGGCGCGCGGCGAGCGACGCGAGGACGAATACCCGGCAAGCGTGGTCGGTGATCACGCGCGGCAGCGACGCGCGTGCGGCTTCGGCGGCCTCGATCGCGATCGGCGCGCGCGGAATGCGAACGCCGGCGACTTCGTCATTCGCCGATGCGCACGTGTGCGCAGAATTCATGTCGTCTCCTTCTGCCCCGTGCCGGGGTCGAAAAATTGCTTGTTCTTCGCGGCGCGCGCGCCGGCTCCCGTCGCCTAAAACGCGGCGCCGAGGCAACCGAACGCACTGCACGGCTCGGCGAGCTCCGTCGCGGCCACATCCACGCGCTGCGCGAAACGACGCCCGTATTCGCGCGCGAAACCGGCATCGCGGCCGCCGTCGGCCGCGGCGCGCGGCTGCGCCGACGCGACCGGACGCCACCGGCCCATGCCGCCGAACTCGGCCACGGGCGACCACGCGGGACTCACCGGCAGCGGCGGCGGCGCCAGCGGCGCGAATTCGTCGTCCGCGTGCACGACCTTGCCGTCGACGATCGTCAGGACCGACGACAGGTGCTTGATGCGCGACTCGTCGATCGTGAAGTAGTCGTCCGTCAGCACCGCGAAATCCGCGTACCGGCCGGGCAACAGCGCGCCCTTGCGATCGTCTTCGTTCGAGAACCACGCGCTACCGACCGTATAGCGGCGCAGCGCCTCCATCCGGCTGAGCCGGTTGCGCTCCGGATAGAGCACCGTGCCGCCGACCGTGCGCCCGGACACCATCCAGTACAGCGACACGAACGGGTTGTAGCTCGCGATGCGCGTCGCGTCGGAGCCCGCGCCGACCGGCAGCCCGGCCGCCAGCATCGCGCGGATCGGCGGCGTGCGCGTGGCGGCTTGCGCGCCGTAGCGCGCGATGAAGTACTCGCCCTGAAACGCCATCCGGTGCTGCACCGTCACGCCGCCGCCGAGCGCCGCGATGCGCGCGATGTTCGCATCCGAAATCGTCTCGCAATGATCGAAGAACCAGCGCAGGCCGTCGAACGGGACGTCACGATTCACGGCTTCGAGCACGTTCAGGAAGCGGCCGATCGATTCGTCGTACGTCGCGTGCAGCCTGAACGGCCAGCGCTGGCCGACCAGCAGCCGGACGACCGCGGTCAGTTCCGCCTCGAGCTCGTCGGGCAGGTCCGGACGCGGTTCGAGGAAATTGCCGAAATCGGCCGCGGAATACACCAGCAGTTCGCCGACGCCGTTCAGCCGCAGGAACGCGTCGCCGTCGCCGGGCTTGGCCAGCGTCATCCAGCGCGCGCAGTCGTCGATTTCGCGCCCCGCATGCTGCACGAACAGGCTGTAGGCGATGCGCACCGTCATTTCGCCGCGCTTCGCGAGCGCCATGAGCGCGGCGTAATCATCCGGATAGGCCTGGAAATCGCCGCCGGCGTCGATCGCGCTGGTCACGCCGAGGCGGTTCAATTCGCGCATGAAATGCCGCATCGAATTCATCTGGTCGTCGAAGCCGAGCCGGGGGCCCTTCTCCAGCGCCGCATGCAGGACGGCCACGTCCGGGCGCGCGAGCAGCATGCCGGTCGGCCTGCCGGCGCGATCGCGCTGGATCTCGCCGCCGGGCGGATCGCACGTGTCGCGGCCATAGCCGATCGCGCGCAGCGCGGCCGCGTTCAGGAGCGCGCTGTCGCCCAGGTGCATCACGAAAACCGGCGTGTCGGGCGCGATCGCGTTGAGCTCGGCCACCGTCGGCCCGCGTTTTTCGGCGAACTGGAATTCGGTCCAGCCGCCGACCACGCGCACCCACTGCGGCGCGGGCGTGCGCAGTACCTGGCGACGCAGCATGCGCAGCGCCTCGGCCAGCGTCGACACGCCGTCCCAGCGCAGTTCCAGGTTGAAATTCAGGCCGCCGCGGATCACGTGCAGGTGCGAGTCGTTCAGCCCCGGGATTACGGTGCGGCCGTTCAGGTCGATGTGAAGCGTGTCGCCATGCGCATGGCGCATGACCTCATCCGCGCTGCCGGCCGCGAGAATCCGGCCGTCCTTCACCGCGAGCGCGGTCACGAACGACTGCCTCTCGTCCTGCGTCGCGATCTTGCCGTTGAATACGATGAGGTCCGCCGCTTCCGCGGATTGCGTCGCCTTAAGCACCGTCAGCCTCCCCGCTTGCGCCGCAGGCTGGCAACTGACCGCACGCGGCATGCCGGCGGTTTGACGTTACAAGAACCATCCACCCTCCGTTGAATGTTGATCGATCGGACAGCCGGCCGCGTTGCGCGGGTGCGTCCTGAGCGGGCCACACGCGCCATCACGCCGCCGATTGCATCGCATCCAGGGTCTCGTGGCGGATGTGCGCATGACCGGTCGGCCGCGCCGTCTCCGAGCGGATGAAGCTCTGCACCCGCGCGAGGCGCCGCACGTCGACCGCGCGCGATTGCGGGTCGAAATGCCCCGACAGGTTCGCCACCAGCGACGACGCCTGTCCGATACGCCCGCGCTCGATCAGATGATCGGCAAGATCGAGCGTGCCGCGCAGCGCCCACATTGCCGCGCCTTGCCCGTTCGCGGCATGGATCGCCATCAGCAGATGCCGGTGCCCGTCCGCTTCGCACGCGATCGCGCGCTCCGCGTCGGCGGTGCGGGCCTGTTCGAGCATCGCCAGACCTCGGGCACGCAGCAGCTCGGGCACGAACAGATGCTCGCCTTGCGCGCGGCAGCACGCGAGCGTCGCGTCGAGCTTCACGCGGGCCTCGGCCGCGCGGCCCGTGCGCGTGAGCCCTTCCGCATACGCGACCACCAGCGGCGCGAGCAGGCGCCGGAAGCCGCTCGCCTCGATGCGTCGCAGCGCGGGTTCGAGCCGCGCCAGCCCGGCGCCGGGATGGCCGGCCTGCATGTCGAACTGTCCCGCGAGACATTCCGCATGGTCGAGCCAGATATCGAACCCGTTCGCCTCGGCGGCCGAGCGCAGCGTCGCGAGATAGTCGGAGATGATGTCGTGATCGCCATGGCGCAACGCGATCGGCACGGCCGCCGCGCCGAGCACGACGCACAACGCCAGCGCCGACCCGCCGCGGCGCGCGGATTCGACCGCCTGCGCGGCGAGCCGCATCGCATAGTCCAGATCGCCCTGCATCCAGACGAGCCGCGCCAGCACCGTGCGGCCAAGTGTCGCGACGTCGATGCCGAGCGCCGCTGCCGCGCAAGGCGGTTCGCCGGCCACGGCCAGCTCGGCCGTGGCCGCCTCCAGCCGCTCGCGCGCCTGCGCATGCTCGCCGAAGTAATGCAGCGACGTCGCGACCATCGCGTTCGCCAGCAGCCGTTGCGGCCGGTCGCCGCGCCGCTCGGCGGCCCGCTCGAAGCGCATCGCATAGCGCAGCGATTCGTGAATGTCGCCACGCGACAGCATCGCGTTCCAGAGCCCGACCATCGCGCTGGCGTCGAATGCCTCGTCGCCGACCCGCCCGGCGAGGCCGAGCGTGCGCTCCCACATCGCGGCGGCCGCGTGCGTATCGCCGTCCGTATACAGCAGCGCCGACGCATAGGCCGCGCGCAGCCGCATCTCGCTCGACGCGTCGACGACCGCGAGCGCGCCGGCCTCGATGGCATCGAGCGCGCGCCTCGCCGGGATCGAACAGTCACGCATGCGCGCCGGCTCCCGCAATGCGAGCGCCAGCGCGTCGGCTTCCGCGACCGGCGGCTCGGCCGCCGCGGGTTCGCGCGCGGCTTGCACGTGAACCGGCATCCGGGCCTGCGCCTGCGCGTGTTCATGGCGCGCATGACGCTCGGCGATGCGCTCGAACTCGCCTTCGTTGTGCAGCTTCTCGAGCGCATACGCGCGCGTCGATTCGGTCAATCGGTAGCGCGCCTGCGCGCCGCTGAATTCGACGGTCACCAGCGACTTCGCGATCAGCTCGCCGAGCACCGCGATCATTTCGGCGGGCGACATGCCAGGATCCATCGCGACTTCGCGGGCCGCATCGAACGTGAACGGGCCGACGAAGCACGCCATGCGGCGAAACAGCGCACGCGCGGCCGCATCCAGCAGCACGTAGCTCCAGTCGAACGTCGCGCGCAGTGTCTGATGGCGCGGCAACGCGGAGCGCAGGCCGCCCGTCAGCAGGTTCAGCCGGTCGTCGAGACGCGACGCGACGACCTCCAGCCCGAGCGTCGCGACGCGCGCGGCAGCCAGTTCGATGGCGAGCGGAAGCCCGTCGAGCCGCCGGCAGATATCGCCGATCAGCCTGACACCGGCCGCGTCGATCACGCAATCGGGCGTGGCCGCGCGAACCCGCGCCAGAAACAGCTCGACCGCCGAATGACGCACGATCTCGTCGACTGTTGCAGCGCCGTCGGGCACCGCCAGCGGACTCACGCGAAACACGGTTTCGACCGAGATATGAAGCGGTTCGCGACTCGTCACGAGCACCCGCAGCGGCACGACGCGCGCCGTCAGCGACTCGACGAGGTCGGCAACCAGGTCGACGACGTGCTCCGCGTTGTCGAGCACGAGCAGGCTGCGCGAGACGGCGAATGCGTCGCCGATCCGGTCGACGGCCGGCATGCCATTCGTGTCGAGCCCCAGTTCCCCGGCAATCGCGAGCAGCACGTCGTCGCGCGTCGTGGCCCGCGCCAGTTCGACGAACAGCACGCGCTCGCCGGCCCGGCCGCGCCACGCGTGCGCGACCCGGTCGGCCAGACTCGTCTTGCCGATGCCGCCCGCGCCGACGAGCGTGACGACCGGCGCACGGTCGATCATGTCGACGATCTGCTCGAGCTCGGCCCGGCGTCCGACGAGCGGGGCCTGATGGGCCGCTTCGGCGTCCGGCGTCGCGGCAGCCGGGTGCGGCGCCACCGCGTGCAGGAGCGGCGGATTCGCGACCAGCAGGTAGCCGCGGCCCGGGACGGTCTTGATCAGGTCGCGGCTCGCGCCGAGCGCCTTGCGCAACGCCGCGACATGAACCTGCAGCCGGTTCTCCTCGACGATCAGGCCGGGCCAGACGGCATCCATGATGTCGTCCTTCGACACGACGGAACCGTTGGCGCGATGCAGTACTTCAAGTATGTCGAGCGCGCGCGCGCCAATACGCAGCAACGCGCCGTGACGGCGAATGTCCCGCTGCTCGAAATCCACCGATAAAGCCCCGATCTGGATCATGGCCGCCTCCAGGTTCCCCACGATGACCGCCATGTGAACGGAGCAGGTCACGGGGGCGGGAGTCCGCACCCGGCCTGCCGTTCAGGGCGGGTTCAAAGTCTCGAAAATGTGGGCCGAGTGTATACGCGGCTTTTGTAAAAATCTTGAAGGAAAATGCGCTGACGCGCCGCGCCGGCGCCGGCCGCCGCTCAACGGGCGCGGCGCGAACGCAGATCCGGCGATATCATTCGCCCCAGCGTGTTCGCGTGCTGGTCAGGCCCCGGTACCGCGCGAAAGGGTCCGCGGCAAGCATTTCGTCAACCAGCGGACATTTGTTCAAGTTATCCTCGGCCTATCGGGCTCGCTGTATGTACCGGACGCAACGATGCTCGCCCGCCGTCCGACTCCGAAGGATTCTCCGCCATGCCAGACCCCCTCGCCGCGCCACCCGCGGCACCACCGAAAGACACGCTCGGCTGCATCGCGAACCTGCTATCCAAGGATATTGAAAGGTCCGCGGGCGGCCTGACGCTCCATCGCAAATGCATGCGCGACGAACAGTTCGAGCGCATCGAGATGGCGGCCAGCGATCGCGGCTTCCTGATCGGCGTATCGCTGAACGCCGGCCACCGGCGGACGATCTACCGCGGGTCCGGCAAATCCGAGCGGCGCTTTCAGCACAACTCCATCTACATTCGCGACTTTTCGCGGAATTTCCGCGCCGACCTCTACGGCCAGTTCGATTTCGTCCTCGTCGAGCTGTCGCATCGCTATCTGGGCGACCTCGGCCGCGAGCACGACGGTCTGGAAATCGGCGGCCTGAGTTGCGCGCCCGACGTGCAGGACGCGGTGCTGGGCCACCTCGCGCAAGCCGTCGCCGACAGCCTCGACGGAGCCGGCGCGCTGAACGCGTTGTTCGTCGAGCAGATGGGGCTCGCGATCGGCACGCATCTGGCCTGCCGGTACGGCAATGCGCGCGCGCGCGACCTGGAGCGCAAGGGCACCCTGTCGCCGGTCAAGGTCGCGCTCGCCAAGGAGCTTCTGATGGAGAAGGCGGACCTCGGCGTGTCGATCGAGGAAGTCGCCAACGAATGCGATCTGTCGCGCGGCTATTTCATCCGCGCGTTCTCGCGGGCAACCGGACGCACACCGCATCAATGGCTGCTCGAACAGCGCGTGGTCCGCGCCCGCCAACTGATCGAGACGACCGACATGACGCTCGCGGAAATCGCTGCCGCCTGCGGCTTCGCGGACCAGAGCCATCTGAACCGCCTATTCGCCCGCATCGTCGGCCATCCGCCCGGCGCATGGCGGCGCGGCATGTCGCGCTGAGCCGCCGCTGCCGAGAGCCCGTTCAGGCCGGTCACGGGCTCGCGCCGACCACCGGCCACCGGCCACGCCCGGCGCGACGAACGATTTTTTTCAACGGCGAAACCTGCGTGATTGGCGTGAACAGGCGCTATTGCAGCGGCGTCGCGTCGTAGTTGACCGGCACCCAGTCGTAGCCCTCGCCGTCTTTTCGCAAATGCCCGAGCCCGGGAAACGCGATGTGCGCGGCACCGACCAGATAACGCTTGCCCGCCACGCGCGCGAGCGTGTCGCGCCGCGTGCGGCGAGCCGCATCGGCATCGGTGTCGTACTGGACGGTGGCGGCGGTGTCCTGCAACTGGATCGCCGCGACGTGGACGATGTCGCCCCACGCGAGCAGCCCGGCATTGCCGCTCTCGATCAGATAGGCCGTATGGCCCGGCGTATGACCCGGCATCGGCACCGCGCGAATGCCGGGCGCGAGCGTCGCTTCGCCGCGAAACGTGCTGAAGCGCCCGGCCGCGACGTAAGGCGCGACCGATGCGGCCGCCGCATCGAAAAATGACGCCAGGAACGCCGGCGCCTGCGCCTTGCCGTCCGGATCGAGCCAGTATTTCGCCTCGATCTCGTTCACGCGGACGGTCGCATTCGGAAAGGTCATCCTGCCGTTCGAAACCAGACCGCCGACATGATCCTTGTGCAGATGCGTGAGCAGCACTTCGTCGATCTGCCCGGGCTCGTAGCCGGCCGCGCGCAGATTGGCGAGCAGCTTGCCGCAGCAGTCGCCATAGAGCACGCCGGCGCCGGTGTCGACGAGGATCCGCTTCGACCCGGTGTCGATCAGGAACGCGTTGATCGACCCTTGAACCGGCGGCTCGAGAAATTCGCGATCGAGATCGCGCCGGATGGCCTCCTTCGACACATCGCGAAACACCGTATCGATCGGAAACGGATGCGTCCCATCCGACAACGCGACAATCTGCAGGCTGCCGAGCTTCTGCCGATAGAATCCGGGCGGCTGGCGCCCGCCGCCCGGCTCGTCCGCGAACGCGGCCGACGCGAGGCTGCCGAGACACCCCACGACGAGCAGCATGCGGCCCGCGCGCGCCACGCGTGTACACCAGTTCAAGTTCTTCTTCATGTCCGATCCCGAGTTTGCGTATCGACGTGATGCCGTGACGTCGAGCTTAACCGTCAGGACCGGGAATAATCCTGCGCGACGCATGAATCGTTCTGAACGCGGGATGCGGCGCGATCCACGGTCCCCGGCCGGCGATAGAATGCGAACGGCATGCAACGCATCGTCGCGACAGCGACACGCACCCCGACGACGACATGGACAAATTCTCCGCGCTGCGCGCGTTCGTTGAAGTAGCGGAAGCCGGCGGCTTCTCCAGCGCAGGGCGCCGCCTCGATCTCGCCGCTTCGTCGGTGGTGCGCGCGGTGGACGCGCTCGAGGCATCGCTCGGCACCGTGCTGCTGAACCGCACCACGCGACAGGTCACGTTGTCCGATGCGGGCGCCGTCTACTATGCACGGGCGAAGCAGCTGCTCGAGGCGGTCGCGGAGGCCGATGCACTCGTCGCCGATCGCGGCGACGAACCGTCCGGACCGCTGCGGGTGTCCGTGCCGGTCGCATACGGCATGCACCGCATCGCACCGCACGTCGGCGCATTCCTCGCGCGCTATCCCAGGCTTGACCTCGATCTGCAACTCACCGACGCACGCGTCGATCTCGTCACCAGCCGGATCGACGTCGCGATCCGGCTCGGCGAAGCCGCGCCGTCCGCGGAGGTCGTCGCGCGCCAGCTCGGCACGTTCCGGCGGTATGTCGTGGCGAGCCCCGACTATCTCGATGCGCACGGCACGCCATCGATGCCGGGTGAGCTGGTCGATCATGGATGCCTGCGCTTTCACTTCGGTGGCGACCAGCAGGCATGGTCGTTTGTCGACGCGCACGGCGCGACGAAGGTGCTCGTCACCGGGCGACTGAAATCGAACCACAGCGAAGTGTTGCGCGCCGCCGCGCTCGATGGCGGCGGCATCGCGCTGCTGCCCGACTGGCTGGTCGATGCCGACGTCCGGGCGGGCCGCCTGCGCAGGCTGTTCGAACAGTACGACGTCGTGCCCGACGCGGCACGCTCGATCGTCACCGCGCTCTACCTGCCGAATCAGCGGGGCTCGAAGCGCGTCACGGCGTTCATCGATTTTGTCGAGGCGCTGGCTCGCACGCCGTGCTGAATCGCACGGCATGCGGTGTTACCAGCCGAACTTCGCCTCCATGCCGACATAGTCGGCATTGCGCGCGCCGAGCGCACGAATCGAATCGGCGATCTGGAAGTGCACGGCTTCGACGGCAAGCGCCACGTTTGCATTGACGAGCCAGTCCACGCGGGCCTGCGCATACATGCCGGTCCACGCACTTCCCTTGCCGGCCGTGCCGGGCACCGCCGACATCCCTTGCCCGTAGATCGCGTCGGCCGTTGTCGCGCGCCACTGGAAGCCGACCGCGGTCATCACCGTCACGTTGCTGGCCGGCTTGAACGTCAGCGACGGCTTCACGTGAATCAGGTTGCTGTAGCCGGTGTAGCCGGCGAGCGTGAAGTAATAGCCGTTCGGGAACAGCGGGTTGAAGGTACCCATGCGCCCGTCGCCGGGATGCCTGTCGCCCGATGCGCCGTCGACCTGAATGCCGATGCGCGGCGTGCCGGCCGTTTTCGCGAACGTATAGCCGGCCAGCGTGCCGAATGCCCACGCCCCGATCGTGTCCGGTCCGATGTGCCCGGTCTGGAGCATCGCCTCGGCGTCCCAGTCGAATTGCCCCGATTTGCCCGCGTAGCGCATGTCGAACACGTCGCGTCGTTCGGTGCCGGCCCCGGCGAGATAGCGCGCGTTGTCGCGGGTATAGCGCGACCAGTACGCGGACAGGTCGCCAGGACCGGTGCCGCTCCGCTCGACGCGCACGCCGTCGAATCTCAGGTGCCGGTTCGAGACGTCGTCGAACACCGCGTCGTTGCGGTATTGCACCGGGCGCGTCACATAGCCGATCAGCCGCCATTTGCCGATTTCGTAATTGGCCCACAGCGCGTCGAACGCCTGACGCACGTTGGGCCCGTCGCGCACCGACACGAACCGCTGCAAGTCGAATGCCATCTCCTGCCGGCCGATGCGGGCCTTGAAGGTGCCGCCGCCCAGTTGATCGACATACGCGACGAACGCCTGTTCGATGTCGAGCTGATCGCGATCGACCACCCCGACCGTATCCTTGCCGAACGGCCGGGAATCGACGAGCTGGAAGAACGCCTGGAAATGCCCGGCGTAGCGCAGATCCGCGTGCACGTTCGCACGCTGGATCACGTAATTGTCGTCATGCGCGGCGCCCAGCCCGAACAGCGGCGCGTTGTTCAGCTCGAAGCGCTCGCGCAGGTTCGCGCCGAGCGACAGGTAGGTCGACGGATCGCCGCCCAGCGGGATGTACTTCAACGCGTCGAGCGGCTTGCGCGGCACGCACGGATTCGCGAGTACCGACCAGTCTTCCTGCCAGCGGTTGAACAGCACCGTGGGCCGCTTCGCGGTGCACGACGTGCCGGCGGCCGGGGCCGTGGCGGGGGCCGTGGCCGATGATGCGTCGGCACCGGCCGCCGTACCGGCGTACGTCGCGACGCCTGCCGCCAGCATGGCGGTCGGCAGGACGCCCCGCCACGCACGTTGCCTCGACCGATGTCCCATTACTTCGACCGCGCGTGGATCTCGGCGACATAGCCGCCGGGGAACTGAACGAGCGCCGCGTCGCGGCCGTCCGACGCAAACGTCGGCACGAGCACGGTCACGCCGGCCGCTTGCGCCTGCTTCAACGTGGTGGCGAGATCGGACACTTCATAGCCCGTCATCTCGCGGCCGAACGGGTAAGGCAGACGGCCATCCGTCGCGAGCACGGTCATCTTGCCGAAGCCCGATTCGATGCGGATGCGGCGGTAGGTATCGTTCGGCCGGCCGATCTCGACGCCCGGTGCGTGGCGCACGTCCGACACGACCTTGCCGCGCGAGAACGCGACGAAATCGCGCACCAGCTTGTTCGCGCTTTCCGGCGACACGTACACGCGGTTTTCCGGCACCGTCTGCAGCGCATCGTAGTGCGGCGCTTCGGTATGCCAGTACAGTTGCATGTTCACGCCGCCCGGCCAGCGGATGATCGCATCGCGGCCGATCGGATCCGGGAACGTGTCGACGATCACGTCCGCGCCGTGCGCGCGCGCCGACTTCATCGCGACGTCCATGTCGGTGACGAGATAGCCGGTGCGCTCCTCACAGAACGGGTACGGGATCGGCGTCTTGAAGCCGAACACCGACACCGTGCCGACCGGGGTGAGCACGAGCTGCGACATCGTCTGGCTCGGCGTCGGCGTGACCTGGAACACGCCCTGCTTCGACTTCTTGCCGCCGAACGTCGCGACGAAGCTGTCGGTAAAGCGGTCGAAATCTTCCGGCGCGACGCACACGTGCGTCGTATCGTATTGCGGGCCGACCGTGACGGCCGGTACACGCCCGGATGCGGACTCGACCAGACGCGTCGTATCGGCATGGGCCGGCGCGTTCACCAGCAATGCGCCGAATACGGCCGTCGTCAGCAATACCTGTCGCAACTTCAGTGCAATCATCGAGTTCTCCTTGAGCTTGCCGACAGGCGTGCTGCCCGTGCGGCGGTTCGAAACAGACTAGTGAAGGCGGGCCTGAATGTCATGGCGGCATCCTGAATTGTTCTGAATATGCCGCCCGGGCTGCTCAACTTCATCGAAAATGCTCGCCGTCACCCCGGTATCGGCAAACCCAGCCGCCAGCTCAGATTCCCGCGCGCGCGCGCCTCGCAGCGCGTATAGAAGAAATCGGTCAGATAAATGCGCGGGCGTTCGAGCAGCCCGCGCAGAATGGCACGTTCAAGACGATCGTAAGCGCGGTCGTCGAGATCCGGGCGCTCGGCCCGCAGGCGCCGCCCGTCTTCGCGAAACCGGCTGCGAGACGCACCGAGCACGGCCAGGTCGATGTCGCACACGAAACAGGTATCCGGTTCCGCGGCAGGGCCCGCGTGGGTGGTCGCGAGAATCATCGCGCAGACCGGGTCGCACGCGCGGATGCGTCCATCCGCCTGGCGCCGGAACCAGTCGGCGCTACGCTGCTCGTTATCCTGCGCGCCAGGCACGAAGATCACGTCATGGAACCAGAGCGCGAGCTCGACCGCCTCCGGTTCGGGAATCGCGCCGCGCGCCAGGTCGAGATGACGCAAGCAGCGCCGTACATGCACGAGCGTATGGTAATGGCGCGCCGGCTCCGCATAGCGGCACGCCAGCATGCGATAGACATTCTCGGCACGTGCGCCGCCGCAGCATGACCACAACGCAACGAACCGCGCTTGCGTCCGGTTCACGTTCGCTCCTTGGTGCGGGGCGCCCACGCACGATCGCCCCATGCCGACATGAGCGCGATGCGCTCAGAAAAATTCCCTGCGAATGTCGATGCTGGACCGCTGTCCGATGTTTCCGTAATGATGCGCGAGCCACGCGTCCGCTTCGCGCCGCCCGTGGTCACGCAGCTCGCTCAGAAATCCCCAATCCGCGTTGTACTTGCTCGACACGCTCAATGCGCTCAGCGCGTCGTCCGCGCGAATGGAATGGATCAGCATTTCCTTCATGTCGCCGCGCTTGACCGTGCCGTCCCGGATCAGGTCGGTGACGAACGCGATGGCGCGCATTTCGCGCATCAGCGACGAGTTGAAACTGATCTCGCTGATACGGTTGAGAATTTCCGCGGCCGTGATGGGGACACCTCGGCGCACGAGCGGATTGATGTGCACGATCACGACGTCGCGCGTCGCGCAGTTGTAGATCAGCGGATAGATGGCCGGATTACCCATGTAGCCGCCATCCCAGTAGAACTCGCCATCGATCGAGACCGCCTGGAACAGGGTCGGCACGCATGCCGACGCAAGCACCGCGTCGGCGCTGACATCCTCGCCCGTGAAGATGCGTATCTTCCCGGTCTCGACGTTGGTGGCGCACAGGTACAACCGGATCGGACAGTGCTTGCGCAGCGCATCGAAGTCGACCCGGCGCTCGAGCACCTCGCGCAGCGGATTCAGGTTGTTCGGATTGAACTGATAGGGCGAGAAAATGCGCAGCATCATGTCGGCGAACGCATAAATCGGCGAATGATCGAGCCCGAAGCTGTGCGTGCCCTTCAGCCAGGGCGCCCAGCGCAGCGGGTTGTAGTGCTCCGCCGATTGCGCCACCGCCTCCCAGAAGTCGTGCAGTGCCTGACGCGCACCGTCCTCGCCGCCCTGCAACAGCCCGTACGCGAGTACCGTGGCGTTCATCGCGCCGGCGCTGGTGGCACTGACGCCCTCGATTTCGAGCCTGCCGTCTTCGATCAGCCGATCGAGCACGCCCCAGGTGAAGGCGCCGTGCATCCCTCCGCCCTGCAACGCCAGCGCGACCGGTTTGCGCGGGACATCGCGGTGACGTCTTGTGTGCGTGATTGTCATGCCCGTCTCCTCAAGCAGCGGCAGGGCGCGGGCGGCACGCGGTCACACGATGCGTCGTCGTGCGCCGCGGGCCCGTTCATTCCGCGCGCGCGCCCAATGCATCCAGCAGCGTTTTGGCCTCTCTCAGGTCGCTCGTGTCGAAGCCTTCCGTGAAGCCGGCGTACACCTCGGACAGCGCTTGCGTCGCCTCCACGGTCTTTCCCTGTCGTTGCAACAACCTGGCGAGGTCCGACGCCGCCCGCAGTTCCAGCGATCTGGCACCCTGCTGGCGCGCTCGCGCAATCGCTTTGTTCAGGCAGTCGACCGCTTCGTCGTCGCGTTCGGGTGCCGTGCCTTCCTTGCCCGCGCCGTCAGCCAGATAGATTCCGGTGAGCCGGTACACCTCGGCCTCGTAGCAATGCTCGCCGGATTGCTCGACGATCGCCCTGGCCTCGTCCAGCATGCTGAGTGCCGAGCGCTTGTCGCCCGCGCGCCAGTAACTGTCGGCGAGCAACGCGAGAGAATAAGGACGCTGGTCTTCGCCGCCGACTGCCCGCTGCGCGTCGAGGCCCCGCCGCATCTGCGCGATACCGTCCTCGATGTTTCCCTGCGCGCTCATCGCCCAGCCGCGCAGCACCGTTCCCCACGCGAGCCAGTACGGCAACCCGTGCTCGGTCGATACGGCAATGACCGCTTCAGCACGCTCGGCGGTAAGCAGCGGCTCGCGCCGCAGTTGGTGCAAGTGCGCGGTGTAGGTCAAGCTGAACGCCAGGGAAGGCCCGTAAGAAAGGCTCCGTGCGAGCGCCAGTGCTTCGGCGCTGCATTTGAGCGCCTGGTCGGGATACCCCTGAATCCACAGGGTCAGCACGAGGAAACTGAGCGCCCGGATGCCGGGATCCACCCCGTGTGCGAACACGTGCGCCTGATGCTGCTCCGGATCGTAGATCGCACGGGCCTGTTCGAGGTGCGTGCGAGCCGTGCCGAAATCGCCCTGCAGAAAAAAGCACGAACCCAGTGCACTATGTGCCTCGATGAGGAAGTCCGGATCATTCGCCTCCCGGGCCGTATCGAGCATCTGCTTGCCGAGATCGGTCGCGAGCGCATACTCGCCGCGCACCACGTGGTGCATCCGCAATCCCAGTTGCGTCGCGAAGCGCTGCGACGCCTCTCCGGTCCGCTCGCACAGCTCGAGCGCGCGCGTATAGATGGCACCGACCTCGGTCGCGCCATACCCTCGCACGTCCATCAAGACCGGCCCGAGGGAAAGCAGCAGTGTCAGCTCCCAATGCGCACGCACGGGTGTGTCGGGCAAGCCCTTCAGTAACGCCAGCGCCGCGCCGAGGTGATTCATGGCATCGTGATGGGCGGCATGGCGCAACGCCTGCTGGGCCGCACGATGCAGGTATTCGACCGCCTTGGGAATGTTTCCGCTCTGGCTGTAGTGGTGCGCAAGCTCGCTGCAGTAATCGGCGATGCGCGTCGGGAACAGCACCTCGATCGCCTGCGCGGTGCGCTCGTGCAGCGTGGTACGCCGCTCCGTGAGCAACGAGCGCCCGGCCACTTCCTGGGTCAGCGCGTGCTTGAACGAATAATTGACTTCGGGAAAGGCAGGGCGCTCGTAGATGAACTCCGCCGCTTCCAGATGCGCGAGGAGACGCCGCAGTTCGTCGTCCCGTGCCGGCGCCTCGCCGCAAATTCGCCGGATCAGGCTGAACGGAAACTCGTGGCCGATCACGGCGAGCGCCTGCAGCAGTTCCTTTTCGTCGAGCGGCAGCCGGTCGATCCGGGCAGCCAGCACGCCCTGCACGGTGGTGGGAATGTGCAGCGTCGCCGGTGTCTCCTCGATCCGGTAACGCCCTGCGTCGCCGAGCAGCGACTTCTCTTCAACGAGCGTCTGGACCACTTCCTCCATGAAGAACGGGTTGCCCTCCGTCTTCTCCAGAATGAGCTGCTTCAGCGGCACGAGCGAGCGATCCTCGCCGAGCAGCGCCGTGAGCAGTCCCTGCGCATCCGACGGGCCCAGCGGTTCGAGCCGGAGCGTGCTCCAGTGCGCCGCGCCAGCCCACGCGGGCCGGTACTCGGGCCGGTAGTTCACCAGGAGCAGGATGCGTGCGTCCGGCACGTGGTCGATCAGGTACGTGAGGAAGGCTTCCGTTTCACGGTCCAGCCATTGCAGATCCTCGAACAGCAGATGGACCGGCTGATTCCGGCTCTCTCGCACGAGCAGCTGCCTGATCGCGTCGAAGGTGCGCTCGCGCCGGATCTGCGGATCCATCTCGGCGAGCACCGGGCCGCCTTCACCGATGCCCAGCAGATAGAGGACGTACGGCACGAGGTCCTCGAAACTGCGCTCGAGCGTGAGCGCCTTGCCGATGACCTTTTCCCGGCAGCGCCGCTCGTCGTCCTGGGTCGTGATCTGGAAATAATTCTTCAGGAGTTCGATGAGCGGCAGATTGGGAAACGCCTTGCCATGCGATACCGAGAACGTCTCCAGCACCAGCGCGCCACGCCGCGAACGCTCCTTGAACTCGTGGAACAGGCGCGACTTGCCGACGCCGGCTTCGCCCACCACGCCGACCACGCGTCCGTGCCCGGCCCGCATGGTGTCCAGCGCGCGGTTCAGGTGGTCCATTTCCGTTTCACGGCCGACAAACCGCGCGAGGCCGCGGTGCGCCGCCAGTTGCAGGCGCGTGCGCAACGCGCCCAGGCCCAGCACCTCGTAGACGCACAGCGGCGCGGGAATTCCCTTGAGTTGCGTCGCGCCCAGCGCCTTGAATTCGAAATAGCCCTCGGCCAGCTTGTGGGTCGACTCGCTGACGAGAATCGACGTGGGCGCTGCGATGCCCTCGATCCGCGACGCGATGTGGATCGTATGTCCGAGCGGATCGTACTCGGTGTGCAAGTCGTCGGTGCGGATCGACCGGACGACGACCTCGCCCGTGTGAACGCCGACGCGGATCTGCAGAGGAATGCCTTCCTGCAGACGAATGCGATCGCCATGCTGGCGCATCGCCTGCTGCATGCGCAATGCGGCGAAGAGCGCGCGCTGCGCATGGTCTTCGTGGGCGATCGGTGCGCCGAACAGCGCGAGGATGCCGTCGCCGAGCGATTTCGCGACGTACCCTTCGTAGTAATGGACCGCTTCCATCATCAGCTCGACCACGGGCACGATCAGGCGATGCGCCACTTCGGGATCGAGGTCGTGGATCAACGCGGTCGACCCGGCCATGTCGGCAAACAGCGCGGTCACGGTCTTGCGCTCGCCGGCGGGCTCGCCGCGCGCTTCCATCGCCGCATGCTCGGCACGGATTCGCTCGGCAAGATGATCCGGCGTGTAATGGACGGGGGTTGGCGGGGGCTCCCGGGCCGATTGCCGGGAAGGCGGCGGCGCAGCCGCGGGTGTCGCCAACGACGCTCCGCAATGGCTGCAGAAGCGGGCCGCGGGCTCGGCGTCATGTCCGCAATGCGGACACGTGCGGGACAGCGCGGCCTGACATTCCTGGCAGAACCTCGCACCGGGAGGATTCTCGGACCCGCATAGTGTGCAGCGCATAAAACCCTCTTCCTGCCAAGGGTCGACCTCAAAACATTATGCGCCACTCGCCGCGGGTATTCAGGCCAAACCGGCGCCAATTAACCCTACATCTTCCCCGCCAGATGAAACCGCGACGCCGGATGCCACAGCCTCACCGACGTGGCGACCTGCTCGCCGACCCACGTGCGGCGCCGCAATAGCAGACACGGTTCGCCGATCTCCATCACGAGATGCCGACGCACCTGCGCATTCGGCTTCTCCGCGTAGATCCGGAACTCCGCGCGCTGGATCGGCGCGAGCCGCACCATGTAGTGATTCGGCGTCTCGAGCGTGAAATCCTGCTCCAGATAGTCCGGAAACAAGGCCGGATTGACGTATCGATCCTCGAACTGGATCGGCTCGTCCTCCTCGTAATGCACGATGCGCGAATGAAACACGGGCCCCGCACGAAGCCCCAGCGCATCGATCGCTTCCGGCTCGACGCTGCGCTCGATCAGCAACACGCGCGCGCTGTGCCGATGACCGCGTTCCGCAATCTCGTCCGCGATGTTGCGGATTTCCAGCACCGTCGATTCGTAATGCCGGCGCTCGACGAACGTGCCCGCGCCCTGGATACGCGTCAGCACGCGCTCGGTGGTCAGCTCGCGCAGCGCACGCGACACCGTCATCCGTGCGACGCCGAACTCCTTGACCAGCTCGGCCTCGGTCGGAATCGCGCCGCCTGGCTTCCAGTCGCCCTTCGCGATCCGCTCGACGACGTAGCGCTTGATCTGCTGGTACGCCGGCAGCGCGCGTGCCGGCACGTCGTCGCCCGACGTGCTCGCCCGACGCGCCGGTGTGTATCGTTCCGTTTCGTTCATGCGCCCTCGACCGATTGAAGGTTGGATGCCCCGCCGCCCGTCATCCCTCGCACCGCTACAGCACGGACGGCGGCACGCCCGCGACGATCCCGGCCGCGATCGCGATGTCGTCGGCAAGCGGCCGGTCGTCGTGATACGCGGGCACACGTTCGCGCACCTGTCGCCACAGCGCATCGGTCGACGCGGCACGCGCCGCTCCGCTCGCCTGCAAATCGTAGGCCTGCGCGGCGGCCAGCAGCTCGATCGCGAGCACGCGCGTCGTATTCTCGATGATGTCAAGCGCCTTCAGCGCGGCAGGCGTCGCGTGGCACAGATGATCTTCCTGCAGCCCCGACGTAATGCCGCCGTCGAGGCTCGCCGGTGCCGCGAGTCGCTGATTCTGCGCGACGAGCGCGACCGCCGTGTACTGCGCGATCATGAAGCCCGAACACGTGCCGCCGGGCGCCGCGAGAAACGCCGGCAACCCGCTCACAAGCGGATTGACGAGACGGTCCAGACGCCGCTCGGCGATGGCCGCCACCTGCGCCATCGCGGCCGCGAGGCTGTCCATGGCCAGCGCGATGCCCGCGCCGACCGCATGCGCCTGCGAATGAACGACCGGTGCGTCGCGCGTACCGGCGACGATCGGATTGTCGGTGACGGACGCGAGTTCCCGGTCGACGACTTCCGCCGTCACCGCGAACACGTCGCGCGCCGCGCCGTGCACGTGCGGAATCGTGCGCAGGCTGAGCGGATCCTGCGTATGCCGCCCGTTCGCCGCGCCAAGCATCGGGCTGTCGGCGAGCATCGCCCGCAGGCGCGCGCCGACGTGCCCGATGCCGGGCGAGATCCGCAGCGCGAGCGACGCCGGGTCGAACGCGGCGAGCTGCCCGCCGAGATTCTCGAAGCTCGCCGCCGCGATCCAGTCGGCCCAGTCGAGCAGCCGCTCCGCGCGAGCCAGCGCGAACGCGGCGAGCCCCGTCACGCACGGCGTGCCGTTGACCAGGCTCAGGCCTTCTTTCGCCCCGAGCGCGAGCGGTTCGCGACCGATGCGGCGCAGTGCCTCGTCGCCGCGCATGCGCTCGCCGCGATGGCGCGCATGACCCTGCCCGATGCAGACGAGCGCGACATGCGCCATGTGGGTCAGGTAGCCGACCGAACCGTGCGCCGGCACCTCGGGCAGGCAATCGTGTTCGAGCAGCGCGACGAGCTGTTCGACGACATCGGCATGCACGCCCGAATGCCCATGCGCGAAGTTGTTGATCGCCGCCGCGATGATCGCGCGCGTTTCGGGCGCGCCGAGCGGCATGCCGACGCCGACCGCGTGGCTCATCAGGATGTTGCGCGACAGCGTACTCTGCTGGGCCGGCGACACGATCACGTCGCACAGCGCACCGACGCCGGTATTGACGCCATAGGCGCGAATCCCGCGCGCGACGATCTCATCGACGAGCTCGCGCGCCGCGGCGATCCGCCCGCGCGCTTCGTCGGTCAACGCCAACTGTTCGCCGGCCGCGACGGCCGCAATCTGCCGCCAGTCGAGCGGCCGTGCAGAACGGAATACGGTCATGACGTCCTCAGTTCGCGGCGCGGTCGTGATGGCTCGACACGAACTGGCGGAAGCGTTCCGAACACTGGCCGCCGAACAGCGCGTCGGGCGGCCCGTCCGAATCGACCTCGCCCTGATGCAGGAACATCACGCGATTCGACACGTGCCGCGCGAAGCCCATTTCGTGCGTGACGACCAGCATGGTGCGCCCTTCCTCCGCGAGCGAGCGCATCACGCGCAGCACTTCGCCGACCAGCTCCGGATCGAGCGCCGACGTCGGTTCGTCGAACAGCATCACCTTCGGATGCATCGCGAGCGCCCGGGCGATCGCGACGCGCTGCTGCTGGCCGCCCGACAGGTGCGCCGGATAGTAGCCGCGCTTGTCCGCGAGGCCGACGCGCGCGAGCAGCGCCTCGGCTTCCTCGACCGCTTCCGCGCGGCTGCGCTTCAGCACGCGCAGCGGCCCTTCGACGAGATTGTCGAGCACGGTCATGTGCGACCACAGGTTGAAGTTCTGGAACACCATCCCGAGCTGCGAGCGGATGCGATCGACCTGCCGCCGGTCGCCCGGCTGCAGCTTGCCGTCGCGTGCGCGCTTCATCTTCAGTTCCTCGCCGGCAAGCGCGACGGAGCCGTCGTCGGGCGTTTCGAGCAGGTTCAGGCAGCGCAGGAAGGTGCTCTTGCCCGAGCCGCTCGCGCCGAGGATCGAGATGACGTCGCCCTCGTGCGCGTCGAGCGAGATACCCTTCAGCACGTGATGATCGCCAAACGACTTGTGGATGTTCTTGACCGACAGCGCAACGGGAGCAGCGGTGTTCATCGGATTCTCCGGGAAAGGACGGGGACGCTCAGGACGCAACGCGCCGGGGATTGCGTGACGCCGCGGCGGACGCACCGGATGGCTTCGGCGCACGCAGGTGGCCGGAGAGTCGCCATTCGAGCGCGCCGAGCAGGCGCACGACGATGAAGTTCAGGCCCAGATAGATCAGGGCCGCGCACACGAACACCTCGGTCGTCCGGTAGGTCTGCTGGATGATCTGCTGCGCGACGCCCGTCACCTCCCACACGGTCACGAGGCTGGCGAGCGCGGTCGACTTCACCAGCAGCACGGCTTCGGTCGAATACGCGGGCAGGCACTGGCGCAATGCGATCGGGCCGATCACGCGGCGCAGCAGCGCGAAGCCCGACAGGCCGATCGAATAACCGGCCTCGATCTGCCCGACCGGCACGGCCATCAGCCCGCCACGCAGGATCTCGGCCGTGTAGCCTGCCGTGCACAGCGCGAGCGACAGCACCGCGCACACATACGGCTCGCGCAGCAGCGGCCAGATGAAGCTTTCGCGGATCACGCCGAACTGGCCGAGCCCGTAATACACGAGGAACATCTGGATCAGCAGCGGCGAGCCGCGAAACACGAGGATGTACGCGCGCGCGAAGCGGTTCGGCAGCCAGTGCGGCGACACGCGCATCGTGACGATCACGAGCGACAGCAGGCCGCCGAGCACGAGCGACGCGAAGAACAGGCCCAGCGTGGTCGGCACGGCCGCGAGCAGCTGGCGCAGCGTGCCGAAGAGGAAATCGAAATCGAGTGACATGCGTGCTCTCCGTCAGTTGCGCGCGAAATTGCGGCGGAACGAGCGGCCGACGATCGCTTCGGCCCGGTTGAACACGCGGTTCGACAGGCCCGTCATGACCAGGTACAGCGCGCCGCCCGCGACGAAGAACACGAAGTACTGATGCGTCGAGCTCGCCGCGATCTGGCTCGTGCGCAGCAGTTCGGCGAGGCCGGTGACCGAGATCAGTGCCGAATCCTTCAGGCTCAGCTGCCATACGTTGCCGATGCCGGGCAGCGCGAAACGCAGCACCTGCGGCACCAGGATGCGGCGCAGCACCATGGCGCGCGGCATGCCGATCGAGCGCGCCGCTTCGAGCTCGCCCTTCGACACCGCGAGCACCGCCGCGCGATACACCTCGGCCTGATAGGCGCCCGAGATCATCCCGACGGCGAGTGCGCCGATCACGAACGGCGGCACACCGATGAAGCCTTCCGCGCCGAACCACTGGCCGATGGTCGTGACGAGCGTCGAGCCGCCGAAGTAGAACAGATAGATGACGAGCAGTTCGGGCACGCCGCGAAACACCGTCGTGTACAGGTCGCCGAGCAGGCGGGCGCTGCGGTGGCGCGACAGCTTGGCCGCCGCGATCGCCGCGCCGATCACGGCGCCGACCGCGAGCGCGGCGAGCGTCAGCGCGACCGTCATCAGCGCGGCGAGCAACAGCACGCCGCCCCAGCCCTCGGTACCGAAGCCGAGCATTTCAAGAATCGCCATGCGTGCCTCCCGGCAAGTGTTGGATGAATCCGCAGGATGCGTGCCGCCGCGCGTCGTTCGAGCCGCTCACGCGGCGGCGGCCGGACACGCGCTTACGGCGTGACGTCGGTCTTGAACCACTTGTCGGCGAGTTTCTTCACGGTGCCGTCCGCGAGCGCCGCGCCGATCGCCGTATCGAACTTCGTCTTCAGGTCGGCGTCCTGCTTGCGGAACGCGAGCCCTTCACCCGGGCCCCAGATCGGTCCGCCGAGCTTCGGCCCCGCGAGCACGATCGACGCGTTGTCCTTCTTCGTGTTGTTCGCCGCGTAGTACGTGACGTCGTCGAACGACGCGTCGATGCGGCCCGCGACGAGGTCGAGATCGCGCTCAGGCGACGTCTTGTACACGCGGATCGACGCGATGTCCTTGAAGCTGTCGTTGATGAACTTCGTATAGACGGTGCCCGACTGGATGCCGATCGTCTTGCCCTTGAGCTGCTTGCGCAGCGTGTCGACGGTCGGCTTGTCGGCATTCGCGTCGCCGGTCAGCTTGACCATCGGCGCGCCGGGCGCGGCCTTCGGCAGGATCTTCGTATCGGTGACGGCGAAGGTCGCCGGCGTGGCCGCATACGGACGAGAGAACAGCAGGATCTTCTCGCGCTCCGGCGTGATCGAGATCGCATCCATCAGGATGTCGAACTTGCCGGCCTGCAGACCGGGAATCATGCCGTCCCAATCCTGCGCGACCATGTTGCACTGCACCTTGATCCGCTCGCATACGTTGGCGAGCAGTTCCGGTTCGAAACCGCCCAGCTTGCCGCCCGGCAGCGTGAGGTTCCACGGTGCGTAGCCGCCTTCGAGCGCGACCGTCACCGTCTTCCATTCCTTTGCCTGCACCGGTGCGGCGAGCGTTGCCGCCGCGGCCGCGATGGCGCCGATCGTCCTGATTGCCCATTTGATGCGCTTGCCGTTCACGAGAGTTCTCCTTGCGTTGAAGTTCGCCATCCCTTCGGTGCAGCAAGCCGCCTCAGGAATTTGTCTATACAAGCATGCAAGAAGAAAAACAGCGAGACAAGCAGCGATCAAAAAAAACCGCGTAAACGCGGGAAATCCCCTAATTTCAGGGCTCTGACGTGCCTCATCGAGGGGAATTCGAGCACGGATTTGGTGCAGTTAGGCCGATCCAATCGCAAGGATGACTAGACAAATTTTGAATTCGATCGGAAGGGGCCGAGACTCGGCAGGGACGACCATCACAATTCATCTGACGATGAATCACGTCCGTGCCGATCCCGCCCCTGGCGGCGGGCGACGATCCGGCCCGCGCATGCACTACTTCTGCCTGGTTTGCTCGCGGTCCAGCACCGCAAAGAGCTGATCGAAACGCGCTTTTGCATCGCGCGGTTGTGCAACGCTTCGGGCCGCGGCTTCGTTCGTCGGCGGTCCCACCACGATCAAGCCGACCATGCCCAACATGTGATGAGGGAGACAGCGATAGCCATAGACGCCCGGCGTGTCGAACTTCACGGTCAGGTCTTCACTGATCTTTCCCCCAAACGACCTGGCCCCGTCCGGCGCCATCCCGGGAATGCTTTCGACGCTATGACCGCTGTCGGCGGCCACAAAATGGACGCTATCGCCCGGCTTGATATGGACGAGGGCCGGCTCGAACCCGCGCTGGCCGTCCGACGCCTGATTCAGCATCCGGACTTCGATGTCGGCCGCGTAAGCACCAAGCGACCACAGCAATCCCACCCCGACGATCAACCACGCCAATCCAGATTTCTTCATTTCGTCCTCCGACGGATTGGCCGCGGGATCGCTCCCCCGGCCAACCCGGTCACGGTATCAGCTGCGCTTCAGATCGAAGCGATCGAGGTTCATCACTTTCGTCCACGCCTGGACAAAGTCGCGCACGAACTTCTCGTGCGCATCGTCCGACGCATAGACTTCGGCAACGGCCCGCAACTCCGAACTGGAACCGAACACCAGATCGACCGGGCTTGCCGTCCACTTGAGCGCGCCCGTCTTGCGGTCACGCCCTTCGTAAGTCCCGTCTGCACTTGAGGACTTCGTCCATTGGGTCGATATGTCGAGCAGATTCACGAAGAAGTCGTTGCTCAGTGTGCCGGGACGATTGGTCAGGACACCCAGCCTTGAATGGCCCGCATTGGCGTCCAGCGCACGCAGCCCGCCCACGAGAACGGTCATCTCCGGAACGGTGAGATCCAGCTTGCTCGCGCGGTCGACCATCAACTCGGCCGGCGACCGCTCATTGCTTTTCTGATAGTAGTTGCGGAACCCGTCGGAGGTCGGCTCGAGAACGGCGAACGAAGCGACATCGGTCTGCGCCTGCGTCGCATCGACGCGTCCCGGCGAGAATGGAACCTTGACGTCGTAGCCGGCCTTGCGGGCCGCATCCTCGACGGCCGCGCTGCCGCCCAGCACGATCACGTCGGCCAGCGACACCTGCTTGCCATCCGTTCTGTTCCTGTTGAAGCCGGACTGAATGCCTTCCAGCGACTTCAGCACTTTCGACAGGCTCGCCGGGTCATTCACCGCCCAGGCATTTTCCGGCGCGAGACGAATGCGCGCGCCATTCGCGCCGCCTCGGTAGTCGGTGGCACGGAACGAGGCCGCGGACGCCCACGCGGTCTTGATCAGTTCCGACTTCGGCACCCCCGATGCGAGGATCCTGCGCTTCAGCTCCGCAATATCGGCGTCGCCGATCATCTGGTAGCCGGCAACGGGCAGCGGATCCTGCCAGATCAGATCGACCTTGGGCACATCCTTGCCCAGATAGCGCGCCTTCGGTCCCAGATCCCGGTGCGTCAGCTTGAACCACGCCTTGGCGAACGCCAGCTTGAATTCCTCGGGATGCGCCTGAAAGCGCTTGGCGATCGCGCTGTACGCGGGATCGACCTTCAATGCGATATCGGTCGTAAACATCATCAGCGGATGTCGCTTCGACGGATCGTGTGCGTCCGGCACGATGTCCTGTGCGTCCTTCGGCATCCACTGATGAGCGCCTGCCGGGCTCTTCGTCAGCACCCAATCGTGTTCGAGCAGATTGTCGAGATACTGCATCGTGAAGTGAACGGGGTCGACCGACCATGCGCCTTCAAGGCCGCTCGTGATCGTGTCGGCGCCCTTCCCGGTACCGCACTTGTTCGCCCAGCCCAGGCCTTGCGCTTCGACGCCCGCGCCCGCCGGTGCCGCGCCCACGCATTTGTCGGGCGACGCCGCGCCGTGGGCCTTGCCGAAGGTGTGACCGCCCGCGATCAGCGCGAGGGTCTCCTCGTCATTCATCGCCATGCGGCCGAACGCCTCGCGAATGTCCTTTGCCGCGGCGACGGGATCGGGGTTGCCGTTCGGACCTTCCGGGTTCACGTAGATCAGCCCCATCTGGGTGGCCGCCAGCGGCTTCTCGAGCTTGCCGTTCTTGTCGCGGTTATCCGACATGAATTTCGTGCCGGCGCCCCAATAAACCAGATCCGATTGCCAGTCGTCTTCCCGGCCGCCGCCAAAGCCGAAGGTTTGAAAACCCATGGATTCAAGCGCGACATTGCCGGTGAGGACCATCAAATCGCCCCACGAAATATTCTCGCCATATTTCTTCTTGATCGGCCACAACAAACGGCGCGCCTTGTCGAGATTGGCGTTATCGGGCCAGCTGTTGAGCGGCTCGAATCGCTGCTGTGCGCCGCCGGCGCCGCCACGGCCATCGTACGTGCGATAGGTGCCCGCTCCGTGCCACGCCATCCGGATGAAGAACGGTCCATAGTTGCCGTAGTCTGCCGGCCACCAGTCCTGCGACGTCGTCAGGGTCGCGCGGATATCCTTCTTCACGGCCTCGATATCGAGCTGGTTGAATGCCTGCGCATAGTCGAAATCCTTCCCGTACGGATTCGACTCGACGTCGTGCTGACGCAGCGGCGAAAGATCGAGCCGCTCCGGCCACCAGAAGTCATTCGTGCGCGGCGCACCGTCGGCCCACGCGGCAATGGTGCCGGCACTCATCGCGATGATGGCGAGCGCGGCCACGACCGATTTTCCGATACGTTTTTTCTGCATATGACCTCTCCGTAATTGGGCGTAATGTTGGGATGCGGGAGGATTGTGGTCTTTGATGGAATTGGTCGGCCAATCGGTAGTTTTTATTCGTCCGATTAATGCGGACTATGGCCGCGATCCGGATGCCACGGATTCAAATGCGGCAATCGGGCTCGTGAGGCGGCAGCGTCATTGCCCCGTGCCATTGCCACTCCGTACGCAAGCCTCGCGAACAAGGATCTCGGCGAGACGAGCGCCCGCTTCGCGTACTCGCGCTGGCTATGCAGATGGCACCGGGCGCGAACGAAGGCGCTCACACAGAAGGCGAACCGTCCGCGGTGAGCATGTAGCCAGAGCTACCGTGTCAGACCGCGCGAGCCTCGCGTAGACAGAAATAAAGTTGTCACCGATTGCGAAGTAAAGATGTCACTTCGCCGGGTGCCATTAACCGCCCGAAGGGAAACTCACGAAGAATCATGGCGTTGTCGGCCGCGCATGAGAGAACGAATCGTAGTTCGGTATGGTGAGGCTGGAGGAATGTGTTTCGCAGGTCGCCCACGCATTCGCTCAAGGCGCTCGAGCGCCTTGGCAACGACCGCCTGCGCGGCGCGCAGCTAATCGTCGTGCCATCCGATTAGTACGACGACGAATTCGTCCGTCTCGAGTCCCCGCTCCCCGCGAGTCTTGCCGTGCCCATAACGCTCTCCGGCAAGCGACTGAAAGAACTTGACCCACGAGCGCCACCGATACCGAGATCACCCCGACGGCGCTCGCTAGTCCCGAAAATTCAGCACCGCCTCCCTACCGCCCCAAAACCCGCTCCACCAACTTCACGAAATAGCTCGCCCCCACCGGCAGCAACGCATCGTTGAAGTCGTAACTGGCGTTATGCAGCAGGCAAGGGCCGCCGCCATGCCCATGCGCGCGATGATCGCCCACCCCGTTCCCGAGGAACGCATAACACCCCGGCTTCTCGCGCAGCATGAACGAGAAATCCTCCGCCGCCATGGTCGGATCGACGGCGGCGTTCACATGCGCGTCGCCCACCAGCTCGCGCATCACCGCCACTGCCACCGCGGTCTGCTCGGCGTCGTTCACGGTAGCCGGATACTGGCGCTGGAAATCCACCTCGCTCTCGCAATCGAAGGCCGTGGCCGTCGCGGCCACCACGGCACGCATGCGCGTCTCGATCAGGTCGAGCGTCGCATCGGAGAAAGTCCGCACCGTGCCGCCGAGCCACGCATCGGTCGGCACCACGTTCATCGCCTCGCCCGCATGCACCTGCGTGACCGACAGCACCGCGCCGTCGATCGGATTTCGGTTGCGCGTGACGATCCCCTGCAGAGCACTCAGCACCTGCCCCGCCGCGAACACCGGATCGCGGCCCAGGTGCGGCATGGCCGCGTGGCAGCCGGCACCGCGCAAGTTGATCCGGAACAGGCTGGTCGATGCCATCAGCGGCCCCGGCCGCACCGCGAAATCGCCGGCCGCGATGCCGGGCCAGTTGTGCAGCCCGAACACGGCATCCACCGGGAAACGCTCGAACAGGCCGTCCTCGATCATCGCGCGCGCGCCGCCGCCCGCCTCCTCGGCCGGCTGAAAGAATAGCTGCACGGTGCCGTCGAACTCGCCATGCCGCGCCAGATGGCGCGCGGCCCCCAGTAGCATGGCGGTGTGCCCGTCGTGGCCGCACGCATGCATCGCGCCGGGCACCGTCGAACGATGCGCGAAGGTGTTGGCCTCCTGCACGGGCAGCGCATCCATGTCGGCGCGCAGGCCGATCGCGCGCGAGCTGCCGCCGCGCTTCAAGGTGCCGACCACGCCGGTGCGGCCGACGCCGCGCGTGACGGCATAACCCCATTGCTCGAGCCGTTCGGCGACGAGTTCGGCGGTGCGGAACACGTCGTAGCCCACCTCGGGATGGGCATGGATATCGCGGCGTATCGCCGTCAGTTCGTCGGCGTGCGCGACGATGGAATCGATCAGTTTCATGCGGATGGGAGCGCTCTTGTCGGTCGGCGCGGCACGGCAGCAAGCCGGTCCATGCCGCCCGCCGCCGCGCCGCGAGGCATCAGATATGGAACAGCTGCGCCACCAGGGTCGCGCCGATGAAGGTGCCGGCATTGGCCACGAAGGACACCAGCACGATGCGCCAGCCGAGCCGGCGGAACGCCGGGATGTCCTTGGCGATCGACAGCCCCGCGAACACCAGCATCGGCGTGGTCACCCCGAGGAAATCGTTGTGCGAGCTGAGCGCGGCGATCTGCGAAGCCCACGGGCACCACGGCGAGGTCAGGAACATCGCCACCACCGATACCCAGCACACCGCCGGAATCCGCCGCCCCGTCACGCGCGCCAGCGCATCGCCGACGATCGTCGCGCACACCATGATCGCGATCCCCGGCAGTCCCGCCAGCGGTGTGGTGCCGTGGGCGATCCAGTCGCACACCAGCGCCATCGCGGCTGTCACGATCCAGGCCAGCAGCTTGCCGCCGTAGCCAAGCGCGGGCGCCTCGGTCCGCACGTCGCCCAGCGACGGGCTGGCCACTTCAGGCTGCGCCGATGCCTTGGTGGTGCGGCCGATCAGCGGCTCCAGCACGCGATAGCCCCAGACCGCGAGCGGCAGCGAGATGAACAGCGTGAAGTAGGTACCGATGGTGGTGGTGATCAGGTTGCTGGCCGCGGCGAAGGCGAGCACGGATTTCGCCGTCTCCGGGTCCTGCTGCGCGGCGATGGCGCCCGAGGCGGCCGCCATCATGCTGCCCGAGCCGACGCCCGAGCCCATCGCCAGCGCGAGCGGATCGAAGATGCCGAGGCTGCTCACGAAACCCGCGAATACGGCGATGAACACCGCACCGAACACGGTGCCGGTCAGGTACTCGGCCAGCACGCCGCGGCCCTCGGCCGAATCCATGCCGTACTTCTCGCCGATGATCGCGAGGCTCGGCTCGCGGCCCACCGAGAAGGTCGCGCCGATCGCCTCGCGCTTGATGCCGAGCAGCAACGCGAGCGGCAGGCCGAGCAGGATGGTGCCGACGAAGTGGCCGAATTCCTGGAAGGCCAGCGCCCAGCCCGCCGACGCCAGCTTGGGCAGCGCGCTGCCCACCATCAGCCCGAGCTTGGAGACGAACAGCAGCAGCGCCGGCTGCAGGATCGCGGCCGCGAAGAACTGGTCGGGCACGCTCAGGCGCGCGCTGCTGTTCCAGCGCGCGCTGGCCAGCCCTACCGCGGCGCCGAGCAGCAGTGCCCAGATCATCGGCAGCAGCACGACCTTGCCCGGTCCGAGCTTGAACGTGAACGAGCCGATCCATTCGGCGACCAGCAGGATGCCGGCCGCGTAAAGCAGGACCTTGGCGGTGGCCGCGCCGCCAAGCTCGCGGCGCTCGATACCCAGTGCGTGTTCCATGACGAATCTCCCCTTGAAGCCCGGCTGCCGTCGAATGTGGGCCGGTGGTTACAGATAACCGAACGCGGTGGGCGGCGCTTCGGCCGTCTCGACCCACACGCTCTTGGTCTGCGTGTATTCGTACAGCGCCTCGACCCCGCTCGAGCGGCCGTAGCCGCTCATGCCGTAGCCGCCGAACGGCGAGGCCACGTTGATGGTCTTGTAGCCGTTGACCCAGAAGGTGCCGGCGTTCACCTGCGCGGCCACGCGATGCGCGCGCGCCACGTCGGTGGTCCAGGCCGCGCCGGCCAGGCCGAAGTCGGTGTCGTTGGCGATCGCGATCGCCTCGTCCTCGGTGTCGAACGGAATGGCCGCCACCACCGGCCCGAAGATCTCGGTGCGCGCCACCTCCATCGCGTTCGACACGCCGGTCAGCACGGTCGGCGCCACGAAGTAGCCGCCGCGGCCCTCCCCGACGCGCTCGGCCGAGCCGCAGGCGAGCGTGGCGCCAGCCGCCACGCCGCGCGCGATCATCGACATCACGTGGTCGTACTGCTTGCGATTGTTGATCGGGCCCACCTCGGTCGCATCGTCGAGCGGTGCACCGACGCGGATCTTCTTCGCCCCGGCAGCCACCATCGCGACGAATTCGTCGTAGACGGCGCGCTGCACCAGCAGACGCGAGCCGGCCACGCAGCTCTGGCCCGCGCCAGCGAAGATCGCCGCCTGGGCGGTCAGCGCGGCGCGCTTGAGGTCGGCGTCGGCGAACACGATATTGGCCGACTTGCCGCCCAGCTCCAGCACGCACGGCAGCACGCGGCGCGCGGCGGCCTCGGCGATGCGCGCGCCGGTGGCCGGCGAGCCGACGAATACCACCTTGCTCACCACGCGATGCGCGATCGCGGCCTGCCCGGCGGTGTGACCGAAGCCGGCCAGCACGTTGACCAGGCCGCGCGGCAGCCCGGCCCGCTCGCCGAGTCGGGCGACCGCCAGCGAGGTGAAGGGCGTCAGCTCCGAGGGCTTGAGCAGCACGCCGTTGCCCATCGCCACCGCGGGCGCCACCTGCCAGCCGCAGGTGAACACCGGCGCGTTCCAGGGTGTGATCTGCAGCACCACGCCGGCCGGCTCGCGGCGCGTGTAGTTGAGGTGCGAGGTCGGCACCGGGATCACGCTGCCGTAGAACTTGTCGGTCCAGCCTGCGTAGTACTCGAACATCTCGGCGACCTTGCCCACCTCGCCCCGGCAGTCGCGGATCGGCTTGCCCGAGCCCAGTGCCTCCAGCCGCGCGATCGCCTCGGCCTCGGCGCGGATCGCGCGCGCCACCTCCTGCATCACGCGGCCGCGCGCGGCATGCGTGAGCGCCCACCATTCGCGCTGCGCGCGGCGCGCGCTTTCGGCGGCATGGTCGATCACTGCTGCGCCGGCGTCGCGATAGGCGAGCGTGGCCTCGCCCGTCGCCGCATCGTAAAGCTGGATCGTGTCGCCCTGGCCGGCGACGAGCTCGCCGTCGATATACGAGCCGATCGTGGCGGCGCCGGGGAAGAAATGCGCGAAGGCGGTGAGCAACTGGTCTGCGTGCTGGGTCATGTCAGGTTTCCGTATCTGTGGGTCGAGCGGGATCGTGGCGCGGGCTGCCCGGCCTCAGGCGGGGTCGAGGAAGTCGACGATGCGGTTGAAGTCCTCGCCGTCGGCGACGGATACCTCGCTGGCGGCCCACACGCGCGCCGCCTCGCGCGCTACCGGCGCGACGCTGTCGAATTGGTCCAGCAACCCCAGCGCGAGCCGCACGTCCTTGCGCATCAGCTTCATGGTGAAACCGGAATCGAACTTGCCGTTGAAGATCCAGGTCGGGTAGTTGGTCAGCGTCGCGCTGTTGCGGCCGGAGCCGCCGTTGAGCGCCTCGACCAGCTTTTCCGGATCGACGCCGGCCGCGCGCGCGGTGCGCACCGCCTCGCTGGCGGCCAGCAGGTGCACGCCGGTCAGCAGATTGTTGAGCAGCTTGGTGACGTGGCCGGCACCCACCGGGCCCACATGCACGCGCTTGGCGCTGATCGCCGTGAGGATCGGCTCGATGGCCGCGATATCGCTGTCCGAGCCACCCAGCACCATGGTCATGGTGGCGGTGGCCGCGCCCTTCGGGCCGCCGCTCACCGGGCCGTCGACGAAGCCGATGCCGCGCTCAGCCAGGGCCGCCGCCACGCGCCGCGTGCTGTCCGGATCGGCGGTGGTGGTGTCGATCACGATGCTGCCCGGCCTCGCGTTCTCGAGCACGCCGCCCGCGCCCAGCACCACCGCCTCGACCACCGCCGACGTCGGCAGCGACAGCAGCAGCACGTCGGCGTCGCGCGCGATCTCGGCCACCGAATCGCGCGCCGACAGCACCTCCTGCTCGGACAGCGCGAGCGCCACGCCCGGCGCCGCGTCGTAGCCAAGCACCGTGTAGTCGCCGCGCCGCAGCGAACCTGCCATGCCGCGCCCCATGTTGCCCAGACCGATCACGCCCACCGTTTTCATCCGACGACTCCTGATAGCTGTTGGTTCGAGGCCGGCGCGCCAGCTTGCGCCCGCCTTGCATGGCTACGATGTTCGGTCCGGCGATCCGTATAATCAATCAACGCCAATATTGAGATTGTTCTCTTTTTTAGAACACCTGGATCATGAGCGACACCCTTACCGACAGCCGGATCGTCTATTTCTACGAGGCCGTGCGCTGCGGCACGATCCGCGCCGCGGCCGACTGGCTCGACGTGGCGCCCTCGGCCGTGAGCCGCCAGATCGGGTTGCTGGAGAAGGAGCTCGACGCCACCCTGGTGGAGCGCCACGCGCGCGGCGTGACGCCCACCGACGCTGGACGCTGCGTGATCGAGTATTTCCGCGAGCAGCTCGCGCATCGCGACGACCTGATCTCGCGCCTGCAGGAGCTGCGCGGGCTCAAGACCGGTCAGGTCAGCCTGGTGCTCGGCGAGGGCTTCGTCTCGGATCTACTGGCCGGGCCGATGCAGCAGTTCTGCCGGCAGTTCCCCGGGATCCGTGTCAACCTCGACGTGGGCAGCACCAACGACGTGATCCGCAAAATCTCGAACGACGAGGGCGAGATCGGCCTGGTCTACAACCCGCCCGCCGAGCCCAAGCTGGTGTCGCGCGCCTCGAAGCGGCAGCCGATGATGGCGATCGTCGGCCCCGACTTCCCGCGCCGCAGCCACAAGGTGCTGACGGTGCAGCAGCTCGCCACCTACCCGCTGGCGGCCACCCACCCGTCCTACGGCACGCGGCAGATGATGGAGGCCGTGGAATACGCCGAGCGCGTACGGCTCGCGCCGATCATCACCACCAATTCCTTCGCGATCCTGAAGGAATTCGTGAAATCGGGGCTCGGCATCTCGGTGATGCCGGCTTTCGCGGTGGCGGCCGAACTGCAAGCCAAGGAACTGTTCGCAATCGAGATCGCGCATCCGATTCTCGAGAACGCCGAGGCGCACATGGTCACGCGTGTGGGCCGCAAGCTCTCGGTGGCCGCCAACAAGATGCTGCAGATGATGACGGGGCAGATGCGGGCGTTCCGCTAACGGCTCCTGCCCTGGCTCCTGCGCCTGCCAGCGACGCGAGGCCGGGCTAGGAGGTCTTAACAAAATGAGGTTTTTTCAGGTGTCGGCAGCCGTAGACACAAATAAACGTGTCACGGTTTGCGAAGGAAAAATGTCCCGTCGCCCAGCGACGCTAACCGCCAGAGGGCAATTCGCGAAGAACCATTGAGTTGCTTGCTGCGCATTGAAGTTGTCACCGAGCGCGGCGTCGCGAATCTCGGTGTCAACTCTCTCGCGACATCGTTACAGGGCTGGCAGCTTCGACCACACGTCGTGCGAAATCAAAGTGTGAGCCGGCACTCGTGCCGTCGTGATAAGGTCCCCTATCTCACTGGCGCGTCGATCCCGATGTCAGGAACTTGCACGCGACAGTGAATGGCGGTTTTGCGGCAGCCGCTGTCCTAAAACGCAGCAGTCATCAGCCGGGGCCGCGTCCGCGCCGCGCGGCGCCGCGCCGTCTGCCAGGATCGCCATGCCGCACGGGAGCGGCTGTTGCAGTTCGTAGATACGGCTAATGGTGTCCGTTCGTGCGCTAATCGTGTCCGGCTATTCCGCTAATGCGGTGCGGCGAAGGTCAAGCGACATTGCAAGGTCTTGAAGGCGCATTAGCAAAATCTTCGCACATACATCCCCCCCTTTGTTGCATGAGCGCAGCAGAAACTTCGAACGGCAACCATCGGCGTGGCCTTGTGGTCGGTCGGGAACAGCCGCGCCGTGTTACGCATGCTGCTGCGGCAGCCGATGATAAGCGCGCCCGTGATAGACGAGGCCCGAACACGCGGAACCGAGATGTACCGCCTGCACGGCGCAGAAAAAGACCGTATGAGTGCCGATGTCGATGCTTCGGTCCACCGTGCAGTCGAGACTCGCGGCCGCTGTGGCCAGCACCGGCGCACCCGTGACGAGACGGATCCACTCGCCGTACGTGAAGCGCTCGGTCATCTGGACATCGCCCTTGCCCGCGAAGATCGGTGCAAGCATCTCGTGCTCATGGGAAAGAACGTTGACACAGATGATGCCCGCCTTGCTGAAGTGGCCAAATTGGCGGCTGGACCGGCCTATGCAAACGAGCACCGTAGCAGGGTCGTCGGTGACGGAGCACACCGCGGACACCGTCATGCCGACATCGCCGGAAGGTGTCGTGGTGGTGATGATATTCACCGCGGCGCCGATACGGGACATGGCTTCGCGGAAGGTCGTGCGGTCGGGGGAAAGTGCTATCACGGCGGTACCTCTCTCGGTGGACGGAACGGGGGTGCGGCTTCATGGCGGAGCGCCACAGGTACTGACATGAAGCAGCGTGGTGAAGTACCCGTGGCGTTACACCGTTCATCGCCCGCGCCGCACCGTCGACGGGTTCTCGTGGCCAGTTGCGCTGCCGGCGATTCCTATTGCTGGTGAACGGAAGCTGCTGCTGGCCCTGAACCGGCAAGCTGCTCTTTGATCAACTGTTCTTCGGCATCGTCGTAAAGGCCGGCAATAATGTGCTCGTAGCGTGCCATCAATGCCTTGCGGCGTTTCTTGCGCGTGGCGGTCATCACGCCGTTTTCCGGTGTGAGTTCCTCGGGGAATATCCTGAACGCCTTGATCTGCTCTGCCCGCGCCAACCTCGCATTCGCCTTTTCCACTTCTTCACGGAGCAGGTCGATCACGATCTGCGAGGTGGCCAGATCGGCGTACTGCGTGACCGAAGGGTCGCGCGTCCGGGCCCAGTCCATGGTGAGCGTGCCGTCGACTTCGATCAACGCCGTCAGATACTTGCGCCCTTCCCCAATCACCAGTGCCTCGGTAATGTACGGGCTCTGGCGAAGTTCGTTTTCGATCTGCACCGGGCTGATCGATTTGCCGGCGGCCGTATTGATAAGCTCTTTCTTTCGATCGATCAGCTTGTACGAACCGTCCGCGCCGACGTCGACGATGTCGCCGGTATACAGCCAGCCGTCCCGCAACGCGGCCTTCGTTTCGGCTTCCTTGTTCCAGTAGCCGATGAACAGCCCCGGCCCCCGAACGATCATTTCACCGTCCGGCAACACACGGGTTTCCCAGGCGGGGTCGTCAAGCGGCACGCCGGAATTGCCAGGCCTCGACCAGTCGGTCACCTGCGCGAGGTTTCCGCCGACCATCTCCGTTTGCCCGTAATTCTCTTTCAGGTTGACGCCCCACAACTGGAACAGTGTGATGACCTCGGGTGGCACTGGAGCGGAGGCCGTATACGGATAGCGCAGATCGTCGAAGCCGATTCTGGTCAGCAACGGCTTGAAAACGTGCTCACGGCAGGTGGCGTAGAGCTGTTCCTTGAATGGGTCGCCCGTGCCTGCGTCCAGTCGATCGGCCAGCACTTCCCGCGCGACGCCAAGTGCGAGCTTGTAGTTTCTCTGCTCGGCTTCGCTGCTGCCGTTTACGTGGTTGATGATCTGGGTCGCGAACTTCTGATAGAAGCGCGGCGGCGCCATGTAGGACGTCGGTCTGACTTCCTGAATGCACTTCGCGAAATCGGCCGACACGTCGACGAAGTAAGGTACCGTCTTCGCGATCAACGGCAGCGTCGTCGCCTGAATGCGCGCGACCGTGTGCGAAAGCGGCAGATGGACCACCATGCGCTGCGGTTCGGACAATATTGCCGGACAGAAGGTCGGCCACGTGAACGCGCCCGCCAGCATCGACACATGCGTCAGCATTGCACCTTTGGGCGCCCCCGTGGTTCCGGAGGTGTAACCCAGGCTCACCAGGTCCGTCGGCCTCGCAAGCGAGGACTGCTCACGCAGGTAAGCGACTTCGTCGCCGGCAAAATGCGACGCGAACTCGGCGAGTGAAACGACATTCATGGCGGTTTCGCCAGGCGAGCGCTTCCAGTCCGGATCGAGCACCACGATCTTGAGGAGCCTGCGGGACGTATCGGCCGCTTCCATGATCCGAAGCTGTTCGGCACTTCCGGCAAAAGCGAGTCTCGCCCCTGAATCCTCCAGGTAGTAGCGGACCTCCTCGACCGACGCGGTGAAATAGACGCCTACCGTAACCGCTCCCGAGCAGATCGTCGCCATGTCGGCAATGAGCCACTCCCGGGATACGTCGCCCATGATGGCAATCCGATCGCCTCGTGCTACACCGGCCGCCCTGAGGGCGGCGGATACGGAACAGACTGCGTTCGCATAGCCTTTCCAGGTGGTGGGCACCCACTCCCCGGCACGCTTCTGAAAGAACGCGTTAGCGTCGGCGTCGTTCTTCACGCGCTCGATCAGCAAGGCCGGAATAGTGGTGGTCGCGAATTGACTGCCGGAAGTCCACGGTGCCGCGCTCATTTCCAGTTTTCTCCAAAGCGCTTGCGCTTTTCGGTGAACGAAGCCACCGCTGCGCGGCGCTCGGGGGAAGTGAACGTGATCGTCTCCAGAGCGATCGACGTATCGAGTAGCAGATGGGCATTCTGCTTGACGAGCTTGTTGACACAGTATTTCGTCCAGACGATCGCGTCGCGCGGACCGCTCGCGAGCAGTTCCGCGTAATCGATCGCCGCCTCCAGCAGCTTGTCGCTTTCGACGATCTTGTTGATCATCCCCATCGTCAGCGCTTCCTCGGCGCTGACGAAGTCGCCCGTCATCAGATAGTGCCGAGCGCGGACCGGCCCGAGCAGAAGCGGCCAGATCACAGCACCACCGTCGCCGGCGACGACACCGGCATTGACGTGCGTATCGGCGAACCGTGCGGTCGGGCTCGCATAAATCATGTCGCAGAACAGCGCCAGCGTCGCGCCCAGACCCACGGCCACGCCATTGACCGCCGCCACGATCGGCACCTCGACCTCGAGCATGTTTCTCACGAGATGACGACCGCCGCGCGTCGCCGACGGGATATCGCCATTGTCGATCGACTTCTGATCGCCGCCGGAGCAGAAACCGCGGCCGGCGCCGGTCAAAACGATCGCCTTGACCGATTTGTCGTGATCCAGATCGACGAACACCCGTTCCAGTTCGCCGTGCATGTCCCAATTGATGGCGTTCAGGATTTCCGGACGATTCATCGTGACAATCGCGACACCGGAGGACCGTTGTTCGACATTCAGATACTGATAGCGCGAAGACGTATTCATACGTAGGTTCATCCTTGAGTGTGCTGCGGGTTGGCAGCCTGCGGGCGCATGGCGCGAATCTTCTCGAGCAACTCGTCGGTCGGGCGGACGATATTGTTGCGATCGTTGAAATGAGGAATCACGTAGCGCCCGACCATTTCGATCGCCGACATGATCTGCTCGTGCGGTACCGAGTCGATATGCAGCAGCACCTCGTCGATTCCGAGCTTCTCGTATTGCTCCAACTGACGGATGACGGTATCGGGGCTTCCGCACACCGTGGTGGCGGATTCGTTCAGGAGGTAGTCCCAATCTTCGGCGGCGCGTTGCATCGCGGGCACGCTTTCGGCCATGTACGCGTAGTTGTCCGCGAGTTTGGCGAGCCGCGGATAGGCGTCGGTCGAGATGCGCGCGTAGTTCATGATCGCGCGGGCATAAATGTCCTTCGCTTCCTGGTCGGTCTTGCCGATACCGATGAAGAGCGGCATGCCGGCACGCGGCTTGTGCAACGGTCCGGTCTCATCGCGCTTCCAGCTCTTCCAGTAGGTGTCCAGCAGACCCTTCTGTTTTTCCCATCCCTGATAAATCGCATGGCTCATCACCGCGAGGCCTTCCGAGCCGGCCCAAGCGTGGCTGTTCGCGCTGGTGGCGGCAACGCCGAGCACGGGATACGGTTTTTGCAACGGCTTCGGCACGAGCGACCGGGGCGGCACCTGGTAATACTTTCCCTCGAAGGTGAAAACGTCCTCACGCATTGCCTTGCGCAACAGCGCCATGCCCTCTTCCATTTGCGGCAGGGTTTCCTCGGGCGATACGTTGAACGCGCGCATTGCGATCGTCGTGTTAGCGCGACCGCAATACATCTCCATCCGGCCGTCGGAGAGGATGTCGGTGGCCGCCAGCCGTTCCGCGGTACGCAGTGCGTGATTGATGGCCTTCGGCATCAACGCCACGGCAGGACGAAGCCTGATTCGCGAAGTGACGGCTGCGAGATAGCCAAAGACCACTTCAGGCGCCGAACTCGACACTCCGCCAAGCGCAAAGTGCTGCTCCGACAACGCAACGAAGTCGAAACCCATTTGCTCCGCGAAAAGCGCTTCGCGAACCAGCTCGCGAAGCCTGTTCGAGTAGCTATGCCCGACCTGCGTCTCCTGCTCGGACCAAAAACCAAATTTCAATGGCATTTTCTTTTCCTTGACAGTCGTAATTTGAAAATTCACGGCGCGCGCGAACTGTTGCCGAGGTTCCGGTCACTGTCGTGCCGTTGAACCATGAACATCGCCCTTGCACTTGATTTAGAAACGTCTCGGCCAGAATTGATAGGAATCCCTATCGATCTGTTTGCCGTTTCTGACTTGATCTCTCATTTGTTTCCGTGAATGAATATTGCCGCATATCCCGCAGCATTTTTTATTCTTTTCATGCCGCGACCTTGCCGATACCGGCAGATCATGCTGCCGGCGTTCCGCCCTTTTCTACGTCGATGATTCGGCTGCAAATGCCGACGCGAGAAGTCTGGCCGTCGCACGCAGACAGGCCTCGCCAATCTCGCGTGATGATCCTCGCGCATCGCCGAGCACGCCGTTTCGGGAGATGGACGCCACGCCTTCCTTCCACATCCGGTTCAATTGCTCGGTCGTCATGACGCCCACATGGCCTGCCGTGAGTTGAGCGAGTCGGACACTGTCGGGATGAAGGTGGATCATGAGGGAGGTTTCGGCGATGTCGGCGTGTCCGCCCACGGATTCCGGATCGCCGCCGGCTTCCTCGACCGCCAGTCGCCATTCACGCAGCCACGCCTGATGATTCGTATAGGCAAGCACCTCGACGTCCGGCCCGACAGCCTGTCGCAATCCCGGCAACATCGCGTGAAGGGCATTGAAGTTGCCGACGTGTGCCGAGAACAGGTAGATGCGCTTGAATCCGTGTGTCGCGAGGCTCACGCAGTAATCGTGGCAGAGCGCGGCATACGTGTGCTCCTGCAACGAGATCGTGCCCGGGAAGGCCATGTGGTGCTTCGAGCATCCCGCTTGTATCGTCGGTGCGATTAGGGTTCGCCCCAGCAACGTGGCGATTTCCACCGCCAGCGCGTCAGCATGATCGGCATCCATGCTCAGCGGCAGATGGGGGCCGTGCTGCTCGATTGCGCCGCAAGGAATGATGACGCGATCGAACTGTATGGCCAATGCGGCCGCCACGTCCTCATACGTCATGCGCGCGAGATGCAGCGTTTCCGGTAGTTGGAGATTGCTCACGATCAGGCCTTCTTGTTGCGGTTCAGAAATCTGGATCTCGCGTCCGCGGTCTTCGCGTTACCGAGATATCCACGCAGGTCATCGAGCGTCATCTGCAGCAGAGATGCGTCGTTCATCCGCGGACTCTCGCGCAGCGTTCTCTTGATGGCGGCGAAGAGTTGGCGATCTTTGGTGCAAAGCTCGCGGCATTTGGCCAGCGCGTCTCGCAGCGTTTCATCACGCGCGGATATCGTGTCGACCGCGCCTATCTCCAGCGCTTCTCCGGCGGTGATCAGTTCGCCTGAAAAAAGCAGCGAACGCGCGGCACGTTGACCCAGCAGGGCCGCTGCGTGGCGCATGCCTTTTGCCGCGGGCAGCAAGCCGTGATTGATCTCGGGAAATCCCAGCCGGGATTCGGCGGACGCGACGACGTAATCCGCATGCAGCACCATTTCGAATCCGGCGCCCACTGCATAGCCGTTGACCGCGCACACGAGCGGGCTCGGATACTGCTCGAGTTGCGCCAGGAACGCGTGGAACGCTTCCATGCGCGACAGGGCGAGATCATGGTCCGCCACTTCATTGATATCACCACCGGCACAAAAGAACTTCTCTCCCGCGCCGGTGAGCACGATGCCGGGTGGCACGTCTTGTTGAGCGAGGTCGCGGAAGATGGAAATCAATGCGGTGATGAGCGGTTCGCTCAGCGCGTTTGCCGGTGGCCGGTTGATCGTCAGCCGCACGATGTCCGCGTCGACGTGTGTGCAAATCAATTCGTCGGTTTTCATACCTGATGTCCCGTCATTTTTCATCGGGTCAGTGTAGGTCCAGCCGGGCCAAATTTAATTTTGATTTACGGGCGCCATCGTTGATTCGGCGGATTAAAATCGCGTCAGTCGAATGGCCCACAGTATGTTGCGCCGAGGGCGACGACACATGAATTCACCGAGGCCGGGCAGGCGCAGAAAGCGAGTGAAACGTGGAACCCGAAACTCCTGAAATCCGTATGTCCGCTTCGCGAGCCATGACAGACCAGGTGAAGATCAACTATCAACCGTTCGATCCGGACTCCGTCGATTTGCCGGTCATTTCCGTTCTTCTGGAGACGAGTGGAAAAGAGGATGAGCTGCCAATGCACGTTCATCGCAAGGGGCAAATGGTCGTCGCATTGAGCGGGTCGGTCATGTGTCGATCACCGAGCGGATGGTGGATCGTCCCGCCCAACGGCGCGGTGTGGATTCCGGGCGGCATTCCTCACAGCAATCATGCTTCCGATTTCGCCAAGCTGTACGTCATCTTCATTCCACCGGACGAAGCCGGTCTGCCCACCGACTGCCGCAGCTTTACCATCACGCCGCTCATCCGCGAGCTGATCCGTTCACTGGCCAGATTCCCACCCGACTATCCGAAGGACGGCCCGGTGGGCCGGCTCGCCAGAGTGTTGCTGGATCAGCTCGCGCTGCTGGCGCCCGACGACGTCTTTCTCCCGATCTCCGACAATCCCCGGCTTCAACAGATCGCTTCGGCGTTGCTCGACAACCCCGCCGACCGCAGCACGATCGCGGAATGGGGGCGCCGATATGCAATGAGCGAACGTACGCTCGCGCGACTGGTACGCAGCGAAACCGGCATGACCTTCGGGCGCTGGCGCGAGCGCCTGCATATCATCATTGCGCTTCAGCGATTGTCGGCAGGCGCGTCGGTTCACGCGGTGGCGCTCGAGCTCGGCTATGAAGGTCCGAATTCGTTCATCACCATGTTCAAGAAGACCATGGGACAAAGTCCCGGCAAATTTCGAGTGGACAACAAGGAGGCTTCGTCGCGTTGATCGAAACGCGGCGGCTGGCGCTACGCCGCCGCCTCTTTCACAGCTGGCGCGCTCGCTCCCGCAAGTTGAACTTCTGGATCTTGCCGGTCGCAGTCTTCGGCAGTAGCGAGAACACGATGGTCTTCGGCACCTTGAAATGTGCCAGCCGCTCGCGGCAAAACGCGATGATGTCTGCTTCGGTCACCACCGAATCGTCTTTGAGCGTGATGAAAGCACAAGGTGTCTCGCCCCACTTGTCGTCGGGACGCGCGACGATTGCCGCCTCCAGAACAGCGGGATGGGAATACAGTATGTCCTCAACCTCGATCGACGAAATGTTTTCGCCCCCCGAGATGATGATGTCCTTCGAGCGATCCTTGATTTCCAGGTAGCCATCGGGATGCCACACCCCGAGATCGCCTGTATGAAACCACCCGCCGGAAAATGCCTCCGCGGTGGCGTCCGGATTCTTCAGGTAGCCCATCATGACGTTGTTGCCGCGCAGAAATACCTCGCCGAGCGTTTGCCCGTCTTTTGGAACGGGCTCCAGCGTATCCGGGTGGGCCACCATCATTGCCTCGAGAACAGGGCCGCGCACACCCTGGCGGGCCTTGAGTCGGGCTTTCGCATCGAGATCGAGCGCATTCCACGACTCGCGCCACACGCATTGCACGACCGGCCCATAAGACTCGGTCAACCCATAGGCATGCGTCACCTCCCAGCCCATGCGCTCCATGCCGGCGATCACCGAAGCCGGCGGCGGCGCACCGCCGGTCATGACCTTGACTCCGTGACGAATGCCCGCTTTCAGCTCCGGCGCGGCGTTATTGATCATGTTCAACACCACGGACGCGGCACAAAAATGCGTGACCGCCTCGGTGCGGATGGCGGCGAGGATCCGCTCGGCCCGCGTATGACGCAGAAAGACACTGGTGCCGGCCACCAACGCCATGGTCCAGGGAAAGCACCAACCATTGCAATGAAACATCGGCAAGGTCCACAAATAGGTCGTGTCCTCGTCCAGATGCCACGATAGTGCATTCGACACGGCGTTCAGATATGCGCCGCGATGGTGATACACCACGCCTTTTGGATTGCCCGTCGTGCCGGATGTGTAGTTAAGCGAAATGGCCTGCCATTCGTCTTCCGGCATCGCGACAGAGAATTCCGTGTGCGTGGCCTCCTGCAGCAACGCTTCGTAGTCTTTTTCGCCGAGCAGATCGCCTTCTCTACACTGAGGATCGTCGATGTCGATGACCTGAATGACGCGGCCAAGACGTGCCAGGGCTTTCTTGACCGTCGGGGAGAATTCACGGTCGGTGATCAGCAGCTTCGCGTCACCGTGGTCGAGAATGAAAGCGATCGTGTCGGCATCGAGCCGTGTGTTGATGGTATTCAGTACGGCACCGCAAAGCGGTACACCGAAATGCGCCTCGAACAGTTCCGGCGTATTGGCCGCGATCATCGCCACCGTATCGCCGTTGCCAATGCCGCGCCCGCGCAGCGCACCGGCGAGCAGCCGGCAACGTCGATAGGTTTCGGCCCAGTCGCGGCGAATCGTGCCGTGCACGATGGCCGTGCGCTCCGGCCAGACAGACGCGGCGCGTTCGAGAAACGTCAGCGGCGACAAGGCAACGAAGTTCGCCCGGTCGCGCTCGAGTCCGATCGTATAGGGATTGTCTGCCGTTGTTTTCATGCGGGTCGCCCCGCAGCTATGGCACTCGCGCGCTCGCCGACGATGCCGAAGTTTTCTGCGTGTCTCATCTCTCCTCCTCCAGTTGCTCTTCTGGTCACGAAACGCTCTGCAATGAGCGGCACGACTTCATCCGGAAAAACGCCACCGCAACTAGAACGGGAGAGCCCGATTTCTGCATCGGCACGGCGGCACGACCGGACGGCGTCAAACTTCCTGATCGTCGTGGATACGCTCTATTTTTCTCTGCTCCACCACGTTCAAACCATAGCCCTCCAGGCCCACGATCGTTCTTTCATGATTGGAGAGCAGGATCATGTTCTTCACGCCGAGTTCGGTGAGAATTTGCGCGCCTATTCCGTAATCACGCAGTTCCGGCTCGGCAGGCTTGGGGTGCATCATGGAACGCACACGTTCCGACACGGCCGTGACGCGCGACTCGCGGATCACCACGATGACGCCGCGGTTCTCGTCCGCCAGCAAACGCGCGGCGCCGCGTAGAGACGCAAGGTGGTGACCGCCGATGACGTCGTTCATGGTATCCATCGCATGCATGCGCACGAGAACAGGGTCCGCTCCCCGCAGATCGCCCATGACGATGGCGATATGCTCGACCTGATCGATCCGGTTCCGGTAGACGACGATCCGCCAATGCCTTCCGTCCGGCTCGGTAAAGCTCCCGTGTTCAACAGCCTCCACGAGCCTTTCCGTTCGTCGGCGATACGCGATGAGATCGGCGATCGTGCCCAGCTTCAGCTGATGCCGCCGTGAAAAGGCGACCAGGTCCGGCAGCCTCGCCATAGTGCCGTCGTCGTTCATGATTTCGCAGATCGCACCAGCCGGCGCGAGCCCGGCCAGACGGGCGATATCTACCGCCGCCTCGGTGTGACCCGCGCGCACGAGCGTGCCGCCGTCGCGCGCCATGAGCGGAAAGACATGCCCGGGAGAAACGAGCTCGTCGCGCCCCGTTTCCGGATTGATCGCAATCGAAATCGTGCGGGAACGGTCGGCCGCCGAGATGCCGGTACTCACACCGTCACGCGCCTCGATCGACACCGTGAAGGCCGTCTCGTGCCGCGAGCCGTTGATTCGGCTCATCAAATTCAAGCCCAGCGATTCGCAGCGCGAGCGTGTCATCGCGAGGCAGATCAAGCCACGTGCATGCGTCGCCATGAAGTTGACGGCGTCGGGCGTGGCGAATTGCGCGGGAATGACGAGGTCGCCTTCGTTCTCGCGATCCTCGTCGTCGACCAGAATGAACATGCGCCCGGCGCGCGCTTCTTCGATAATCTCCGACGCCGTTGCGATGTCGGCGCGCGAATCCACCGGCCGGCCGGCGGACATTGCGTTACTCATGAGAACACCTCACGCGATGTGATCACGACGCCTGCGCCAGGCCATGAATCTGGATAGGCCGTGTCTTGTCGATAGGAAGCGTCGTCTTGTTGGCAAGCCGTTTCAGGACGACGTTCGAGCGAACGCTGGCCACACCGGGAAGCGACGTCAGCTTGTGTGTGATGATGTGTTCGAGTTCGACGAGATCCCTCGCCACCACCCGCAGCAAATAGTCGGTTTGCCCGGTCATCATGAAGCAGTCCATGACTTCGGTGATGCCTCTGACCGTGTCGGCGAAACTCTCCCGCGCCTGCATGCCCTGCCGCTCCAGACTGATCTCGACGATGGCCATGACGCCCAGGCCGAGCAGGGACGCATTGAGCACGGCGACGCGCCGGCTGATTACACCGAGACGCTCCAGATTTCTGACTCTGACGAGACAGGGAGAGGGCGACAGGTTGACTCGAGCCGCCAGTTCGAGATTCGTCAAACTTGAGTCCTCCTGAAGTTCACTCAGGATGCTAAGGTCTATCCTGTCCAGCGCAACGTTCATGGCCTGGGTCTCCTCTTTGCACAAGGCTCCGGTGCCCTGAGGTTCGAACGCTCGCTTTCGGGCAGACCATCGATTTCCGCTCCGGCACGCATTCGAACAACATCACCTGATGAACGAGTTTATGCCAGCCGGCTCCGCGGAAAATTCCAATAAAAAGTCGATTTATCACCAAAAACAGACATTCTCGGCGCACGCTCGGGAAAACCCGCTATTCGTCATACTTGCGACATGCAAGCCCTGATGTCGATCAGGCCTTTCCAGGCGGCGGCAGGTCCGTACACACGCCTTCGTACAACTCGGCGGCCATGCCGACCGATTCACCGAGCGTCGGGTGCGGATGGATCGTCTTGCCGATGTCTTCCGCGTCCGCGCCCATCTCGACGGCGAGACACACTTCGCTGATCAGGTCGCCCGCGTTCAGGCCGACGATGCCGCCACCGATCACGCGATGGGTTTCCTCGTCGAAGATCAGCTTCGTGAAGCCTTCGTCGCGGCCGTTCGCGATCGCGCGGCCCGATGCGACCCACGGGAACACCGCCTTGCCGTACTTGATGCCTTCGGCCTTGCACTGGTCTTCCGTCTTGCCGGCCCACGCCACTTCCGGATCGGTGTACGCCACCGACGGGATCTGCAGCGCGTCGAAGTACGCCTTCTCGCCGTGCGCGGCTTCCGCTGCGACGTGGCCTTCATGCACCGCCTTGTGCGCGAGCATCGGCTGGCCGACGACGTCGCCGATCGCGAAGATGTGCGGGACGTTCGTGCGCATCTGCTTGTCGACGTCGATGAAGCCGCGGTCGGTGACGGCCACGCCTGCCTTGTCGGCGCCGATCTGCTTGCCGTTCGGGCTGCGGCCCACTGCGACGAGCACGAGGTCGTAGCGCTGCGCTTCCGCCGGCGCCTTCTCGCCCTCGAACTTCACGTAGATGCCGTCTTCCTTCGCTTCCGCGCCGACCGTCTTGGTCTTCAGCATCACGTTGCCGAAGCGCTTCGCGTTGTACTTTTCCCAGACCTTCACGAGATCGCGGTCCGCGCCCATCATCAGGCCGTCCATCATTTCGACCACGTCGATCTCGGCGCCGAGCGTCGCGTACACCGTTGCCATTTCGAGGCCGATGATGCCGCCGCCGATCACGAGCATCCGCTTCGGCAGTTGGCGCAGTTCGAGTGCGCCCGTCGAATCGACGACGCGCGGGTCTTCCGGCATGAACGGCAGCTTCACGGCTTGCGAGCCCGCGGCGATGATCGCCTGCTTGAACTTGACGACCTTCTTGCCGTTTTCGCCCTGCACTTCCATGTGATACGGATCGACGAATGCGCCGACGCCCGTGACGACTTCGACCTTGCGCGCCTTCGCCATGCCGGCCAGGCCCGTCGTCAGTTTCTTGACGACGCCGCCCTTGAAGTCGCGCAGCTTGTCGAGATCGACCTCCGGCTTGCCGAACGTGATGCCGTGCGATGCGAGCGCCGCGGCTTCGTCGATGACGAGTGCCGTGTGCAGCAGCGCCTTCGACGGGATGCAACCGACGTTCAGGCACACGCCGCCGAGCGTCGAGTAGCGTTCGACCAGCACCGTCTTCATGCCGAGGTCGGCCGAGCGGAACGCGGCCGAGTAGCCGCCGGGGCCGGCGCCGAGCACGAGCATGTCGCACTCGATGTCGGCGGCGCCGCTGTAGCTACCGGCTTGCGGCGCGGCGGCCGGAGCCGGTGCAGCCGGTGCGGGTTTCGCTGCCTCGGGTGCTTTCGCGGGGGCGGCGTCGCTTGCTGCTGTTTCGACGATGGCGATGATGGTGCCTTGCGAGACTTTCTCGCCGGCTTTGACCTTGACTTCCTTGACCGTGCCGGCGACGTCGCTGGGCACTTCCATGGAGGCTTTATCGGATTCGAGCGTGATGAGCGTTTGCTCTTTTTCGATCACGTCGCCCGGCTTCACGTTGACTTCGATGACATCGACGCCGCTGAAATCGCCGATATCCGGAACCTTGACTTCGATGAGACTCATGTACGTCCCCTTCTTGTTTGGCTACTGAAAGAGGGAGGGGAAACCCGCGGAAGAACCCGACTCCGGCCTGACAAGAGAACGCGATGCTGGGCAGGACCACCTTTGCTGTCCGCCTAAGGACGCGCCTTTCTTTTGGTTACTTTTCTTTGGAAGACAAAGAAAAGTGACCACCGCCCCGCGCAGGGGCGACGCTAGCAGACCGTTATGAAAGCAAGTTCAACGACGAGGCGTGGATGACCGCCAGAAACCCCACGCCCCTGCGAGCCCCTCTGCTCATCAAAGAATGACGCGACGGAGATCGCCCAGGATGGTTTTCAGATAAGCATTGAAGCGTCCCACTTCCGCCCCGTCGATGACTCGGTGATCCCACGACAACGACAGTGGCAGAATGAGCCGCGGCACGAACCGCTTGCCATCCCACACCGGCTTCATCGCGCTGCGCGACAGCCCGAGAATCGCCACTTCCGGCGCATTGATAAGCGGCGTGAAATGCGTACCGCCGATCCCGCCGAGCGACGAGATCGAGAAGCAGCCGCCTTGCATCTGGTCCGGCTTCAGCTTGCCGTCGCGCGCGGCCTTCGACAGCTCGGCCATTTCCTTCGCGATGTCGACGAGACCCTTCTTGTCCGCATCGCGGATCACCGGCACGACGAGGCCGTTCGGCGTATCGGCGGCGAAACCAATATGGTAGTACTGCTTGAACACCAGGTTGTCGCCGTCGAGGCTCGCGTTGAAGGTCGGGAACTTCTTCAGCGCGGCGACGACCGCCTTGATCACGAACGCGAGCATCGTGAACTTCACGCCCGCCTTCTCGTGTTCCTTGTTCAGCTGCGCACGCAGTGCCTCCAGTTCGGTGATGTCCGCTTCGTCGTTGTTCGTGACGTGCGGGATCATCACCCAGTTGCGATGCAGGTTCGCGCCCGAGATCTTCTTGATCCGCGACAGCGGCTGCGAATCGACGGGACCAAATTTCGCGAAATCCACCTTCGGCCATGGCAATAAACCCAGCTCCGCTGCGTTCGCCGGGACAGGCGTCGAGACTGGAGACGTGCTGGACGATGCCGTCATCGCATTCCTGACGAATGCGGCAACGTCTTCCGATGTAACGCGCTGCTTCGGACCGGTGCCCTGCACATGCGATATCTCGACGCCCAGTTCTCGCGCGAGCTTGCGCACCGACGGCGACGCATGGCTGTCGCGATGCGGTTCGCCTTCGTGCGCCGGGGCGCGATGCAATGGCGCGGGCGCGGTCTTCAGTTCGGGCGCTGGCACTGGCACTGTCGTGACATTCGCCGACGAACACGTGAGATCGCGCGCCGCGGAGGCGGCAGCAGGCACAGGCACCGCGTCGTCCTGCCGCTCACCGTC